>CALTAJ010000001.1 GCA_943842245.1 uncultured Flavobacteriaceae bacterium
CCAAGCTTGTTTTTTGGATTGGTCTATAGCTGATTTGATTGAACCTTCAGATTTAGATGACCCAATATTTACAGTATAAGTTCCTGAAATCTTTTCCTTTATTTCTGCTGCCTAACCTTGACTGTACTACAAGGGATATGTCTTTAGCCATTCTGTGCTAACTTATCTAACAGCTTGCTGATCTCCCCATCACCTCTATTTATCTTAGCGAATATAGGACGTGCTCTTTCTGGAGCTACCTCAAAGGCTAACCTAACTAAGTCCATCCAGTTTGTATTGTTCCCTTTTCTAGCAGCTTCTACTGCATCTATAATCTCTAAGTCTGTCATGTTTCTTCTTAGTTTTATTAAATCCCCTTTTTTACTTTCTAATATAAACCCGTTTGCCTCTGCTAATTTTAGAGATGCTATGTTAGATTCTTTAATGTGTAAGTAGTAACTACCAGGTGATGCTTTTAAATACTCAGCCATCATACGTTTACCATAACCTTTTCCTTGTTGTCTTGGATTGATTACGTAAGATAACTCTGTTCCATCTTCGTTATAGTCTGCTCTAATGTATCCGGCTTCTATTCCATCAATAACATAAAGATACTGTACTCTATCATCTCTGTCTACTAAATGTTTAATGTAGGACTTATGTTCTTTTACATCGATAATAGATGTTGATATTGATGCTTCACGCACTGATGGATGGTTTCTCCACTCAAGTAACAGCTCCCAATCATCATACTTAATCTGTCGTATCATTACTTTAGTATCTCCTTTTGTGTTCCGTCTGCATTTCCAACCCTACCATAAATATAAAACTGATTATATGCAGGTAGTTTGTTGTGGTCCAAGTAAAGTTTCATCCCATCATTGAACTGAATGGATTTAGCACTTGTATTTATTTTTAGTAAATCACTTCCATATTTCCAGTTTCCGTTCAACTCGTTTAGAGACTTAACAGGAATATAACCTGATGGATATTTAGAGTTATCTTGTGAGAATGTAAAGATTGAGATTAAAAAAACTGAAGTGAAATATATATTTTTCATTGTGTTGGTTTTGAGCTAAATAAAAGTAATAAAATAAAAGTCAGTATATATTTCTCCTGTGACTGATTTTTACTTTTCTCTATGAAAAATAGCCCTGAACTACTTTAATACTATATGAAGTTGTTGGTGATAAAAAGTATAGTTTTCTAAACAGACTTTTAGCTTATTTTTTCCCAAAAAGTTTCGCTAACTTCTTTTTTGACAAAAAAACCAGCCTGATGTTTCACCAGAGGCAGCCTCGTAGTCTATAGACATTCTTATTGATGAAGCAATCCTATTATAGTATATTGTTGCGTTGCCTACTTGAATATTCTTCATATCCTTACTCTTTGATTCAAAAACAGAAGCAAACTCATTGTAGAGATAGTCAAGTTCTTCAGGTGTAGCCTCAAAGAATAGATGTTTCATATCATCAATATTAGGATACTCAAAGTTTTTATAATATAAATCATAAAGATTACCATTCTCTACTTTAGATAGTTTAGGAGTTCCAACAAGTTTGTCTGCTACACCTACTGAAGTCCATTTGGTATTTTCTTTTGATTTACCTATTTGTGCTGATAATGATAGTGTAAAAAATAGTGTTAGTGCTGATATAAAATATTTCATCTAATGTTTTTAATAAATGTAATAAATCTATTGTTTCATCACAAATCTTTTTTTTCAACCCTTCTGTATTTAGGCTTAAACAGGATATTGTGAATGAGGCTATCCAGATGCTTAATCCTTATACCTTTTTTTGATATTAATACATTATTTCTTTTTTTCATTTGATATGATTTTGCCTTTCTCCTGAAAGAAGTGGTTAGGGGTGTTGGTTGAGTGTATTACAGATAGGTTGTTTATTGTATTACTGATGTAGATGGCGTAATGTAGTTCTCTATGTCCTGTTGTCTAAACCTTACTGCTCTTCCTATTTTAATATAACTTAACTTTTTTGACTTAATGTCCTTATCTATCTTACTTAAACTGATGGCGTATGTTTCTATTAAATCGTTCTTTGTAATGTTTGCTACCTCCATATTGTGTGATTTAGATGTAATTAGTATTTTAGAATAAATTAAATTAAATGAAAAAATTTTTAATCCTGTTAGTTCTTGTTTTATTTTCAATTTCATCTTGTGAAAAGGATGATAATTCAGAGTCATACAAGCCGATTCCAAATGATGGTTACTAAACTTAGTTATCTTTTGACCTCCATATTGTGTGATGCTGTTGATTAATGTTCCTTATTACTTATAAATATGTGTTTTTCTCCTGAGGAGGTTTCTGTCTTGCCTATATAATCTAACCAACCTTTTTCGTTATTTATTTCTGTATAATAGATTTCGCCTGATTTTCCATCTATGCTTTTATAATACTTAACATCTCTTTTGAGGCGTTCATTCCAACGATATTCTATTTTATAACTACTTCCCTCTACGTGCTTTAATAGTTCATCAGCGGTCTCCTGAATAGCCTTATTTCTTACTAGAAGATGTGCGTGGTGGTATTGATTATCCTTATTCTTTTCAGGGATCATTTCAGTGTCTGTTGGGGTTACTCTGTCTATCTTAAATGCTAATCTAAATAGGTCTTTCAGTAGTTGTTTCTTATACATTCCCTTGTCCCAGATACTCTTTCCTGCTTTGGCTCCCCTGTGTCTTCTCTTGATGCTTACTGCTAACATTACTTGTGTGTATTGTGTAGTGGATAGAGTAAATCCTTATAGGAATATTACCTCCTCCTTTACTTGTTATTAATATGTTTTGATAATCACAGAAGATTGTTAGTCATTCTACGATTGTCTTACATATAAATATCACAGAGTTTGTGTAAATGAGTGTATCGTTATGTATTAATAATGAGTGATTTACCTTTTTAGGGTCTTTTTGAGGCGTCATTTCTAACCTCCTTTCAGCATCGCTTTTAGTTCCTGTGTTTATTTAGCACTATTCAAATGCTTTTAGCATCATTTCTCTCAACTCTTTGGTTCTTTGTTCTCCTCCCTCATCTCTCCCTAAATACCTATACAGCATATTTACCCTTGAATGCCCTGATATATTGAGAATGTGATACTCTGGTATTCCTGCTAAAAAACATAAACTCAACGCTGTGCGACGAAATGTGTGGCTGGTAATCAGTTTGTATTTTTCAGTCTCAACCTCTTTTAATCTTTTATCAACAACCATCTTTGATTTAGTGATTGTGTTTATCCCCGCTCTCTTGCCTAACTCTTTTATGTAATCATTGTATTTCTGGTGTGATATAGCCCTGAATAGCCCTGTTTTCACTACCCCTACTGCCCTTTCTCCTACTATTGGAATACTTATCTCTCTATTGGTTTTTTGCTGTCTTATACGCCCTGTAATCTCTCCCTCATTTTCTGTAAATGTGGAGGAGGTGTAGTTCATCGTGTCGCTTATTCTCTGCCCTGTTGCTATTTGTAGAATAACTATTCTTTGGGTGTTGAGTAGATAGTCTGGTAAATCTTCTATTGGTGTAGTAATGAGTTCTACCTCTTCATTACTTAAAAAAACTATGTCCTCTCTTTTTCTGGGTTGTTTTGATGGAACATCGTATTCGGTTATATCCTCGCTTACTTTGTGCTTTCGCTTTTTTGCGTGTCTGCTCACAGCAACTACCATACCTATTCTTTTGTTAATAGTGTCGGCTGAATATTCCATTTCATCCTCTAAATAATCTTGGTAGGCTTCCATATCTTCTATGGTTCCATATTGTAGGCTCATCGGTGAGTATCCGTTCTCAACTCTCCATTTTTCATATCTATTATAGCAGTTTATATTTGACTTATATGTTTTTTGAGTTTGTTTGGTTAATCCTATTTCCCCACTATTATTTTTCATTTTATCTAATCTCTTCATATACAGGGGGACATACTCTGTATATAACTTAATCTCACCTTCCTTAACCTCTGTAATCCCTAATGCTTCATTTACAACTCTTGTTAGAACTGCCTTATCTAATGGTAGTCCCTTTCTTTTGTATTCTATCTGCTCTTCCTTGAATAATAGCCTCATTCTGTCTAATAGGGCGTTTATCCTATGCTTATCGTAAATCTTTACAACTTTTTGATTTAAGAAGTTTGAGGGCTTAACCTTAATCTTTGTAGATATTTGGGGCTTATTCTTTCCGTTAAAATAGGCTATAATACTTTTTTCAGTATTCTTACTATCTCCTGTTCGTTGCTTAAAAAGTAGTTCCATACCGCTAATATAAGAGTAAAATGCTAAATGCCTCCTCTTTTGCCTCCTCTATATGGTCTGTATTTGACTTTTTGTGTCTTCCTTTGTCTCTGGATGTCTATGTTATATTTGCCCTTAAACCCAATATTTATTGGTATTTTAACTCTAATGTCTGTATTTTATTGAGATTGTAGAGGTGGTAGGTTGTGGAACCGCCGACTCCACCATTATACTATTAAACCCCTATTATTTATAGGGGTTATTATTGGTTTTATATAGAAAATTTTATAATCCAACTAATTCATTTTAAAAGCTTAATCATATAATTGAAAATCTTAAATTTATCTTGATTGATTAAATTATGAATCAGACTATTTTTATAAAATTAATTTATGGAAAAGGAGTAATTTCAGTTATTGCGGTAATGTTAATGATTGGATGCGTCAATGATGTCAAAATATCACAACAAACAATCAAAGACACCCAACCTAGCGCGGAGATTCAAACCATTCTCCGAAATGGTGAAACAAGAAGTTATGTAATTTATATTCCCTCCTCATATCAAGAGGATAAGCCCACGCCTTTAATGATTAATTTTCACGGTTTTGGTGGTAATGCTTCAGATTACGCTCAAAATATAGGTGAATATAATGGATTGAATACTACTGCAAACGAAAATAACTTTATTGTAGTCTATCCTCAAGCAGTTATTGGACCAAAAGGATCAACTTATTGGACACCAGGAGATAATGGAATTGAAAATATCAGACAGAACGATGTCTATTTTACGAAAGAGCTTATTTCAGAAATTGCCAGCATCTATAATCTTGACAAAAATCGTGTCTATGCGGTGGGTTTTTCCAATGGTGGAATGATGTCGTATAGCCTTGCTTGTTTAGGTGCAGACTTTATCGCAGCTGTTGGTATCATGTCAGGAATTAGTATATCTGGAGATTGCGAAACTCCGAATATTTCTACCTCAATAATTCACTTTCATAGCACGGAAGACAATATATTACCTTATGAAGGAAATCGAGATTATCAAGCTGTTCCTGATGTAATTAATTCCTGGAATAATTTTAATGGCATTCCGAACTCAAGCCAAATAACCACGGAGCTCAATGATGGTAGAGTAACTCGGTACGATTATACTGGTGGAAATGATGGTAGCTCTTTCGTACTCTACAAAATTAATAGTTCATCAGGAAGAAAAGGAGGACATGTTTGGTTTAGTGAAGACATAGGGGGTATTAATCCAAATCAACTTTTGTGGGACTTTTTATCAAACTACAGCCTAGATGATTAATTATCTAATTGTAAATCTTTCCACTAAAAGAGATTTTTAAATTTGGTATTGGATTAAATTTCCCTAATCTAACCAGATGACTTTATCTTCAATTGGCCTAGGAGTTCTAGTGTTAATTTCTTTATCATAATTACCCATGTAAAATATACCAAGACACTTTTCCCCTTTATTTAGATTTGTAAATTCATGGATAGAATCAATTATTTTTGGAGAACTCCAGTAAGAACCAATATTAAGTTTTGTGCACATTAACCACATATTTTGAACTGACATAGACACCGATGCAATTTCCTCCCACTCTGGTATTGACTCTAATGGATCTCGCTGCATGCATATTAGAATTATTACTGAAGATTTTTTTGTCTTTTCTTTAATACGATCATATTTAAACTTAGAAAACTTTATGTTGTTGTCTTTGTATTTTTCAGCTAAAAACTCTCCAAGATTATTTTTTGATTTTCCTTTTAAAACTTTAAACCGCCAGGGCTCTGTTTTTCTATGGGTTGGAGCCCAATTTGCAGCTTCAAGAATTAAGTTAATCTGTTCATCATTTAATGGCGTATCATTGTACTGACTTGGCATAATGGAACGTCGCGATCTAATTGTGTCTAGTAACTTCATTTTTTAATTGATATGTAATAAATATAAAATTAATGGAATTCATCAAGTCAAAAAATAACGGAATTAATAAAACAGATTACCACTGAATTGTTTCCGAAATTAAAAACGATGTTTCCTTAATCTATTTATTGATCGAATTAAAACTTTACAGTAAAGTAATTTCTATCGAAAAAAATTAATTGTTATTTACTTTTATTTTTTCTCGCTGAAATAAAACTTTGAATAAATGTAATCAATGCCCATAATGAAGTTAAAATCATTAGAGATACTCTTAAAATTCCAGTAATATTTCCCCTTTCTAAAGTCCCTAAAAAAGGTCTTACTAATCCAATTATTATTAATAATGTTAATAAGACTGCAATGTGTGCGGCAATTTTATTTTCCTTTTTAACCCCACTATTAATTATTAGTAAAATTACACCAACAATAACGGGTATAAGTGCAGTGATAGGTCTTGAATCTGAATCAAGATAACCCCATAATCCCATTGTTACTAATACTAAAGAATTTATTAAACTTACAGTATGTGCTTTCATTTGTCTTAATTTTTTTGTAAATATAAAACACCTATAGAAAAAGTATGCCTGGTTGACCTATTTTTAATTTTAATTATTTAACTCAACCTGTAAGCAAGCATTTAAATTTTAGGGAGTGCTTCTTTCATAGGAAAAACCCCCTTTTTTACCCTGAGACCATGACTTGAATTTCACAGTTAGATAAATGTCATCTTCTAATAAATGTAACACTAATTCTTTATCAATTACATCCTTTGGTTTATCAACTGTAGACCTAAAGCTATCAAATTTTAATGTGCTTAACTGATCTATACTTCCAATTGCCCATTCTGTTCCAATAGGGCTGTTTGATTTATCTGCAGAACTTTCTTTTGCAGTATTATATATCTGCCCTCCATCATTATCTCTAGTGATCCAAACACTAGGTGTAAGACGATCTTGATTTTCAGCAATATTAGGATCTACATCATCATTTTTAGTAAATGTTTTAATATTCCCACTCCATAACGTGTATGATGGGTCTTCAGTTGAAGGAGTATTAATAGAGTCATTTATAACCTCTTCTTTAGAACAAGAAAAAACAATAATAAGTAATAAAATTTGGATTATTTTTTTCATCTAGCGAATATAAATTTTATTACTATTTAAAAGGGTAATTAAATGCATCAAAATTCCATAAAACAGGGAGAAAGAAATAAACCATTGTGAAAATAATAATTATTGATATAATATTCATTAATATACCTACCCTTACCATATCTGATATTTTTAAATAGTTAGATCCAAAAACTACAGCATTTGGAGGCGTTGCTACAGGGAGCATAAAAGCACATGATGCAGATAGTGTTGCACCTACCATAAGTATGTAAGGATGAACTCCAAGAATTAAAGCTGTGGGTGCTAAAATCGGAAGTAACATAGCAGTAGTTGCTATATTTGAAGTTATTTCAGTTAAAAAATTTACTGCTGCAATAACCACTAATAAAATGATGAATAATGAAAAACCACTAAGTTGGGTAAAATTTTCAGCGATCCAACTAGCTAATCCACTGGACTGAAAACCTGCAGCAATGGCTAAACCACCACCAAAAAGAAGCAATATTCCCCATGGTAATTTGACTGCATCTTCCCAGTGCATAATCTTCTCATCATTATTTTTTTTCCCTGTACTTAATAAAAACAAAGAAATACCTGACATCAAAGCAATCATTGAATCATCTAGACTTGGTAAAAATAAATTTAAAAAAAATGTCCTTGAAATCCATGCAGCTCCAGTAATTACAAAAACAACTAAAACTATTTTTTCTTCATAACGTATTTCACCTAATTCTGTCAATTGCTTTTTAATTTCTACCATTCCTACATCAAAATTAATTTGAGAGAACTTGAATGCCACTCGTGTTAAATAAATCCACGAGATAGTTAATAGTATTATAGAAATAGGGAGTCCAAAAATAATCCACTTCAAGAAACTTATTTCAATACCATATAATTCCTGAATAATCCCTGCGAAGACTAAATTGGGTGGAGTTCCTATTAAAGTTGCAATTCCTCCTACAGAAGCACTAAATGCGATTGAAAGCATTAAAGCTTTTCCAAATATAAGATTCTCTTGATCGGGAATACTCTTCAAGTCTTTCATTTGCTTGATTATAGCAATCCCAATAGGAAGCATCATTACTGCAGTTGCTGTATTAGAGATCCACATGGACAGAAAAGCTGTAGCAAGCATAAAACCCAATATGATTTTTCTTACATCTGTTCCAATCAACTTAATAATATTAAGTGCAATTCGTTTGTGCAAATTCCATTTTTCTATTGCAAGGGCTAAAATAAATCCGCCCATATATAGAAAAACATAACGATGACCAAAAGAAGAAGAAGTTTCGGCAAGAGGTAACGCCCCAGATAATGGAAAAAGTATTATTGGTAATAAAGAGGTAACAGCAATCGGAATAGCCTCAGTTATCCACCAAACAGCTATCCATAATGTTGATGCTAAAACTGCATTAGCTTCATCCGATAATCCATCAGAATTTAAAAAAAGCCTTATCAGAATAAATAATAAAGGCCCTAAAAAAAGACCTATTTTCTTTGAATTCATTATTCTACAGTCTTAATTCATACGGTTTTCTATAGCGTTTTCCTCTTCTTAGATTTGCTTCAAAATCGTCAACAAACTCTTCTTTTACAGGATCCCAATTTAAGGGCCTTCTATATTCATAAGCTAAATTTGCAATATGACAAACTGTTGCTGTTCTGTGGCCAACTTCGGCATCACAAATTGGCTTTGAGCCACTTTTAGCAGAAGTTATCCAATCATTTTCATGACTTTCAGAAATATAAAGTCTTATATCTGTTGGTTTCAATTTAATATTAACTAATTCTTTTGGGGTAGTTTCAAAAAAGCTACGACTTATATCAAGGGTTCCCTTTGTTCCAAAAAAACGAATTGCAAATCCACGTCCAAAATTTTTATGTTCAACTTCAATACCATTATCATAATACATCTTAAGCCCCCTAGATGCAGTAGGCTCAATGGGTGCCTCATATTTAACAGGTCCAGAGTTATCCATTCCAAGAGCCCATTGAACTATATCAAACATGTGGGCACCCCAATCAGAGAGTATACCACCTCCATACTCTCTATACCATCTCCAGTTTGGAAACCAACCGGTCTCAACAATAATATCATGATAAGATCTTGCCGGTGCTGGTCCCAACCATCGGTCCCAGTCTAAATAATCTGGGGTTTCTTGGAATGGAAGATTACAAGCAGCAGAGGGATTGCCTACTTCAATCCAAACTTTTTCAATTTTCCCAAGATATCCATTTCTTATTAACTCACAGGCTTTTCTAAAATCAGATCTCGAGCGTTGCATACTACCCGTTTGTAAAACACGGTTGTATTTTCGAGCTGTCTCTTCCATAGCTCTACCCTCGTTAATGGTATGAGACATTGGTTTTTCACAATAAACATGCTTTCCAGCTTTCATCGCATTAATAGAAGGGATTGCATGCCAATGATCAGGAGTACTCACAACAACTCCATCAATATTTGAATTTTCAATTAGTTTGTCAAAATCCTCATATACTGATGCAGTTCCTTTAATTCCATATTTTTTATATTGATCCGCTATTAATTTGCTAAATCTATTTAATCTTTTTTGATGAATATCACAACCAGCAACAACTCTAGCTTCTGGAATTTTTGACATTCGCTCAATAAGACCACCGCTTTGAGCCCCTAATCCAATAACACCAATATTAAATCTATCGCTTGGTGCAGTAAAACCCTTTCCAATCACATTTCTTGGAATAATTGTTATTCCCAAAAATGCTGAAGCTGTTTTTTTTAAAAATTTTCTTCTATTATTTTGCATGTTCTAACACTTGTTTATGAATTACTTATTTAATTCATTAATATATTATTATTTTTTTTGAGTAAAAATTTAATTTTCATTAAACTTTTAAGTAATCATTAGCAAATTCAAAATTCTTATATTTGGGCACTTCTGAGAACTAATCATTATTAAACAAAAAATATAAAAAAAATGGAAAAAATTAAATTTCCAGTTCATTTTGGTCTTGCTTCCTTCTTCATATTTATCCTTACAGGATGTAATCAACAAAAAAATAATGATTTATGGCCAATAATAGATCCTCTCCCTTTATCTATTGATATTGAATCTCAGATTGATGAAATGCTTCCTAAACTTACTTTAGAACAAAAAGTAGGGCAAGTAATTCAGGGCGATTCTGACTCTGTAACTCCCGAAGAAGTAAAAGAATATAGACTTGGCTCTGTTTTGAGTGGAGGAAATTCAGCTCCAGGCCCACTGCCATATGCTGAAACAAAAAATTGGCTTGAAATGGCTGATAAATATTACAATGCATCAATTGACAATGAGGGAGTTGAAATAGCTATTCCTATTATTTGGGGAATTGATGCAGTACATGGGCATGCAAACCTTAAAGGTGCTATCATTTTTCCACATAATATTGGGTTGGGAGCTATGAATAATCCAGATTTAATAGAACAAATTGCCGGTGTTACTGCTCACGAATTAACTATATCTGGACACGATTGGACGTTTGCCCCCACCCTAGCTGTGCCAAGGGATCTAAGATGGGGAAGAAGCTATGAAGGGTTTTCTGAAGATCCTGATATTGTTCAGTCATATGGAGGACGAATAGTAATTGGACTACAAGGAAAATTTGGATCAGATGATTTTATGAGTGATGGAAAAGTAATTTCAAGCGCAAAACATTTCTTAGCTGATGGTGCAACTCAAAATGGAGCAGATCAGGGTGATGCTTTAATTAGTGAGGATGAGCTGAGTAAGGTTCATGCAGCAGGATATTATAGTGCTATTCCTGCTGGTGTTCAAACAGTTATGGCTTCATTCTCTAGTTGGCAAGGAAGAAAATTACACGGTGATAAAGAATTGCTAACCAATGTATTAAAAGGAAAGATGGGCTTTAAGGGGTTTGTAATTGGCGACTGGAATGGTCATGGTCAAGTACCAGGATGTAAGAATACAGATTGTGCACAATCTTTAAATGCTGGATTGGACATGTATATGGCACCAGATAGCTGGAAAGGCCTATATGCAAGTACTTTACAACAGGTAAAAAATGGTACCATTTCAATGGAGCGTTTAAACGATGCCGTACGTCGCATACTTAGAGTAAAACTAGCATCAGGAATTTTTGAGAAAGGAGTACCTAGTTCCAGGACAAATGCTGGTGACGAAAATATTTTAGGGTTACCGGAAAACAGATCTATCGCACGACAAGCTGTTAGAGAATCTATGGTACTACTAAAGAATAACAATCAAGTATTACCTATAAATGCTTCTAAAACAATCCTAGTTGTTGGAGATGGTGCTGCAAGTATTTCTAAAGCTAGTGGAGGATGGACACTTTCTTGGCAAGGAACAGGTCATGACAATGATGAGTTTCCTAATGGAGAATCTATATTAAATGGTATTGAAGAAGTAGTCTCTGATGCTGGTGGGAAAGTAATTTTTTCTCCTAATGGTGATACTTCTTTGGAAGCTGATGTTGTGATTGCTATATATGGGGAAAATCCATATGCAGAATTTCAAGGAGATCGTGAGAATCTTGATTTTATTCCCAACGGGTTTGACGTTAATAAATTAGCTGCTTATAAAAACAAAGGAATTCCTGTAATATCTGTGTTCTTATCCGGACGGCCATTGTGGACTAATCCAGAAATTAATAATTCTGATGCATTTGTGGCCGCTTGGTTGCCTGGAAGCGAGGGTGGAGGTATTTCTGATCTATTATTCAGAAGAGATCCATCATTTGATTTCACGGGTAAACTATCTTTTTCATGGCCAGCAAGTGCAGTAGTTTCAGAAAAAAATAAAGCTTTATTTAAATTGGGATATGGACTTAGTTATGCTAGCTCAGAAAACTTAGAATCATTGCCTGAGAAATCAGGTTTAGAAAATAGTGAAGTACCTTCATCAGGGGAATTCTTCAATAAAGGAGCTGCTGTTGCACCCTGGTCATTATTTCTAAAATCAGGAAATTTAGTTAAGCAAATTTCTAGCTTTCCAACCTCAGTTGGTGGTTTGATTGTAAGTAAAACTGATCATATGGCTCAAGAAGATGCTTTACGAATTAATTGGACCCAGTCCGATGAGGATTATTTTCAAATTTCCTCAATTAAGCCAGATGATATGGCAAGACAATCCAATGGTGCTATGAAATTAGCTTTTAATGCAAAAACATTTGTTGGTGCAGATGCTATTGTACAAATTGGTCAATGTGACGATATTGACAGATGCAATAAAACATTAGATTTTAAAATAAGTGGAGACTGGAAAGAATATAGAATTAGCTTAAGCTCTTTTGAGAAATTAGGAATAGACATGTCTAAAATTACTTCTGCATTAATAATTAAAGCTAAAAAGGGTGTTGATATAGGATTAAGTAATGTACGTTTAGAATAAAATATAGATTTTAAACCTGAACTAGGAATTGATGTTGTAGTAAAAGTTAATATAAATATGTACTGTTAATAAGGCATATAAACATAACCTTCTAATTGATATGTAGCCAAAACGTTTAAACCTGACAAAGCTGGAGTGACTTTTTTGTTAATAGATTCATAATCAATATTTCTGGAAGCAGTAGCCTGAGAACAAACAAAAAGATTTACTCCATTTGCTCTTAATTTGTCAATTATATCCAAGTTTGGATTAGGTTTACCAAATTTTTTTTGGTAGGCTTCATTATTTAAAGTCAAGAAAGAAGCATCACCATGAATCGATGCAACTATTTTAATATTTCTACTTGGAACTTTTCCTAATGATAGCATATTAAGTGTTCGTGCAATAACCCAAAGCCCTTTGTTTATTCCACTTTTTTCTGTCTCATTTTTAATATCAAATAGTAATTTATAATCTACACTAGAGTTAGGTTTAATTTCAGCCTTTTCAAAATATTTCACTTCTCCATATCCATCAATTATGGGAGTTTCCCATCCTTGAGCATTAAGATATCCTAAAGGAATAATAATCAGTAATAAGTAGGTTTTAATTTTCATATTGATAATGTAATTAATAATCTGAGTCTTCTATTTGCTTAAGTTAAAGTTATAAAATCTAATTAACCAAACTACGAGCGATATTAGATTTCAAATGTAACTTTAAGTGTTATATAAAATCTTAGAAAGTATTATCTTCATATGTAGTTTTATTTCTAAAACATGAAAGTATTCCAAAATCTTGTCAGAAGACTATTGGCTTTAGTGATTGCATTATTTTCATTAATGTTAATTGTCCTTTTTGGAATTATTTTTTACGAGAGATCAGAGCCTTTACCAGAAGAAATTATTGTTGATTGGGATGCAGAAATACTTGTTTTAAATAATCCCGTAGTTGATAACGAAGTGAAAGAAGGCTTCTTACTTCTAAATGCTTCATCTCAATATATGGGCCCTTTAAATAAAGACCCTAAACAAAGGTACAGCGGTAATAATCTTTCATGTACAAATTGTCACTTAAATGGTGGAACCATGTCAGGAGCTGCTTCTTGGATTGGTATTGTTGATCGTTTTCCTCAATTTGGCGGAAGAGCTAATAAACAAGGAACTCTTGTAGAACGCATAAATGGATGTATGGAAAGAAGTATGAATGGTAAAGCAATTCCAGAAGATGCAACACAAATGAAAGCAATGATTGCATATATGAATTGGTTGGACAAAGGAATACCTAAATTAAATACTAAAAACTTTAAAGGATATCCAAAAATTGAAGCTCCAACATTTGCTGTTGATATGGAAAAAGGGAAGTCCATTTATACCATAGAATGTATTGTATGTCATGGACAAAATGGTGAAGGAGTTCGTTATAACGATACCAAAAAAGGATATCAATATCCTCCACTATGGGGATCAGATACATACAACGATGGTGCTGGAATGAATAGGGTGCTTACCGCTGCTGCATTTATAAAAAATAATATGCCATACTTGCAAGCAAGCTGGGAAAATCCAAAGCTTTCAGATGAAGAAGCTTATCATGTAGCAGGATATATAAATAGTTTTCCTAGACCAAAAAAAGCAAATAAAGAATTAGACTATCCAGATAAAAAGTTAAAGCCCGTTTCTACACCCTATGGGCCATGGACTGACAATTTTTCTTCTGACCAACATAAGTATGGTCCCTTCCCTCCTATTATTGAGTTTTACAAAGAAAGATTTAATTTAATTAAATCAAAATAGTTTTTTTTATGGTTTTGTCTCTTTGGGTTGTTGAATATAAATATTACGGTATTCAACTATTCCGTGATCACCCTGAAGCATAATAGGTCCGGGTAAAGCTTCTTTACTATCTAGTGCACCTCCGGTGATACCGGGTATAATTTGATCAATTATAATTGGCTTTTCATTCGCAATTATACTTACTCGTCTACCTATTAATGTAATATCAAAAACTTGCCATTCACCTGCTGGCTTTGCTGCCATTTGATTAGGTGTTAAAAAACCATAAATACCCCCAAAAAGAATTGATTCGGGATCATTACCATAATTATCCTCTACTTGAACCTCATAGCGTCCTCTAAGATAAATTCCAGAATTACTTCCTTTAGGATAACGAACTTCAACGTGTAATTTAAAATCATCATATGTCTTGTCAGATATTAAATTAACTCCCGATTTAGGATTCTTTAGCATACCATCAATTGCTTCCCACTGATTCATTTTCTTTTCATCGGAAGAATGCCATCCTTCAAGATTATTTCCATTAAATATAGAATTAGCTTTTCCCCATTTTACTTCAGTATTTCGATTAAGCTTTGGAGCTGGAAAACCGCTAAATGAATGAGACCCACCTTCGCTACTCAAAATAAATCCCTTTAAAATACCTTCAGATAATACTCCTTGGAAATGCATATCGTTATAACCGTCAAATTGAGGAGGAATACTAAAGTCTATTATTCCATTATGAAAAAATATCTCAGAAATTGGTCTTACGCTCCCATTATGAGCTACGAAGTAGCCAACTAAAGCTTTAGTCCCAGATTGTTTAACCTGAAGCCAAGATGGAAATAATTTTCCATTTATATTTACCTCTAAGTCCCATTTACCTATTAGATCTTTCGTGTTTTGTGCAATCATAATAAAGGCGAAAAGGAAACATATAATAGTATAAATCCTTAATTTATTTTTTTGGTGATAATGCATCGTTTTTTTAATTTAATTAATACTCAATTTATCAGTCCCTAAAAATTGATCGTTGGAGTTGAAGTACCAACTTCTATTCTTTGGCATTTTAATACCGTTTACTTCTAATTCATCTTCTAATAAAATATATTCTCCATCATTTTTAGATTCATCATGAAAAAATTGATATTGTTTTAAGGCATAAGTATTTTGATCAAAGAAGAAATACCAAGTATCGTTTCCAACAGACTCATCATAGGTTGCTTTTAACACGTAGTATTCAACCCCATCAATAATAGTCTTTTGCACTATGGGATCAATTATAGTTCCAGGGTCTTTAAGTTTCATAGGAAGACCGTATAGATAAGTATAATAGTCTTTTAAAACAGTAGCCCTTTCACAGTTTAGGCGGTACTCTTTTTTAATTTCATCTGTAAAATTCTCCTCGCCATTAAATGATAAAATACATTTATCCTTTGTTAAAGTTGATACTATTATATTTTCATTTTGATAAACTTTTAGTCTAAAAAAAGAAGATGGAAGGTTTAATTCTATTTTACTTTTACGTATGGGTCTTTTAGGAGATTCCATAGTAACATTAAAACTTGAATTAAAAGAATTCCATTTAGAATATGGATCATGATAAGAAATAGCCTTTTCCAACAATTTTTTTCCATTAAGACTCTGAGAATTAATTTCTGAAATAAAAAACAGGCTAATTGATAAAAATAATATTTTCACATTGAAAGATTTAAAACAATATAATATAAAATTTAGTTTTCATTAGAATTCTCAACAAAGGACTTTAACTCACTCTCAGTGATATTAGGATTAGCTCCTGAGTTATTAGCTACTAATGCACCCATGGCACATGCATAATTTATAGTTTTTTGTAAAGGTTCATTTTTAACTAAACCATTAACCAAGGTAGCTAAAAAAGCATCTCCCGCTCCAACAGTATCAACTACTTTAACCTTGTAGCCACTGTTATAAAACCAATCACCTTTATGATATAATACTGCTCCATACTTTCCCTTAGTAACACATATGATATTTACATTAGTTTTTTTTACTATAAACTCTATATGTTGATTCACGGAATTAAAAGGAGATTCCATATCATTGGCAATTTTATATAATTCCTCATCATTAAACTTGAGCATATCAGATTGCTGCATTAATTGAAATAATAATGATTGATTATAAAATGGAGGTCTTAAGTTTAGATCAAAAACACGAAATTTAGACACTTTTAAAAAAGAATTGAGAGCTTCAAATGATTTTGATCTAGCTATGAGGCTACCAAAAATAAATGCTGAAGCAGATCTTACCATTTCAATAGTTTCAGGTAATACTTCTATAAAATCCCAAGCAGCATCTTTAGAAATTTCGTATTGTGCTACACCGCTTGAATTAAGATTCACTTGAACTTCTCCAGTACTATAAATAGCATCTTTTTGTATGTGACTTATTGAGACTCCATGATTTTTTACTTTCATAAGTAACTCTTTGCCTAAAGAGTCATTACCAATACGACTTATAAACTCAACATCAGCTCCCAAATTTTTTAGAGAGCTTGCCACATTAAAAGGTGCACCACCTAATTTTTTACCATCTGGAAACAGGTCCCAAAGGATTTCTCCAAAGCAAATAATTTTTTGAGATTTCATAAAAAAAATAATTTATAATATTACATTTTTTTAGATAAACGATAAATTATTGAAATTTGAAATTATAAGAAAGTGAAACTAGAGCTCCTTTAATCACTGACAGCTCATAGGCGCCTAGGGGACTATCCAAAAAAACAGACCCATCTTTACCTCCATCTCGCTGTGAATAATAAATATTAAATGGATTCTTTCTTCCATAAACATTATATACTGTAAATATCCAATCCCCTTTAAATCTTCGGTTCGGATCTTTACTATAAGCTATTTTCCAGGAAAAATCTAATCTATGAAAAACAGGTAATCTTGAATTATTTCGAGATAAAAATATCGGTATGGTAACATTTTCTTGATTTAAAACACCATTGGCAATAGTATATGGACGACCTGTTTGACCTGTAAAATTAAAGCTAAAAGTATTATAGGTATCCCCTTCAAAATTTACTGTTGCATTTAATGTATGTGGTCGATCAAAATCAGAAGGATACCAATTATTATTATTAATTCTTGCAATCAATGATTCCTCATCTGTTTTTAACAAACTTCGTGACCAGGTATAATTCATGAATCCATTAAACTTACCATTTGGCTTTCTTAAACTAAATTCTATACCGTATGTTTTTCCTCTAGCTTGAGTAACTTCACGTTCTAAAAATTTTGAAAGAAAAAAATCTGCACCTGGCTTAAAAGTCAAATTATTATTAGTTTTTCGATAATATCCTTCAGATGAAATTTCTAATCCTAAATCCAAAAAATTCTTGTAGAATCCAAAGCCATAAGTATCATTCTTTTGAGGTAAGATATACCTATCAGAAATCTTCCATCTTGATGTTGGTAAAGGGGTACTAGTATTATATATATTTTGAATATATTGATAAATTCGAGCATAGCTCATTTTTAAAGAACTTGTTTTACTAAGTTTCAAATTTAATCCTAAACGTGGTTCAGGATTAAAAAACTGAATAACTCGCTCATTTTTATCAAAGCTTTTTATTTCTTGAAAAAGTCCTTGTTCATTGTATTGTGATTCATCAAATGGGCCCAATAAACTAAACTGTGTAAAGCGCAGTCCTGCTGAAAAAGATATACTTTTTAATGGTCTTAAATTTAGGTTAACATAAATTGAATTTTCCTGACCTATTTCATTTTTAAGATTTACTGGTAGAATAGAATTTCCATTTCCAGGGTTAAGACCTCCAGGGTCGATATTATACCGATTTAACTGAACTCCAAGGTAGTAATCGTAAGCATCCTCTCTGTTATCTTTAAATTCAAATTGTCCACTTGTAAATTGAATTTGGGATTTAAAACGAATAATATTATCAGAATCAATTTCAGGAAATAAATTTTCAGGTAAATAATTACTATTTATAAGTTTACCTGTCAGATTAGTATTGTTTTGAAAGGTGTGAAGCCATTTTAATGTATGATTTTTAGTTCCAAAATCATATTGATTTTCTGAGGATACTATATTCTCAATTGAAGAAATTAAATCTAATTGGTAAAAATCATTTGATAAGAAATGAGTATATGTAAATTGGTTATTTTGATTGGGGAGGTATAACAGTTTAATTGTAGCATCAGTAAAATTAGCCTTTGTATTTTTTAAACGGGGTATTAGTAGAGGAAAAAGAAAATCTGTGAAACCTGATCGACCTCCAGCCAATAACATAAGTTTATCTTTTATAATTGGTGTAGTAAGTGTTAATCTACTAGAAATTAATCCAATTCCCCCTTCTAGTTTAAAGCGATCTACATACGGATTTTTTACTTTTACATCAACTACAGAGGCAATTCGTCCTCCGTAATTAGCAGGTATATTAGCTTGATAAATATCTACTCCGGAAATTACATCGGGAGTAAAAACAGAAAAGAGTCCAAAAAGGTGAGTAGGATTAAAAATTGGAGCAGATTCATAAAGCATTAAATTCTGATCTAAAGAGCCTCCTCTTACAGAGACTCCGTTGCTTACGTCACCTGAGTTGTTTATCCCCGCAAGAAGAGTAATGCTTTTTAATACATCAAATTCTCCTAGTGCAGTAGGAATCTTAATTAAATCTCGAGCTTTCATTTCAAAAACACCCATCTGAGGACTCTCAACATTTTGATTTCGTTTTTTAGCAAGTACTACAATTTCTGAAAGAACTTCTTCCTCAACTTTCATTGATAGATTTAGATTTAAATTTTTATTTAAGTTAACCGTCAGGTTTTCTTTTTTGTAACCTAGATAGTCTACTGATAATTTGTAAATATTAGTTTCAAGACGTTTAGAGAAAATACCACTTGTATTTGTTATACCACCACAATTACAGGGATCTAAGAGGACAGTTACACCGTATAAGGGTTCAGAGGAATCAGAATCAGTTATCGTAAGTGTTAAAGAAAATTCCTGTGCGAATACTGAACATGTAAGCATAAAACTTAGTACAAAGCAAAAAAAAAGACTTGAATTCTGATGTTCTATTATTCCCATGTTAATGGTTTTATTTTCGTTTGGTAACGACTCTCAATACATGGAGCAACATAAGTAATTGGATTAGGAAGAGGATCACCTAACAATTCTGGTTGGGGGGATATATATTCACCTTCAATCTTTTCATTTATACCACCTCGTTTTATAAAAATTGAATTACTTCTTCCAGCAGCAGCAGTAAATCGACCTAGAATAGGATCTTCAGAATCATCAATATTATAAAAATTTCCAATTAAAGCAGACGGTAATGGTGCATTGAAGCCACTATTATTATCGACTATGTCCTTAATTGATTTAAAGTATTTATGTGCGTTTTGAGAAATATTAAGTTGAAGAATTTCTACTAAAATATCCTGATTAGAATATAAAGGCACTCTTCCAACAAGGAGATTAGATATTGACTTTCCATTAGTGAATTCATCTTCAAAAAGTGAAATTTCTTCATTATAATTTATTTTCCAACAGCTTTGGTCACACAAATAGGTATAGTATTCTTTTGCAAGTGGGTTATTAATCTGTGAGACACACTCTCCTGAACGATAAATTCCTCTATTACAAAGCTTGCAATAAATTTCTTTTTCAAACCCCCTATACTGGAAGTAATAAAAATTTTGTTCTTCTTCTGGATCTTCAAAATCTATAGAAATCTCGTGACCTGCAATATATTTACCCAGAGATTCTTCAAAAATTAATTCTTTTGTAAACTTTTCTGAAATCTTGTCAATAGGAACTTCATTTGGAACTAATTCTGATTCAGATCGATAACGTTTCCCATTTGGCATCAATACTTCCATTTCCCATCGAGAACCTGGAGAAATTTTGAAATCCTTTGATACTAAATAATTAGATTCTACTTCCACAAAGGAAACTTTCTCTTTGGTGTCTGAATTTATAAGTGTCACATTACAACCACTAATAAATTGGGTTGAATATCGTCCAAATTCAAGAATTGTTTTTTTAATATTTACAAATGTAGTACCTGGAATTGTTGATGCTAGTCCATCAATAATCACCAAATCAGATTGATAATCAAACTCTGGAGGAATTGGATCAATGCAAGAAAAAATAGAAAAAATTAATAAAAAGTATATAAAACTTTTTTTTAATGTTCTTTTTATTGATTGGTTTTTTAAAAAAGAGATAAAATATTTTTTATGGTTATGATAAAAGTAGTTGATTTATTTATTTATTGTAAGATGTTATATAATAAACACTACTAAAATTTAAAAATTGAAAGATTATTTCCAAAAAATTGAAATTAATTAATAATTTTAATATTAACAATACATCATGGACAAGAAATTAAACCCATTAAATAGTATTGAAGATTGGGAGGATGACTTACTTAAGCGTTATCCCGAAAATCCTTCAGAAAAAAAAGAAGAGGATTTTAGAGACTATAAAAACTCTAAAAGAGCTGAGAGTGTAAAAGAATTTTATAAACTCAATCATCAATACCAATCTTATGATTTTGTGTGTCATAAAGAAGCTACTTTTTTACAATTTAATCAACGGAAGATGTCATTATGGGATGCGTTAGAGTTTTTAAACACATTGGTAGATGACAGTGACCCTGATATTGAATTAGACCAATTACAGCATTTGCTTCAAACTTCCGAAGCAATTAGAGCTGATAATCATCCTGATTGGTTTGTTTTAACTGGGCTACTTCACGACATTGGCAAGGTACTTTGTCTTTTTGGAGAACCCCAATGGGCAGTAGTTGGAGATACTTTTCCTGTAGGTTGTTCTTTTTCAAAATCAATTGTTCATTCGGAATATTTTTCATTAAACCCCGATAGCAGTAATCCTACATATCAGAATAAATTTGGTATTTATAAAGAAAATTGTGGATTAGATAATGTCAAAATGAGTTGGGGTCACGATGAATATTTATATCAAATCGTTAAAGACTATCTTCCGAAAGAAGCTTTATACATGATACGATATCACTCATTTTACTCCCAGCATAAAGAGCATGCCTACAATCACCTTATGGATAATACTGACATTAAAATGTTTGAATGGGTTCGTAAATTTAACGCTTATGATCTTTACTCAAAAGCACCAGTACCGCCAGACAGCAAAGCCTTGAGACCATACTATGAAGATTTAGTATCAAAATATTTGCCTGATACTCTTAGCTTTTAATTGATTTTTTAGAGTTGAGAGTACTCTAAAGGCTTTAAAAAAACGCGTTTGATATCAGAAACTGTATTTGAATATTCCTTTAAGATAGAGACTCTTTTCCATTCAGAATTTTTTGAAAATTTCTCCCAATTAATATTACGCTCCTCCATTGATTCAAATGCCAACATATAGGTAAGTGCAGGCATTAATGGTCCGGAAATTTGTTCACCAAAAAAAACAGAATTTAATCCGGTAGCATCAAAAATGCTAAATTCTTCTTTATTAAACATATCAACTTTTCGTCTTACGGCATCCTCACTGTATCCTTCATAGGTTCGTAATTCAAATAATTGTGTCGCTTCTTTGGGTTTAATTAATTTAGGAAGTCCATCAAAAGCGATTAAAAAAGAAGTAGTAAAACGATTATAGGCTTTTTTATTTGGGAGGACAGCATCATATGTAGCTCGAGCATTCAAGTAAGTTTTATCTTTTTTTAAAGCTTCAAATATCTGTACATACATTGTCATATTTTTATAAGGAATGAAAAGATAAATTACTTTTGGAGTTGGTTTGCCTAATGCTTCAAACACACCTATGTTCTCTACACCAAAGCGATTTAATGCTGGAATCAAAGCTTCAGAAAAGTACTTATGGAGACTTACCTCAGAAGCATTAAACGGTAGTTCATACTTCCTGAGTTCATAGTATTCTTTTTGACCGTAAGTCAGAAAATTTAATGAAATTAATAAGAGGAAAAAATGTTTTTTCATTACCATATATGTTTGGTTACTTAATAAATAATGTTTGTTTAATATGTTTTATTTATTTGTTTATTATTTTACTTATTCCTAATGCTAAGCCGCGAATTTCGGATAATCCCCTTAGCCTACCTATAGCAGAATATCCAGGATTAGTTTTTTTATTTAAGTCATCTAACATTTGATGTCCATGATCTGGACGCATTGGAATTTCCCAATCTGTAAATACTTCTTTTTTTCTTTTTTGTTCTTCCTTAATTATAGCATAAACTATAGAAAACATATCTACATCGCCTTCTAAATGATTAGCCTCAAAAAAGTTTCCTTCTCCTTCTCTTTGAATACTCCGTAGATGAATAAAATGAATACGATCTGTAAATTTATCAAAAATCTGTTTCAAATTATTGTCTTTACGAACACCCAAAGATCCAGTGCAATAAGTCAAACCATTATAAAGTGAAGGAACTCTGTTAAAAAGAAAATCTAAATCATTTGAGGTTCTAACAACTCTAGGTATACCAAAGAGATTGAATGGTGGGTCGTCTGGATGAATGCTCATCTTAACTTTTAATTTTTCAGCTGTTGGAATAATTTCCTCCAAAAATAGAATTAAGTTTTCACGCAAATCTTCTGTCGAAACAAATTCATATTGTTTTAATTGATTTCTAAATTGATCTAAAGTATAACCTTCCTCTGCACCTGGTAAGCCAGCTATAATGCTTTTAGTGAGTATTTCAATTTCTTCAGAAGATAGAGCTTTAAAATAGTTTTCTGCTTTTTGAACTTGTTTTGTATTATATTCAATTTCAGCACCCTCTCTCTCTAAAATAAATAAATCAAAAGCGGCTAGAGCTGAGCTATTGTAATATAAACCTGTCGAACCATCTTTCATGGGGTAAAATAAATGTGTTCGCGTCCAATCTAAAACAGGCATAAAATTATAACATATAGTGTGAATACCACAAGAGGCAAGATTTTCTAAAGTTTTTTTGTAATTATCAATATGTTTTTGGAAAGAGCCAATACGAAGTTTAATTTCTTCATGAATTGGAACAGATTCAACAACTTCCCATTCTAAATCTGCATTTCGTATTATTTGCTGATGTGTCTTAATAGCATCTTTATTCCATACTTCACCATTAGGAATATCATGTAATGCAGAAACTACCTTAGTTGCTCCTGTTTGACTAATATCCTGTAAAGTAACAGGGTCTCGAGGTCCATACCATCTAAAAGACTCTTTCATTATATTTCAGTTTTAAACACCACTATAGGCGCTAAATCCCCCATCAACAGGCAAAACAATCCCCGTAACAAATCTGGAACTGTCACTACACAAAAAGTGAATAGCGCCATTGAGTTCTTCGGCTTTACCAAATCTTTTCATAGGTGTGTTTCTTATGATTTTTTCACCACGTTCTGTTAAACTACCATCATCTTTCAATAGTAATTTTTTATTTTGTTTTCCTATAAAAAATCCAGGAGCTATAGCATTCACCCGAATCCCATCTCCAAATTTAATCGCCATCTCAACTGCCATCCATTTTGTAAAATTTTCCATGGCTGCTTTTGCAGCTGAATAGCCAACTATTCTTGAAATAACACGATCTACAGCCATAGAGGAGTAATTTATAATACTTCCACTCCCCTGTTTAGACATAAACCGCCCAAAAACAATCGAAGGCATTATAGTTCCCTTTAAGTTCAGATCAACCACTTCATCAAAATCATTTTCAGATAAATCGAAAATAGACTTTTCATCGGGTATAACTGCACCGGGAAGGTTTCCTCCTACTGCATTAATCAAAGAATCAATTCTATCGAATCTATCCATAACGGAAGTGCTTACTTTTTCTAATTCAGAGCGATTCAGAACATTAACAATATGATATTCCGCATGGGTAAAGAATTTTAATTTTTTGGTTAAGTCTTCTAGTAAGATTTTATTTCTTCCTAAGATGATCAATTTAGCTTTAGCTTCAGCTAAACTCAGAGCTAATGCACTACCCAAGGCACCACTAGCTCCTGTTAAAACAATAACTTTATCTTTTAATTCAAACATATTATAAATTATATTTTGGATCCCAAATAATTACTTTTTCTGTATCCATTGCACGAATCCCCATATCAACAGAAAAAGCCACATCAGCTCCACTTCTTATGTTAGACATTGGAATTGTATTATTAACAATGGCTGATTTAAAATCTTCAAGCGCTTGATGTGTTGGCTCTTTATGATCAAATTTGATTGAATTCCCCTTACCCTCTATCCAGCTAGCAGTAGCGCCAGATACTCCATCAATGTCATCAATTATTTTATCATATTTACCTTCAGGATATTTCCAAGCATCTTGATATCCTATTATAATGGTTGCCTTATCTCCCATAACCTTAATTTGATAATCGTCCTTTCCGTTGGAAGTAAGACAAGTAAAGCTCGCCCTTACACCATTAGGGTAAGAATAAGTCAGATGAATATTGTCATAGGTTTCACGTCCATCTTTCCAATAATCAATACCACCAAAACCTACTACTTTATTTGGGGTTGATTTAAGAAGCCAATTAGAAAAATCAATTTGATGAGAACTAAGTTCAGCTGTAAGTCCATAAGAATATTCACGATACATTCTCCAGTTAACTTGACGCTCAAATTTAGGATCTGGAACTCGTCTTCTCCAATTCCCATTTCTATTCCACTGAGATTGAATTGCACTAATTTGTCCAATTTCCCCACCTTGTACAATTTCAACTATATGTGAGTACAATCTTGAGCTATGATATTGATGACCAGTTTGAAAGATTTTACTATGCTTCTTTTTAACTTTTTTCACTAAACTTATGGTGCTTTGATCTCCTTTTACCATAGTTTTTTCACAATAAATATGTAAAGAAGCATCTATAGCATCAGAAGCAATGGATGCATGTGTATTAAGTGGGGTGCTAATAATTACAGCATCTAAATTTTTATTGGAAAGCAGATTTTTGTAATTAGAATATTGTTTAGCTTTTGGAGATATTAATGCGGCTTGCTCTAAACGAAATTGAAGAGTGTCACATATAGCAATCAATTTCATTCCATCAATTTTATTGATAAGTCTCATTAGTCCTTTACCTCTATCTCCCGTTCCTATAATACCAATGTTTAATTCTTCCAGAGGTGAACTTTTAAATATGGAAAATATATCTGACTTAGAAGTCAGCATTGGAAGACTAGCAGCTATGGCGCTTTTTTTAAGGAAGATTCTTCTCGATGCCATTTTTAGAATTAAATTGAATATACATATTTTGGCATCTGCAATTTAACAAAAAACTTTTGCTATATTGGTTTAACTTATAATGTTACTAAAGCTAAACAAATTGTATTTTTTATATAAAAAAAACATATTTATTTTAAATTTAATTTTGTTAATAAATTTTATCCAGCTAAAAGGACAAGAAACAAAATGGCATAATTTACTCCAAAATAATAATCTTAATGAGTTTGTTCAATTAAATGGCAAAGCCAATTTTGCATTAAAAAATGGGGTTCTTATCGGTACATCCAAGCTAAATACACCAAATAGCTTTTTAGCAACAAAAACAAAATATTCTAACTTTATTCTTGAATTTGACGTCTTAATTGATAATGATTTAAACTCAGGGGTACAATTTAGAAGTGAGAGTCTAAAAAACTACATGGATGGAAGGGTTCACGGATACCAATGTGAAATAGAAACCAGTTCAAGAAGATGGGCGGGCGGAGTATATGATGAAGCAAGAAGGGGATGGCTTTACCCGCTTTCAAGAAATAAAATAGGACAAGAGGCTTTTATAAGAGGTAGTTGGAATAAATACAGGATTGAAGCAATTGGTAATTCAATAAAAACTTTTATTAATGGTGTTGAAGTATCTAATTTATATGATGATATGACCCAAGAGGGGTTTATTGCGTTTCAAGTCCATGGAATTTCTAATCCTGAACAAGAAGGAAAACAAGTTCGTTGGAAAAACATTCGAATATTAGTTACTGATCTTGAAAGAAATAGAATGATTGCCTTGAATAAAGCTCCACATATTAGTTATCTAGATGGAACGCTAACTCAGGAGGAAAAACGTCTTGGCTTTAGAATGCTCTGGGACGGAAAAACAACAAATGGTTGGAGAGGTTCAAAAATGATGATCTTTCCTAAAAAAGGATGGGAAATAAAAGATGGTATCCTAACTGTACAAGCTTCAGGAGGAAAAGAATCTAGAAACGGGGGTGATATTGTAACAACAGAATCATTCAGAAACTTTGAATTGAGTGTAGATTTTCTTTTAAGTCCTGGTGCAAACAGCGGAGTTAAATATTTAGTAAAAACTAACTTAAACAAAGGTGAGGGCTCATCCATAGGTTTAGAGTTTCAAATTCTCGATGATGAAAAACATATTGATTATAAATTAGGAAAAAATGGAAATCGATCAGTAGGGTCGCTTTATGATTTAATTCGAGCAGAAAACAAAACTACTGGGGCACGGGGTAAAAATTTTAAGGGAGTTGGCCGCTGGAATAATGCGCGAATAATTGTTAATGGTGGAAAAGTTGAGCATTGGCTAAACCATGTTAAAGTAGTAGAATTTGATCGTTTTAGTCAAACTTTTGAGGCACTTGTGGAAAAAAGTAAATACGAAATATGGGAACATTTTGGTAGATGGCCAGAAGGGGTAATACTTTTACAAGATCATGGTGATAAAGTTTCCTTTAAGAATATAAAAGTTAGAGAGTTTTAAAATGGATAACACAAGAAGAGATTTTATTAAAAAAACATCTTTAGGTGCTGCAGCAATAACTACACTAAGCCCTAACATTATGATAGGAAAAAACATCTTAGGTGCAAATGATCGCATACATTGTGCTATTGTAGGAATTCGCAGCAGAGGAAAAGCACATGCAGCTGCTATAAATCTTCAAGATAATGCCAAAATCCTTTTTAACTGTGATGTAGATGATACAATAATAGAGGAACATAATAAGTGGTGTAATGAAAATATAGGGTATGTACCTAAAGTTGAAAAGGATTACAGGAAATTATTAGAAAATAAAGATATTGATGTAATTTTTATTGCAACTCCTGAACACTGGCACACCCCCATGACAATAATGGCTATGCAAAATGGGAAACATGTTTATGTAGAGAAACCATGTAGTCATAACCCTTATGAAAACGAGTTACTTGTTTCTGCTCAGAAGAAACATGGACTAAAAGTTCAAATGGGAAACCAACAACGATCAGCTATAACTAGTATCAATGCAATTAATGATATAAGAAATGGTATTATTGGGAAGGTATATAAAGGGGAAGCCTATTATTCAAATAATAGAGGATCAATTGGAAAAGGAAAAATTACTCCAATTCCCAAATCTTTAGATTGGGATTTGTGGCAAGGTCCAGCTGCTAGGACTCAATATAAAGATAACATTCATCCATATAATTGGCATTGGTTTAGAAGATGGGGTACTGGTGAAGTTCATAACAATGGCACTCACGAGATAGATATATGCCGATGGGCATTAGGGGTTGATCTTCCAGAAAGTGTCACTTCTTTTGGGGGTAAATATGCTTATCAAGATGATTGGGAATTTGTTGATAACCAACAAGTTACATTTAAATATCCAGAAGAAAAATTTATTACTTGGACAGGGCATAGCAGAGGACTGATTAAGCCAAAACAACCTGGAAGAGGGGTAACTATTTATGGCAGTAAGGGTACAATACAACTGGATCGTAACTTCTGTAAATATTATGATTTAGGTGGTAACTTGATTAAATCTGAACTAGAAGGTGTAATAAGTAAAACAACCGATACAAAAGGGCAAGGTGGGTTAGATGTTAACCACATAGGAAATCTTTTTGACGCTATACGCGAAGAAAAACTTTTGACAGCAGAGATAAAAGATGCCAGTATATCTACTTTTTTATGTCATTTGGCTAATATGGCTCAAGATGCTGGAGAAACTCTTAAAATCGATCAAAAAACTGGAAAAATACTCAATAATACAAAGATCATGCATAATTGGAAAAGAGAGTATGCTAAAGGCTGGGAGCCTAAAATTTAATTTTTAAATTTAATGGAAGTTAACCCATCTTTTAATCCATTTATTAACGATGACTTTCTACTAGAAACAGAAAGTGCTAAATTACTTTATCATAACTATGCAAAGGAATTACCCATCATAGATTATCATAGTCATCTATCTCCAAAAGCAATTTCAGAAAATAAAATTTTTAATTCTATATCTTCTTTATGGCTTAGTGAAGATCATTACAAATGGCGTGCACTAAGAACATTAGGTGTTGACGAAAAATACATTACAGGTAAAGCAACAAATCAGGACAAGTTTACTCAATTTGCTTCCATGGTACCCTTCATGGTTCGCAATCCCTTATACCATTGGACCCATCTGGAACTTCAACGCTATTTTGACATAAGTGAATTACTATCTGAAAAAAGTGCTAATAGAATTTATTATCAAACCAACAAGATGGTTAACTCTTCATCATTTAGCACCTTATCGCTTTTAGAAAAAATGAAAGTGGAAAGGATTTGTTCTACTGATGATCCATTAGATAGCTTAGAACATCATATAAATCATTCTACATCAGGAAGCTCTATTTATATGAATCCAACTTTCAGACCAGATAAATCAATTCTAATCAATGCTCCAAATTATAATGAATATATTGATGCCCTAGAAATCTCAGTTTCTTTTAAAATCAATAGTTTTGACGATCTCTGTGAAGCTCTTCAAAAGCGAATAGACTTTTTTCACAAGCAGGGATGCAGAATCTCAGATCACGGCTTAGAGTATATTCCATTCCAATCAGCTACTTTATCTGAAATCAAAAAAATTTATATTAAAAAAAGAAAGGGAGCTAACCTGGAGTCAAAAGAAATTGAAAAATTTCAAACAGCTATTCTTATATTTCTTTGCAAACAATACCATAAACTAGGCTGGGTGCAGCAGTTTCACCTTGGAGCTATGAGAAATAATAATAGTAGAATGCTTAAAAAACTAGGACCAGATAGTGGTTGGGATTCTATAGGCCATTACCCAATTGCGTTTTCACTATCAAGATTTTTAGATTCACTCGATCAAAAAGATCGGCTTTCTAAAACTGTTCTTTATAATATTAATCCTGCAGATAATGAAATGATGGCAACAATGATAGGGAATTTTAATGACGGAAGTAGTAAGGGAAAAATACAATGGGGTTCAGGCTGGTGGTTTATGGATCAAATTGACGGAATGACAAATCAAATAAATACCCTATCCAATATGGGAATGATTAGTTGTTTTATTGGAATGTTAACTGATTCTAGAAGCTTCTTGTCTTTTCCGAGACATGAATACTTTCGAAGATTAATATGTAATCTTTTTGGCAATGATATGGAAAATGGACGTCTTCCAAATGATCTCCCTTGGATTGGAAAAATTATTTCTGATATCAGTTATTATAATAGTAAAAACTATTTTGATTTTTCATGAAAAAATATAATCATAAATCTATATTTTTCTTTGGTGTAGTATTACTTGTTTGTTTTTTTTTTGAAAGTTGTAAATCTGACTCTTCCGTTAGATTAATTCGCTTAGGCCACGGTCTAGATATAAGCCATTCTGTTCACCAGGCAATGATAAATGCTGATACTCATTTAAAGGAAATTTCAAATGGGCAAATGCGTTTACAGATCTATCCAAACCAGCAATTAGGTAGCGAACGTGAATGCTTGGAACTCCTCCAAATTGGAAGTTTAGATATGACTAAGGTTTCAGGAGCTGTATTAGAAAATTTTGCACCCAAACTCAAAATTTTTAGCCTTCCGTTTCTATTTGACAATAAAAATCATCTATTTAAAGTATTAGATGGTCCAATTGGAAGAGAATTATTAAAAGAAGGCGAGGATTATTGGTTAAAAGGAATTGGTTTTTACGACTCGGGAAGTCGAAGTTTTTACACAAAAGATAGACCAGTAGAAAAACCTGAAGATCTTAAAGGATTAAAAATTAGAGTTCAAGAAAGTGTTTCAGCTTTTGATATGGTTAGTCAATTGGGCGCTTCACCTACTCCGATTTCGTGGGGAGAACTATACACTGCTCTTCAACAAGGTGTTGTTGATGGAGCAGAAAATAATCCTCCTAGCTTTTATCTCTCTGGACATTACCAAGTTTGTAAATTCTATAGTATTGACGAACATACTATGATTCCTGATATTTTATTAGCTAGTACCCACATGTGGAATAGTTTAAAACCATACGAACAAAAATGGCTTCAAGAAGCAATTAATAAGTCCATCCCTTATCAACGCGAACTATGGATAAAGTCTGAAAATGAATCTTTACAAGCAATTATTGAAGCAGGTGTTGAAGTGAATTATCCTAAAAAAATAAACTTCCAAAATGCTACTCAACAAATGAATAATGAATTTAAAAAAGACCCAGAAATGGCTAAACTTATAAAACGTATTCGTGATGAAGCAGATTAGAATTAAGGTTAACAAAATTATTGAGAAATTTCTAGTTTTAATTCTTCTAGGAATGGTACTAAACGTGATTTGGCAAGTTTTTACTCGATTTTTTACTTCTAGCCCCAGTGCTTTTACCAATGAGTTAGCTCGTTATCTTATGATATGGTTAGGGATTTTAGGAGCAGCATATATTTCTGGTAAACAAGAACATGTTGCGATAGATTTTTTTGTTAAAAAACTCAATAATTCTCTTCGGAGATTCATAGATCGTTTTGTGCTACTTTCTATATTGAGCTTTGCTTTTTTTGTTATGATTATTGGAGGAATTAATTTGGTATATATCACTCTAAAACTAGAACAGTATTCTCCTTCGCTTCAAATTCCTTTGGCCTTGGTCTACTCTATTATCCCTATTAGTGGACTATTGATTATTTTTTATAAAGTTACCCAAGAGAAAAGTTAATCTATGGAAGCTTTAACAATTTTCATATTGGCCATGAGTTTTTTCTTGTTAATAGGTGTCGGTATGCCTGTGGCTTGGAGTATTGCTATTTCGTCACTTTTGACTCTATTAATAAGTTTACCAAGCTTAGCCGCTTTGACTACCATTGCTCAACGAATGGGAACAGGCTTAGACAGCTTTACTTTATTAGCAATTCCATTTTTTATTCTTTCAGGTCAACTTATGACTCATGGTGGAATTGCACAACGCTTGATACGTTTTGCTAAATCCCTAATTGGTACCTTACCGGGTGGATTAGCCTTGATAAATATTATTTCAGCAATGATGATGGGAGCTATTGCAGGGTCTGCTATGGCGTCTGCTTCTGCTATGGGCGGCATTTTAGGTCCTGAGATGGAAAAAGAAGGTTATGATAAAGAATATGGTGCTGCAGTGAATATAACATCTTCGACTATGGGCTTAGTAATTCCACCAAGTAATGTATTGATTGTTTATTCTTTAGCTAGTGGTGGAGTTTCTATTGCAGCTTTATTTCTTGCTGGATATATTCCTGGTATACTTACTTGTCTTTTTCTTATGCTTGTTGCATCAATTTGGGCTAAAAGCAAAGGCTATCCAATATCTGGAAGAAGTAGTATAAGAGAGGTGTTTTCTAGTTTTATAAGTGCATTCCCAAGTTTATTATTACTCTTTATTATAATTGGAGGAATAGTAGCTGGATTTTTTACTGCTACAGAGGCTTCAGCAATTGCAGTTTTATACACCCTTATTTTAGGTTTTCTCTACAAGGAAATTAAATTTAAAGATTTATCAAAAATTTTTCTTGATTCATCAAAAACTAGTGCAATTGTTTTACTCTTAATCGCTTGCTCGATGAGCATGTCTTGGGTTATGTCTTATGAAAATATTCCTCAAAATCTTAGCGATTTTTTAATTGGAATTAGTGAAAACAAAATTGTTATTCTTTTAATGATTAATCTCATACTCTTATTTGTAGGTATTTTTATGGATATGACTCCTGCAGTATTAATTTTTACTCCAATTTTCTTACCTGTTGTTAAATCTATAGGAATCGACCCAATACAATTTGGTATTATTATGGTTTTAAATCTATGTATTGGCCTTTGTACTCCACCAGTAGGATCGGTATTATTTGTTGGTGTTGGTATTGCTAAAACTAGTATTGAAAAAGTAATTAAACCTCTTTTCCCCTTATTCATAGCAATGATTTTTGCTTTGGGGCTTATTACTTACTTTCCTCAAATCACACTTTGGCTTCCAGGAAAATTTGGATTCTAGGTTAGAATATATTTTTTAAAGATTGATTTATAAATATTTTATGATAAATGATATTTGATTTAATTTTACAAAAAAGAAATTATCAAGAAAGCAGTATTAAATAAAATTCCTTTCGATTTTATCGAGGCAAAAGGCATAGTAGCTAGAGCATTAGGAAACTATATAAAAAAAAGTACTTCTGAAGGTGCAGTTGTATTAAAACAAAAATCACCAGATGAAATTTCAAAAGTATTAGGATTAGAATCTCTTTTTGAGGACGGTTTTCAAAGTATCCAACAACTTCAAAACTTCATAACTAATTATCTTGAGAATACAAACCATTTAAAAAATCCAAGATATATGGGTCATCAGGTTGCAGTACCTCACGATCTTTCAGGTATTCCAGATTGGATAAACGGCACAATTAATAATCCTAGCTCACTTTATGAAATGGGACCAGCAGGTGCAACACTTGAAGGTTTTATGATTAACTGGATGCTAAATAAGCTTGGATGGTTTAAAGGAAAAAATCTGTGTGACTTTAGAAAGTTAAATAAAAATGGGAGTGGAATACTAACTCATGGAGGATCTATTGCCAACATGACTGCCTTGTCTTCCGCTCGTGCAGCAATTGCACCAAATGCATGGGAAGATGGAAGTCCAGAGGATTTGGTTGTAATGGGACCAAGTACTGCTCATTATTCTATTTTAAGAGCACTTTCAATAATGGGGATGGGCAAAAAAGCTTTTGTTCCTATTCCAGTAGATAAAAATGAAGTTATTATTACTTCAACTTTAGAAGAAATTTATGCTCAAGTAAAAAAAGAAGGAAAACGTGTCATGGCATTAGTTGCTAATGCGTGTGCTACTTCTACAGGCCTTTTTGATCCATTGGATGAAATGGCAGTTTTCTGTAAAAAACATAAATTATGGTTTCATGTTGATGGGGCACATGGGGCGGTTGCCTTACTATCTAATAAGCATCGACAAAAAGTTAAGGGAATTGAAAAGGCAGACTCCATCATTTGGGATGCACACAAAATGTTGAGAGTTCCTGCTTTATGTACTGCTGTTCTATATAAAAAACAAGAACAGATGTGGAACAGTTTTCATCAAAAAGGGAGTTATGTTTTTCATGAAAATGAAGTCATTGGAATGGATTCTATGCCTTTTACTGTAGAATGCACTAAATCAGCACTTGGAACTAAACTCTTTTGGAGTTTTGCTATGGAGGGCCAAGAAGCTATAGTTAAATTTATTGAAAACAGTTTTCAGCAAGCTCAAAATTTATATAATTATCTTAAGAGCCAGGAGGATTTTTACTGTCCTTATCCCCCACAGTCTAATATTTTATGTTTTCAATATAAGCCCCATATTGTAAATGACCAAAAACAACTTGCTTTACGTTATAAATTGATAAATTCTGGTGAATTTTATATCACCTCATGTCTAATTCATGGAAAACGCTATCTAAGAACAGTCATGATGAATCCACTAACTAATATTAATGATTACAAAGCCTTATCAAATGCAATTGCTAAATACGCTCTGACAATCAAAACCGATGAAAACTAAAAACGTACTTTTACAAAAAAATTATTTATGGGTTCTTTGAGATTGAGTACTTATTTAATAAATAACTTAGAAGAAAATGGCATATCTACTTTTTGGGCAGAGAATATAACTTTGCTGTTACTTTTCATATTAATTTTTATAGCAGGAAGAATTATATTTTGGATTTCCAGAAAGGTTGTTATTGGAATCTTTAATCGTATTGCTAAAAAAACTAAATCCTCATTCGATGACTTACTTTTAAAAAACAAGGTTCCAGGACTAATATCTTATATCCCTTTTCTTTTTTTTATTTTTGCCTATATCCCTGGTCTTTTTGAATCAAAGTACGAAGCCTTTTATATTGGTTCAAAAAATATTATAGAATCAATTTCTGTAATTTTATTTCTAAGTATCATTCGTGCTGTACTAAAAACTTTAATTGACTATTTAAAGACCATTCCAGCTTTACGTGATAAACCCCTGGACAGTTACCTGCAAGTTGTGATGATTTTTCTCTGGTTTATTGGAGTAATATTGATTCTCTCTATTTTGACCGGGAAGGATGTTTGGAGTTTCATTACCGCATTAGGTGCTTTATCAGCAGTACTTCTTTTTGTTTTCAAAGACACAATTTTAGGATTTGTTGCTAGTGTTCAAATTGCGATTAATGATACTGTACGCATAGGAGACTGGATAAGTATGCCAAATAATAATGCTGATGGAGATGTTATTTCTATTAGCCTTTCAACTGTTCAGGTTCAAAACTTTGATAAAACAATTACATCAATACCTACCTATAAATTAATCTCAGATTCTTTTATTAACTGGAGAGGTATGAGTGAATCTGCTGGTAGAAGAATCAAACGTTCTTTACTAATTAAAGTAAGTAGTGTTCGTTTCCTTGAATCTGATGAAATTCAAAAATTAAATCAAATAGATCTTTTAACCGATTTTCTAAAAGAAAGAAGTCTTGAGATAGAAAAGGCAAATTTTGAAAAGCAAGTAAATAAAAGTTTGTTGATTAATGGTAGAAATTTTACCAATTTAGGTCTGTTTAGATATTACACAGAGGCATATTTGGAAAACCATCCTATGGTAAATTCTGAAATGACTATTATGTGTCGACAGTTAGCTCCAACTGCACAAGGAATACCATTAGAAATATATGTATTTAGTAAGGATAAAGAATGGAAAAACTACGAGCATATTTCAGCTGATATTTTTGACCATTTATTGGCTGCAACAAAATATTTCTCACTAGAATGTTTTGAATTAAGTACTAGTTTTCCTACAAGTAATTCTTAATAAAAAAGGCTGCGATTTGCAGCCTTTTTTTAAGTTTTAAAACATCTAATCAATCCCTTGACCCATGATATATGGGGCCCCAGCTTCTTTTAAAGCCTTTTCAATCTCGGGAATTTGAATATTATTTATTGAAGTAACTTCTTTTCTGAGATCAGATAACAACTTCTTAGCAATTTCTAAGCTCTTCATGTGAAGTGGTGTCGGACCATAAGAATTTCTTAAACCTGGTGTTGCATTATACAGATAGTTATCTAAACCTGATGGATTTTTTTCACCAACTTCGCTTTTAGAAGGGCTTCCGGATATACTTTTTTTAATTCGGATTAAGTCAGCCTTTAACTCAGCAATTTTAGGCTCTATAGAACCGGGTAGTATCTTTGCTTTTTTTAGAGCGTTAACCATTGCTTTCTGCATTTTAATACTTTCTGATAATACATCTTCAACGGCGCTTATACCGTTATAAAGTTCCGAAACTTCATTTAAATAAGAGTTGTATTCTTCATGACTAATTCCCTTTAAAACGCCGTCATATATAGCTTTTACATCGAAAGAAACTGGACCATCAAGCTGAGTAACATCTCCATTTTGAACCAAAGATAGTGAGGCTTGATAAGTTCCTGGTTTTGCTAAAGCGCCACCGCGATTGTACCTTGGGGATTCTGAAGAAACGGGATAAGGGTTAAAATGTGAAAAATCCCAGGCAATTCGATGGCTACCATCTCTTGCTCTTTTACTAATCTTATTGATAATATTTCCTTTGTCGTCTTGAATAGTTAAGACAACACTAGCAGCCTCTTCGTCTTTTTCGGCATCTAATGCATCCCATCCAGGAAAAGGAATATTCGCATTTCTTTTGTTTAGTTCTATTTCTTTATCTCTTCTAATATCTTCAGCCGTTTTATAATCATCGGCTAAATGGTAAGTAAAAACAGCACCATATTCTGGGTTTTGTGCAAAATAATAATCTGCTCCTGTATTCCCAATTTTACTTCTTGGAACAAACCATTTGGCTGTTCTAGGAGCAAAAAGTTTTCCTTTTTGATTCAAATTTTCTTCCGTAAAATCTCTTAATGCACTGTAATCATCTAGAATAAAAAATCCACGTCCAAAAGAAGCCGCAACCAAATCATTTTCTCGCTTTTGAATAGTCAAGTCTCGAAAAGATATAGTGGGTGCTCCATCTAGTTTTTGCCATGATTTTCCACCATTTAAAGAAGTATAAATTCCAAATTCTGTAGCTGCAAAAAGTAAATTCTTTTTAACTGGATCTTGAACCATTCTCCAAATCAAAGTTCGCTTTGGTATATTACTACTAATAGAAAACCATGTTTGTCCTTTATCGATACTCTTAAATAAATAAGGACTAAAATCACCCTCTTTATGATTATCTAATGACACATAAACTGTATTAACATCAAAAAGATCTGCTTTAATATCGTTTACAAAACTTCTTGGTGCGAGACCCAAATTAGTTACAGGGATTTTACTCCAAGAATCTCCCCCGTTTTCTGAAACCTGAATAAATCCATCATCTGTCCCAGCATAAAGTAAACCCTCCTGAATTGGAGATTCAGAAAGAGAAGTAATAGTATTATAATTAGACATAGCTCCAACATCCCAAGCATTATCCCAGCTTTGTTTTCGACCCATAATGGGCAGCGTTAGTCGATCTTCATTTCTTGTTAGATCTCCGGAAACTGGTTCCCAGTCATCACCTCTACTTTCAGACTTCCATACACGATATGAAGCGAAATATAATCTTTTAGGATTATGTGGACTCACTAAAATAGGAGCATCCCAATTAAAACGCTCATGAGGTTCACCCTCTCTTGCTTTTGGCTGAATTGAAACTTTCTCTCCAGTAGTTAAATCTACTCGAAATAGAACTCCTTGCTGATATTCACCGTAAATAATATTATTGTAGACTGGATCTGTCGCAGATTGATGACCATCTGCGCCAAGAGTTTTATACCAATGTTTATTTGCAATACCCTCTTGCTCATTAGTTGCTGAAGGTCCACCAGCAGAACCATTATCTTGAGTCCCTCCAAAAATATGATAGAAGGGTTCAGCATTATTCACTGCTACTTTGTAAAATTGTGTTAGAGGAAGGTTTTTTATATATCGCCAAGTTTCAGCGAGATCAAAAGATTCATAAATCCCAGCATCAGTACCTAACATTATGTAATCTGGATCATCTTTTTTAAATACAATAGCATGATTATCTGAATGTTTATCTCTTTCATCTAGTTGTACAAATGTTTTGCCTCCATCCTCAGAAGTTAGAACCCTAACATTCATTAGATATAATCTGTCAAATTGATGAGGACTGGCATATAATTCTTGATAGTAATGAGGGCCTGTTCCTCCAGAAACAGTATTTGACATTTTTTTCCAAGATTCACCTCGATTTTCAGAACGATAAACAGCTCCAGATTTACGATCTAATTCTATTGCAGCATAAACAACGTCTGGGTCTTGAGGAGATATTGCTAATCCTATCTTACCCATATTTCCTCTTGGTGAATCATCATCATCTATTACACCATCATTGTTTGAATCTGGATTATTAGGCAATCCAGTTTTTAATATTTCCCATTTATCACCACCATTATCAGAACGATAAATAGCAGTCCCAGGACCACCTCCCATGAGTGCTGCTACAGTTCTGTGCCTATCCCATGTAGCTGCATATAAAATATTTGGATTTCGAGGGTCAATCATAATATCAGTAACTCCTGTCCATTGGTTGTTTCCTAAAACTTTTTCCCAAGAAGATCCTCCATCAATTGTTTTATAGAGTCCCCTCTCTCCCCCTTTAGTCCATAGAGGTCCTTGAACAGCTACCCAAACAATATTCGAATTATCAGGATGTACTATTATTTCAGAAATGTGTTCTGACTTTCTTAAACCCATATTGCTCCATGTCTTTCCTCCGTTATCACTTCGGTATATACCGTCACCATATGCAACATGCCTTCCACCAACATTTTCACCTGTTCCAACCCAAACAATCTCTGGATTGGATGGGTCTAAGGTTATACAACCAGTAGAATAAGAAGACTCATCATCAAATATTGGAGACCAAGTAGTTCCCGCATTTACGGTTTTCCATACTCCGGAAGATCCAGTAGCAACGTACCAAATACTTTCATTTTCAGGATGGAATTTTATATCAGCAATTCTTCCTGACAAAAAAGCAGGACCAACATTTCTTAATTGAAAAGCATCTAAAGAAACTGTTTTAGCTGTATAACTCGTTTTATTTTTTTTTCTTTTTTGTGCATCTATCGACTGGATAGGTGCCAAAAATGTAAGTATCAACAGTGGAATGAGTAAAAATTTCATAAATAATTTGTTTTAGAATAACACAAATTACTATTTAATTGTTGTTTTAACAATTGAATTCATTGAATTTTTAGATATTGTATTAAAAATTATAATGAAAATCCAAATTTATTTTTTGATCCTTCTCTTATGCTTTACTAATTTAATTATAGCCCAAAAAAATAATAAAGATGAAGATGAAAGAAAATCAATTGATTCTTTGACAATAGGACTAACAAAAAAAAAAGGGGTAATTACTTCCTATCAGAAAGAGGACAAGATCTTTTTTGAAATTGATAATGACTTATTGAGTAAAGATTTATTAATGGTAACTAGATTTGTAAAATTTCCAGCAAATTTCCAAGCATATCAAAACGCAGGATCAAAAACTAGTGAACAGCTTATTCACTTTACTAAAAAAAATAAACAACTGCTCATTATTCAGAAAAGCTATATCAATATTGCTGATAAAAAGGATCCTATTGCAAAAAGTGTTGCTCAAAATAATTTTCCTCCTATTTTAGCTGCTTTTCCAATAAAAAATAATGAAAAAGATCGTTTTTTAATCGATGTCAGTAAATATTTTAACAATGATTCCCCTGGTTTTAACATTTTGAGTGCTGCCCAAAAAAAGCAGTTTGGAATTGGAAGTATAGATTCGAAGAGAAGTTTTATCGATGAATTAAAAAGCTTTAAAGAAAATATTGAGATACGACATACATTAACATATAGATCAAGTAAAGCTCCAAAAGACAATTCAACTAAAACAGTTAGTTTTCAAATCAATCATTCTATTATTTTATTACCCACAGAACTCATGCCAATTCGTTATTTAGATCCAAGAGTTGGATGGTTTTACTTAAAAAAATACAATTATAGTTCTGAAGAATTAAAATCTGACGAAATACGTGTAATACAACGTTGGAGACTTGAGCCAAAAGACTTGGATGCATATACTCAGGGACAGCTTGTTGAGCCAATCAAACCTATAGTTTATTATATAGACCCAGCAACACCCATTAAATGGCGTCCTTATTTTAAAAAAGGAATTGAGGACTGGGCTAAAGTATTTGAAAAAGCAGGATTTAAAAATGCCATTATCGCAAAAGATGCCCCTAGTGAAGAAGAGGATCCAAATTTCAGCTTAGAAGATGTTCGCTATTCTTCTATACGTTACGTTGCAACAACTACAAGAAATGCCACAGGACCCCGCGTGTCAGATCCACGAACAGGGGAAATTATAGAAAGTGATATTATTTGGTATCACAATCATTTACGTTCTTACCGTAATCGCTATTTATTGGAAACTGGAGCAGCAAATCCAAAAGCTAGAACACTTGATACTCCAGAAGGAGAAATTGGAGAAATGATACGTCGTGTTATTTCCCACGAAGTTGGACATGCGTTAGGTTTACCTCATAATATGAAGGCAAGCTCTGCTTACCCGGTCGACTCATTAAGATCTGGGTCTTTTACACAAAAAAATGGTATTGCCACTACTATTATGGATTATGCACGTTATAATTATGTTGCCCAGCCTGGTGATGAAAATATACGTTTTGTACGTCAATTAGGTCCCTACGACGATTATTCCATAGAATGGGGATATAGATTTTTCCCAATGGAAACTTCAGAAACTGAAAAAGTTTCCTTAAGAAAAATGGTGGATAAGAAGAGTATGAATCCCATATATATGTATGGTTCAGGAGGAAATGATCCAAACACACAAACCGAAAACATAGGAGATGATCCAATTAAAGCAAGCTATTATGGTATAAAAAATTTAAAAATAGTCGTAAGCAATCTTGATGATTGGACAACAAAAAAAGGTCAATCCTATGAAGATCTTAACGAATTATACAATGAGACCATTGGAGTTTACCGTCGCTACATTTATCATGTAATAAAAATGATTGGTGGGATTAATGAAACCGTTATGGTAAAGGGGCAAGACAATGTCCCTTATCAAAGTCTTAATGCTAAAGAGCAAAAAAGAGCATTAAGCTTTTTAGGTCAAAATCTGTGGCAAACTCAATCTTGGCTTATGAATCCCAATTTGATTTCTAAAATTAAATCTAAAGGCATTTTAAAGGTTCTTCAAAATCTACAGTTTTCAGCTTTAAATCAAATATTAAGTATACGACGATTAAATCGTATGATTTCAGCTGAGAACACCATAATTGGAGATGGGTTAAGTCCTGAAGCTCTCATAGAAAAACTTTTTCATACTTTTTTTAAAGAAAACATGCCTTTAGATGATTCAGTTATAGCTTTACAAATTCGCTTTGCCGAACGTGTCAAAAAACTAGTTAATGAGAATGAATTAAATCCAAAACTGAAGTCCACCCTGCTAGCTTTTCAAAAACTTATCTATAAAACAGCAAAGAAAAAAACTAAAATAGGAAAGGTATCTGAAAAGAATCACTACCTCTATCTTACTAAAATTTCTGAGATACCGTAATTTAAAATAAAATTACATTGAAAAATAAAACTCTTTAATAATTCCATTTTTTATATTTGACAAAAATAAAATATATGTCATTTTCTAACTTGTACACATCTAGATTTAAAACAAGAAATAGAGACCATTTTGCTGCTATTGTTCGTTTAGCATTGGCTGATGGAAAAATATCAGATGAAGAACAAGCTTTTATAAATCGCACAGCAATTAACCTCGAAATAGATGAAGCTGAAGTCGATAATATTATTGAAAATATAAATGATTACCCAATTAATCCTCCAGTTTCAAAACAAATACGCCTTGAAAGACTTTATGATCTTACAAGAATGGTATTTACAGATAATATTGCTGATGAAGCAGAAAAAAAATTAATGAACCGTCTAATAATAGGCTTAGGTTTTGAAGCTGATAAAGCAGATTATATTGTCGAAAAGTCCTTTGAAGAAATTTTAAAAGGAAGTGATGAAGACGAATTTATTGCTGCATTTTTAGCCTAACAAGAATCGCTTTTCCAACAAAGCATATACCACTATTAAAAACAACTAAAGCTATTGTTCCCAAATAGAACCAATTAAAGTCTTTTATGAATTTTAATAGGATTGCTTCGCCAAGAAGCGAAAGACCAAAACCGCATAGTAAAAGTCCTGTAATTGAGTAAATAAGCCACTTTCTCCGCATTTTTATTTTAAATATACATTTAATTAGGGACTCATTTACACTGTAGTGACTTGAGATTTATATATCCCAATGGCTTTTAAAAAATTATTTAATAAAACTTTTTAAACTTAAAATAAGAGGTGGTTCCTAAAAGAGCTACTATTAAAATTGAATAGTAAACAAAACTGGGAGTAATAATTTTATCTCCACTGGCATATGAATGAAGACCTACCAAATAAAAATTTACTCCAAAATAGGTCATTAAAATACTTGCAAAAGCAACAATACTCATTAGGTTGAATATCCAAGCACCACGTAATCCGGGGATTAGTCGCATATGAATTACAAATGCATATACAATAATACTTATAAGAGCCCATGTCTCTTTTGGATCCCAACCCCAATATCTTCCCCAACTTTCATTGGCCCACATACCACCTAAGAAATTACCTATTGTAAGCATTATTAATCCTACTGTAATTGCTAACTCATTAATAATAGTTAGCTCTTTAATTCGAAGTTTTATTTTTCTCTTATTTTTATTAGTAGTGATCAAAATTAGAAATAATGAAACTCCGCCAATTATCATTCCCAAAGCAAAAGGTCCATAACTACCTACAATCACTGCTACATGAATCATTAACCAATAACTATCCAATACAGGGACAAGATTTGCTATTGCAGGGTCCATCCAGTTCCAATGGGCAATCATCAGAATCATCCCGACTACAAAAGCAGTGGAAGCCATTGTTAAAGCTGATTTACGTCCAAAAGTCAATCCAAAAAATTGTGTTGCCCAAGCAACATAAATCATAGATTCATATGCATCACTCCAGGGAGCATGTCCTGAAATATACCAACGAGCAATTAACCCAGCTGTATGTAAAAGAAATAATATTATTAGTAAACCCTTAAATCCCTTTACCAAAAAAGAGAGAAATCGATTAGATTTAAATATCTGAACAATTAAAACAATAAAAAATAAAGTGCCGGCATAAATATACCAGCTGTAAAGTTTTTTAAAAATATCATATTTGTTATATGTAATTTCTGCCTTAACAGTTTCCTTTGAGGGAATTACTTCATTTCCAAACTTCTTTTGAAAACCATAAATGCTTTCTAATAAATTATCCGCCTGTTTGTAATCTTGGTCTTTTTGAGCCAATCTGAGAGATTGAAAATATAGTGGTAAAATATTTCGAACATAGAGTGAATCTTTACCTTTAAAATTTGCTTCAGCTAGCTCTGGATATGAAACCCACTTATTATTTTCATCGTTTGGAATAGGAAATATTCGCATCACTTTGCCTTCTAAAGCAGAATATAAAAGATTAACTCGACGATCTAATTCAATGAAGTCCTTTTGGAATTGGTTTGGCACTGCATTACGGTAAGCTTCTTCAAGGGGAACAGCTAATTTGTAATTGCCTTGGTTATCGAAAAAAGAAAGTAATGGTGCATATTCAGCCTTTTTTCGAAAGATTGACTCTTTTAGTTTAATACCCGTAAGTTTTCTAATACTATCGTTTCCCCGTTTTAGATAAATCAAAGGTACATTGTACCAAACTGCAGGGTTATTCATAATTGACAATAATACTTGGTCTGAATTTAGGCCCTTGTATGTATCGCTTTTACTAACTTTTCGCAACAACTCAGAAGAGAAAGTATTTGCAGGTTTCATTCGCCCACCAGAATCTTGAATGATCAATTCACCAAATTTTCTGGCGTGTATTTCAGAAAAAGCATCTGCCTGAATAATAGAATCAAAATCAATTGCCCCTGTTTGTTGATGAATAGGTATTTGAGCGTTCAGATTAAAAATTTGTGAAGAAAAAAGGACTAAAAAAATTGTTAATGCATTCTTTTTTTGATTGAGTTTGTCTAATGCTTTAGATAAGTCTTTAAATCGAGTTTTTCCAATAAAGAAAATCCCTAACATACTTAAATAAAGTAATATGTACCCTACATATGTAACATATGTTCCCCACCAATCGTGATTTACAGAAAGAATAGTTCCTTTTTCGTCAGGATTAAAAGAAGCTTGAAAAAAACGGAAACCTTTATGATCCAATACGTGATTCATAAAAATATCATAATCAAAATTTTCATTGTCTTCTACAGTCACTTTACTCATAAAAGAAGCATAACTTTTTTCAGTTCCAGGGTATTTTTCTGCAATAAAATCGTTGAGTTTGATTGAAAATGGCAACTCTATTGCTTTAGAACCAAATTGTAAATAAAAGTCTAAACCAGAAACACTTATAGCCTTAGGATCATTAACAATACCCTTTCCTCCAAGTAAAGTCACTACTTCACTTTCTCCTTGAGATTGAACCTCTAAACGAAGAGCATTTTGAACTGATTCTCCTTGAGAGTCTGCTTTAACTATATCGAATTTTCCTCGCAGTGCAGGCTCCGGTATCACAAATTGAAAATTTGATAAAGTATAAAGCGATCGTAATTGCAAAGGGCTTTCTGTATTTGAATCTAGATTTCCCTGAAACTGATCTGCCATACGCATAAATTGGCCTGAGAAAGGGGAATTTATTGTGTATAAACCGTCTTTTAAACTGATATTTATGGCTCCGCTTTGAGGACGATTGAGAGTGAATAAAATATTATGAATACTGGCAATTTCACCTTCTTTTAAATAATGGTCATGTCGATTCCCGTCACCTGCCTCAACAATCTTGAGATATCTTTCTCCGGTATCATCTAAAACTAAACCCTCTGTGACATTTTCCATAAAGTCAACATAAGCTACCCGAAATTCTTGTCCATTAAATTCATTATTCCAAGAAAAATTATTATTCACATGTTCTGAAAATAAAATATCATCTTGAAGTTTTTTTCTCTGAGGCTTGCCGTTGATGTCCCCATCTACATAAATAGTCAAATAGGTTTTATCAGAAAGCATTTTACTTTCAGTAACCCCTTCTCGAATTGGCATAACTCCTTCAAAACCAATATAACGAGTTATGAAAGCACCCGTAAGAATCAAAAGAAAAGAAAGGTGTAATAACAAAACCGCCCATTTTTCTTTCTTATACAAACGGTATCTAAAAATATTACCAAAAAAGTTTATTGCCATAAAGACCATAATCAACTCGAACCACCAGGCATTGTAAATCAAAATTTTTGCAGTATCTGTACTATACCAACTCTCAATAAAAGTTCCAAAGGCCATAGCTGTTGGATAAAGAATAAAAAACAGTGCAGTTAGTCTTGTGGAAAATAAAATATTAAGAAATTTTTCTTTCATCAATTACATCATCTTTCAATTACAAATATAAGTCTTGTATAGTAAATTTAATCACCCTTTGGGCTTTTAATAAATAAAAACTGGATGAATATTAAATAGATTTAAATCTGTTTTTATATTTCGAGAAACAATATTTTTACAATCACAATTCAACTATTAAATAAACATCAACTCATTGGTGTTTTGTATTTTTGATAACTATGAAAATTATTCTAATCGGCGCAGGTAAACTTGGTAAACAACTTTACAGAGCAATTGTTTTGAATAAAGATTTAGAGATAATTCAATGGTTAGACAGATCTTCCAAGAAGACTAGAACTTCAGAAGGAGTGCCAGTAGTAAAAGAAATAGGTTATTTTAAAAATATTGACCTTTACCTTTTAACTGTAACAGATAAGTCGATTAGTACTATTTCAAATTCACTACCAAAAGAAGCTTTTGTAGTTCACTCAGCAGGAGGTATTCCTTTGAGTGAAATCACACAAAAAAGAGCTGGTGTATTTTATCCGTTACAGAGTTTTAGCAATGACAGGAATATTGATTTTTCAAAAATTCCTATTTGCGTGGAGAGTAAAGTTAAAACAGATCTCATTATTCTTAAAAATCTTGCTAAACACATCAAATCATCAGTTTTTGATGTGAATACAAAACAAAGAGAACAACTTCATCTAGCGGCTGTTCTTATTAATAATTTTACTAATCATCTTTTTCTAGAAGCAGCTGAAATTTGTAAAAATAATTCGTTGCCATTTGAACTTTTAAAACCAATAATTAAGGAAACTTTCGAAAAATTGGAAATACTTAGTCCTAAAAATGCCCAAACAGGTCCAGCTATACGTCGAGATAAGAAAACAATTAACAAACACCTAAAATTAATCGAGAGTCCCGATCTTAAATCAATCTATAAAGTATTTACTTTAGCAATTCAAAAAAATAATGAAAAATAAAAACTACAAAACAATATTACCTCAAATCAAGACTTTTATCTTTGACGTAGACGGAGTTTTGACTGACGGTAAAGTACTAGTGACCTCAGAAGGAGAAATGTATCGTGCAGTGGATACCAAAGATGGCTATGCTATCAAATGTGCCTTAGTGCAAGGTTATAAAATTGTTATCATTTCGGGTGGAACAAATGAAGGAATTCGTGATCGTTTTAAAGCCTTGGGGATTTTTGATATCTACCTTGGTGCTCATCACAAAACAGAAGCCTATCAAGACCTAATGGATAATTACAACCTTAACCCTGATGAAATTCTTTATGTGGGGGATGATGTACCTGACATCCCAGTTATGGAAAAAGTAGGTCTTAGTTGTTGTCCAGCCGATGCGTCTTCAGATGTAAAAGTAATAGTCGACTATGTTTCTCATAAAAAAGGAGGGGAAGGCTGTGTTCGTGAAATTATAGAACAGGTCCTTCGCGTTCAAGGTAAATGGAATTTAGACATAGGTGCTGGAAAAGATTAATATGCTTAATACAAACGGATTTAAAATTATTCTAGCCTCAGGTTCCCCTAGGCGAAAAGCTTTTTTTGAGCAAATGGAACTGCCCTTTAAAGTAAAAGTTATTCCTGTAGATGAAGATTTCCCCTCCGGACTTAATGGAATTGAAATTGCAAAACACATAGTTCATCAAAAAGCAGATGCCTTCATAAGTAATGTGAAAGAAAAACAATTGATAATTACAGCAGATACGATTGTGTGGCATAATAATGAATCTTTAGGTAAACCTAAAAATAATGTACAAGCTAAAAATATGTTAATGACATTATCTAATGATTCTCATGAAGTAATAACAGCTGTAGGTTTTTTACAAAAAGATAACTGGGAATTGATTTATGAGGTTTCTAGAGTAACTTTTGGTAAAATTAATGATTTAGAAATTGAAAACTATATTAAAACTGGATCACCATTAGACAAGGCAGGAGCTTATGGAATTCAAGATTCCTTTGGAATAAAAAATACCACTTCAATTCATGGAAGTTATTCTAACATAATTGGGCTTCCTGTGCCTCAAGTATTAAAAAAAATAAAAGAAATCATCTCTAAAAATTAGTCGCTTTTCTAAATTCCCAATATCTTAATACAATGAAAAAGTTATCTCTCATTTTTTTAGTATTAATTTATAATTGTACTAATCCAAATCAAAATTCATCTAACTCCACATCTGTAGAGTTAACTGAAGGTTTTAAAAGCTACTGGTTTGATGGTATGGCAGAAATAAATTCATATACCCTAAAACAATCTCGTTATGGTTCTCAAAGAGAGGGTAATGCAGTTTTAATATATGTTACCGAAGATTTTTTACCTAATGCACAAGTAAAAGCAACTAAAAAATCTAAAAGCACCAATACTATATTAAAACTAAACCGTACCAAAAAATTTTTAACAGGCATCTATCCCTATTCAATAATGACAAGTGTATTTTCTAACCTAGAACAAACTAAGCCCCTTGTAAAAACCACTACTTCTATTCAAGAGTGGTGTGGCCAGGTATATCTACAATTAAATAGAAGAGGTAGACTAGAAGTAAAAAGTCATTCTTATTTTGAAAGAGAAGCAGATCAAAATTTGAGATTTAAAGATGCTATAACTGAAGAAGAAATTTGGACTTGGATTCGAACTTATCCCAAACTTCTTCCCATAGGAGATTTTGAAATTCTTCCTTCTTTAGAATACCTTCAATTAAAACATAAGCCCATAAAATTATATAACGTAAAAACTAAATTTGACCGAAAAGATAGCTTAAACACATATCATATGACTTATCCAGAGCTCTCTCGTGAGCTTTCAATTAAATTTAGCGTTTTTCCACCGTTCAAAATTTTGGGATGGGAAGAAACAGATTTAAAGAATCCTGATCAAATAACCATTGCCAGAATTATTAAAACTGTAAAACTACCTTATTGGAAATTAAATAAACTCGGAGATGAACGTTTTCGTGATTCTTTGGAATTAAATTAAATATTAGATGAGAAAAATTTCGATTATAATTATATCACTTTGCTCTCAAATCCTAATTGGTCAAAATGGTGCAAAAATTTACAAACAGCTTAAAAAACTAAATACATTATCTTCTGTATTATATGTAGCTGCACATCCTGACGATGAAAACACGCGTCTTATTTCTCTTTTTTCTAATCATTATAATGCTCGTACAGCCTATCTTTCGTTAACTAGAGGAGATGGTGGACAAAATCTAATCGGTACAGAGTTACGAGAAGGTTTAGGTTTAATAAGAACACAAGAACTACTTGAAGCGAGAAAGATTGATGGGGGAGAACAGTTTTTTACAACTGCAAATGACTTTGGATATTCAAAACATCCTGATGAGACTCTATCCATTTGGGACAAAGAACAAATCTTAGCTCAAATCGTGTACCGTATTAGGGCTTTTAAACCAGACATAATCATTCATCGTTTTGATCATCGAACTCCTGGAAGTACCCACGGACATCACACTAGCTCATCAATGCTTAGTGAAAAGGCTTTTCATTTAGCAAACGATCCTAACGCTTTTCCAGAACAACTAGATGAAGTAAGCCTTTGGCAGCCAAAGCGTCAATTTTATAATACCTCCTGGTGGGCTTATGGTGGAAGAGCACAATTTGAAAGGGCTGATAAAAGTAAAATGATTGCTTTAGAAAGTAACCCAATAGATTTTTTGTTAGGAAGAACAAATGAAGAAGTTGCTTCTAAGAGTAGAAGTCAACACAAATCCCAGGGTTTTGGAAGTTCTCCAAGTCTAGGGAGTCAAACCGAGTATTTAGAATTGATTAATGGAAGTAATCCTTCAAATTCTAATCCCCTAGATAAAATAGATATAACTTGGGGTCGTGTTGAAGGAGCAAGTGAAATCCAAAAAAAAGTGAACACCCTGATTACTAATTTTGATTTAGAAAAACCCTATAAAAGTGTTCCTTTTTTAGCTGGCCTTTATAAGGATATATCAAAACTTAATGATAATTATTGGAAAGCAATTAAACTGAAAGAAGTAAGTGATTTGATTCAAAACTGTTTAGGCCTTAGGTTACAGTTTAATACTTTTCAAGAAACCGGTGTCGTAAAAACCTCTCTCCCAACACAATTATTAATATTGAATCCTAGTCCTATCGCAATAAAACTAGAAAAAATTGATGGTGCAATTAATCTTGAAATTTCAAAAAAACTTGTTCAAAATCAGCCTTGGGAAAGTCGTCAAAATTATCAAATACCTAACAAAATATCAACTCCTTACTGGCTTTTAAAAAATGGTGACTTGGGAAACTATTATGTTCAAAATGAATCCCTTAAAGGCTTAGCGGAAACTCCAAATCCAATAAAAGTTCGATTTCATGTTATGATTAATAGTACCTTTATCCCAATTCAAGTACCTCTTAAATATAAGACTACAGACCGAGTAGCGGGTGAGGTATTACAAAATTTTCAAATCTTACCTAAAGCTACAATTCAGTTAAAAGATAAAGTAATTCTATTTCAAAAAGATAAAGTTAAAAAAGTGTCTCTCCAAGTTAAAGCTCACATTCAAAATTTTAAGGGATTTGTGACTCTTAAAGTTCCAAAAAATTGGGATTTTTTCCCAAAAAAACAAGATGTCAAAATTGATCGTGCTGGTGCAGTAAAGGAATTTATCTTTAGTGTTACTCCGCCAAAGGGAAGTGATACAGGAATTTTTTCAGGACTTGTTAGTGACGGAATTCAAGATTACAATATGACACTAGAAGAGATCGAATATCCTCATATTCCCAAACAATATATGTTGAGTCCAAATAAAACTATTGTATCAAAAATAGATTTAAAATCCAAAGTAAGTAAGGTTGCATATCTTAAGGGGGCAGGAGATAAAGTAGCTGAAAGTCTCCGAAATATAGGCATTACTGTTACCGAATTTGAGATTGAAGAACTACGTTTGGAAAGTCTTTTAAATTATCCTGCCCTGATAATTGGAATAAGAGCTTTTAATGTTCATAAAGAATTGGCATTTAAAAATCAAATTCTTTGGGATTATGCTAATCAGGGAGGTACGGTTATAATTCAGTATAATACTAGTCGAGGATTCGACTCTTCAATAATGTCTCCTTACTTAATAAAACTTTCTCGAGATCGGGTCACAGACGAAAATGCTGATGTTATTTTTTTAAAAAAAGACCATCCCCTATTAAATGAACCTAATAAGATTACTGAAAAAGACTTCAAGGGATGGGTTCAGGAACGCGGTCTTTACTTTGCAAATGAATGGGACGAACGCTATCAATCCTTATTTTCAATAAGTGATAAAGGAGAAAAATCAAACAAAGGAAGCCTTCTTGCTGCAAATTATGGAAAAGGAAAAATTATTTATACTGGTTTAAGTTTCTTTCGCGAACTCCCTTCTGGAGTACCAGGAGCCTACCGTTTATTTATTAACTTGATCTCTTACGGTCAGTGAAACGCTTAAATTATATACTATTAATTGGGACTAATCTTTTTTATTGGCTTTTGTTTTACCTATTTATGACCTTCTACAACTGATGGAAACAATTGATTGGATAATACTTTTAGGCACACTTTCCTTTATTGTAATTTTTGGTATTTGGAAAAATAACAGTCATAAGAATATTCAAGAATATCTTAAGGGTGGTAATAAAGCTCGTTGGTGGACAGTAGGCCTATCGGTAATGGCAACTCAGGCAAGTGCTATTACATTTTTATCTACACCTGGCCAGGCATATCATGATGGAATGGGATTTGTACAATTTTATTTTGGTTTGCCATTTGCGATGCTAATTATTTGTTTATTCTTTATTCCAGTATACCATAGGTTAAAAGTTTATACAGCTTATGAATTTTTAGAAAATCGTTTTGATTTAAGGGTTCGTACATTAACTGCTATACTATTTTTGATTCAAAGAGGTTTAGCTGCAGGAATAACCATATATGCTCCAGCAATTATACTAAGCGTTGTTTTAGGATGGAATTTAAAGTTGATGGTACTTTTGGTTGGGGTTTTAGTTATAACATATACTTTAATCGGAGGTACCAAGGCTGTAAACGTAACCCAAAAGCAACAAATGTTTATCATATTTCTTGGAATGTTTATAGCTTTTGGATTCATTCTTAAAAGCTTTCCAGAAAATATTTCATTTACTGATGCCCTTAAGATTGCTGGCAAAGCTGGAAAATTAGAAGTTCTAGATTTTAGTTTTGATCCCAATAGTCGCTATACCTTTTGGAGTGGTTTGACTGGTGGTTTATTTTTAGCTCTATCTTATTTTGGAACAGATCAATCCCAAGTACAACGATATCTCTCAGGAAAATCTCTGAAAGAAAGTCAAATGGGACTTATAATGAATGGTTTACTTAAAGTTCCTATGCAATTTTTTATACTTCTTGTTGGTGTTATGGTCTTTGTTTTTTATCAATTTGAGTCAGCACCATTAAACTTTAATCCTAAAGCCATAGCGTCTGTCAAAAGCTCAGCTTTAAGTCAAGAATTCGAAGCCCTTGAATTAAAAAATTTAAATACCCAAAATAAAATAAAGACAGCCCTAATTAAAGGAAGTTCTCAAGAGGAAATAAAGCAATTAAACAAAAAAGAGTTAGCCCAACGTGAAAATGCTAAAGAACTTATTAATATGATAAATCCAGAGCAAGAAACTAACGATAAAGACTATGTTTTTATATCTTTTATTTTAGGGTATTTACCTTCTGGGCTTATCGGACTCTTAATTGCTGTAATTTTTTCAGCTGCAATGAGTTCTACTGCTTCCGAACTTAATGCACTATCAGCTACAACTACTATAGATTTATACCAAAGAAATTTTGTTGGTAAATCAGAAACTCATTATGTTAATGTATCAAAAGCGTTTACACTTATTTGGGGTTTAGTTGCAATTTTATTTGCAAGTTTTGGAAATCTATTTGAAAATTTGATTCAATTGGTTAATATTATTGGGTCTATATTTTATGGAACAATACTTGGGATTTTTTTAGTTGCAATTTTTATCAAAAAAGTGAAAAGTAAAGCTGTATTCTGGTCAGCACTTATTTCTGAACTTATTATTATTATTCTATTTAGTAAGGATATAGTTAGCTTTTTATGGCTAAACGTAATCGGAACAACTCTTACAATCTTTCTAAGCCTTATCATTCAAAAAAAATTCAATGAAAAGTAATTATTAATAGTCAGATGGTATAGTCTAATTTCCTCTAAAATATTTGGTTAAGTTCCAAAAAAAAAGGCCTTCACTTGAAGGCCTTTATAGTAGCGAGAGGGAGACTTGAACTCCCGACCTCCGGGTTATGAATCCGACGCTCTAACCGGCTGAGCTACCTCGCCTTTATGGGGGGCAAATATAAAAACATAATCCACGACTAACAACCTTTTGAAAATATTTTAAAATAAATACCCTCGTTACTGATTTTTCAATATATTGGGAACTTGAAATTTTAAAAATGAGTGACAAAATAAGCTATTCAATAGAGTATGATTTTCATGCTTCAAAACAAATGTTATTTCAATATTTATCAACACCATCTGGCCTTGGTGAATGGTTTGCTGATAATGTAAATTCGAGAGGAGAAAGTTTCACTTTTATTTGGGATGACGCTGAAGAATATGCAAAATTATTACAAAAGAAAAACAACGAACGAGTTCGTTTTCAGTGGTCTGTAGACGAGGAGGAGGGTAATCCATATTACTTTGAGTTTAAAATTCAGGTAGATGATTTAACAAATGATGTTTCATTAATCGTTACTGATTTTGCTGAAGAAGATGAACTCGAGGAATCTAAAATGCTTTGGGATAATTTAATTTCTAGCTTAAAACAAACTTTAGGATCTAGTTAATCAGCTTTTTATGTTGAATTGTAATGGAGTCATAGTTTCTAGTTTAAAACTGGTAGAGGAAGACTTGATTCATAGCCTACTAACTGCTTTTTCAATTCAAGAAAGCATTCGCCTGAAAAAAAATAATATTTTTTTTTTGGAGGAGCATTATTTTCGAGTAATTGCAACTTTAAGAAGATATCGCTTTGGCATACCAATGAATTACACCATTAGTTTTTTTGAAAAAGAAATCCAAAAGCTCATCGAAGCCTGTAAAAATATTTCAGAAAATAATCACCTTAATCTTCATTTTTTTTTGTGTAAGGGGAAAACACAGTTTGTTATAAGTTTTAGCACTATCGAACCATTTAAATTTATAAATACGTCTTACTCAATTGATATTTATAAAGAAGCTTTTGTTGCTTCGGGAGATCTATCTAATTTATCACCAACAAACAGAGGAATTAGAGCTATGTCTAAACGTTATGCTGAAGAAAACGGCTTCGAAGATGTATTGTTATTAAATGAAAAAAAAAACATTGTAGAAAGTCTAGTAGGTACTTTATATTTACTCCAAGGAAATCAAATTTTAACTCCTGGCTTGGAATCTGGATGTCAAGATTTTACCTATCGTAGTGCGTTTAATAAATGGTTAAATAAAAAACAAACAATTTATTCTCTTATTGAAAATGATGTGAATCCTTTCGAACTTCAAAAATCTGAAGAAGTAATGATTCTTTCCTTAGAGAAGGGTTTCCAATGTGTTTCTAATTATCGAAAAACAACATATCCTCAAAGAAAAACTCAAGATATTTTCAACGCTTTTAGTATTAACTTTTTTTAGTTATAATTTGGGTTATCTGGAGTATTTGACCAAAGCAAATATTCTCCTCCTAAAGCTTCCATGCACTCTCGCCACATATCTTTAGTTGGCATTTTTATCAATTCTAATACTGATTTTATTTCAAAAGGTTCCCAAGATTTTACTTTAATTTCTTCTTCAAGTTGCCCCTCTGTCCACCCACTATATCCAAGAAAAAAACGAATATTTTCTTGATTGAGTTCACCTTTTTTTAATAAATTATTTACAGACTTAAAATCTCCATTCCAATATAGTGTCTTTGATATGCGAACACTATTAGAAATTTTATCACCCAAGGTATGAATATAAAATAAGTTGTCTTGTTCTACTGGTCCTCCAAAATAAAGTGGAAATTTATCATAAATACCATCCATAACCTCGTCTAGAGTATAGTCTAATTTTTTATTTAGTATAAATCCAACACTCCCTGAGGTTTTATAATTAGTTAATAAAACAACAGAACGATGAAAGTTAAAGTCACCAATAACTGATGGTGTAGCAACGATTAATTTTCCAGTATTCATTTAATTAGAAATTATAAAAAAAGCTCCACAAGGGAGCTTTTCTATATAAGTGCTTTAAGAAGCTTAATTTACTGAACCTGATAATTCAGCTCCTGCCTTGAACTTAACCACGTTTTTAGCAGCAATTTTAATTGTAGCACCGGTTTGTGGATTTCTTCCATCACGAGCAGCTCTCCTAGACACTGACCATGATCCGAATCCGACTAGAGAAACACGTCCACCTTTTTTAAGTGTACCTGATACACTACCTAGAAAAGATTCAAGACCTTTTTTTGCAGCTGCTTTAGAAATGCCAGCATCAGCTGCCATAGCGTCAATTAATTCTGTTTTGTTCATAATTTTTATATTTTAAGGTTATAAAACAAATTTATATGGATTTTCGTTTAAGCCTTTAAAAACCCAGGGAAATCAACTGTTTTTGTTAATAAGTAAGTAGTTTTGTTGATAATGATGAGTTTTTTATCTACAAAACACGAGCATTTGAGTCAAATTTATAACCATTTAGTAGTGTTTTAGAGGACATTCGTTTCTTATTTGGAAGTTGAATTTCAATACAATTCAAATATCCCTCTCTATTTGTTATATAAATTTCATCTCCTTTTACTAATATTTTATTTAAAGGGTGTGAATGTTTTTCGTATATCGTTTCTGCTTTTAAAATTTTTAATCGTCCTTGGATTCCATTATTTTCAAAAAAAGACCAAGCTCCCGGATAGGGACACAACCCCTTGATTTTATTTTTTAACATAATTAAAGTAGCCCCCCACTCTAATTTTGTATTTTCAGCAGATAATTTTGGGGCTTCAAATTCAGATTTTGTAATATTTTGTTTTCTTGAGTTGAGGGTTCCAGATTGAATTCCCTTTAATGTGTCAATTATAAGGGGAGCGCCTTGATAGACAAGTTTATCATGTAAACTACCAGCATTATCATTTAAATCAATTGAAACTTCTTTTTGAAGTAATATTGACCCTGAATCAATTTTCTCATCTATGAAAAAAGTAGTAATTCCTGTTTTCTTCTCTCCATTAATTAAAACCCAATTAATGGGAGCTGCTCCCCTGTAATTTGGTAAAAGAGATGCATGAAGATTAATTGATCCGAATTTTGGAAGGGACCAAACTACTTTTGGCAACATCCGAAAGGCAACAACAACAAAAATATCTGCTTTTAGTTCAGTTAATTGACTAATAAATTTTGATTCTTTAAGATTAATGGGCTGAAAAATAGGAAGCTCGAATGACTCTGCCAATTGCTTAACTGATGAAGAGGTTAGCTTTTTTCCTCTTCCTGCTTTTCTGTCTGGAGCAGTTACAACTGATAAAATTTTAAAATTAGCATTTAATAGAGATTCCAAACATTGGCTTGCAAATAATGGAGTGCCAAAAAACACCAAGGAAGGAAGGCGATTCTTTTTATTCATTTACCCAATAATATTTTTCTCCAATACCCTTTTTAATACTTTTTTGATCCAAAAGATTATTTAAAAGAAACTTTAGATCTCGAAGATCAAAATACAACTTTTGTGACAGCTCTAATATAGAATGTGGATTAGATTTTAGTAACGTAATAACTTTTTCCTTAAGCTCCTCTTTTTGTTTAGAAAAAATAAAACATGACTTTGAAGAACATTTTTTACAAATCTCAATTTTATTTTCCCCAAAATATGCTAAAATAAAATTTTGTTTACATGAATTATCATCCTGTATATATTGAATCATTTTATCAATTTTCTTCTTTTTAATCGAATATATTTTTTTAACCAACTCAATAACTGGTTTGAGGGTATAATTATCTTCGCGTGGGGTCAATGGATTAATATCAATATTCAACTCATGGATACTAAACTCTAATATCCTTCTTCGCTTCATGATCTCAAGTTCATTAAAAAGACGATCATTTGAAATTTTAAAAGTCTTACATATTTTTTTTAGAGAGAATATTGTTCTTTCATTAAAAAAATTGGGGCTTTGACGCATCAAATATTCTAAAATTTGAGAAGTAAGATTTCCTTTACCAATATATGTAATTACATAATCTAAAGAAGATACCATATTAACATGTAATTGTTTTTCCTTAGAGCCCACTAAACTATATACACCAGCTAATTCAAAAAATTTAAGGCTCTGTTCGATTTTATAAGGTTTATGATTATAAGTTTTACAAAAGTTGTTTAAATCTAATGAATAATAAGAGCTTTTTCCCTCACCATATGCAATTTGAAAAAAATTACATAGGTCTTTGTATATATTCTTTATATCTGCTGTTGTGGGAATCTTGTCTAAAAAATATTTTTTTAATTCATTTAGATCATTATTTTTATATAGTAAATAACTTAAAGCATCCTTTCCATCTCGTCCCGCTCGACCTGTTTCCTGATAAAAATTTTCAATACTTTCTGGTGATTGAATATGAATTATAGTTCGGACATCCGCTTTATCTATTCCCATACCAAAAGCACTTGTTGCAGTTATATGGGGTATTTCTCCAGATTGCCAAGCTAAAAAATTTTTCTTTTTCTCTTCAACACTAAGTCCACTATGAAAAAAAGTTACTTTATGTCCTTTTTGATTGATAAATTGAGCTAGATTTTCAGTTAGCTTTCTTGTACGGCAATATATTATGCTAGAGCCTTTATTTTTTTCCAACAATTGAATTACTGAATTAAACTTATCTTCAGAATTCATCACTTTATATGAAATATTAGTACGTTCGAAAGAACTTTGATAAACTTGTGCTTCTTTCAATTTCAAGGTATTACGAATATCAATTATTACTTCACTTGTAGCGGATGCAGTAAGAGCTAAAATTGGTGTTTTTACAAATAAAGTACTTAGGACTCCAAGTTCTCTGTATGATGGTCTGAAATCATGCCCCCATTCAGAAATACAGTGGACTTCGTCAATAGCTATAAGTGAAAAATTTGCTTGAGTAAGTTGTTGGATAAAAAGAGGGTTTAAAAAACGTTCTGGTGAACAGTAAACTAACCTGTAGTTTCCATGGATACAATTGTCAATTTGCTCTTGAATCGGTTGACTTTTAGAGTGAGATTCGAAATACATCGCTTTAATTCCTTGTTTTTCTAATTTTCTTACTTGATCCATCATTAAAGCAATCAATGGAGAAATTACTAATACTGGACCCTCAAATATCAGAGCGGGTAATTGATAACATAGAGACTTTCCTCCACCGGTAGGTATAATTCCCATGACATCTTTTCCTCCCAAAAGGCTATCAATAATTTGTTCCTGATAAGAACGGAATTTAGAGTATCCCCAATATTTTTTAAGTAATTGCAGTTTATCCATTATTATTATTATTCATGAAGGATTCTATAAATAAAACACGCTCCTCGATACTTACCTGTGGCAATTCAATTACTTTATGCTGAATACTGTAAGCTTTTTTAATATATGGATAATACATCTTAGCCTGGCTAAAATTTTCTAAACGTTCATTATCTTTTTTAAAAATTTTTTCCCAAGGAGCTAGTAGAAAAACTAAATCATATTCAAATGAGTAAACCTTTTCTTTAAAATTAAGATTTTCTTGACCGGTTGCTTTTAAATAGGCATACGTATCGTGTATACCGCGATCGAAAAAAACAACTTGGCTTTTTGCTTGAAAAATTTTTTCAGAATCAATAAATTGTTTTTCTCTCACTTCTAAAAGTTGCTCACTAAACTTTAAGGGTGCTGAAAGGAAAAGGTTAGTTATTCCTCTAGATTGATAATCCTTTATTAAACTTCTAGAAAATTCTTCAAAAATAGAGTATCCTTTATTCTTTAAACACTCAATAATAGCAGTCTTGCCTGAGCCAGGACTTCCGCTAATAACTACTCTTTTATTTCTTTGCATTTTATTCAATAATAAAACCAGTATCTTTACACAAAAGTAATAGCCTTAATGCATTCTAATACTAGCTCAGAAGATTTTTATTCACGTTTTTATGATCAGCTTTTAGAATCCCAAAATTGGCCAGGATTTTATCTTTTTAAGTTTATTGTTAAATCTGAATCCCCCCATCTCGAAGATTTGAAATCTTTTTTTGACCCAAAAGAAGCTATGTTTTCAGAAAAAAAATCTTCAAAAAATACCTTTACAAGTTTGAGCATTAAAATTAAAATGTCAAAGCCAGAACAAGTAATCGATATTTATAAAAAAAGCAGTAAATTGGAAGGAATAATCTCATTGTAATTTTAATTGGAATCCTTTGGATTTCAATACATTTTACTAATTTGCACTATATTTAATCACACACTTACTAGCAATATATTTTATGGAAACCTTGCAATATAATACTAAGCGCAAGCAACTTATTATCCCGGAATACGGAAGACACATACACATTATGATTGAGCAGGCTATCGCAGAAACTAATACAGAGGAGCGAAATAAAAAAGCAAAAGCTATTATAGGTGTTATGGGAAATCTAAATCCTCACTTGAGAGATGTCCCAGATTTTCAGCATAAACTTTGGGATCAATTTTTTATAATGGCAAATTTTGATATTGATGTTGAAAGTCCCTTCGAAAAACCTCAAAAGGAGTTATTAGACATGAAACCTGAAAAGCTACCTTACCCCCAGAACTATCCTAAATATAGATTCTATGGGAATAATATTAAGCTGATGATAGATTCTGCTATTAGTTGGGATGAAGGGGAATTAAAGGATGTACTTGTCTTTACAATAGCTAATCACATGAAAAAAAACTTCTTAAGTTGGAACAAAGATACTGTCGAAGATGTTGTGATTCTAGCTCATTTGGAAGAATTATCTAATGGAAAATTAAAAGTGGCAGCGTCACAACTTCCTTTAAGTGAATCCGCAGATTTAATGAGATTCAAGCATAAAAATGGTAATGGCCCTAGCAGTAACCATAGTAAACCAAGAAAACGAAACAGAAAACGCTACTAAACTAAATGGAATCATTTTTAATTGAAGGTGGGCAACCTTTAAAAGGCTCCATAACACCACAGGGAGCTAAAAACGAAGCTTTACAGATTTTGTGCGCAGTTTTACTAACCCCAGAAACTGTTAATATTAAAAATATTCCTGACATTGTAGATGTTAATAAACTTATTCAATTACTCAAAAATTTTGGAGTAGTTGTAGAAAAAATAGATTCAGGATTTTACCGTTTTAATGCCAAAGATGTTAATTTGAGCTATTTAAGCTCAGAGCAGTTTAAAGAAGATGGTAAAGGTCTTCGTGGTTCAATTATGTTAGTTGGTCCTCTTTTAGCTCGTTTTGGAAAAGGAAGTATTCCTCGCCCAGGAGGAGATAAAATTGGCAGAAGACGACTCGACACCCATTTTGATGGGCTTATTAAACTTGGAGCAGAATTTAATTACAATCAAGAAGATTACTTTTACAGTGTCGAAGCAAAACAACTCAAAGGAACCAATTTGCTTTTAGATGAAGCTTCAGTTACAGGAACGGCTAACATTTTAATGGCAGCTGTTTTAGCTAAAGGAAAAACAACAATTTATAATGCTGCCTGTGAACCGTACATACAACAATTATGTGGGATGCTTAATCGTATGGGAGCTAATATCAGTGGTGTCGGATCTAATCTACTAACTATTGAAGGTGTGGAGTCTTTAAAGGGAACTGATCACAACATATTACCCGATATGATTGAAATTGGAAGTTGGGTAGGACTAGCTGCTATGACTCAAAGTGAAATCACTATAAAAAATGTTCGTTGGGAATATCTTGGACAATTGCCAGCTATTTTTAAAAAACTAGGTATAACTTTGGAGAAACGTGGCGATGATATTTTCATTCCTGCTCATAAACAAGGGTATGAAATTCAAAATTATATAGATGGATCTATTTTAACAATTTCTGATGCGCCTTGGCCAGGATTTACTCCAGATTTATTAAGTGTAATCTTGGTAGTAGCAACGCAAGCAAGAGGAAGTATTCTTATCCACCAAAAAATGTTTGAGAGTCGGCTGTTTTTTGTTGATAAACTTATAGATATGGGAGCTAAAATAATTCTTTGTGATCCTCACCGAGCAACAGTTATAGGCCATGATTTTAAATGCACTCTAAAGTCAGCAACTCTAACTTCACCTGACATAAGAGCCGGTGTATCATTACTAATTGCTGCTCTTTCAGCTAAAGGGACAAGTATCATTCATAATATTGAGCAAATTGATCGTGGTTATGAAAATATTGATATTCGTTTAAAACAGATTGGAGCAAAAATTAGTCGTGTAAAGAGATAAAGAACTAAAGATCAAAATTGAGAAACAATATTTTATATTTATAGTATAAAATTTAAATTATTTTTTAGATATTTTATTATTACTAATATTACGCTGACGTGAACAACGAAATCGTTCAACATCTTCTGATCTATTTTTACTGTGTTTTGTACTTCGCCCTTGAACTCTAGCTCTCCACATCTTAAAACTTGAAGATTTCATCTCACGACGCATCAGCCTTATAACATCCTGCTCTTTTAATCCAAATTGAGATAAAATTGCATCAAAAGGAGTTCGATCTTCCCAAGCCATCTCAATAACTCGGTCAATTTGTTCCTCAGTTAAACTAATTTTATTTTTCATCTTTTGGATATATCTGTTTTGTTAAAATAAATCGGGATGAGATATAATTTTACTGGCTCGAGCTTTAATTTTAGCTAATTCTTCACTAGGGATTTTTTCAAGTAAACGCAACATCATTGCCATACGGTTATTCTTTGCGAAAAATTCTTTTTTATCATTTAAGAAATTCCAATATAAACTGTTGAAAGGGCATGCATCGTCACCTAATCGTTTCTTTTTATCATAGAAACAGCCTTCACAATAATTTCCCATTTTATTAATATAAGAGGCTGAAGAAACATATGGTTTGGTAGCTACTATCCCACCGTCTGCCCATTGACTCATTCCGCGAGTATTAGGCAGTTGAACCCATTCTATTGCATCAGCATATATTCCTAAAAACCATTCATCAACTTGATCCGGATCTACTTGAGCAAGTAAGGCAAAATTTCCAAGAATCATAAGTCTTTGAATATGATGTGCATAAGCATGATCAAGTGAGTTTTTTACACTATGATACAAACAATTCATCTTTGTTTTTGCAGTCCAGTAAAATTCTGGAAGCGGGAAATTATTATCCAAAGTGTTTTTACTTTTATATTTTGGCATTTGTGCCCAATAAATTCCTCTCATATATTCTCGCCAACCTACAATTTGTCTTATAAAACCTTCAACTTGAGATAATTCAATTTGCTTATGATTTTCATGATAGTGAGTAATTACTTTCTCCACAACTTCTAAGGGTGAAATCATTTTAGTATTCAATCCAAAAGAAAGTCTAGAATGAAAAAGATTTAGCTCTTCGGTGTGAAGAGCATCTTGATAATCTCCAAAATGAATCAATAAATTTTCACAGAAATAATTCAACTGTTTCAGACACTCTTCTCGACTTAAAGGATAAATAAAAGATTTGGAATCAAATTTCCCTATAATCTTTAATCCTTGTTCAACGAATAATTGATTTAAAGCAGATAGTTCATTAGTACTTGGATAAAATACTGGAGGAATTTCGGGACTACCTTTCCATTTTTTTCGATTATTTTTGTCAAAATTCCATTGACCACCTTCCGGTTGTTCACCAATCATTAATAAATTAAATTTTTTTCGCATTTTCCGATAAAAAAACTCTAAAATATATTGTTTTTTGCCTGTAAAGTATTCTTTTAATTCATCCTTAGAAGCCATAAAATGATTGGTATCATAAACTTTTGAAAGAATATTTAAGGAGCTTTTAAATTCTTTTAATTGTTTTGATAAACGGAATTCATCAGGCATCTGATAATCGAATGATTTAACATTATACTTTTTTATTAATAATTCGATGTTAAGCACCAAGTCATGCAAATTTGATGGATCATCAAGCTTGATATAATGAGTTTTATGACCTAGGTTTTTTAAAACTTTATTAAAGTGTCGCATAGAAGCAAAAAAAGCGATCAGCTTTTGAATATGATGAGGAGCATAATCAGTTTCCTGACGTATTTCCATTTGCAAATAAATAACATCATTATCTACTGAATCAAACCAAGGATGATTTTCATTCAACTGATCACCAAGAATTAAACGTAACTTCATTCAAATAAAGATTTTTGATTCCACATCCGCTGAAATTTGCCACCTTGATCATAGCGTTCGGCTTGAACGCGGATATTAAACTTTCTATCGCGAGGATCATTACCTACCCCAGATACATACATCCAATTTCCATAATTGCTATGAACATCATAATCGACAAGCATGGATTCGAAATATGCTGCTCCCATTCGCCAATCCATTAGAAGATCTTTTGAGAAAAAAGAAGCTACATTTTGCCTTCCACGATTACTCATCCAACCTGTTTTCTTAATTTCAATCATATTAGCGTTAACAAAAGCTTCTGCTGTAGTTCCATTAATCCAGGAATTGAATTTATATTCATCTGTATCCCATTTATATTTATTATTTAGAATTCCATGTAATTGGAAGATTTTGTCACCATGCTTTAATGAGATATATTTGAAATAATCCCTCCAAATCAACTCAAAAATTATCCAGTAAGTAGATTGATTTTTTTTAATTTCTTTTTCATATTGTATCACTTCCCAATAAATTTGACGAGCTGATAAAGAGCCATTAGCTAACCAAGCAGATAATTTTGAACTATAATCTTTACCTATTAAGCCATTTCTAGTTTGCTTGTAGTAAGATAGTTTTTTTGTTTCCCAGAAGTATTTATTCACTCTATCCATTCCAGCTTTACCTCCTCCCTTAAAGGTAAAAGCTGAATTGGGATGAGGTATGATTATATCAAAGCCCAAATCAGCTAAAGTAGGTACCTTAAAATCTTGATCTAAAATATTATCTCTAGGAAAAACTGAGGGCGCAGTAAAGCAAGGACGAACTTTACTGTTTTTTTCACATTGCTTTCGAAACAATGTAAAAACTTCTGGTAAAGTTTCAATTTCCATAGGAATGTCCTCAGGATGAAATAAAAACTGGTCGTAAAAAGTATGAATCGTTACCTGGTCTGAAAGCTTAACTTTCATAGTGTTATTAACAACACGTTCTTCTTGTGTCCATTCTTTTTGATAATAAAGATCCGTAATTTCTAGGGCTTCAATCCATTTCAACAATCCATCATCTGGGTTTTGACTTTCTATAATGATTGATATATTTTTTTGAGCTAGATCTACTTTTAATTGTTTAAGTGTCTCAATTAAAAATTGAACTCTAAACTTCCCTGTTTTTTTAAAACCCCAAGGAGTCTCTTTGAATTGTTTCGGTTCAAAAGTATAGTAGGCAATTATGCGATCACAGTTTTTAGAAGCGTTGTGAAAAGCATAATGATCCTCTATGCGTAAATCATTACGCAACCAAATTAAAGCATTTCTTTTGCGGTCTTGCATCTCTTACTACAATATTTTACTTGATCCCAATCTCGTTCCCACTTTTTTCTCCAACTAAAAGGCAGACCACAGGTTGAACATATTTTTTCAGGGAGATTTATTTTTAAAATTCTCTTCATGCTTTGTTCAAAGCTTTTTTATAGGTGGTCAAACATCGTTCTCTTGCCATTTTATGATCTACCATAGGTTCAGGATAATCGAGTTCTTGAAAATTCGGAACCCATCTTTTTATATAGTTAAGTTCTTTATCAAACTTTTTAATCTGTTCGGAAGGATTGAAAATTCTAAAATAAGGTGCTGCATCAACTCCACACCCTGCAACCCACTGCCAATTTCCAACATTACTGGACATCTCATAATCAAAAAGTTTTTCTGCAAAATAGGCTTCACCCCATCGCCAGTCTATTAAAAGATGCTTACATAAAAAACTACCGACTAGCATGCGAACACGATTGTGCATAAAACCAGTTTGGTTTAATTCTCTCATCCCGGCATCAACTAGAGGGTAGCCCGTTTCACCAATACACCACTTATTAAAATCTTCTTCATTATTTCTCCATTCAATACGGTCATATTGTGGTTTAAAACTATCTGTTTTAGTGTTTGGAAAGTGCCATAAAATCTGCATAAAAAACTCTCTCCAAATCAATTCTTTTAAAAAAGTATGATTTTTTCTACTAACAGATTTCTGAACAGCTCTTCTTATGCTTAAAGTTCCAAATCTCAAAGATGTTCCCAAACGAGATGTTTTATCAATTGAAGGAAAGTTTCGTGTAGCCTCGTAATCGTCAATAACCCTATTATTAAAAACTGGCTCAGGATGGGGCAAATTGCTTTTAGAAAAACCAAGATCAGACAAACTACATTTTGGAAGAATACTTAAATTGTAGCATTTTTCTAACAGATTTTCTGAAGGGAAATTCTCTATTGGATGGTCTTCAAGGCGAGATAGCCATTTTCTTGAATAAGGTGTATAAACTTTATATGGATTTCCATCATCTTTAGTAACCTCGTTTTTTTCAAAAATAACATGATCTTTATATCGTTCAAAAACTATTCCATTTTTGTTAAGTAATATCTGAATTTCTTGATCTCGCTTTGAACCATATGGCTCATAATCTTTGTTACATACAACCTTATTAATAGGCCATTTTTCGAATATTTTTTTAAAAATAACTTCAGGAGTACCGTGATAAATTCCTAGGCTACATTGATTACTCTTCATCGCAATATCAATTTTACTTAGGGCTGATAATATAAATTCTACTCGAGCATCTTTTTTGGGGAGTTTGTCCAAGATATTAGAATCAAATATAAAGATAGGTATGACTTTATTTTCTCCTTGTAATGCTCTATAAAATCCGTGATTATCCTCAATTCTTAGGTCTCGTCTAAACCAAAACAAGGTGAATTTTTCCAATATTTTTATGTTTTTAAATTTCCAATTCCACCATCAAGTTGCAAAACTCTACCTGTCATCCAACTACTTTCTTCGCCAAGAAGGAAAGCAGTAGCTTGAGCAATTTCTTTTGCACTACCAATTCTCCCTAGAGGATGACGCTCATTAGCCTTTTCTAATTTGGTATCATTATTTAAAAACTTTGAAGCTAATGGAGTATTAACAAGAGAAGGTGCAATTGCATTAACTCTAATTTTAGGAGCAAATTCTGCAGCCAATGAACGGGTTAAGCCTTCTATTGCACCCTTAGATGCAGCCACAGAGCTATGAAAAGGCATGCCTGTTTGAACGGCAACAGTACTAAAAAAAACAATAGATGCATTGCCAGAGGCACTTAGATTTCCTAAAACGTTTTTTAAAGAATTGATAGCACCAGTAACATTGATTTGAAAATCTTTTTCAAATGCTTCTACCGAAAGCCCCTTGAAAGGTCTAAGGTTAATACTACCTGGGCAGTAAACAAAACCATCTAACTTCTCAGGAAGCAATGATGTATCTAAAATCTCTGAAGTGGCATCAAACGTTATATGATGCACGTTAAGCCCTGATAGATTGTCGCTTGATCTACTTGCTATGTAAATGTTGTTTGACAAAGAAAGAAGATCAGCTAGCGCTAAGCCAATCCCTGAGCTACCACCAATAATTAATATATTTTTATTTTTTATCATAATTTGTAAGTTCCAAATATTTCTATTAATGCATTTTTTCTGTATTCAAATATCTCTTTTAACTTTGGGGCTACTAATATTGGTTGAGCAATTCTTCCAATTATACCCAATGGTATTTTGTAATCAATAATATCCTTCATTTCAACTCCATTTTTAATGGCCTTTATGAAATGTTTATGATGCCATAGAGAATATGGGCCAAAACGCTGCTCGTCGACAAAATAATTTCCATCGTCAACGTGAGTTATTTCGGTAACCCATTTAGTTGGGATTCCCATAACAGGAGTAACCATATACTGAATTATTTGTCCAGCATAAATTTTATCAGCCGTACCATTAATAATTTTGAACCCCATATAATCTGGTGTGATCCTTTTTAGATTTTTAGGATTAGATAAGAAATCCCATGCATGACTTTTAGAGATAGGTAAATTTTGAATCGTCTCTAAACGATAAATTTTCATAAATTAATTTTTAACAAATATATTAAAGGTTTGGCATGTAATCTTTTTAGATTAAAATTTATGATTAATTGTTTTTAACATATTAAAATAAAATTTGAATAAATAAGAATGAAAATTTATATTTGAAATTAAAAAATGAAAAAAATAAAATTTTTACTAATCATTTGTTGCTCAGCTAGCTTTGCACAAATCCAGACACCTCAATCTAGTCCAAAAGCTTCAATAAATCAAACAGTTGGTCTAACTGAAGTCAAAGTAGAATATTCTAGACCTGCCATGCGAGGAAGAATAATCATGGGAGATTTAGTTCAATTCGGTGAGATTTGGAGAACTGGTGCCAACGCTAACACTATAATTTCTTTCAGCGACGATGTAAAGGTTGGAGGAAAGTCTTTAAAAGCAGGTAAATATTCTATTTTTTCTCGTCCTGGAATATCGATGTGGGAAGTCTTTTTTTATACTAAATATGATAATTGGAATTTACCTGATAAATGGGATATAGATAATGTAGCTGCTGTTGTAGAAATAGAAACTCAGAAACTAAAACAAATCAAGGAGCACTTCACTATATCTATTGATAATTTATCTAATCAAGGTGCTAATATCAATTTAGAATGGGAAAACACCAAAGTATCTGTACCATTTGAAGTACCCACAGATGAAAAAACAATGGCTTCAATAAATAGTATAATGCAAGGTGAGCCAACAGCTAGGGATTATTACGGAGCTGCAATTTACTTTAGAGAAAGTGGAAGAGACTTACAGAAAGCAAAAAAATGGATTTCCACAGCTATAGATATGGATGGGGGTAAATATTGGATGTATAGACAACAAGCCTTAATTCTAGCTGAATTAAATGAAAAAGATGCCGCGATACTAGCATCAAAAAACTCATTAAGACTTGCTAAAGAAGCTGGCAATCAAGACTATGTTCGATTAAATAATAAGTCCATATCAAAATGGTCTAAATAATTTTTACTTTATATTGATTTTTTTTGATTTGTACCAAACATTGAGGACTAAACCTAAAATTACAAGAAAAGTTCCTAGAAATTGATAAAAATCGTATGCCTCTTTTAAAACAAAAAAGCCAAATATAATAGTAAAAAGTACCTCAACATACTTAAACGGAGCTACCATGTGAGCCTCAGCATTTTGAAATGCTTTAGTCATGAAAAGCTGACCAAAAAAACCAAAGAAACCCAAACTAGATAAAAGCAGAAGATCTTCCAAGTCTGGTCTTACCCAAAAAAAGATACAACCAACACCCCCAACTAAAGTAGCTGTCACCATAAAATAATGAACCACAACAACAGGATGATCCTTTTTACCAATTTTAGAAATTAAAATATAAACAACAGCTGAGAAAAAAGCTGCGACTAAAACTAAAAAAACTCCAAAATTTGACCCTGAAGGATCATAACTCTTAATTAAAAATACACCTGTAAATGCTATTAAAAAAAATCCCCATTGTAATGGTTTAATTACTTCCCGTAAAAAAAAGACAGCTAAAATTCCTGAAAAAATTGGAGATAAGTAACGAAGTGTAACCGCACTTCCAATACTAATGTAATGTATTCCCCAAAAAAATAAAATCATTGAAGTAACACCCACCAGCCCCCTTAAGATTAAAAGTGTTTTTTGGTTACCCAGCATATTAATTTTTTTGTATTTCAGAAAACCAAAAGTGATAAATAATGACCCTAATGACCTAAAGAAAACAAGTTGAAATGTGGAGTAATCAATGAGGTACTTTACAAGTGCATTCATAAATGCAAATGACAAAGTACTTAAGAGCATAAATTTAACAGCCTTAGAAAAAGATTTTTTCAATTTTTTTTTCAAAGATGAGAAATAGAAATGGTTCAGACTAGGTAATAACAAAAAAGACTAAATTAATATTATCTTCGACCATAAAATTTCAACTTCTTGTTTGAGTTAAATCTTTTTGATTTTAGTCTTGCTGCTTTTTGCGCTTTTTTACTAGGTGTTTCAAAATCAGGAATAAAGGGTATCGCGGCACTTATAGTTACAGGTTTTGCTTTAACATATGGTGCTAAAACGTCTACTGGAGTCTTAATGCCTCTTTTGCTTGTTGGTGATGTTTTTGCTATAACATACTACAAGCGCCATGTTCAATGGAATCATATCATTAAACTAATGCCATGGATGGTTTTGGGAGTTTTAATTGGAGTTATTGGCGGTTCATATATTTCAGATAATTTATTTAAATATGGAATGGCAGGAATCATATTATTAAGTGTTGGTTTAATGTATTATTGGGAAAATAAAAAAGATAAAACCATTCCTTCACATTGGAGTTTTGGAAGTTCGATGGGAATTCTTGCTGGTTTCACAACTATGGTAGGCAATTTAGCAGGAGCTTTTTCTAATATTTACTTTTTAGCAATGCGCCTTCCTAAAAATGCTTTCATTGGAACAGCTGCATGGTTATTTTTTATTATAAATTCTTTTAAAATTCCTTTTCATATTTGGTCATGGGGTACAATAAATAGGATTTCAATTTGGAAAAGTATTGAATTAGTTCCATTTGTTATTTTTGGACTTTTTGTAGGGGTATATCTAGTCAAAAAAATTAATGATGACGCCTATCGAAAACTTATTTTGTTGTTAACAGCGGTTGGCGGAGTTGTGATTTTATTTAACTAAACTTAAAACTTTGAACTACTTGTCGAAGAATATTAGTATCAGAATCTTTTAAAGGCTTATTTAAAAAGGATAATTCTTTATTTACTTCTTTCGGAATTTTAATTGGATTGATAATCTTTGATCCTGATAAATGGATTGAAGATAATCCAGCTGCTTTAAAAATTTTACAATTATCTATTCCTATCCCACCACCTGGCATTATATTGATTTGTAATCCAAACTTTTCATTCCAACTTTTAAGGTTATTAATTCCATCTATTGCATTTTCATTTTGACCAGAGGTAAGAACACAGTCAAACCCCAATTCTATAAGTTGCTCTAGAGACTCTTCGGGATTAATAAGTACATCAAAGGCACGATGAAAAGTAATAAACATTGAACCTGCAAGAGATTTCCATTTTTTAAGCAAAGGAATGTCAAGTTTAAATTTATTATTATGCATCCCAACTACAACCCCTTGACAGCCTAACAAATTTGCGTTTTTAATATTTTGTTCGATTAAGGTGATTTCTTCAGAAGAGTAAAAAAAATGTCCCTGTCTAGGACGAATTAAACAATGTATAGGTAAAATATTGAGATCAAGTGCTTGTCTAATAAAACCTGCTGAGGGTGTTAGTCCTCCAAGCTCAAGTGCAGAACACAACTCAATTCTGTCTGCCCCTGCAGTTGCAGCATTTTTAATTGATGACATCGATGAAACACAAACTTCAACAAGCATATATCATTCTTTTTAAACAAAATCAAAATTAACTATAATATTATAAGTAAGAATTCGAAATGATTCACTATTACAAAAAAATATTCTTTATTTTCGTGTTGAATGAAAAGACGAAGTTTTATAAATCAGAATTCTTTTGGATTGGCTGGTGCTTTAATATCTCCTAAAATTTTTGAATATTCTAAAATAATAGATACATCAAAAATAATTCAAAATACAACACCATTTGTACTTAGCACTTGGAATGTTCCTGAATCTACCCAGATAGCAGCTGATGCTTTAGAAAAAGGAGTAAGTGCCTTAGATGCGGCTGTTTTAGGAGTAGCTTATGAGGAAAAGAATTTAAAAAATAATTCTGTTGGTAATGGTGGGGCTCCCGATCGCGATGGTAATGTTACATTAGACGCATGTGTTATGGACCATAACGGGAATTGTGGGGCTGTTCTGGCTGTAGAAAATATTATGCATGTAGCTGCATTAGCTCAAGATGTAATGGAAAAAACTCCTCATGTTATTTTGGCCGGCGAAGGCGCTAAAAAATTTGCTATTGAACAAGGATTTACCCCAGAAGATTTATTAACAGAGTCTAGTAAAAAAGCCTGGAAAGAATGGTTGAAAAAAGGGGATTATCATCCTGAAATAAATGTTGAAAATCATGATACTATAGGAATGCTTTGTATTGATAAGCAAGGTAATTTATCCGGTGCATGCACAACTTCTGGTCTTGCATATAAGATGTATGGGCGAGTTGGAGATTCACCAATTATTGGTTCCGGATTATATATAGATAATAATGTTGGTGGTGCTGTAGCTACTGGATTAGGTGAAGAAGTTATTAAAACTGTGGGGAGTTTTCTTATTGTTGAGTTAATGAGACAAGGTAGATCTCCTCAAGAGGCTTGCGAAGAAGCAATTAATCGTATTTTAGAAAAGCATGAGGGAAAACCTGATTTTCAAGTTGCTTATCTAGCAACCAATAAAAAAGGAGATATTGGTGCATACAGTGTTGTGAGTGGGTTTTCATATACACACAATAAAAATAAGATTAATCAAAACACAAATTCAAATTCGGTTTATTAAATTTTAAGGAAGATGGAGATTATTGAGAAGGATAAAAAGTATGATGTAGTAATAGTAGGATCTGGTGCAGGTGGAGGAATGGCTACAAAAATTCTTACAGATAGTGGATTGAATGTAGCATTAATGGAAGCAGGACCATTTTTTGATCCAGCCAATCCAGACCAACAACTTCACTTGAAATGGCCCTATGAATCACCGAGAAGAGGAAAGGGATCAACAAGAGCTTTTGGAGAATTTCATGCCTCTTATGGAGACTGGGAGGTTGATGGTGAGCCATACGAAATGAAAGGAGATACTAAGTTTAATTGGTGGCGAAGTAGAATGCTTGGGGGTAGAACCAACCATTGGGGTAGAATATCACTTCGGTTTGGACCAAATGATTTTAAAAGAGGAAGTATAGATGGTTTAGGAGATGAATGGCCAATAAGCTATGATGATGTTAAACCATATTATGATAAAGTCGATAAGTTAATTGGAGTGACTGGAACAAAAGAAAATATATATAATGAACCTGATGGTTTTTTTCTTCCTCCAGCAAAACCAAGACTTCACGAACTATATTATAAAAAGGGTGCAGAAAAAGCAGGTGTAAAAGTAATCCCATCAAGACTCTCAATAGTAACAAAAAGAATAAATAATGAACGAGGGGTTTGTTATTATTGTGGGAATTGCGGAAGATCTTGTGGTGTGTATGCAGATTTTTCCGCTAGTTCTTGTCTTGTGTTTCCAGCTCAAAGAAATGCCCAAGGGAGACTTGACTTATATGTAAATAGTATGGTAAGAAAAGTCTCCATTGATAAAAATGGTAAACCTGATGGAATTGTTTACATTAATAAGGATGATAATAAAGAATACAAAATAAACGCTAAAGTTGTTGTTTTAGCTGCCTCTGCATGTGAGAGTGCGAGAATATTGCTTAACTCCAAAAGCACATATCACGAAAATGGATTAGGAAACAGTTCAAATTTGGTAGGAAAATATCTACATGACTCCACTGGTAATAACAACATGGCTTTTATACCAGATTTGATGAATAGAAAAACATATAATGAAGATGGTATGGGCAACATGCACCTTTATACCCCTTGGTGGCTTGATAATAAAAACTTAGATTTTCCAAGAGGCTATCATATTGAAATTGGAGGTGGCCTTGGGGCTCCCATGTATGGCTTTGGTTTTGATTTTAACAGTTTAAATAAGTTTTTTGGTATAGAGGTAGGTGGATACGGAGACAGGGTCCGCGAAGAAGTTAAAAAATATTATGGATCAACAATATTTTTTGCTGGCAGAGGAGAATCAGTTCCTAATAAGGATAATTATTGTGAAATAGATCCTGAAAAGAAAGACAAATATGGAATACCTGTATTAAGATTCAATTATAAATGGTCTGATCATGAACGTAAACAGGCTAAACACATGAATGAAACGGTCGAAAAAATAGTTCATAATATTGGAGGCCATATGTTATGGAAAAATGAAGGGCCTGATCATGGCTTAATAAATCCCGGGGGAATCATACATGAAGTAGGGACTACTAGAATGGGTAATGATCCTAAAACTAGTGTTGTAAATGAATATGAACAATTACATGACGCTAAAAATGTTTTTATTGTTGATGGTGGACCTTTTGTTTCACAAGCTGATAAAAACCCAACATGGACAATTATGGCGCTCTCCTGGAGAACATCAGAATATATAATTGATGAATTAAAAAAACAAAATATCTAACCATGAATAGAAGAGACAGTATAAAAACCATGGTAATAAGCTCTTTAGCAAGTGGCCTATTATTAGAAGGATGCATCCAAGGTGAAAAAGAAGTGATTTATGAGAATGTTTGGAAATATAAATACGGAAGAACGCCTGAAGAACTTCAAAGAGATCTCGAAATATTGAATCAAGTTTTCTTTTCAAAAGAAGAACTCAATACAATTCGTGTTTTAGCCCATTTAATTGTTCCTCCAACTAAAGAAGGAAATATTGACCAGGCAGAGGTTCCTGAATTTATTGAATTTATCGTTAAAGACACTCCATCATATCAAAAAGGGTTAAGGGATGGTGTCTTTTGGCTTGATGAAAAATCGATGGAAAATTTTGAAAAAAAATTTGTCAATTGTAAGGTAGAAGATCAAAAATCAATTTTAGATAAAGTTGCCTTTCCAAAAGATAAAAAAAGTAAAGAGGAAACTTTTTTTTCAAATATGAAAAATTTAGTTATTACTGGCTATTTTTCTTCAGAGGTTGGAATTAATGATTTAGGATATAAAGGAAATCAACCTAATTTTTGGGATGGAGTTCCCGACAATATTATGAAGGAGCATGGTTTTTCATATGACAAAGATTGGAAATATAATTTTGTTGATCCAATGACAAGGAATGATCTTGCTGAATGGGATGAGAATGGAAATTTAATCACCTGATCTAAAAAATAATCTCGTAAATAACTTTTATGAACAAATATATCCTTGCAATTGATGCTGGAACAACTAGCTCAAGAGCAATAATTTTTGATAGAAATGGCCAGTCAATTGGTGTTTCACAATATGAGTTTACTCAACACTTTCCAAATGAAGGTTGGGTTGAGCATGATGCAATTGAGATATGGGAAACCCAATTATTAGCTATTAAAGAAGTTCTGAAAAATAATAATATAAGTCCAGGGCAAATCCACTCAATGGGAATTACCAACCAAAGGGAAACTACAATTATTTGGAACAGAAAAACTGGAACTCCTGTTTATAACGCAATTGTTTGGCAAGATCGAAGAACAGCCTCTATTTGTGAAAAATTAGAAAAAGAGGGAAAAGCAGATTTATTTTATCAGAAAACTGGCCTTTTACTCGATGCCTATTTCTCTGGAACAAAAATTAAATGGATTCTTGATAGTGATCCAGAAATCAAAAAACAAGCAGAAAAAGGAGAACTTGCTTTTGGTACAGTAGATAGTTGGTTAATATGGAAACTTACGGAAGGTGAAGTTCATGTAACTGATATTACAAATGCAAGTCGAACTCTGCTATTTAATATTCATACACTAGAATGGGATCAGAAATTATTAGACATCTTGAATATTCCAAAACTACTTTTACCTAAAGTTGTATCCTGTTCTGAAGAAGTAGGAACTACCTCAAAGATCTTTTTTAAAGATTCCATCCCAATAAGTGGAATTGCAGGCGACCAGCAAGCGGCATTGTTTGGTCAAATGTGTATTAATGCTGGTGATGTAAAAAACACCTACGGAACAGGCTGTTTTTGCATTATGAACACTGGAGAAAAGCCGGTTCAATCTAAAAATAAAATGTTGACTACCATTGGTTATCAAATTAATGGAAAAGTGAATTATGCCCTAGAAGGAAGTGTTTTTATCTCTGGAGCTGCAGTTCAGTGGTTACGTGATCAATTGGGTATAATATCCTCCGCTTCAGAAATAGAAGCCTTGGCAGAAACTGTGGAAAATAATGGTGGGATCACTTTTATTACAGCTATGGCTGGTTTAGGAGCTCCATATTGGGACCCTCATGCCACAGCTTCAATTATTGGAATCACACGCGGGACTGAAAAAGGTCACATTGCTAGAGCAACTTTAGAAGCTATTGCAATGCGGACAAAAGAGATCGTTATTGCAATGCAGAAGGATGCAGGCATTACTTTCAAGTCTTTAAAGGTAGATGGAGGGGGAAGTACAAATAATCTACTGATGCAAATTCAGTCAAATTTACTAGATGTCAATGTTATAAGGCCAGAAACAACTGAAACAACTGCTTTAGGTGCAGCATTCTTTGCAGGACTTTCAAGTGGATATTGGCCTTCTTTAGAAAGTCTATCAGACATATGGAAAGTTAACAAAGAATTTAATCCCATTAGAAATAAAGAAAATAAAAAAATTATTGATAATTGGGAACAGCGCATATCAAAAATGATTAATCCTAAACCAAATGAATAGAAATACCAGTCTTGAAAGAATCAATAAAAACCAAGAGTGGGATTTAGCAATTATTGGTGGTGGAGCTTCAGGATTAGGAATTGCAGTTGATGCTGCAAATAGAGGATTCAAAACCATTTTGTTGGAAAAAAATGATTTTGCTAAAGGGACGTCATCTAGAAGTACAAAATTAGTTCATGGAGGTGTCCGATATTTACAAAATGGTGATATTTCATTAGTAATTGAAGCACTAAGGGAACGGGGAATAATGAGGAAAAATGCACCCCACCTAGTTCGAGACTTAAGTTTTGTAATACCCTCATACGATTGGTGGAGTAGTCCTTTTTATGGGTTAGGTCTTAAGGTCTATGACATGATGTCTGGTAAACTCGGTTTAGGCCCCTCTACTCTACTAGACAAAGAAGAAACACTTAATTATATACCTAATGTAAATAAAAAAGGTTTACGAGGGGGTGTAATATACCATGATGGACAGTTTGACGATGCCCGAATGGCAATCAGCTTAATGTTGACTGCAAATCAAGAGGGAGCAACTTTGTTAAATTATGCTGATGTTTTAAGTTTCACAAAAGAGAAAGATATTATAAACGGACTTAAATTTAGAGATCAATTAAGTGGAAATCAAATACATATTAATGCAAAAGTAGTTGTAAATGCTACGGGAGTTTTTTCAGACCGTTTAATTGCTTTAGACCAGCCAAATGCAAAACCAATGATTAGACCCTCACAAGGTGTTCATATTGTTTTGGATAAAGAGTTTATCAAATCATCTCATGCCATTATGGTGCCTCACACTACTGATGGTAGAGTGCTGTTTGCTGTTCCTTGGAATGAATACGTGATCGTTGGAACTACAGATACCCCAATAGATGATACTTTAGAAGAACCGATTGCATTGGAAGAGGAAGTTAAATTTATTTTAGATAATGCAGGGGCTTATATGACAAAAAAACCATTGCGATCCGATGTAAAAAGTGTATTTGCAGGACTTCGCCCACTTGCTGCATCTGAAAATAAAAAAGCAAGTACGAAAGAAATTTCTCGTCATCATAAAATTACAGTTAGCACAAGTGGATTAGTTAGTATTCTTGGAGGTAAATGGACAACATATAGAAAAATTGCAGAAGACACTTTAAATACAGTACAAATGGTAGGTGGTCTTTCTGAACGCAAGTGCAACACTGAAACTCTTCCTATATTCGGTTTTGATCCTTCCACCGACTGGAGTCAACCACTTCATCATTATGGAACTGAAGCGAAAAAAATTCAAGCGTTAGAAATTAAAGATGGTAATAAATCTCTTTCAGATAAATTGTATATTACAAAAAATCAAATTTACTGGGGTATTAAGGAGGAAATGGCTACTAACCTAGAGGATATTCTTGCTCGTAGAACACGATGTTTATTTTTAGATGCGTACGAGACCGAAAAGATAGCTCCAAAAGTAGCTGAGACTATGGCTAAAATTTTAAAGAAAAATCAAAATTGGATAGACCAAGAACTAAAAGAATTTAAATTTATTATTAAAAACTATCAACTATGATAATGGATCCATATTTAGCAGAATTTATTGGTACTACAACGCTTCTCTTATTTGGAGCTGGGGTTGTAGCAAATGTAAACTTAAAAAACACCATAGCTGAAGGACAAAACCCTTGGGTCTTAATAACAGCAGCATGGGGATTTGCTGTGTTTGTTAGTGTATTTATAACCTCACAATCTAGTGGAGCTCACCTAAATCCGGCCGTTACTTTAGGACTAGCTGTAGCTGGGAAATTTTCATGGTCTCTTGTTCCAGGATATTTTTGTGCCCAACTTTTTGGTGCAATGCTTGGTAGTTGGTTAGCCTACATAACTTATATTGATCATTACCGTCTTACAAAAGATGAAGAAATTATAAGAGGTACTTTTTGTACAGGCCCAGCAGTTCGTAATCTTAAAAATAATTTTTTTAGTGAATTTATAGGTACATTTATGCTTGTATTTGGAGTCTTATTTATTGTAGGACCAAACATTGAAATCAGTGGTTCGGAAATTCAAAACTTTGGTTTAGGTTCCCTAGATGCACTACCAGTTGGAATTTTGGTTTGGCTTATTGGAATTGCACTTGGTGGTACTACAGGATACGCCATTAATCCAGCTCGTGATTTTGGTCCACGTTTAGTCTATTCTTTTTTACCTCGAAAAAATAAAGATGCTGATTGGAAATATAGTTGGATTCCAGTTATAGGCCCATTGGTTGGGGGAGCTACTGCAGGATTAATATATGGGATACTAGTAAATATTTAGATATGCTAGATGTGAAATTTGATTTTTAAAAAAACCTGTATTAGCGTGCCTTTCGTATAAACTCCTAAAAATCAAGTTTGAGGCTACACAATTGATCAAGGATCTGTTCAATGACAGCTTGCTTTTACAAATGAAACTCACCTCTCTGAATTAAAAGCTCGTTGAGTTTATCAAAAAAATACTAATACAGGCATTACTGTATTAATTACTTTAAACCTTAATATGAAGTCAAATGAATATCAATCATATCAATTAACTCTTCTATTTTATCTTCAGATTTTGGAGAATTAGTATGGTTTTGATTGTTTGATTTTTCTAATTGAGCAGCATATTGAAGAGAACACATAGCTAAAACATCTTGCTTATCTCTAACTGCATAATTTTTTTCAAGTTGAAGAATAGTAGCTTCAATCTTCTTTGCTGATTTGCGAAGAGAAGCCTCCTGATCCGGAGCAACTGATAAAGGATATACTCTGTTTGCAATGGTCAACTTAATTTTTAATGGGTTTTTCATATAATTAATTCATTTCTGTAAACTGCTGAATACAATAATCAACTTCCTTTATTAAACTATTTATCTTTGTTTTAGCCTGTGATTTACCTTCATTACTACCGAGTAAATTATTTGCGATTTTAAGTGATTTATTTTCGTTCTGTAGATGCACAACTTTCTCTTCTAAAGACTTATTCTTTTTCAGCAAATTCATCCGCAACTCCTCTTGTTTAAATAAGCTAAGTTGATTTTCTTTTAGCTTATTCAATAAACCTATAATTTTTTCTTCTAAAACTATTATCAATGACGAATTAGGGTCCATATTAAATATTGCAATTAAAATCTTCTATTATTCAAAGTTATTGAATCTTTTTTCATTTTAAACTCCTTGTATAATAGTTTTAAAGTTTTTAACAACTCTTAAAAAAACCTTCATTGAAACTATTTGATTTTTTATCTTGCATTTAAATGAAACTACCCTTCTTAAAATTAAGCTGTCTAACTCTTATATTTTTAATCAATTTTTCATTAAAAAGTCAAAATGAACCAAAATGGGTGTCCCCATTAGAGATACCTATTCAACTTTCAGGAACTTTTGGTGAATTAAGAAATAATCACTTTCATGCAGGACTTGACATAAGAACGCAAGGTCGTCAAGGATTAAAAGTAAGGAGCGTTCAAGAGGGACGAATTAGTAGAATCAGAGTTAGTGTTAGTGGATATGGAAAAACGCTTTACATAGAGCATCCCAACGGAACTACCTCAGTATATGCGCATCTTAAAAAGTTTGCTCCAAAAATTGAGGAATTTGTAAAAAAAAACCAATACAAAAAAGAGTCTTTTATTATACAAATATTTCCTAAAGTTGATGAATTTCCAATAGATGCAGGAGAATTAATAGGTTATTCTGGGAATACAGGAGGATCAAATGGTCCACATTTACATTTCGAAATGCGTAAAACTGTTGGTCAATTACCAATAAATGCAATGCGATACCCGTTAGTTATTGAAGATACTCAACGTCCACAAGTACAAAATCTTTACTTGTATTCTGGTACAGATCCTTTTAGCATTCAAAAAGAGTACCCGCTAACAAAAATAAATGATAGCGTTTATTCTGCAGCAGGTCTGAGTGCCTCAGGAAAGATTAATGTAGGTTTACGATTCTTTGATCGACAAAATCTTTCATATAATAAAAATGGTATATATAGTGTTTCAGTTCGACTAAATGGGGTAGAGCATTTTAGTTATCAGATGGATCAAATTTCATTTGATGATTCTAAGTATATAAATTTAATGATTGATTATGAAGAATTAAAGGAGAACAAAAGGAGAATTCAACGCTTTTTTGCTCATTCAGAACAAAAATTTTCGTTTTTAAAAAATGTTTACCAAAATGGTGAAATGCAAATTGATCCTGGTAAATCTTATCAATTATTAATTGAATTGAATGATTATAATAAAAATACGAGTTATGTGGAAGTTTATTTAACCGGGACTAAAGAAATGCTTAATCAAAAAAAGAAAGAAAATAATCTTATTAAAACTATGGAGGAATCTCTCTATGAATTTAAAGGGAAATCTGTTTATTTTGAAAAAGATAGTTTTTTTGATAAGGTAAACTTAAAAGTTGAAGATCATGGAGATACTCTTCATGTAGGAGAAGATCTTTTTCCAATGAGAAAAGAATATACTATAAAATACAAAATTCCTAAGGGAGATAGTTTAACCATTTCACAATCCTTTCTATCCATTTTAAGTAAAAAAGGAAAACCAATATTTTTTAGTTCTTTTAAAAAGGATGGTTATTTGCAAGGAAAATCAAAATCACTAGGGAGATTTTTAATTAGTAGAGACAGTATTTCTCCAGAAATAAAAGCTGTAAATTTTAAAGAAGGACAATGGTTAAGTAATTATGATTTCATGAAATTAAAAATATCTGATGATTTTTCTGGATTAAAGAAGTTTCGTGGAGAAATTAATGGAAAATGGATTCTTCTAGAGCACGAACCAAAAAATAATAGCTTAATTTACGATTTTAGTGACATTGAATTTGAAAAAGCTTTAAATCAGTTAACTATTGAGGCTGAAGATCAAGTTGGGAATAAAACTATATTCAAAAGAAATTTTTATAGGAAAATAAAAGATAGTTAAATCTCTAAACTGAAAATTCCTCTAGTGTTTTAATTACGTAGTCTACCTCTTCTATCGTATTGAAAGCTGAAAATGAGAATCGTAAAGAAGCCCAACTCTTTAGCTCCTCAGATTGAATCGCATTTAAAACATGTGACCCAGAGCTACTTCCAGACTGACAAGCACTACCCTTTGAACATGCTACACCCTTTAAATCCAAATGAAAATCTAAAAGACCAACCTTTTCTTGGGAAATAGGAAGAGCTACATTTATTAAAGTGTAGGTACTATTTGAATTTTCACCAGAACACCCATTAAATCGTGCTAATGGAAAAATATTTAATATAGATGATTTAAAATGATCCTTTAATGAAGTAACTTTTATTTTTTCCTCTTTTAAGTTTTTATAAGCTAATTCTAATGCTTTGTGCATTCCCACAATGTTGTGAACGGATTCTGTTCCAGCGCGAAGTCCTCGCTCTTGAGCACCTCCATAAATAAAAGGATCTAATCCGGAATTTTTTCTTACGAAAGAAAAACCAATCCCTTTGGGTCCATGAAATTTATGAGCAGCAGATGAAAGAAAATCAACTGGGAGTTGTTCTAAATCAAAGTAAAAATGTCCTATACCCTGAACTGCATCTGTATGAAATAATGCTTGGTTATTGTGACAGATATCACCTACTTTTTGTAAATCAAGAATATTCCCGATTTCATTATTTACATGCATTAAACTTACAAGTTTTTTAGAGTCATCTTCTTGTAAAAGTTTTTCAAGATGATTTAAATCAACAGAACCACTCTCATCAATATTTACATAAGCCACTTTGATTTTAAATATTTTTTTCAATGCGTCAATTGCATGAAGAATTGCATGGTGTTCAATAGGTGAAGAAATTAAGGTATTTACTCCCAAGTCTTTAACAGCACAATTTAAAATCATGTTGTCCGATTCTGTTCCTCCAGAGGTGAAAATGATTTCTTGAGGGGCTGCGTTTAATAATTTAGCAATTCCTTTTCGAGCAGTTTCAATATGAGTTTTAGCAGTACGTCCAAAAGCATGAGTTGATGATGGGTTGCCAAAACATTCATTCATAATTAAAGAAACAGATTGTATAACCTCTTTTCGCATTGGAGTTGTTGCAGCATTGTCAAAATATACATTCATTTTTTATTCTTTAAGGCTCAAATGTCTCTAAGGTATGAATTATAATTCCTACACATTGATCTAATTGTTTTTCAGTAATTACAAGAGGTGGTGCAAATCTGATTATATTTCCATGAGTAGGCTTAGCCAATAGACCATTATTTTTAAGCTCAAGGCAAATTTTCCAAGCAATCTCTTTATCAGAGCTATTGTCAATTTCAATTGCATTAAGTAAACCTTTACCCCTTATTTTTAATACAATAGAACTTTTATCTACATAAGAATTAAGAGATTTTCTAAATCTTTTACCAAGTAAATAGGAGTTTTCAGATAACTTTTCATCAATAATAACCTTTAGTGCTGCATGACAAACTGATGATGCAAGTGGATTTCCTCCAAAAGTAGATCCGTGTTCACCAGGTTTTATACAAAGCATAATTTCATCATCAGCTAAAACGGCAGATGCAGGAATTACTCCTCCTGAAAGAGCTTTACCTAAAATTAAAATATCTGGACGTGCTTTTTCATAATCTGTAGCTAACATTTTACCAGTTCTACCAAGACCAGTTTGTACTTCATCAGCAATAAATAAAACATTGTATTTAGTACATAAAGACCTAACACTAGCTAAATATCCATCATCAGGGACTATTACTCCGGCTTCACCCTGGATAGGCTCAACCATAAATGCAGTAGTTTCAGGATTTTTAAGTTTTTCCTCTAAAGAATTTAAATCATTATATGGAATAATGTCATAACCAGGCATGTATGGTCCAAAATCACTATATGAGAAAGGATCGTCGGAACTCGAAATTGCAGCCAAAGTTCTTCCCCAAAAATTTCCAGTAGCAAAAACAACTCTTGCTTTATTTTTTGGTATTTTCTTTATTAAATACCCCCATTTCCTTGCCAATTTAATTGCAGTCTCTCCTCCCTCAACTCCTGTATTCATTGGAAGTACCTTGTCGTATTTAAAAATATTAGTAATATATTTTTCATAATCTCCTAATACATCATTATAAAAGGCTCTAGAAGTTAAAGTTAATTTCTTAGCCTGAATATTTAAGGCTTCTAAAATTTTAGGGTTACAATGGCCTTGATTTACTGCTGAGTAAGCAGATAAAAAATCAAAATATTTTTTACTATGAATATCCCACAAATAGATTCCCTCCCCCCTGGACAAAACAACAGGTAATGGCTTGTAGTTATGAGCACCATATTTATGTTCAACATCAAAAAAAAATTTAGAATTTAAGGACGATTTCAATTACTAACTATTAATTTATAGATGAATTAAGTTTATTCAAAAATACTAAATATCCTTTCCAAAAACCTAGAGTATATAATGATTTATTTTATTAACCCCACTACATTTGTAGCATGTCAAGGAAACGAATAAACCGCCAAGAAAGAGCCCTAGAAGTTATCGATATAAATACTAAGGGTATGGGAGTAGCAAAAAATAAAGAGGGTGCTGTTTATTTTATTAAAAATGTTGTTCCTGGAGACATTGTTGATATTCGTGCTTATAAAAAAAGAAGGGGATATTTTGAAGCAGAACCTATAACATGGGTTAAAAAATCTGATCAAAGAATTACTCCAGTTTGTGAACATTTTGGGGTTTGCGGTGGTTGTAAATGGCAACATCTTAACTATAAAGGTCAATTGTACTATAAAGAAAAGGGAGTTCTTCATAATCTTAGCCATATAGGAAAGCTTGACATTAATAAAATACTTCCAATTGTGGGTGTAGAAAATCCTTTTTTCTATAGAAATAAAATGGAGTTTTCGTTTTCTAACAAGCGCTGGCTAACTGCAGACGAAATTGAAGAAGATAAATTAATAGAGCGTCGCGGCTTAGGTTTTCATAAACCTGGAATGTGGGATAAAGTAGTTGATGTAAACCAATGTTATCTGCAAGCCAATCCTTCCAATGAGATTCGAAATGCAATACGTTCCTATGCGCTTGAAAAAGAATTAGAGTTTTTTGACCCTCGTGAGCAAACTGGTTTTTTAAGAACCTTAATGATTCGTAATACTTTAGGTGGAGAGGTTATGGTATTAATTCAATTTTTTAGAGAAGATAAAAATAAACGAGAATTACTATTAAATTTTATTCAAAAAAGCTTTCCACAAATTGTGTCTCTTCTTTATTGTATAAACTCTAAAGGTAATGACAGTATTTACGATCAGGAAATTTATTGCTACAGTGGACAGTCCTTCATCAGTGAACATTTAGATGATCTTGAATTTAAAATTACAGCAAAATCTTTTTATCAAACAAATCCGAAGCAATCAAAGACCCTTTATAATATTGCTAAAAGTTTTGCTGGATTAAAACCTAAGGATGTAGTTTATGATTTATATACTGGTACAGGAACAATAGCATTGAGTTTAGCTCGAAGCTGTAAAAAAATTATTGGAGTAGAGTCTGTCCCAGAAGCTATTGTTGCAGCTAGGGAAAATGCTAAATTTAATAATATCAAAAATGCGATTTTTGAAGTAGGTGATATGAAAGATTGTTTTAATGATAATTTTATTTTACGTCATGGAAAAGCAGATGTTGTGATCACTGATCCCCCAAGAGGTGGAATGCACGTTGATGTTGTCAAACAATTATTAAAACTAGCACCAAAAAAAATTGTATATATAAGTTGTAATAGTTCAACTCAAGCTCGAGACTTAGGATTGATGAATACAAAATATAAAATGATGATAAGCCAAGCAGTAGATATGTTTCCACAAACTCATCATGTTGAAAATGTTGTACTTTTACAACTCAATACAAACAATGAAAAAGAAATTTCTTAGCCTAATTAGTTTAATGATTTTCTTTAGCTGTGAAAGAGACGACATATGTATTGTTTCCGTTACGGAAAGTCCAGATCTAATTATTCTGATGCTTGATCAAGATAACTTGAATAATAGAAAAACACCTGTTGGTTTTTCTATTCGAGCTTTAGGAACTCAAAATATTCTTCCAGGTAATATCAGTGACTCTTTAACCCTACCATTAAAAATTCAAAAAAATTATGTTCAATTTGAATTCATATTGAATCTTGGCTTAGATAATGAAAACATTGACACACTTCAGATTAATTATAAACGCATTGATAATTTTATAAATGTAGCTTGTGGTTATAGATCAAACTATATTTTAGAATCGTCACCAGCAATAATTTTAAATCCAGGAGATAATTGGATAAAGGGATTCACAATTTTAAAAGACACAATATCAGATGAAAGGCTTGCACATTTGGGTATTTTACATTAGTTTTTTAGTAAGCTTTCAGCTTTTAATAGGACAACAAAAAGACGAAACAGTTTCCGTTGAAGCTTCTGATAGCTTAAGTGCTTCTGAAAAGACACCTTTAAGTTTACGCTTTGGTGTGGACTTATACAGAGTTATTCTTTCTCAAGTTTCTGATGATTTTAATGGAATTGAAATAGTTAGTGATTTACGATTAGGTGAAAATTTTTTTTTAGCGTTAGAGTTAGGAGACACAAAAACTACCAAAGAGGTTGATCAAGTAAATTTTACTACCTCAGGAAATTACTATAAGTTAGGATTTGATTACAATATGAATGAAAATTTGAAAGGAATGAATAATGACATTTATATTGGACTTCGTTTTGCATCTAGCAGTCACACTCAGGTTTTAAATAGTTATACAATACTTGATAGATCACGTTTTTGGTCAAGTTCAGATCTTCCCATTGACATTGGATATGCAACAGGAGAACGTTCAAATCTAAATGCGCAATGGATTGAAGTTGTATGTGGTTTTAAAGTTCAACTTCTAAAAAATATTTATATGGGCCTCAGTCTTAGATTAAATCGCTTGCTAAAAGATAAGATACCTGAAAACTTTGATAATATTTACATTCCAGGTTTTAATAAAAAAACTGAAGAAAATAAGTTTGGAGCTGGATTCAATTACACCTTAACATATAGTATCCCCTTTAGGTCAAAAAAGAAATAAATTATTACTTCCTTAGCTTATGGACTTTTTTTGTGCCCTCGTATATAGGAAAATATAATAAACGAGATTCTAATTTTCCATTAAAAACTTTTATTTTTCTACTGGGCCTAAGTCCGATACATTTTATAGCTTCCATATTTGAGCTGATTAACCAAGCGTGAGTATTTGGAAAACTTTGCTTAAATCCATCTCCAATCCCTTGATATAGTGCATTCATATCTCCCTCAAGACGTTCTCCGTAGGGAGGATTAGTCAAAAGATGCAAGGGGCCTTTAGTTTCTTTCTCGAGTTGAAAAAAATCTTTTTTTTCAATTTGAATAAATTCGCTAAGATTTGCATTCTCAATATTTTGTTTTGCTTTTTCAACTGCAGAAGGAGCCTTATCTGAGCCCTTTATTTGAATATTAGGATTTATAACTTTCTTTAATTGACTTTCTCTTATAAGTTCAAACAAATTAGGTTCCCAATCCTTCCATTTATCAAAAGCAAAACTTTTACGATTTATATTTGCAGGAATTTTACTAGCAAACATCGCAGCCTCAATAAGAAAAGTTCCACTTCCACACATAGGATCAAAAAAATCAGTATTAGCTTGCCAGCCAGAAAGCTGAATTAAACCAGCAGCTAGGACCTCATTTAGTGGTGCTATATTTGTTGTTATACGATATCCTCTATGATGTAAAGAAGCTCCAGAAGTATCTAAAGAAATTGTACATAAATCGTTTTGAATATGTAAGTTAATTCTTAAATCTGGACGATTCAAATCAACGCTTGGTCGATCATTATATTTATCACGGAACTGATCTACTAGGCCATCCTTCGCTTTTTGAGATGTATATTGGGAATGAGTGAATATTTCTCCATTGACAACGCTATCAATAACAAATTTTGAATTCACATTCATATAATCTTCCCAGGGAAAATTATAAAATAGTTCATATAATTCATTTTCATTTTGAATACGCTCGCTATAAATCGGTTTTAAAATTTTTAATGCTGTTCTCAGTGAAAGATTTGTTTTATACATAAATCCCTTGTCCCCCTCAAAAGAGACAAAACGATTTCCCTTTTTTACATTTTTAGCTCCTAATTGTAATAACTCCTTTTCAAGAATTTCCTCAAAACCGTAAAAGGTTTTTGCCAGCATTTTAAAGTTCTCCTCCATGAATCTAATTAGTTTTTAAAAATACTTTATTTCTTAATACGTCTAAATATGGAAAAATACATTTCATACATCTAAATTTCAAGATTCTATAATACTCAAAATTCTAAGAATAATTTTTTATATGATTATTGTTTTTTTGTAAAATCTAAATTATCCAAATGACTTGAACTAATTATATTCTTAAGTGGATCATTTTAGTTAGAACATAATTCACATATACCTTGCATTAAGGTTTGTGATAAGATTACTTCTCGATTTTTTATTTTTGGTATGGGGAAGTCAATTAATAAACAATCAACTCTTCCACAACTCAAACATTGAAAATGAGGATGAGCATCGAAATTGTCATTACAGGTACAATAATTACATTTTGCATACCACTTAATTCCATTCTTATCAAGAAACGAATGTAAAATTCTATCATCTTCAAGCTTATCCAAAATACGATATATTGTTGTCTTATTTATTTGTGAGTTAAAGCGTTTAATTAGTTCTGTAACTGAAACAGCACCTGAGTTATTTTTAAATTCTCCAAGTAAAGTTTCAACTGATTTTGTTTTTCTAATGATTCCCATAAAACAAATTTAAAACTACTAAGTTCAATTACAAATAAAATACTAATTTCGCAATTAAGTTGCATTAATTAAAATTTAATCATGAGACTTTTATTTGAAAAATCTGACATTTTTGGAGCGATTGCGGGTCTTTTGTGCATGGTTCATTGTATTTTAACACCATTTGTAATTTTTGCTCTTCAAGCTTATGCCGTCAATGCATATGAAATAAATCCTTTTTGGTGGCAAAATTTAGATTTCATTTTATTGTTGATTTCGTTAATCTCTGTGGCTTATTCAGCTAAAAATTCGAGTAAAAAAATTATGAAGGTAGCTTTATGGTCCTGCTGGGCTATTTTGTCAATTTTGATTTTAAATGAAAAATTTCATTTACTTTCATTTCCAGAAACAGGAACTTATATTTCGTCTTTATCCCTTGCTGGATTTCATGTCTATAATTTGAAATATTGTCAATGTGCTTCTTGTGAATGTACACCTGATAATAAATAATCACATTAAAAATCTTAATTGTTATTAATTTAAATTTAATGCAACATTGTTGCATTAAGTGATTATTTAGTTTAATCTTGTATTATAAAATTATAAAGAGTGCAAATAAAAAACAAATTACCTGTTACAGTATTAAGTGGCTTTTTAGGAGCTGGAAAAACAACTCTTCTAAATCATATTTTACATAATAAAGAAGGTCTGAAAGTAGCTGTTATAGTTAATGATATGAGTGAGGTTAACATAGATGCAGAGTTAGTGAAAAATGAAAATACGCTTTCTCGAACAGAGGAAAAGCTTGTTGAAATGAGTAATGGCTGTATTTGCTGCACCTTAAGAGAGGACCTTATGATTGAAGTTGAACGCCTTGCAAAAGAAAATCGTTTTGACTATCTGCTTATCGAAAGCACGGGAATTAGCGAACCGGTTCCAGTTGCTCAAACATTTTCTTTTGCAGATGAAGAAAACGGCATTGATCTTTCTAAATTTAGCACCATAGATACAATGGTTACAGTAGTTGATGCATTCAATTTTTTTAAAGACTTTGCTAGTCCAGAAAAATTAGTAGATAGAGAATTAACTGATATTGAAGGGGATTATCGAACTATAGTAGATTTATTAACTGATCAAATCGAATTCGCCAATGTAATTATTCTAAACAAAACAGATTTGGTTGATAAGAATACATTAGGTGTAATAAAAGAGGTCATACACAAACTTAATCCGAAAGCAATAATCATCGAGTCTAGTTTTAGTAAAGTTGCACTTAGTAAAATCATAAATACAGGTTTATTTGATTTTGAAGAGGCAGAACAAAATGCAGGTTGGATCGAAGAACTAGGAAAAGAGGAACATAATCCTGAGACGGATGAATACGGAATTAGTTCTTTTGTTTTTAAAAGTAAAAAGCCTTTTGATCCTGACCGTTTTTGGAACTACTTACAGCATGATTTTCCAGGTACTATATTACGTAGCAAAGGATTATTTTGGTTAGCATCTAGACCAGATCAAGCACTAGTTTGGAACCAGGCAGGTGCTTCTTTAAAGGCAGATAGCGCAGGGGGTTTGGTGGTCCAGTATGCCATATGAAAGTCGAATTCGACAAGTTGCATTTGTTGAAAACATAAAACTAATTGAAAGTGATTGGGATGTTAATTTTGGTGATCGAAAAAATGAGATTGTCTTTATCGGTCAAAATTTAGATAAAAAACTAATTTATTCACATTTAAATGAGTGCCTTGCCAATGATAAAGAATTAGCTACTTCTAATTGGAAATTAGGCTATCAAGATGAATGGCCAGTTGAAAGAGCATACGCTTTGTAAATAATCACTTATATTGAAAAGAGATAACTATATCGAATTGTATCTCAAAAATAAACTGTAATGGAATCACATATATTACCTCTTATTAAATCTAAACGAATAATATTTCTTTATGTAAAGTGTATAATCATGAGTTTAATGATGTGTCTGAATTCACTTAATATTTCTGCTCAACATAACCACGAACACAAGGGACTTCAACATTGGGAAATTCCAAGCAAAAATCCTGACCGAATTATCTTGACATTTCTTGGAGATCCTGCAACATCAAGAGCAGTAACTTGGCGCACTGATAGCACAATTAAGAATGGCTTTTCTCAGATTGCAGAGGCGACAGTTAACTCGAATTTTACAGAAAATACGATACGTTATAAAGCTATTACAGAACCATTTGATTTGGGTTTATATAAAGGAAATAACTCGTTAAAAGTTAACTATCACAGTGTAGTATTTCAGCAACTTAAGCCAGATAAAATTTATGCTTACAGGGTTGGAGATGGTACTAAATATTGGTCAGAGTGGATCCAATTTAAAACAGCCAAAAAAGAGTATGCTCCTACTAAATTTGTATATTTTGGAGATGCTCAGAACGATATCCTTTCCCATTGGTCACGTGTCATTCGGATGGCCTATCAAACTGCACCAGACGCTTCTTTTGTAATCCATGCAGGTGATCTCATCAACAGTGCTCATAGTGATTATGAATGGGCTCAATGGTATAAAGCTGGTGGGTTTATTCACAGTCAATGGACTGCAATACCTGTAGTAGGAAACCATGAATTTAGAGCCTTAATCAATGGAAATGAGAGAAAACTTTCCATTCAATGGAAACCTCAATTTACATTACCTGTTGAAAAAGAATTAGATAATAAATTACACGAGACTGTCTATACAGTAGATTATCAAAACATTCGAATTATTGTTCTAAACTCAAACGGTATGTTCGAAAAACAAACCAAATACATTGAGCAGCAGCTAAAAACATCTCCTGCCAAATGGAATATTGTTACTTGTCATCATTCAGTTTTTTCACCTGCTGTTGGACGTGATTTTAAATATGCAAGAAAAAAATGGAAGCCCCTATTTGATCAATACAATGTTGATTTAGTTCTTAACGGTCATGACCACACTTATGCTCGTGGACATGTTCCTAAAATTTCAATAACTAATGAAACTGAAAATATAGGCACTATTTATGTGACTTCTGTCAGTGGGCCAAAGCAATATGACTTAGATAAAAAACAAATCGAAACCTACTCAAAAGAAGGTTACCAATTGGATAAATCTGCCGAGCAAACTCAATTTTTTCAAGTCATAACTGTAGATGAGAATAAATTGACATATGTGGCCTATACAGCATTAGGTAAAGAATATGACAGAGCTGTAATCAAAAAAGATTTTGATACAGGAATAAAAAACTTTTCAGATTAATAAATAAATTGAATTTATTCTTTTAGAAACGAATATTAACATTTTCAATAGTACCTATTTTGAATTGGACTACGGGGGTTCTCTAATTTTAAAGCTTTTCTGATAGTGGAGTTTTTGGAGCTTTCCAAATTGTATATAACGAATCTAAGTCATAAGTCAAAGCAGTAGGATCAAGATCGATTAGTCCATCTCCATAGGCGCGCTGGAGAATATCCTCTATTAAAAAGTCTTCATAATTAGTTCCTGGATTATAAGTGTCTTTAAGGGAAAGTTTAAATAATGAAGCTGTAGTTTGGTAAACAAACGCTCTCCACCCGTTACGCAATTCTTTAATCAAACTATGAGTAGTTTCTCCCGTTTGACGATGGACTAATTTAATCAAAATTCTTCCTTGAGAACGCGAAAGTTTTTTTAATTCTTCTTCAAATTCATCATATATGAAATTTTCAATTCGTTTAATATAAGTTTTCTTTTTTCGATTACTCTTTATATTCTTAAGACGTATACTTAAGGTGTCTAAACGATCCGAAGCTAGTTTAGCATAGGGATATACTCGTAAAGTACGATTTCGTAAAATCACATATTGCCTTAATTCTTTAATACTGCTAAAAGTTAAGGGCTGAAAAAGAACTACCTCTTCTAGTCGAATTCCTGCTTGAGGAATAGAATCTGTTTCAAACTTGAAGAGTAATTCTCCATCAAAATTATTAGGTGCCTCAATTTGAGCTAAACCAAAAAAAGAATTAATAAAAAATGCAAAAACGAATACTTTTTGATTTAAGGAATTAGGTCTATTTGTATTAAGTTTATCAAAACACATTATGTCGACAAGATTAATTAATTTTTAAGAAATCAAAAATACAAATATTTTGTAGGCACTAATTTTATTAGGGAATATTCTTACTTTTGAATCTGTAAATTCAAATAAATATTTATGAATATTCTCGACAAAAAATCAATTACATTTTTAGAAAATTATTTAAATAATGCTGCACCAACAGGTTATGAAAGTAATGGACAAAAAATTTGGATGAATTATCTGGAGCCTTACGTAGATGAATTTATTACAGATACGTATGGAACTGCCGTTGGCGTAATAAACCCAGACGCAAAATATAAGGTAGTAATTGAAGGACACTCAGATGAAATTTCTTGGTATGTTAATTATATAACTGACAATGGACTCATCTATGTTATTAGAAACGGTGGAAGCGATCATCAGATTGCACCATCTAAATGGGTAAATATACATACCAAGAAAGGAATTGTACAAGGTGTTTTTGGTTGGCCAGCAATACATACTCGTAAAAATGGAAAAGAAGAGATTCCTAAACTAGATAATATCTTTATTGATGTTGGTGCAAAAGATAAAAAGGAGGTTGTAAAAATGGGAATTCACGTTGGTTGTGTGATAACCTATCCTGATACTTTTAAAGTATTAAATAAAGATAAGTTTCTTTGCCGAGCAATTGATAACAGAGCAGGTGGTTTCATGATTGCACAAGTAGCTCGATTAATTTCTGAAAATAAAATTAAACTTCCCTTTGGATTGTACATAACGAATTCCGTTCAAGAAGAGGTAGGTTTAAGAGGTGCGGAGATGATAACTCAAACACTAAATCCAAACTTAGCACTTGTAACAGATGTATGCCACGACACTACTACTCCAATGATTAATAAAAAAACAGAAGGACATACTGAAATAGGTAAAGGACCTGTTATTTCTTATGCTCCAGCTGTTCAAAATAATTTAAGAGAACGAATTATTGAAACCGCAGAAAAAAATAAAATCCCTTTCCAAAGATTAGCTTCTTCTCGTTTCACAGGAACTGACACAGATGCTTTTGCTTACAGTAATGGTGGGGTTGCATCTGCTTTAATATCACTTCCTTTGCGTTATATGCATACTACAGTTGAAATGGTACATCGTAAAGATGTTGAAAATGTTATAAAATTAATTTATGAAACTCTTCTTACTATTAAAAACGGAGAGTCATTTAGTTACTTTGACTAAAATAATTTAAGATAAATAGTATAAATTTTTATTTAATAGCTCTTTTTAGAATAGACTTGTTTATTCTTTTTACTACTCCTGGCCCCTCATAAACAAACCCAGTATAAAGTTGAATTAAAGAGGCTCCAGCATCTAACTTTTCGATAGCATCATTTGGCTTATGTATACCTCCTACTCCAATAATTGGAAAAGCGTTTTTACTTTTTTTAGCCAAAAAACGTATTACATCTGTACTCTTGTCTTTAATTGGCCTTCCACTAAGTCCACCCGCTTCATTTCTGTTAAATGACTTTATATCATCTCTATTAACAGTAGTGTTGGTTGCTATCACTCCATCAATTTTAAGTGAGATAACTATTTCTATAATATCTATAAGTTGATCTTCACTCAAATCTGGGGCTATTTTTAATAAAATTGGTTTTGGAGATACCTGTTTAAGGTTTAAATCTTTTAAAGTTGATAGAAGATTCTTCAATGGCTTCTTATCCTGAAGCGCTCTTAAATCGGGAGTATTTGGAGAACTCACATTGACAACAAAATAATCTACAAATTGGTAAAGAGTATTAAAACAATAGACATAATCACTAATTGCTTCCTCATTAGGTGTAGTTTTATTTTTACCTATATTGCCTCCGATTAAAACACTTTTGTTTTTCTTTAATCGACTAACAGCAGCGTCCACTCCTTCATTATTGAAACCTAATCGATTAATAAGACCTTCGTCTTCAATGAGGCGAAACATTCGTTTCTTTGGATTTCCATCCTGAGGCCTAGGAGTAAGTGTCCCTATTTCAATGAAGCCAAAGCCAAAGTTTGCAAGTTCATCGTAAAGCTTAGCATCCTTATCAAAACCAGCTGCTAGACCAACTGGATTGGGAAATGTTAAACCAAATAAATTTTGTTCTAATCTTTTGTCATTTAAAACATAAATAAAGCGCAATAATTTAGTTACACCGGGAATTTTATTGACAAATTTAATAGAGTTAAAAACAGTATGGTGCACCCATTCAGGATCAAATAAAAATAGAAACGGTTTTACAATTAAATGATACATATGATTAAAAAAAATCCCGCGTCCTGCGGGATTTAAAGTAAATTATTATTTTGCAGGTGGAGAGTTCAACTTGGAACTCATATCTAATGAAATAGCCGATCGTTCTATTTTTAATTTTCCTGCTAATGTTTCAACAATGCATGTGTTGTCTTTATCATTCAACTCCATTATCTTAGCATGAACTCCACTCTTAGTAATAATACGATCTCCTTTTTTAATGGAGTTCATAAAGCTTTTTTCCTTTTTTTGTCTCCTTTGTTGAGGTAAAATGATGAAAAAGAAAAAAACCACCAACATTAAAAGCAAAAAAGGAAGTTGCCCTGATAAACCTTCTGACATTATTTTTTGTGTTTAGTTTTGCTGACGTGCTTTAGCTTGATCTTCACGTTGTTTTTGCTTCACTGGATCAGGAGTTACATTTGCTTTAATTCTAAGCATCTCTCTCCCTGAAGAAGTATTCGCAGAAAGAGTAACAGATTTCTGCTGTATTCCTGGCTTATTGCTAGAATCAAAATTAACAGTGATTGTTTGAGATTGACCTGGAGCAATTGGAGTATTTTTAGGATACTCTGGAACAGTACACCCACAACTTCCTCTTGCATCAACAATTATTAAATCAGCATTTCCAGTATTTGTGAAAGAAAATTTTGTCGTTACCTTATCTCCTTCATTTATAGTTCCGAAATCGTGAGAAATGTTATCGAATGTCATTATTGGTCCTTCTGATGTTGTAGATTTTTCTGGTGAAGCAGAAGTGTTAGAGTTGTTTATCTTTTTAGCAGAGCCATCTTGACAAGAAGTAAAGGATGTAAAAGAAATGGCAATACAAATGATTAATAATTTTTTCATTTTTTTATTTTAAAATATAATCAAAAATAACAAAAAAAGTCATTACAACAAGCCTCTTCCTTCTTTGATCATTCGTTTTTTATCGATAAATTCTCGTACTAATTTATCCAGAACTCCATTTATAAAATTATTACTGTTAGGAGTTGAATAATCCTTAGCTATTTCTAAATATTCGTTAAGTGAAACCTTTGGTGGTATTTTAGGGAAATAAAGTAACTCAGCTATAGCAATTTTGAGAATAACTTGATCAATACGTGCTATTCTTTCTGCCCCCCAATTAGGCGTCTTTCCTTCCAATTCTTTTAATAACATTTCTTCTTTTGTAATAGCCTTTTCAAGAAGCTCAATTCCAAACTGTAAATCATCAGTATTTTCAATTAATTTCGGGAACTTTAAACTTTGTAGATTATTAAGATCAAGTTGCTTAAGTGTTTTTAATATAAAAGTATTTACTACAGGGAGATCATCTATCCATGTTAAATTATGATCCTCCAAATAATTATAAAGATAAGATGAAGGAGCAATAGAGTTCTTAAAGGATTTAATTAACCATTGAAGATCATCTTTTTCAGATGGCTTCTTGTTATTAAAATAGGTTTCAAATACTTTCTTAGAAATCATCTCTTCAACCAAGTCCTTCATAAAAACAAATTCCAAATCCCAACGTATAAAAATTTTGTTCTTAAGTTGTTTTTGTAAAATACTATGATTATTTATGAAATCAAGAAAACGATTCTCAGATAGATACTTGAGCTTAAAATACTTTTCATCTTTAATGATCTGATGTTTATTGTAAGCAATAAGTTGATTATCAACATATTGTTTTATTGCCTTCAAAAGCCCAAGAATAAGAAGATACAAATCAAATGTTTTAGCTACACTTTCCTTAAAAAAAGCGATTTCATCTTCTACTTTTTTTTCTTTTGAAAGAGTATAGGAATAAACCGATTGCATAACCTTAATGCGGATATGTCGACGTGTAAGCATGTATCAGAACTTTAAAAGCTAAATTAAATTAATAATGTTAATCAACAGTTTAAAGTTTAAAAAAGTTTTATTGTTGAAATAATTAATACATCTCCATTTGATTACCTTTGAAAGTCTCATGAATGCACTTAAATATCTTAATAAATATTTTTACAAGTATCGAACTAAACTCTTTCTTGGATTCTTAATTACGATAATAGCGAGAATTTTCTCTCTATTTGCTCCGCGTTTAATTGGAAACTCACTCACTGCTGTAGAAAAATATCTTCAATCAGAAAATCATGATTTTGAAAAAATTCAACACATATTAATGATTAATATTTTAATAATTATTGGTGCCACTTTTATTTCTGGTTTTTTTACTTTTTTAATGCGTCAAACAATCATCAACGTCTCTCGCTTTATCGAATTTGATTTAAAAAATGAGATCTTTTGGCATTATCAAAAGTTGACTCAACGTTTTTATAAAAACAATAGAACAGGGGATTTAATGAGTAGAATCAGTGAGGATGTAAGTAAAGTAAGAATGTATGTAGGTCCAGCTTTTATGTATAGTATAAATACAATTTCACTATTCATAATTGTGATTTCATACATGATTAGTATTGCACCAATACTAACTTTATATACAATTTTACCACTTCCTATACTATCTTTTACAATTTATAAATTGAGTCGTATTATTAATGAGAAAAGCACTTTAGTTCAAGAAGTTTTGTCAAAAATGTCATCTAGTGCACAAGAGAGCTTTAGCGGAATCGCTGTTATTAAATCTTATAATCTTCATTCTAAAATATATAATAAATTTAATGATTTAGCAATTGAGAGTTATCAAAAAAACATGTCCCTAGTAAAGGTGCAAGCTTGGTTTTTTCCACTTATGATTCTATTAATTGGCTGCAGTAATTTAATTGTTATCTATATAGGCGGAAATCAATACATCAACAATGAGATTGAAATTGGAGTTCTTGCTGAGTTTATAATTTATGTAAATATGCTTACCTGGCCAGTTGCTGTTGTGGGCTGGATAACATCTATTGTGCAGCAAGCAGAAGCATCTCAAAAAAGAATTAATAGTTTTTTAAAAGAACAACCTGAAATTATTGATGGTAAAGGCGTAGATAAATTTATTAAAGGTGAAATAGAATTGAACAATGTATCGTTGTTGTACCCTGAAACTCAAATCGAGGCTCTAAAAGGGGTTAGTTTAAAAATTTCCGAGGGCAGTACTGTAGGTATAATTGGAAATATTGGATCTGGAAAATCTTCCATCCTAGATATTATTTCCAGACTTTATGATCCCTCTAAGGGATCTATTAAATTAGACGGTGTTGATATGAAAGAATATACATTAGATCAAATAAGAGAAAATATTGGTTATATACCTCAAAATGCTTTTCTATTTTCTGAAAGTATTGAAGATAATATTCGTTTTGGAGCGCAAAAAATTGAATTAAAAGACATCAAAGAAGCAAGTAAAAAAGCTGCAGTTCACCAAAATATAATTAGTTTTAAAGATAGCTATGATACATTACTAGGCGAACGTGGGGTAACTCTTTCAGGTGGTCAAATTCAACGTATCTCAATTGCAAGAGCTCTGATTAAAAATTCTAAAATTTTATTGTTAGATGATTGTCTTTCTGCAGTTGATACTGATACAGAAGAAGAAATCTTGAAAAATCTAAAAAATATTTCAACAAAAAAAACTACCGTAATTGTAAGTCATAGAATTTCATCTCTTAAACATGCTGATAAAATTATAGTTCTAGAAAATGGTGAGATTATTCAACAAGGAAAACATTCAGATTTAATAGAATCTAAAGGTTATTACAAAGAATTATTTGAAAAACAACAAACTGAAAGGGTTAAATAATTTGTTTTAGTTGTTTTTTTTAATAAAATTGTCAAATACAATTAACAATAAATTGAGATGTCAAAAAATTTAGATGATAATCATGAAGAAATCTTTTCCAGAGTTCTCAGAGCAGGAAGAAGAACATACTTTTTTGATGTTAGAGAAACAAAAGCTAGTGATTACTATTTAACTATAACTGAAAGCAAAAAATTCACCAACGAAGACGATTCTTTTTATTACAAAAAACATAAGATTTATATTTATAAGGAAGATTTTGAAAATTTTTCTAATTTTTTAAATGAAACTATGGCTTATATAATCGAAAAGAGAGGCCAAGAGGTAATAAGTGAGCGTCACCAGAAAAACTATTCTGAAAATAATATAAATTCAAATTCTTAATAAATTTTTAAAAGACATTCAGAATTTATTTTTTTAGCTTTTAGTTTTTTAAAACACAATAAAAATTAATCTTGTTTATTTCGCCTTTTTTTGATACTTTATTCTAAAGTAAATGATCTTTTAAATGAAAAAATATTTTATTCTAATTGCGTTTTTTGGCTATGGTACATTAGTTTGTCAAGTTAATTTGAATTATTACTTGGATAAAAATCATCCTTATGATTCTGAAATTCCAAAACCAAGTAAATTATTAGGCTATGAGGTTGGGACCTGGCATGTATCTCATGATCAACTTATTAGTTATATGTATAGTTTAGCAGAATCGTCTGATAGAATTTCAATTGAAAGCAGAGGGTCAACTTATGAAGATCGTCCATTACTTTTACTTACAATTACAAGTCCAGAAAATCACAAAAACATCAAATCCATAAGAAAAGCTCATATTCAGCTATCGGAGGCTGAAGCTGAAAATGAAAATACTAAAAAGCAACCTCTTGTGGTCTATCAAGGATTTTCCATTCATGGAAATGAACCAAGTGGTGCCAATGCGGGACTTTTAGCCGCCTATCATCTTGCTGCAAGTCAAGCTCCAGAAACTATTGAAATGCTTGAAGATTTGATTATTCTTTTTGACCCTAGCTTAAATCCCGATGGTTTACAGCGCTTTTCTTATTGGGCAAATATGAATAAAAATCAAGTCCTTACATCTGACTCAAATGATAGAGAATACAACGAGATTTGGCCCGGAGGTAGAACAAATCATTATTGGTTTGATTTAAATAGAGATTGGCTTCCTGTTCAATTGCCAGAATCACAAGCACGGATTAAAACTTTTTCTGATTGGCTCCCGAATATTCTTACTGATCATCACGAAATGGGAACAAATTCGACTTTCTTTTTTCAACCAGGAGTATCTTCAAGAGTAAATCCTTTAATACCCATAATGAATCAGAAATTGACTAAAAAAATTAGTGAATACCACATCAAAGCTTTCGATAAATTAGGTTCTCTTTACTACTCAGAAGAAGATTATGATGATTTCTACCTTGGAAAAGGATCTGCTTATCCAGATGTTAACGGTGGTATTGGTATTCTATTTGAACAGGCTAGTTCTCGTGGACACATGCAAGAAAGTGAAAACGGTATAATAACTTTTCCATTTACAATACGAAATCAACTCACAGCAGCACTATCAACTTTGAAAGCTGCAAGTGCTATGAGAATTGAACTTCTTAATTACTTCAAGACATTCTATGCTGACATGCGAAAAAATGCAGCTAATGAAAAACAAAAGTTAATAATTGTCGGAAGTCCAAAAGACCCTGCTATTTTATATCACTTTGCTGAAGTTTTAGATTATCACAAAATAAAATTTTACAAATTAAAAAACAAAGTAAATAAAAATGGCAAAAAATATTTACCTAAATCGAGTTTTGTGATTCCCTTAGAGCAGAAAAAACATAAATTAATTCAAGCTATATTTTCTAGTCAAACTAATTTTCAAGACAGCTTATTTTATGATGTATCTGCATGGACTTTTCCATATGCATTCAATTTAAATCATCATTTTGAAAATAATACTTCTTTAAAAGGAGAACGAATTGAAAAAATTAATCCTCCTATCGGAAGTGTTAGTGAAAAGGGAGATTATGCCTATCTTTTTGAAGCCCATCATTACTATACTCCCAAATTACTTAATGAACTTCATAAAAAAAATATACGTGTAAAGGTTGGGCTTACTCCTTTTACGATTGAAGGAAAACCATACGACTACGGGACTTATATGATTCCTTCAAAAAATCAAGAAGTTAATGAGTCTGATTTGTATGAAATACTTAAAAATGCTGCAATAAAAACCCATATCAATATTACTGGGGTTTCAACAGGCCATACCCAAGGAATTGATTTAGGTTCACGAAATTTTCGTTCAGTGAAAGAGGCTAAAATTGCTTTATTAGTTGGATCTGGTGTCCGGAGCTATGATGCTGGAGAAATATGGCACTTACTAGATACTAGACATAAAATTTCTATTTCAAAAATTGATACTAAGGATTTAAATAATATTGATCTAAGTGCTTATTCACATTTGATTATACCTAGTTTTAGTGGAACACGACTAAATAATCATGTTGATGAAATTAAAAGATTTGTTAAAGAAGGGGGAGTTCTTATTGGATATAGAGAAACCATAAAGTGGCTAAATGAATACGATTTTATCAAACTAGACTTTTTAAATCAAAGTCCAATTGCAAAAAATATTTCATTTGAAGATAAAGATAATTTTGAAGGGTCTCAGGAAACAGGAGGAGCTATTTTTAAAGTAAATATAGATAGAAGTCATCCTATAAATTTTGGATACCTGAACTCAACTATACCAATTTTTAGAAATACTAATCTTTATTTAAAAGCCGATAAACAGAGTTATAATAATCCTATTCAATATACTCCGGATCCCTTACTAAGTGGTTATATTTCGAAAGAAAACCTACAACTAGTTAAAAGATCAGTTCCTTTTAAAATAAGTCGAATGGGTCACGGAAGAGTCATTGTACTTACAGATAATACAAATTTTAGAGCTTTTTGGTATGGAACAAATAGGATTTTGACTAATGCCATTTATCTGTCATTTATAATGTAATTAAAGAACTTGCTCTCCATTGGGGATTTCAGATTCAGGTGTCAAAAGAATAACTTCATTATTCTTAGTAGCCCCTAAAACAAGACATTGACTTTCGAAATCAGCTATTTTTCTAATTCCTATGTTGACAACAGCTATGATTTGTTTCCCTAATAGCTCTTCGAGACAATAACGTTTTGTGATTTGTGCAGAAGACTTAAGAATACCAATAGGTCCAAAATCAATTTCTAATTTATAAGCAGTTTTTTTAGCCTTTGGAAAATCTTTTGCGTTCAAAATAGTTCCAACCCTCAAATCTAGTTTTTCAAATGTAGAATAATCTATCATTCCTTATCTATTTAAATTTATATAAAAATACTACATTTAAATTCAGTAAATAAATATTTCTTATGGCCCTAATTGAATCATATATGCTCCCTTTGGGGACTCAATCACCATCCTTTTCATTACCTAATGTGATTAATAATCAAATAAAAGAATTAGAAATTATAAGAGGTAAAAATGGTACTTTAATTATTTTTATGTGTAATCATTGCCCCTATGTTATACATCTTTTAGAAGGTATTATTAAAACAGCAATTGATTTCTCAAAAAAAGGAATAGCAACAGTAGCTATTTCAAGCAATAGTATTGAGACTCACCCGCAGGATGGGCCTAAAGAAATGAAAAAACTAGCCTTATTAAAAAGGTTTTCTTTTCCTTATTTATATGATGAAAGTCAAGAAGTTGCAAAAAACTTTCAAGCTGCCTGTACTCCAGATTTTTATTTATTTGATGATCAATTGAAATTGTATTATAGAGGACGTTATGATGACTCTAGACCAGGAAATAAGGTGCCTGTAAATGGAAATGATTTACACCTGGCCGCTGAATCTATGCTCCAAAAAGTTTCACAATCAGGTATTCAATTACCCAGTTTAGGGTGCAGTATTAAATGGCACCCTTCAAATAATAATGAGAAAGGAAATTAAAAATTAATCAGCTCAACATCAAAAATTAAAGTTGAATTAGGTGGAATGTTTGCTCCAGCACCTTGGGCACCATAACCTAGATCACTTGGAATTACAAAACGTGCACTAGCACCTTTTTTTAAAAGCATAATTCCTTCGTCCCATCCTTGAATAACTTGACCTATTCCAACTGAAAATTCAATTGGCTCATTGCGTTGGTATGATGAATCAAAAACAGATCCATCAATTAGTGAACCTTTATAATGAACTGTGACCTTTGAGCCCTTTATCGGGCTTAAACCAGTACCCTCTTTTGTAATATTATAAAACAATCCACTTTCTGTTTTCTTCATACCGTTAGTTATTGAAGCTAAAGTTTCATAGGCTGCATTTTTTTCTGATTTAAGACGAGCCTCTGCACTTGCATTAAACTCATTAAATGCTAATAGTGCATTCCATTTTTCAGCAGCTTCCCCGTGATATTCTATGGTTACTGATTCAATTAGATCACCTTGCTCTACTAAATTTACGATATCTTGACCCTCAACAACATATCCAAAAACAGTATGCTTTCCATCTAGCCAACCAGTAGGACCATGTGTAATAAAAAACTGACTGCCATTAGTTCCTGGACCTGCATTAGCCATTGACAGTATTCCTTCACGATTATGTTTTAAATCAGGATGAAACTCATCATCGAATTGATAACCTGGACCACCAGATCCGGTGCCTTGAGGACAACCGCCTTGAATCATAAAATCAGGAATAACTCGATGAAATTTTAATCCATCATAATATGGTTTGCCAGAATTTTTATAACTATTTTTTTGAGTCCCCTCTGCTAAACTCACAAAATTTCCTACAGTACCAGGTGTCTCTTTATAATTAAGTTTTAATAAAATTAATCCTTTAGATGTATTAAATTTTGCATAAATACCTTCCATAATAATTTTTTGTTTGAAGGCAAAGATAAGAATCCCCTTAAATCAAAAAAGTTTAATTTGCGATTTCACTAATAAATTTCAACCGATATAAACGAAGCTCTTCTTCTTCATACCCACCTTCAAAAGCATCAACTGCATTTGATATTGAATCTGTTTTTGCTTCTATAAAATAATCATATAATTCCTCTGTTTGATCTTCATCAAAAAGATTCTCTAAATAATAATCAATATTAAGTTTTGTTCCTGAAAACACTATTGTTTCCATCTCAGATATAAGTTTATCCATCGTCATACCCTTGGCATCTGCGATATCCTCAAGCAATAACTTACGATCAATAGTTTGAATTAAAAAAAGCTTAAGAGCAGAATTGATTCCAGTACTTTTAACAACCAAATCGTCTGGCCTGATAATATTATTTTCTTCAACATAATTAATTATCAGTCCTATGAATTTTTCTCCATACCGTTTTGCTTTTCCTTCACCAACACCATTAATATTTACTAATTCATCTTGCGAAATAGGATATTTAAGGCACATTTCTTCTAGAGAATTTTCTTGAAAAACAGCATATGGTGGAACACCGTTAACTTCTGCTATTCTTTTTCTTAGGCTAATTAAGAGTTGCATTAAATTATTATCTAAAATTCCTTGTGGTTTATTTTGAAGAACTTGAGCTACATCATCTTGATCGTATTTATGGTCTTCAGTCATCATAAAACTTGAAGGTTGATTTAAAAATGCCTTTCCACGAGCTGTAATTCGAATTAGTCCATAGGATTCAATTTCTTTCACTAAATATCCTGTTACTAGAGCTTGTCTAATTATTGCCATCCAAAAATTAGAGTCTTTAGAAGATCCACTACCAAAAATCTCTAAAGAATCAGTTTTATGAGATTGAATGACTGCATTTTTTTTTCCTTCAAGCGTTTTGACCAACTCTTTGGCTTTGTATATTTCCTTAGTTTGAATTATAACTTTTAATAATTGTATTAATTCTACTTTTGCTTCAAATTGTTGTTTAGGATAGCGCATGTTATCATCCATATCACCTCCATCCCCTATTTCATTATCAAACTCCTCACCAAAATAGTGTAAAATAAATTTTCGACGAGAAATTGAAGTTTCAGCAAAAGCTACCATATCAGCCAACAGAGCCATTCCAATTTCTTGTTCAGCTAGAGGCTTTCCTGACATAAATTTTTCAAGTTTTTCAATATCTTTATATGCATAAAATGCTAAGCAGTGTCCTTCGCCACCGTCACGACCCGCTCTTCCCGTTTCTTGGTAATAACTCTCAATACTTTTAGGAATATCATGATGAATTACAAAACGAACATCTGGTTTATCTATTCCCATTCCAAAAGCTATTGTAGCTACAATAATATCACAATCATCTTTTAAAAAATAATCTTGATGACTGACCCTCGACTTTGAATCTAAACCTGCATGATATGGCAAGGCATTAATACCATTAACTTGAAGGGTTTGTGCTAATTCTTCAACTCGCTTTCGAGATAAGCAATAAATTATACCTGATTTTCCACTATTTTTCTTTACGAATTTTATAATATCAGAATCAACTTGCTTAGTTTTTGGACTAACCTGATAATAAAGGTTTGGTCTGTTAAAAGATGCTTTAAAAACTTTAGCTTTTGGGATTTGAAGATTTTTCATAACATCTTCCTGAACCTTTGGAGTAGCAGTTGCAGTTAGTGCAATAATTGGTATAGTTTGTTCAAACTGCTCAAGAATAACTCTAAGATTTCGGTATTCAGGTCTAAAATCATGCCCCCATTCAGAAATACAATGTGCTTCATCTATTGCTAAAAAGGAAATTTTAATAGATTTAAAAAAATCAATTGTCTTTTTTTTAGATAAAGATTCAGGGGCAACATAAAGCAATTTAGTGACCCCATTACGAATGTCATTTTTTACTTGGGTGGTTTCAGTTTTATTTAAAGATGAGTTCAAAACGTGAGCTATCCCATTTTCTGATGAAATACCTCGAATTGCATCTACTTGATTTTTCATTAAAGCGATGAGAGGTGAAACCACGATAGCCATCCCCTCATTTATTAATGCTGGCAGTTGATAACAGAGTGATTTACCACCACCAGTTGGCATAATAACAAAAGAATCTTCTTTTTTTAAAACATTTAAAATTACAGATTCTTGAAGACCTTTAAAGGTTGCAAAACCAAAATATTTTTTAAGTTGAATTTTAAGTTCATCCTTATTCATAAAGTCTAATACGAATCTAATTTAGAGAATTCTTTTTATTTGTAATATACCAAATTCAAAAAGGAAATACAAGGTAAGTTTTAAACAAAATATCTGAAAACACAATCCTTTTAAACAAAAAATGACGTTGGATACCATTTGTTTTTGATATTTTTACGATTGGATTTGATTTATTTGAAAATAATTACAAAATGAGTGCTCAACAGCCAAAAGACGAAATGTCCTTTTTGGATCACCTCGAAGAATTACGCTGGCATCTTATTCGTTCAGTAATTGCGATTTTAATTGTTGCAATTGTAGCATTTATTTTTAAAGATTTTATTTTTGATGTATTACTTTTCGGACCAAAACAAAAAGATTTCATTACTTATCGTTGGTTCTGTTCTATATCCCAAACCCTTGGTCAAGGGAATAGTTTTTGTATTGATGAGTTACCATTTAGGATTCAAAGTCGGACTATGGCAGGTCAATTTTCTGCACATTTATGGACTTCAATTCTGGCCGGATTTATTTTGGCTTTCCCATATATAATATTTGAATTTTGGAAATTTATAAGTCCTGGGCTTTATGAAAAAGAACGAAAAAATGCCCGAGGTTTTATTTTTATTGCCTCAATGCTTTTTTTTATAGGAGTACTTTTTGGATACTATATCGTAACCCCTCTTTCAATCAATTTTTTAGGAAATTACTCCGTTAGTAGTGAAATATTCAATGATTTTGATTTAAGTAGCTATATAGGTCTTTTGAGGGCCTCCGTATTAGCTGCTGGAATAATTTTTGAATTACCGATAATCGTTTATTTTTTAACTAAAGTAGGTATAATAACTCCTGATTTTTTAAGAAAAAATAGAAAAATCTCCCTTGTATTAGTCCTAAGCTTATCTGCTATCATTACTCCTCCAGATATTGCCAGTCAAATTATTGTCAGTATTCCAATACTAGTTCTTTACGAAGTAAGTATATTAATATCTAGGATTGTGACAAGAAGACAAAATGAAGTGCTTAAAAAAAAATGATATCACAATAAATATTTACTAAGTTTATGACAAATTAAGACTATGAAATTACTTGCAAAAAGTATCGAAAAGTCATATAAAGGACGAAAAGTAGTAAAAGGAATCTCGCTAGAAGTAGCTCAAGGTGAGATTATTGGTTTACTTGGTCCCAATGGAGCAGGAAAAACAACTTCTTTTTATATGATTGTTGGTCTAATTAAACCAAATGATGGCTTTATTTATTTAAATGATCAAGAGATAACAAAATTCCCAATGTATCAAAGAGCTCAAAGAGGAATTGGTTATTTAGCTCAAGAAGCATCAATATTCCGAAAACTTAGTGTGGAGGAAAATGTCCTTAGTGTTCTTCAAATGACAAGCTTAAGTAAAAATGCACAAAAAGAAAAAATGGAATCACTTTTAGAAGAATTTGGATTAATTCACATTCGAAAAAACCGTGGAGATTTACTCTCCGGTGGAGAACGAAGAAGAACTGAAATTGCAAGAGCACTTGCTACTGACCCAAAATTTGTTTTACTTGACGAGCCATTCGCAGGAGTAGATCCGGTAGCCGTAGAGGATATCCAAAGAATCATTGCCCATTTAAAAAAGAAAAATATTGGAATTTTAATTACTGATCACAATGTCCAAGAAACTCTTGCTATTACAGATAAAACTTACCTCATGTTCGAGGGGAGCATCTTAAAGGCTGGAACTCCAGAAGAGCTTGCAGAAGACGAAATGGTTCGAAAAGTATATTTAGGACAAAATTTTGAGCTTCGCAAAAAAAAAATATCCTTTTGAGTTAGTCTAAAATAAATTTCATTTTAGACAATACTATTTCTTATAAAATTGAGAATGAGATAAATCAAAATTAGTAATGGCACTGCAACCCAGTTAAAAAAGTAAAACGCGGGAAAACATAATCCAAATAGAATTAATTGATAGCTATAGTCTTTAAGATTTGAAGATTTAATTTTAAATGAAAATAAAGGAAACCGAATATTCATAATAAATGATGAAATCAATGTAATAACAAATAGAGTTGAAAATGATGTTAGAACTGGTTTTATAGAAACAAATTGAGGGTGTTCAATAATCAGTGGCAGTGCAACTATAAAAAGGGCATTTGCAGGAGCTGGTAGTCCTTTAAAATCATTTTGCTGATCATCATCAATATTAAATCTCGCTAAACGGATGCCAGCAGCTAGGGGAATAAGAAATCCAACTAAAGCAAAAGGAGCAAATGAAAATGTAAATTCACTTTGTAGAATGTGAGTTGTTAAATTTAATTCACGCACTCCAATCTCTAAGAATAAATTATACATAACAATACCAGGAACAAATCCACTTGTAATCAAATCTGCCATTGAATCAAATTGAAGACCAAAACTGCTTTCTACTTTTAGTAAACGAGCAAAAAAGCCATCAAAAAGATCAAAGAAAGCCCCTAGAAAAACCAATAAAAAGGCAGCTTCAAATAAATTTTTAAAAGCTAAATAAGAGGCAAAACAACCGCATAAAAAGTTTAGTGCAGTAAAGAGATTAGGAATACTTCGTTTAATTAGATTCACTAAAAATTTTCTAATTTTTGACAATATAGTAATTGCAATAGCTTCAAAAAAATTAAATTCGCATAAATGTCACCCAAAATAAAACATCTCTTTCTATCTATAATTTCAGGTATGGCACTCGGAATTTCATGGCCTGTTGACGGATTAACAGTTCTTGTTTTCACATCCTTAATTCCATTATTATATCTAGAAGATTCTATTCGCAATGATGATTCAAACAATAAAGGCATTAGAATCTTTGGATACAGTTATTTAAGTTTTCTTATTTGGAACATAATTACAACATGGTGGCTATATAACTCGACTCTCTTTGGAATGTTATTTGCTAATTTATGCAATAGTCTTTTTTATGCTTTAATTTTTATACTTTTCTATTGGGCAAAAAGCAGATTACCTTTCAGAAGTGCTTATGTTTTTTTTATCAGTATTTGGATTGCCTTTGAAAAATTACATCTGATTTGGGATTTTTCTTGGTCCTGGCTTAATCTTGGGAATGTGTTTTCTGAAAAGATTTATTGGATTCAATGGTATGAATATACTGGGGCTTTTGGAGGATCACTTTGGGTATTATGCATTAACGTATGGATATTTTGTTTACTTAAAAGATATGGTTTTAACTCCATTAAACTTCTAACTAAAAAGTTAATTGCCCCATTAATTGCAATCGCTTTACCTATTGCTTTTTCATTATACCTCTATCAAAAAGTTGAAATTAAAAATAAAAAGATTGAAGTAATAACAATCCAACCAAATATAGATCCATACAATTCAAAATATAAACTAACCAATAAAGATCTTTTAAATCAATTTTTCACTCAATTAAAACCTCATCTAAAAAAAAGTACTGACTATGTTTTAGCTCCAGAAACATATTTTTCAGAAGGTTACGGGGAGGAGTTAATATCATTTCAAAAAAGTAAGATACATAATGAAATTCAAAAAAGGCTAGCTGATTTTCCAAATACACAAATAATTAGTGGTATTCAATTTTATGACACGTATGAGGATAAATATGCTCCAACACTAACTTCCAATTACATAAGAAAGAATCTTTGGATAGAGTATTACAATAGTGCATTAAGTGAACAGTATCAAAAAGATATCGAGGTATACCATAAATCAAAATTAGTAGTTGGTGTTGAAAATATGCCCTTTAAAAAAATTCTTAAACCCCTTTTAGGTGAATTTTTGATAGATATGGGAGGTACTGTAGCGAGTCGAATGATTCAAAAAAAACGTTCAGTTTTTTCTCATTCATTTAATCAAGAAAAAGCTGCACCAGTAATTTGCTGGGAATCTATCTTTGGAGAATTTGTTACTGGTTATGTAAATGAAGGTGCTACTTTTTTAGCAGTAATTTCAAATGATGCTTGGTGGGGAGAAACACCAGGTCACAAGCAATTAATCAGCTACACTCGCCTGCGTGCAATAGAAAATCGAAGAGATATTGTACGAAGTGCTAATACAGGTATTTCAGCAATTATAGATGCCCGAGGAGAAATCATTAAAAAAACCAGATATGACACTAAAACTTTACTAACCGGAAATATCAGTTCAAGATCTAAACTCACTTTTTATACTCGATATGGGGATATAATTGCTCGCTGGAGTATTTTAATAGCTATAATCTATTTTCTTCTTGCTGCAAGTGGTCGCTTAAAAGACAAAGCAATTTAAAAACAGCTAAAAAAGAATAATTAGGTAAAAAACACATTTTCTAAATTTTAGGACCTTCTATACAAGAAGAAGTATGGGATAAATAATAGAAATAGATTTAGAATACTAATTTCAGCTAAATATAATGCTTAAATTAATAGTTTATCTAATTGTTGTTTCACTCTTTTCTGAACCTTTCAACATGAAATAGAAATTAAATAAGTTAAATTGATTAGCAACTATTTTAACTAAAATGTTGTGTAGTATATTTAAAAATTTATTTTTGCAAAAAATATTTCCTTATGTATTGGACATTAGAATTAGCCTCTTATTTAAGCGACGCACCCTGGCCTGCAACAAAAGATGAATTAATTGACTTCTCAATTCGAACTGGAGCACCCCTAGAGGTAGTAGAAAATCTTCAGTCGATGGAAGACGAAGAAGATATTTATGAATCCATAGAGGAAATTTGGCCAGACTTCCCTACTGAGGAGGACTATTTATGGAATGAGGATGAATATTAAGGAATTAATAAAATGAATTAAAAGAGTCTCTTATTTGAGACTTTTTTTTATTTACTTTTAATTATTAAATAAAGATTCTAAAATCGCTTATGAGCATTTTAAAAAGCATATTAAAAACCTTTGTCGGAGACAAAACCAAAAAGGATCTTAGTAAGATTACTCCATTAATTTCTAAAATTAATGATTATCAAAAAAGTTTTGAATCTTTAAGTCACGATCAGCTCCGAAAAAAAACGTCTAAATTTAAATCTTTGTTAGTCCAAGGGAATAAAAGTTTTACAGAAAACATTAATAATCTTGAAGAAAAGGTTCAAAAAATAAATGATCTTGATGAAAAAGAAGATATTTATAAACAAATTGACCTGGAAAAAGAGGCAGCTAAAAGCAACTCAGAGGATATTTTAAATTCTATTCTTCCAGAAGCTTTTGCTGTAGTTAAGGAAACTGCACGCCGTTTTGTGTTAAATAAGGAAATTAAAGTGACTGCTTCCTCTTATGATAGAGAACTTTCACAAGTAAAATCTTATGTCCAACTAAAAGACGATAATGCAATTTGGTCAAATTCGTGGGATGCAGCTGGTAAGCCTATTACTTGGGATATGATTCACTACGATGTTCAGTTAATCGGAGGAATTACACTTCATCAGGGAAAAATTGCAGAGATGCAAACTGGTGAAGGTAAAACTTTAGTTGCTACACTACCGGTCTATCTTAATGCATTAACTGGGAATGGAGTTCACCTAGTTACAGTTAATGATTACCTAGCTAAACGTGATAGTGCTTGGATGGCACCTATATTTGAGTTTCATGGTTTAAGTGTTGATTGTATTGACTATCATCAACCTAACAGTGCTGAACGAAAAAAAGCATATAAGGCTGATATCACTTATGGAACAAATAATGAATTTGGATTTGATTATCTCCGTGATAATATGGCCCATACTGCTGAAGATCTGGTTCAGCCCAAACATAATTATGCAATAGTAGACGAGGTTGATTCTGTGTTAATTGACGATGCAAGAACACCTCTAATTATTTCTGGGCCAACGCCAGAAGGAGATCGACACGAATTCAATCTTTTAAAATCTAATGTAAATAGTCTAGTAAATAATCAACGAAGCCTACTTACAGGTGTACTGGCAGAGGCAAAAACTAAAATAAAAGAAGGAAACACTTCAGATGGTGGCCTTTTACTTTTGCGCGTTTTTAGAGGTTTACCGAAAAACAAGGCCTTGATTAAATTTTTAAGTGAAGAAGGAGTCAAGCAACTTTTGCAAAAAACAGAAAACCACTATATGCAAGATAACAATCGTGAAATGCATATCGTGGACGAGGAGTTGTATTTTGTAATTGACGAAAAAAACAATCAAATTGACCTAACTGAAAAAGGGATTCAAATGCTTTCTGAGGATAACTCTGATGTTAACTTTTTTGTTCTTCCTGACATTGGAATTGAAATTTCTAAAATTGAATCTAAAAAATTTGATACCAAAAAAGAAGCAACTTTAAAAGAAGAGCTTTTTAAAGATTTTGATGTTAAAAGTGAGCGTATCCATAGCATGAACCAACTCCTAAAAGCATATACACTTTTTGAAAAGGATGTGGAATATGTTTTAATGGAAAATAAAGTCAAAATTGTTGATGAACAAACTGGGAGAATTATGGAAGGTCGTCGTTATTCTGACGGTCTACATCAAGCGATTGAGGCAAAAGAAAATGTAAAAATTGAAGCAGCTACTCAGACATATGCAACCATTACTTTACAAAATTATTTTCGTATGTATCAAAAACTCTCTGGCATGACAGGAACAGCAATAACAGAAGCAGGAGAATTTTGGGAAATATACAAATTAGATGTTATTGAAATACCAACCAACCGTCCTATTGATAGAAAAGATGAGGACGATTTAATTTATAAAACCAAAAGAGAAAAATACAATGCGGTAATTGAAAAAGTAAGTGTTTTTGCGGCTATGGGTAGACCAGTATTAATAGGAACTACCTCTGTTGAGATTTCTGAATTATTAAGTAAAATGCTTAATATTAGAAAGTTAAAACACAATGTGCTTAATGCAAAAATGCACAAAAAAGAAGCTGACATAGTTGCCGAAGCTGGAAATCCCGGAGTAGTAACGATCGCAACAAATATGGCAGGCCGTGGTACGGATATCAAATTATCTCAAGAAGTTAAAAATGCAGGAGGATTAGCAATTGTCGGAACTGAACGACATGATTCTCGAAGGGTTGATAGACAGCTCCGTGGACGCTCAGGTAGACAAGGTGACCCTGGTAGCTCCCAATTCTTTGTTTCATTAGAAGATAACTTAATGCGTCTTTTTGGATCAGATAGAGTTGCTAAAGTAATGGATAGAATGGGTTTAGAAGAAGGAGAAGTTATTCAACATTCTATGATGACTAAATCAATTGAGCGTGCTCAAAAGAAAGTTGAAGAGAATAATTTTGGTATTCGTAAACGTTTATTAGAATATGACGATGTGATGAGTGCTCAACGGGAAGTCATATATAAAAGAAGAAGACATGCACTTGAGGGGTCACGATTAAAATTAGATGTCTTAAATATGCTTTATGACATTTGCGAAGAAATTATTTTAAGCAATAAAGCTACTAATGATTTTAAAAACTTCGAATTTGAAATTATAAGTAGTTTTTCTATGACATCGCCCTTGAATGAAAGTGATTTTTTAGAAAAGACAGAAAATGAGTTAGTTCAAAATCTATACAATTCATTGTTAAATCATTACAAAGAAAAAATAAGTTTGAACGCTCAAATAGCTTATCCCGTCATTAAAGAGGTTTATCTACGCCCTGATAATAAATTCGAACGAATCGTAGTTCCGTTTACAGATGGAATTAAATCGTTAAATGTTGTCACTAGTCTTAAAGAAGCATATGAATCGGAAGGTAAAAGTCTTATTGATGATTTTGAACGAAATATCACTCTTGCATTGATTGATGACGCATGGAAAGTACATTTAAGAAAGATGGATGAACTTAAGCAATCAGTTCAATTAGCAGTTCATGAGCAAAAAGATCCTTTGTTAATATACAAATTTGAGGCTTTTGAACTTTTTAAATCAATGCTTAACGCTCTAAATAAAGAGGTACTTTCATTTCTAATCAAAGGCGGTTTACCCAACAGAAACGAATCTAATATCCAAGAGGCAAAAAGGCAAACATCAAAACAAAAACTTAAAACTTCCAAAGACGACGTTCTTAACACTGAAGAATTGGCTCAAAAAGCACGCTCTGTAGGTGCAGGTGCTAGTCAAAACCGTCGTCAAACTGTTGAAACTATAATTAGGGAGCAACCCAAAATTGGTCGTAACGAAAGGGTAACTATCAAAAATATTAGTTCAGGAGAAACAAAAATTGTAAAATATAAACAAGCTGAAATCCTTATCAAGCAGGGAAAATGGGTAATTAGTTCATAATTTGCTATTTTTAAAGAAATTAAAAGTTATATGAATACATATGCTGCAATATTGTTGTGGGCAATACCTGGTTTTTTAGTCTTAGTATTGATTGAAGTTTTATATGGTCACTTTACAAAAAAACAATCCTATGTTTTTATGGATACCCTGGCTAGTCTTAGTTCAGGAATGACGAATATTTTAAAGGATGTTTTAGGTCTTGCAGTCATTTTAATATCTTATCCTTTCATTTTAGAAAAGCTTGCGTTTTGGGAAATTAATAGTAGTATAGGAACATATATTATTGCCTTTGTATGCATTGACTTTGCATCATATCTAGTTCATTTACTGAATCATAAAGTAAATCTCTTTTGGAACCAACATCTAATTCACCACAGTAGTGAGGAGTATAACCTAGCCTGTGCATTAAGGCAAAGTATTTCAAATCTAATCGGTTTTGGAGCTATTTTTCTTATTCCAGCAGCCCTGATTGGTGTACCAACAGAAATCATAATGACATTAACCCCAATTCATCTATTTTCACAATTTTGGTATCATACCCAGCATATAGGAAAACTTGGATTTCTAGAATATATTATTGTGACTCCCTCACAACACCGTGTTCACCATGCCATTAACCCAATTTATATTGATAAAAATCTAGCTGCTATTTTTTGTGTTTGGGATCGCATTTTTGGTACCTTTCAAGAAGAGCTAGAAAATGAACCCCCTGTATACGGTACCTTAAAACCTGCTTTAAGTTGGAACCCAATTTGGATCAATTTTCAACATTTATATTTGCTAGCTCGCGATGCATATCATACACAAAAATGGCAGGATAAATTACGTATTTGGTTCATGCCTACTGGCTGGCGTCCAAAAGATGTATCAATACTGTTCCCAATTGTTTCCCGCCAAATAAATACAAGAAAAAAATATAAACCTACTTATAATTTCAACTGGAAAGCTATAGCTGTGATTCATTTTGCAGCAATAACTATAATGCTTTTCTTCTTACTTTCAAAATTCAGTGATTTGAGCTTTGGCATTCAAATAAATTTTGGCTTATTAATCTTTTTTTCAATTTTTGGTTTTACAGCATTAATGGATTATCATTCCTGGGCTCCAACATTTGAAATTTTTAGAGGAATCGTTAGTTTATTATTTATAATGCTTTTTCAAAGTCAATTCTCACAAATAACATCTCCTTTTATTTTAAATTTTTTAGTGTGTTATTTCTTATTTACTGTACTTGTTGGTGTTTGGTCAAGAATTAAAGAACCTAATAGGAAATTAGTCCTTCCGTAATGTTAAAAACCTCTTTGGATTACCTTCTTTTGGGTCCTGCATATCCTTTTCGTGGGGGAATTTCAGATACCCAACACGAGTTAGCATTAGCTCTTGAAAAAGATGGAAAAGAGATAGAATTAGTAACCTTCACAAAGCTTTATCCGAAATTAATTTTTCCAGGGAAAACTCAGTTTAGTAATGAATTCAAACCTGAAGCACTAAATATTACCCAACAAATTCATGCATACAATCCTCTTCTATGGCCTAAAGTAGTAAAATATATTTGCGCAAAATCACCAAAAGTTGTAGTCTTTAGATATTACACACCTTTTCTTGCTTTCGCTTATACTTGGATAGCTAAAAATCTTCCAAAATCAATTAAAAAAGTTGCAATAATTGATAACTGGATCTCACATGAACCAAGTTGGTTTGATAATAAATTAAATTTATTTTTTTTAAAATATTTAGATTCCATTAGCTGTTTATCCCACTTTGTAGCTAGTCAAATTCGAAATGATTTTAAGGGTCCCGTGTGGGGAGGTTTTCATCCTATAAATAGTAGTCTACTCCCTATTCTTAATCAAAAAGAAGCAAGAATTAAGCTTAATTGGGAAACTGAAGTATCTTATGTTTTATTTTTTGGTTTAATTCGAAGGTACAAGGGTCTTGAATTATTGATACGTGCTTTTAATGAAACACCTTTAGTTGATAAGAAAATTAAGCTCTACGTGGCAGGTGAATGTTATGAAGATCAAAACAAATACTATAAAATTGTTAAATCATTAAATTTAGAGAAGCGTATAATTTTAGATTTTGAATTTAAAAATACTGCTGATATTCAAAAGATTTTTTCAGCATCTGACATAGTTGCTCAAACATATCATAAGGCAACTCAGAGCGGAATAACCCCTTTGGCATATCATTATCAAAAACCTCTGTTGGTTTCTGATATTGAAGGTTTAAAAGCTCCTATAATATTAGATCAAACAGGGCTCATTGTAAAAAAAGAATCTAAATCAATAGCAGGAGGAATTTGTGAAATTTTAGACAAAAAAAATCTTACTAAGTTTTCAAAAAACATTAAAAAAATATCACCTAAATATAATTGGTCTTCTTTTTCTAAACAGTGGGATAATTTTGTATCAGAAGTTTAATTACAAAAATCACTTAAACAGTAATTAACAAAAAAATTGAAGAATATTAAATACTTATTGATCTTTCTTTCATGGTCTCAAATTAGCTTAGGACAAATCAATTTTGAAAAATATCGCCTTCCAATAAATAAAACAAAAGAAAAAATCATAATCGATGGTATACTAGATGAAAAAACTTGGAAAGAAGTCACTGTTGGCAAAGACTTCTCTATGATTACTCCTTTAGATACTGGAAAAGCAACTCAATTTTCTGAGGTAAGAGTAGCTTTTAATGACGAATTTATATATATAGCCATGATCTTTTTTAATAATTCGATTCAAGGAGAATATGTAGTAGAATCTTTAAAAAGAGATTTTTCTTTTGGTAAGAATGATAATTTTCTGGTTGCAATTGATCCTTTTAATAATCAGAGTACAGGTTTTGCTTTTGGATTAAATGCATATGGAGCTCAATGGGATGGAACAATGTATGACGGAAGAAGTGTAGATCTAAATTGGGATACAAAATGGTACTCAGAAGTTAAATTTGATAAAGAAAAATGGGTGTGTGAAATTGCAATTCCATTTAAGTCAATTCGATATGATGAGACAAGTTTAGAATGGGGAATTAACTTTAGTAGATTAGACTTAAAAGCAAGTGAAAAATCCAGTTGGGCTCCAGTTCCAAGACAATTTCCTTCTGTTTCACTTGCTTATGCAGGTGCGTTAGTTTGGAAAAATAAACCCCCTGAACAAGGGAGTAATATTTCATTAATCCCCTATGGCGCTTACAACCTTTCAAACCAAAATAGAAGTATTCAAAACAATAGTCTTAAAGTTGGAGGTGATTTAAAATATAATCTCACTTCAGCATTAAATCTTGATATGACTTTAAATCCTGATTTTTCTCAAGCTGAAGTGGATCAACAAGTCACTAATCTTGATCGCTTTGAGCTTTTCTTCCCTGAGAGAAGACAGTTCTTCTTAGAAAATGCTGATCTTTTTTCCAATTTTGGATATAAAACCATTAGACCATTTTTCTCAAGAAGAATTGGACTTAATGTTCCCATAATTGGAGGTATTAGAATGAGTGGAAATTTAGATGAAAACTGGCGCTTAGGTGTTATGGATATTCAGACTCAAAAAGATAAAAACTTAGGTTTATCATCCGAAAATTTTGGTGTATTTACACTTCAACGTAAAGTCTTAGACCGTTCAAATATCAGTTTAATTTTTGTAAATAAACAACAAACAGAAACATCAGAAATAGATAACTCAAATAATCTCTTTAATCGGAATCTAGGACTTGAGTACAACTATTTCTCTAAAGATAATTTATGGAATGGCAAGGTATTATTTTTAAAATCGTTAAGCCCTACAAAAGAAGAACAAGGAAATGTTTATGCATCTCATATTGGCTATCAATCCACACGATGGAACTGGAGAATTCAGCAAGAATATATATCTAATAATTACACTGCAGAGGTTGGTTATATTCCTAGAAAAAACTATTTAAAACTTCAAGTTAAAGGAGGTTACCTCAATTACACAAAAAAAGAAACGATACTTCTCTCTCATGGACCAAATGTTTCACAAACTTATTTTTTTGATTCTAAATTGGATAATAAAGACCAATTAATATCGCTAAAGTATTTGTTCAATTTTAAAAATAGAAGTCAACTTTCAATTGGTTTTCAAAATCAATTTATCCAACTACTTTCCAATTTTGATCCTTTACGAACTGGAATCGCATTTCTTGACGAAGGAACTAGCCATAAGTGGAATAATTTTACAATTTCTTATAATTCAAAACCTCAAAATAGATTTACTTATTCATTAGAGACTCTAACTGGTGGATATTACAGTGAAGGAAAACGTTCAGCTTTTATGGGAGAGTTTGGGTACCGATTTCAGCCTTTCTTAGAGCTTAGTTCTGTTGTAAATTTTAATCAAATAAATCTTCCTGCTCCATGGTATAATAATTCTTTTTGGCTTTTGGGTATTAAAGCCAATTTAACTTTTACAAATACTATTTTCTTCTCAAATCTTTTTCAATATAATGAACAATTAGGGCTATGGAATTTTAACTCTAGATTTCAGTGGCGCTATAAACCTGCTTCAGATATTTTTTTAGTATTTAATAGTAATGAAATAAGTATACCTTCGATTTCAACTGGATGGAGTTTGACTCTAAAAATAAATTATTGGTTAAATTTATAAGTATGATCAAAAAAAAAGACCATTGGGAAAAAGTATTTAAAACTAAAACTCCACAAGAAGTAAGTTGGACAGAAGCCTATCCAAAGAATTCAATTGATTTTATCAATCAATTAAATCTGGATATCAGACTTCCAGTCATTGATATTGGAGGAGGCGATAGCCTTTTGGTGGATAATTTACTTGAAATGGGATTTAAAGATATTAGTGTATTAGATATTTCTAAAAAAGCACTTCAACGAACGAAAAAAAGATTAGGTGAGCGTTCAAAAAAAATAAGTTGGATTGTTAGTGATATTTTAGATTTTAAACCTAAAAAAAAATATACTCTATGGCATGATAGAGCTTCCTTTCATTTTTTAACAAATTCAAAAGATATCGATTGTTATAAAGAAATTGTTAACCAATGGGCTAGCAAATACATGATTTTTGGAACGTTCTCTAAAGAAGGACCTTTAAAGTGTAGCGGACTTCCTATTACTCAATATAGTTGTGAAAGTATTGCAAAAAGATTTCAAAAACACTTTGACCCCTTAGAGTGTAAATATTCAATACACCAAACACCATTTGAAACACAACAGCATTTTATTTTTTCGAGTTTTAAAAAAAAGTGTTAGGGCATTCGAATTTGTTCCTCGATGGCGGTCCGAATAATTTTGTTCCATTCAGCGTAACCAGTTTTATTCAAATGTAATTGGTCGCTTACAAACCACTCGGTTTTAGGTTTACCTTCTTCATTTAAGAATTTTGGAACTGTATTGATATAATAAAGATTATTTGTTTTTTTACAATAAGCCTGCATTAAGTCATTGACTTTTTTAATCTTATTCCAATACTTCCATCTACTTTTTGTAGGAGTAATGGATATTTGCATAATAGGAATTTCAGGGTGTTTTGTCCTAACCTGATTTACAAAATATTTAAATAATCTTAATACTTTTCTGGGACTTTCATCATCCTGGGAACCAGAGATGTCATTAGCTATAAAACAAACCAACATTTTTAAATTGTGATCAGCTAAAATACGCTCAGTGAAATAGATTATATCTCGAAAATTTGCACCGCCATATCCTCTTTGAATTACATTATAGGGTGCCATATCATCTTTTAGAGTTGTCCATAAGCGAATACTAGAACTACCTATAAAAAGAATAGATTCGTCGGGATAATTGATCTGTGTATCTAATTTTTCAAAAGCCTCAATTTCAGGAAATGCCCATTCCCTGTCCTTCACAGGATATTTTCTTACTAAAGAGCAAGAAAAAAGAAAAAGACTCAAAAAAAATAATAAAGGATATTTCAAAATTAGTAAGTTCTTGAGAGACTTATTGGTTTAATATTTAAAAAATTCTTTATAACTATAAAAGATATTCCGTTGAAACGAAGTTAGATTTATCTGAATTAAGTAAACGTTCAAGAATCTCTTTGTTATATGGAGTATCTTTAGAAGCCAAAAAAGTTCTTATCGAGAATGACCGCAACGCATCATAAACGCTTAGAGTACTCACTGCTGAATTCTTTCTGCCAGTGAAAGGATAAACATCAGGTCCTCGTTGGCAAGCTGAATTAAGATTCACACGACAAACAAGATTAGCAAGAGTATCAACTAGTGGAGCTAATTTAGTTACATCACGACCAAATAAACTAACCTGTTGCCCATATTCTGAAGCAGCCATTGCATCTAATGGCTCATCAATCTCTTTATAAGAAATAATAGGAATTACAGGACCAAATTGTTCTTCATGATAAAGATTCATATCTTCGGTTATTGGATACATAACAGCAGGAAATGAATAATTCTCAGATAATTCACCTCCTCTTTTGTTAAGTATTTTTGCACCTTTAGCTCTTGCATCTGATATCAACTCTTGAATGTATCCAGGTTTGGAGGGTTCTGGTAAAGGAGTTAAAAAAGAGTCATCCCATGGCATTCCAAATTTTAATTGATCAACTGCATTTGAAAAACGGCGATTAAATTCATCCACAATAGATTCGTGAACATATAACACTTTTAGAGCAGTACAACGCTGACCATTATAAGAAAGTGTTCCTGAAATACATTCTTTAATAGTATGATCTAAATCGGCGTCAGGAAGAATTATTCCTGGATTTTTAGCCTCTAGACCTAAAACCAAACGCAGACGATTTTTGTTTGGATGCTGATCTTGAAGAGAGACAGCAGATGAGCTATGACCAATCAAAGCTAATACATCTATAAAGCCTGTTTTCATTATTGGTGAAGCAATTTTTCTTCCTCTACCAAATAAAATATTAACAACACCAGGGGGAAAGCTTTCTTGAAAGGCTTTTAAAAGGGGTGCAATTAATAATACACCATGTTTAGCTGGCTTAAAAATTGTAGTATTCCCCATGATTACAGCAGGAATAAGTAAACAGAAAGTTTCATTAAGGGGATAGTTATAAGGTCCTAAGCATAATACTACCCCTAAAGGACCGCGACGTATATGGGCATAAACACCACCTTGTTGATCAAACTTTGCACCTTTACGATCTAAGTTTTTATAGGCCTCAATGGTATCCATAATATAGTCCACTGTTCGGTCAAATTCTTTGTAAGAATCTGATTTATTTTTACAAATCTCCCACATCAATAGTTTTACAATTTCTTCTCGATGCTGCTTCATTTTTTTGACAAAAGTCTCCATGCATTTTAGTCTTTCTCCCACTTTCATTGTAGGCCAAAGACCTTGACCTCGATTGAATGCATTTTTTGCTGCTTCTAAAGCATTCAAAGCAGAATCAGTTTCCATGTCAGGGATTGTACCTAAAAGAGTTGGTTTTCCATCAGTCGTAATCACTGAGTATACTTCTGAGGTTTCACCTTTCCACTTTTCGATTACACCATTAACAAGGTATTCATCACAAGTTAAAGGCTCAATTTGAAATTCCTTTGGAATCAAAGAGTTAGTATTATTCATTCTATTTTTCTTTTTTAGCAATATTAAATTAAAAACTGAAACAAGCTTTTTTTATTATTTAAATAATCAAATTTAAAATTATACTTTTTCATTCTTTTTACCAAAATGGATAAATCACCAGCTTCTTTTAATTCAATCCCTACAACAGCTGATGCACTATTTTGGAAATGTTTTTTTGAAAACTCAAAGTGAGTAATATCATTATTAGGACCTAGAATTTGAGTTACAAATTGTTTTAAAGCTCCTGACCTTTGTGGGAAATCTATTAAAAAATAATGCTTAAGTTCAGCATAAAGAAGGGCGCGTTCTTTGATTTCCGGCATTCTAAAAATATCATTGTTGCCACCACAAACTAAAACTCCAACCGACTTCTCTTTTAATTGATCACTCATTTGATCTAAGGCTGCAATTGCAAGTGCTCCCGCTGGTTCAGCAATGATACCATCTTTATTGTAAACATCTAAGATAGCTTGGCAAATCTTTCCCTCTGGTATTACCAAAACTTCATCTAAATGTATTTTGCAAATTTCAAAGGATAGTTTCCCTACTTGACGAACTGCAGCACCATCAACAAAATAATCCATTTCTTCTAAGGAAATTCTTTTACCTTTTTCTAGCGCTACTTTCATAGAAGGAGCACCTTCAGGCTCTATACCAATAATCTTGGTATTGGGAGAAAACTCCTTAAAAACTGTTAACATTCCAGAAACTAAACCTCCACCACCTATTGGAACTAAAACATAATCAAAGCCTTTGGGATTTTGCTCCAACATCTCTAAAGCTATTGTTCCTTGACCTTCAATTACTTCAGAATCATCAAAAGGATGAATAAAGATTTTATTTGCAGATTTTGCAGCTTCTAAAGCTACTTTTTGACAAGAATCATATGTATCTCCAACTAAAATAATATCAACAAAATCAGCCCCAAACATTCGCACTTGAGAAACCTTCTGTTGGGGAGTCGTGGCCGGCATATAAACTTCTCCTTTAATTTCTAATTTTTGACAACAAAATGCAAATCCTTGAGCATGATTTCCAGCACTTGCACATACAATTCCTGACGTTATTTCTTCTTTATTTAGTGAAGATATTTTATTATATGCGCCACGTATTTTAAATGAACGTACCTGTTGTAAATCTTCACGTTTTAAAAAAATAGAAGCGCTTATTATTTTAGACAAACGCTTGTTGAATTCTAATGGAGTTACTCTGGCTAAACCTTTTAATCTTTTAGCTGCCATTTCTACTCCTTGTAAAGAAGGTTGATTAAGCACTATACAATTTTTTTCATGGCAGTCATCGAAGCACGAAGTTCATAACCGACCATTTCTACTGGATGATAACGAATAATCTCATTAACATCGATCAATTGACTATTGTCTACTCCAAATTCTTTTAGGTTTTGTCCTCTACCAATTACATCAGTTTTAATTCCTTTCATGAAGTCCTCTAGCAAGGGTTTCGCGGCATGATCAAATAAATAACAACCATATTCTGCTGTATCTGAGATTATGCGATTCATTTCAAATAACTTCTTTCGTGCAATAGTATTGGCAATAAGAGGAGTTTCATGAAGAGATTCATAATAAGCTGATTCTTCTTTAATTCCAGCAGCTACCATAGTATCAAAAGCGAGTTCTACTCCAGCTCGAACAAAAGAAACCAATAAAATTCCATTATCAAAAAACTCTTGTTCTGAAATTTTCTGATCAGTAATTTGTGTTTTTTCAAAAGCTGTTTCACCAGTTGTAGCTCTCCATGATAATAGATTTTTATCTCCATTTGCCCAATCTTCCATCATAGTTTTGGAGAAGTGGCCAGACATAATATCATCCATATGCTTTTCAAATAAGGGAGCCAATATTTCTTTTAGCTGTTCTGATAATTCAAAGGCTTTTATTTTCGCAGGATTTGAAAGACGATCCATCATATTTGTAATTCCACCATACTTTAAAGCTTCAGTTATAGTTTCCCAGCCAAACTGAATTAATTTAGCAGCATAATTAGCATCCACACCCTCTTCGATCATTTTATTGAAGCTTAAAATAGAACCTGTTTGTAAAACTCCGCAAAGAATAGTTTGCTCTCCCATTAAATCTGACTTCACTTCAGCAACAAAAGATGATTCTAATACTCCAGCTCTATGCCCTCCGGTTGCAAAAGCGTAGGCTTTAGCTTGAGCCAAACCATTCGCTTGAGGATCATTTTCTGGATGAACTGCAATTAATGTAGGTACTCCAAAACCTCTCTTGTATTCCTCACGGACCTCTGAACCAGGACATTTTGGGGCAACCATTATTACTGTTAAATCTTCACGAATTTTAGTACCCTCCTCAACAATATTAAAACCATGAGAATATGAAAGTGTAGCTCCTTTTTTCATTAAGGGCATTACCTCATTAACAACTGAAGTATGATTTTTATCTGGTGTCAAATTAATGACAACATCAGCAGAAGATATTAGTTCCTTGTAGGTTCCTACTTTGAAATTATTACTTGTTGCGTTAATATAGGAAGTTCTTTTTTCATCAATTGCGCCTTGTCGAAGTGCATAAGAAATATTAAGGCCTGAGTCACGCATATTTAGTCCTTGATTTAGTCCTTGTGCTCCACAACCAACAATTACTATATTTTTCCCTTTAAGAACTGAAATACCATCTTTAAATTCTGAAGCATCCATAAATCGGCATTTTGCCAATTGATTCAATTGTTCTCTTAGTGATAGTTGATTAAAATAATTTGACATAATTTATTAATTATTGTTTTTGAATGAATTTAAAATTTCGGAAATCCCCATTTTGGCTTTTGTTACAGATATCCTTCCAGAACGAACAAATTGGAGAAGACCGTATGGTGCAAGATCTTTTCTCAGTTGTTCAGTTTCTTCCCTGAAACCAGTTTTTTCAATTACAAAAAACTCAGGGGAAACTGTTACTATAGTCGCATGACTAGATTTTATTATATTTTGAATTTGACGTTCTTCAAATAATGAGCTAGACTTTACTTTATAAAGTGCATTTTCTTGAAAAATTGTTTCTTCATCTGTATGATAATAGGCCCTTATAACATCTACCTGTTTTTCTATTTGTTGCACTATTTTTCGTACTCGTTCTGTATCAGTTTTAACAACAATAACAAAACGAAATACATTTGGAATTTCAGATTCGGAAGTTGAAAAACTTTCCAAATTGATGTGTCGTTTTAAGAAAATTGCAGATATGCGATTTAATAGCCCTATATTATTTTCAGTGTAAACTGAAATCGTGAAAACATTTTTTTCCATTTTATTCTAATCTTATGTCAGATACACTTGCTCCACTGGGGATCATTGGAAAAACATTATCTTCCTTCTCGACACATACCTCTAAAAAATACGGCTCTTTAGAAGACATCATTTCTTTTACGGCAATGTCAAGATCATTTCTATTAACTACTTTTTTTGCTTTAATTCTAAAACCTTTAGCAATAGTAACAAAATCTGGATTTACCATCTCAGTTGAGGCATATCGTTTATCAAAAAAGAGTTGCTGCCACTGACGAACCATTCCCAAGAAATCATTATTTAAAACTACTATTTTTACTGCAGCTTGTTGTTGAAAAATAGTTCCTAACTCTTGAATTGTCATTTGATAACCCCCATCCCCAATAACGGCAACAACTTCGCGATCCGGAGCACCCATTTTTGCTCCTATGGCTGCAGGAAGTGCAAAGCCCATTGTGCCTAGACCACCAGAGGTGACATTACTTTTAGATTGACTAAACTTGGCATAACGACAAGCAACCATTTGGTGTTGACCTACATCGGTTACAATTATAGCGTCATTGTTTGAATACTTATTAATCATCTCAATACTCTCTCCCATCGTAAGTCCTTCTTTAGATGGGAATAAATCAGAATGAATGACTTTATCATTTTCAATTTTATCTAAAGCTTCAAAACGTGCAATCCATTCAGGATAAGTTTTAGCTGAAATTCTATTGTTCAATTCCTTTAAGGTGATTTTACAATCGGATAAAAGAGCAACATCAACTTTTACATTTTTATCTACCTCAGCAGGGTCTAACTCTAAATGGATGATTTTAGCCTGTTTAGCATACTTTGATAAATCACCTGTTACACGATCATCAAAACGCATACCAATTGCTATAAGAAGATCACATTCATTTGTGAGTAGATTTGGAGCGTAATTACCGTGCATACCTACCATTCCTCTATTGGAAGGGTGATCTGTCGGAATAGCAGAAAGACCTAAAATAGTCCAAGCTGCTGGTATTCCTGATTTTTCTAAAAAAATCTTAAACTCTTCTTCAGCATTTCCCAAAATCACTCCTTGCCCCCAAACCACTAGTGGTTTTTTAGCTTGATCAATAAGAAGTAAGGCTTCCTCTAAATTTTCATCAGATAGCTTAGGATAAGGAAAATAACTTCTAATCCCCTTACACTTTTCATAACTGAAGTCAAATTCTTCAAACTGAGCATCTTTAGTAATATCAATTAAAACTGGACCAGGTCTTCCTGAACGAGCGATATAAAAAGCTTTAGCCATGACTATTGGAATCTCACTAGCCTTAGTTATTTGATAATTCCATTTAGTAACAGGGGTTGAAATCCCAATAATATCAGTTTCTTGAAATGCATCCGATCCCAAAAGATGAGAAGCTACTTGTCCTGTAATACACACTATAGGTGTAGAATCAATTTGAGCATCTGCGATACCAGTAACTAAATTAGTTGCGCCTGGACCAGAAGTTGCTAAAGCTACTCCTACTTTTCCAGAAGTACGCGCAAAACCCTGTGCAGCATGTGTTGCTCCTTGTTCGTGACGAGTAAGCACATGATGAAGCTTGTTTTGAAACTTAAATAGTTCGTCATAAATTGGCATTATAGCCCCTCCAGGATAACCATAAACCAAGTCAGCACCTTCTGCTAATAAACATCTGACGACTGCTTCTGCTCCCGAGATATGTAAAATTTCCTTTTGCTTTTTATTCGATTTTATTTTTGTGTTTGTTCCCATATTTATTTGGAATCAGTAACACAACCTTCAGAGGCTGTTGATACGTTTTTAATATATTTAAATAAAACTCCTTGTTCGAACTTTAAAGGAGGTTGAATCCATTTTTCTTTTCTGGCATTTAGAACATCACTACCTAAATCTACACTTATAGTATTTTTTTTTGCATCAATGGTAATTAAATCACCATTTTTTATTAATGCAATCGCACCGCCTTCTTGAGCTTCAGGAACAATATGTCCTACAACAAATCCATGCGTACCTCCAGAAAAACGACCATCAGTAATCAAAGCAACACTTTTACCTAGCCCAGCACCCATAATTGCTGCAGTAGGTTTAAGCATTTCAGGCATTCCTGGTCCACCCTTTGGCCCTTCATAACGTATGACTACTACCTCACCTGCATTTACTTTGCCTTTTTTAATTCCTTCATTTGCTTTATATTCCCCATCGAAAACACGTGCAGGTCCTTTAAAAATCAAACCTTCTTTGCCAGTTATTTTGGCCACCGAGCCGCCAGTAGCTAAATTTCCTTTTAAAATACGAATATGGCCAGTAGCCTTTATGGGTTTATCAATAGCTCTAATAACATCTTGATCAACTTTTAAACTTGGAACATCAGCAAGATTTTCAGCTAAGGTTTTTCCTGAAACAGTCATACATTCTCCATGTAACATTCCTAATTCTAACATGTACTTCATAACTGCTGGTACTCCACCAACACTATGTAAATCTTTCATCAAATATTTTCCACTTGGCTTTAAGTCAGCTAAAAATGGAGTATTATCACTAATTTTTTGAAAGTCATCAATATTCAATTCAATTTGAGCAGCTTTTGCAATAGCTAAAAAATGAAGTACTGCATTGGTAGATCCACCTAAAACAGCAATTAGCCTTAATGCATTCTCAAGAGATTTTCTAGTTACAATATCTCTAGGTTTTAAGTCTTTTTCTATTAAATTTTTTAGATACTCGCCTAAAACTTTACATTCATCTTTTTTATCTTTACTTACAGCTGGGTTTGAAGCATTAAAAGGTAATGCCATTCCACAAGCTTCTATTGCAGAAGCCATCGTATTAGCTGTATACATTCCACCACAAGCTCCTGCACCTGGGCAAGCTTTTCGAATTATATTTTTATATTCCTTTTCATCGATAGTACCAGCTACTTTTTCACCCCATGCTTCAAAAGCAGAAACAACATCTAGCTCTTTATCATTGTGACAACCCGCCGCAATAGTTCCTCCATAAACCAAAATAGAAGGACGGTTTAAACGTAATAAAGCCATTAGGGCTCCGGGCATATTTTTATCACATCCAACTATAGTAACCACTCCGTCATAGGACATACCTTGAACAACTGTCTCAATTGAGTCTGCTATTATATCTCTTGAAGGAAGTGAAAAACGCATTCCTGGAGTTCCCATTGAAATGCCATCACTTACTCCTATCGTATTAAAAATTAAACCAATCAAAGATTGTTGGTTAATACCTAATTTTATGTCAAGCGCAAGTTTATTAAGGTGCATATTGCACGGATTTCCTTCATATCCTGTTGAGGCAATCCCAATTAGTGGTTTTTCAAAGTCATCGTCAGTAAGACCGATAGCATGTAACATAGCTTGTGCTGCAGGCTGAGTGGGATCTTGAGTAACGGCTTGACTATACTTATTAAGCTTCATACTTTATATTAGATAGATAAATTTAAGTTTTGTTAATATGCATTTAGTTTTTATTAAAAATCCTCTCTTATATTCAAAGAGTTATTTTGTAAAGTAACTTATTGATTATCAATTATTTTTAATTCTTTTTTTAATACATTCAAAGACTAAAAAAAAATGCCCTATTTTTTCCCTTATCTTTAAAACAAAAATGAAATTAAATTTATGAATTCCTCAATGATTACTAAACTTAAAGAGGAGCATAATCGGTTTTTTAAAACTCATAAAAATCAACCAATTAAAGTTCGAATTCAATATCTAAAAAAATTAAAAATAGTTTTGGAAGATAAAGAGCTTGAAATTTATGATGCATTATATGAGGATTTAAAAAAACCTGTTTTTGAATCCTTTGCTAGTGAATTTCTAATGGTTCTTAAGGAAATAGATTCATTCACTAAAAATATTAAAGAATGGGCAGCACCTAAGAAAGTTTCAGGAAGTCTATTAAATTTTCCTTCTCAAGATTTTCTTCTTTATGAACCCTACGGAACAATATTGATGATTTCACCATGGAACTATCCATTTCAACTTGCCATGGTCCCTTTGATTGGAGCTATAGCAACAGGTAATACCGTTGTCCTCAAACCTTCAGAATCAGCACCAAACACATCTAAAGTTTTGATTGAAATACTCGGTTTAGTATTCCCTCAAGAATGGGTGAGCGTAGTTGAAGGTGATGCTAAAATAGCGCAAGCCCTACTAAAAGTGCAGTGGGATTATATTTTCTATACGGGCAGTACTCAAGTTGGTAAAATTGTAGCAAAGGCAGCAGCAGAATATTTGACACCTACAACTCTAGAGTTGGGAGGAAAAAGTCCTTGCATTGTTGACGGAACTACTCCAATCGAAAAAACCGCAAGACGTATAGTATGGGGAAAATTTTTAAACTGTGGTCAAACTTGTATTGCTCCAGATTATGTGTTGGTCAAGTCTGAATTCAAAACTTCCTTAATCACAGCTATAATTGAAGAGATTGAAAAAGCCTTCGGAAAAAATGCTCAGAAATCGGATGATTATGGGCGTATAATTCATGAAAAGCATTTCAAAAAATTAGAAGCTGACCTTAAGAATCAAAAAATTATTTATGGTGGATCTATAGATAAAAAAGAATTGTATTTCGGTCCAACTGTAATTGATAGTCCCCCAATGAATAGTAGTTTGATTCAAGATGAAATTTTTGGTCCAATTTTACCCATACTTACTTATGATACAATTAACGACATAGATATAGTTTTAACTCAATTAAAAAATCCCTTAGCTTTTTATGTCTTTAGCGAAAACAAAAAATTTATTAATACTTTAATTAAAAATAATTCTTTTGGTGGAGCTGTTATTAATGATGCTTTAGTCCATTTTACAAATACCGAACTTCCATTTGGTGGAATTGGAAATAGTGGCATTGGATCTTATCATGGAAAATATAGCTTTGACTTATTTAGCCATACAAAACCTATTGTAAAACGTTCATTTTGGTTTGATTTGCCTCAGCGTTATGCGCCATATCCTAAATCAATTTCACTTTTTAAAAAAATATTAAAACGTATTTAAAATGAAAGAGAAAACTGTAAGCGAGGCTATTCACTTTAGACGTTCAGTTCGAATTTTCGACCCTGAACAATCAATTAAAAGTATGGTTGTCAAGAAATGTATTGAACAAGCTAGTTTAGCTCCCACTAGTAGTAACCTTCAGTTATGGGAATTTTATCATATCCAATCTAAGGATCTTTTAAATAATGTTGCTAAAGTTTGTTACAATCAACCTGCAGCAAAAACTGCTCAAGAATTAGTTATTCCAGTAGTTAGAGTTGACCTTTGGCCTAATCGCATTCAATCAAATGTGGATCATATAAAAAATTCTAATAAAGGTTCAGATGAAAAAAAGATTAAAGGAGCATTAGACTACTATCAAAAAGTAATTCCAAAATTATATAAAGGAACAAGTCGGTTAAGAGGGTTTTTTCATAGCCTTAAAATTAACTTGGATGGTTTAAAAAAAGTTACTTATCGCGAGGTTAAAACGAATGATTTGAGGGTAGTAGGCCATAAAAGTACTGCTCTTGCTGCTCAAAATTTTATGCTAAGTATGGCGGCTTTAGGCTACGATACTTGTCCAATGGAAGGTTTTGATTCAGTTAGACTTAAAGCCTTACTTAAGCTCCCTAAAAAAGCTGAAATTAGTATGGTCATAGGGTGTGGTATTCGAAAAGAGGAAGGCCTGTATGGGGAACGCTTTCGTATCCCATTTGAAGAAGTGTATTTTAAAAAATAAATGGTTTTTGCTATGGGACAGCAGATTCTAGAATTACTGTGGCAGTTTTTTGATCCTAGAACTTAAAATATTTTGCCTTTGAAACTGGATTAACTCGGTTTTCTAATCCCGTTTTCAACCAATTACGAAAGGTTTTGGTGTCAGTATATTGAATTGGCTTATTTAATAGTGTACCCTCTGGAGTAATTTGAACATAAAAAGGCTGTGAAGCGGTATTAAAATTAATTGATTGAAAAGTAGCCCATTTTTTACCAATGGTATTAATTTTTTTAATCCGCCCATTACTATATTGGAAATCAAATTGATCACCTTTTGCCAACGATTTTCGATCATCAACATAAAGTGATATGATAATGTATTCTTCCTTTAATAGTGAATAAACATCTGCTTCAGACCAAACATTTTCCTCCATCTTACGGCAATTGACACAAGCCCATCCAGTAAAGTCTAACAGTATGGGTTTCCCTTTAGAGAGAGCCACTTCTTTTCCTTTATCATAATCTTTGTAACATTCTAACCCAAGAGGACAATCCGAATCTCGAGCACGAATACTATAAAACTCAGGAGGAGGAAAGCCACTTAAAAGCTTAAGTGTATTATTTGTGGACACTAAACCAAGAAATAGATAAGAAGTTAAGATTAATGAAAGCCCCGCAATACAGTAACGAATTTTTGACAATGGCTCTTTTACTTCATTTGGAAAACGAAATATTCCAAAAAGATAAAGGGTTAAAGTCAAGGTTAATAATGTCCAGATTCCAATAAAAATTTCTCGTTTTAAGAAACCAAAGTGACCTACTAAATCAGCATTTGACAAAAACTTTAAAGCTAAAGCCAGTTCTAAAAATCCTAATATCACTTTGAGAGTAGTCATCCAGCTGCCTGATTTGGGTAAAGCTTTTAAAGTGTTAGGAAACAAAGCAAATAAACCAAAAGGGAGACCTAGAGCAACTCCAAAACCGAGCATTCCAATTGATAATTGTGTAGCTCCTCCTTCAGATGTAATAGAACCAGCTAGTAAAGAACCTAAAATAGGTCCCGTACAAGAAAAAGAAACTATAGCTAGAGTGAGTGCCATAAAAAAGATACCTATCACACCCTTAGTCACTGAAGCCTCATCAGATTTATCTCCCCAACGAGAAGGTAAAGTTAGATCATAAAATCCAAAAAATGAAAATGCGAAAATTACAAATACCAAGAAAAAAACAAGGTTTAAAAAGACATTTGTTGCTAATGTATTTAGTAATTCAGGATCTAATGAGTCTATAAAATGAAAAGGAAGGCTCAAAATTCCATAAATTAAAACTATAAAAAAAGCATATATTAAAGCATTAAAAATGCCTCTAGTGGAAGAAATAGATTGTTTTAAGAAAAAAGATACTGTCAGTGGAATCATTGGAAAAACACAGGGAGTCAATAAAGCTAATAACCCTCCTATAAAACCGAGTAATAAAATATTAAAGTAAGAGTAAGTACCCTCTTTAAGCGTTTCATCTTCTAAAAATTCTGTTTCGGTTAATTCTAATCGAAGAGCGTCAGAGAGCTTCTTGCTCTTTGCATCAATTTTCTGACTAGTAATAAGATTAGAGCCGTCCAATGAAATATTAAAATTCTTTGATCTAAAGACACATAAGGCATCATCACATGCTTGATAGTTTAACTCAACTTCGATTAAATTTAAGTTAGGATCAAGGATTTCAATTTTCTGCATAAATGTTGCCTTGTTATTAAAATAGGTTAAATCCATTTCAAAGAACTTATCGTAACTAACAATTACTTCACTTTCCTGTACTGGACCTATAAGATTAAATCCTCTGTTTTCCTTAAATATAAATTCAGTTGGAATAGCTCCTTCAGGATCAGAGAATTGAGAATATAAATGCCATTTAGATTCAATTTTAGCTTCAAAAGTTAGAACAAAAACATTTTGTTTTATGTTCTCAAGTTTCGTTTGCCATTCTAAAGGTTCTCCTATCTGGGCACTTAGTATTGTGCTCCATAAAAATAATACTACCCACTTCTTCATTTTGTTAAACGTAATAACAATTTATTTTTTGTTTGTTCATTGGCTATAAATCTTTCATCACAACGCCTTCCTACAACCCATACAATTTTATTTCTAGAGAATAATAGCCACTGTTTTTCTTTTTCTAAAAGGGAATATTTTTCATCCTTAAAAAACTTGCTAAGTAATTTTTTACCCTTCATTCCTGACGGATAAAAGTAATCTCCTTTTGAATATTTTCTAATATATAGTGGATTTTTTAACAAGTCTTTATCTAAAAAGGCTTCATAAGACTTCCATTTTTTTTTTTGCGTTTGCTTTCCTGCCTTAAATTCTAAACCAAAAGGAAGTTTATTGTTTTTTCCCTCTAAATCAATTATAATTGGTGAGTTATTTTCTTTATTTATATGACTAATTAAAAGTTGTTTTCGATCTCGAATCAATCTGAATGAATTACTTAATAATACTTTTCCACTATTTGCATTAAGTAATTTTTCAACTTCTTTCGCTTCAAATCCAAAAGGAGAAAACAAATGGTGTAAGCAGAAGCTTATAGGCTTTTGTTTAATTAAATGCTCAATATCTACATAAATAGTCTCACCATCATCCCTAAAAATTTTATTTTTTAAACCATCTAATTGATTAAAAATAAATCGTTCTGCTTGAGAAAGGTTTTTTAGAGTAGTCTTGAAATTTTCAAGTGCCTCTGGTTTGATTTGCTCTAGTGGTGAAACAACTTGATGTCTTATTTTATTTCGGAAGTAATCATTTTTAGCATTTGAACTATCTTCTCGCCATTCAATTTTATGTTTCCTAGCGTAATTAAGAATATCTTTCTTAGAAATAGTATTTAGTGGACGAATAATCTTATTAGTTTCTTTTATACCTAATAATCCTGAAATACCAGTTCCCCTAATTGAATTAATTAAAAAAGTCTCCAGTTGATCATTTAGGTGATGTGCTGTGGCTAATATATCAATCTCCAAATCAACCATCAAGGAATTAAACCACTCATATCGAAGATCTCGAGCAGCTTCTTGAATACTTTTTTTATTAACGATTATATATCCTTTAACATCAAAAACTTTGAAGTAGAAAGGAGTGTTATTTTCTATACACCAGTTTTTTACAAATTTTAAATCTTCATCACTCTCTTTATCTCTTAATTTAAAATTACAATGTGCTACAGAAAAATTAATTTTTTTATTAATGAAAATCTCAGCCAAAACACAACTATCAACACCTCCGCTGTGGGCTAGAAGTACATGATTACCTTTTAAATCATCAAGTATCAGATCAATTTTAGAAATACTCATATTTTCAAAAGAACAAAGTTAAGCATTCACTAATTACTCCATCTTATTTTAAGAAAAGACTTGTTTTTTTTTGATAAATAAAATTTTTAGTAGACTTTTGTAGTATAATGTTTAATATAAAAACATCTTGTACAACTTTTAACGTGGCTACACTTTCGCTACGTAATTTCGCTCGTCGCCCCTTGTGGGTGTAAATTTTCTATGGAGTATGGCGTGCCCTTCTCCCTTCTCGAACAATTTATATTAATTATTACGTTTTAAATTAAGACATGAATATTTTACGCGCAAAAGCGGAACACATAATATATGCCAAGCAAATCAGTCTTTGTATTGATGAGTCTGCTAAGGTAAGAGGAACGGGTATTGCTCGAAGAACTCCTGAGTACTTAGCAACTAAAATTGAAAATGGTAATGCTGTAATAGCATTAGATGAAAATCAATTTGCTGGCTTTTGCTATATAGAGGTTTGGGGCCACGGAAAATATGTTGCTCACTCTGGTTTGATTGTTGCTCCTGAGTTTCGCGGTAGAGGTCTAGCTAAAAAGATCAAAAAAGAGGTATTTAATATCTCTCTTGAACAATACCCAAAAGCAAAAATATTTGGTATTACTACTGGGCAAGCCGTAATGAAAATTAATTATGAATTAGGCTACAAACCTGTACACTTTTCTGAATTGACTGATGATCCAGAATTCTGGAAGGGTTGCCAGACATGCAAAAACTTTGATATTCTAACTAGGACAGAGCGTAAACTTTGTCTATGTACTGGAATGCTTCACGATCCAAATGAAAAAAAGGAAATTACTCCGAAGAGTAGTGCTTTTTTAAGTGGTCTTTTTAAAAAAAATAAGAAATGAAAAAACTTGTACTCGCATACAGTGGTGGCCTTGACACCTCCTATTGTCTAAAAAATCTTTCAAATGAAGGCTATGAAGTTCACGCGGTAAGTATTAATACTGGTGGCTTTACTGTTGATCAAATTAAAAAGCAAGAAAAAAATGCTTATTCTATAGGTGCAAATACTTATATATCAATTAATGCTTTAAAGCCATTTTACGATAAAATCGTAAAGTATTTGATTTTTGGAAATGTATTAAAAAACAATACATACCCCTTATCTGTTAGTTCAGAACGCATTATTCAGGCCATAGAAATTATAGAGTATGCTAAAAGTATTGATGCTAAATTTATTGCCCATGGGAGTACTGGCGCAGGAAATGACCAGGTACGTTTTGATTTAATCTTTCAAATATTGGCCCCTGGAATAGAAATCATTACTCCTATTCGTGATAAACAATTATCTAGAGAGGCTGAAATTGAGTATTTAAAAAGTCAGGGTATTGATCTTGATTGGAAAAAGGCTCAATATTCTATTAATCAAGGATTATGGGGTACAAGTGTTGGGGGGAATGAAACCCTTACCTCAATAAAATCACTACCAGATAGTGCCTATCCAAGTCAATTAATTGAAATTAAACCTAAAAAAATAATCTTAAGTTTTAAATCGGGAGAATTAACTGCTTTAAATGGTCAAAATGGAAATCCCGTGAATTTAATTCAACAATTACAAGATATTGCAAAGGATTATGCTATTGGACGAGACATTCATGTCGGTGATACAATAATTGGAATTAAAGGTCGAGTAGGTTTTGAAGCAGCAGCTCCTATGATAATAATTAAAGCTCATCACCTCCTAGAAAAACATACCCAAAGTAAATGGCAACAATTCCAAAAAGAACAAATGGCTAACTTCTACGGGATGCAACTGCATGAAGGAAATTATCTAGATGCTGTGATGCGAGATATTGAAGCCTTCATGGAAAGTAGTCAGAAAACAGTTAATGGTGAAGTATTTGTAACCCTTCATCCATATCGTTTTGAATTACATGGCATTAAGTCTCCTAACGATTTAATGAATGCTTCTTTTGGAAGTTATGGTGAGACAAATAAGACTTGGACTGCAGAAGATGCAAAAGGTTTTATTAAAATTTCATCAAACGCACATAAAATTTTTAAAACTATAAATCCCTCAAAAAAATGAAAACAGTAGGAATCATTGGTGGTTCAGGATACACTGGAGGAGAGTTATTAAGACTTGTTATAAATCACCCCAAACTTATTCTTGATTTTATATATAGCACAACTAGACCAGGAACTCTCATAAGTGAAACTCATCAAGATCTATTGGGCCAACTTGAGTTAAAATTTACTGATCAAGTTAACACAGAAGTTGATATTCTTTTTTTGTGTTTAGGACATGGTAATTCATCGATATTTCTAGAAAATTATACTTTTTCTGACACTACTTATATTATTGATTTAAGTAATGATTTTCGACTCAGAAAAGATGCAAAATTTAATGGTAGAGAATTTATTTATGGCCTTCCAGAAATCAATAGAAATGTTATCAAAAAAGCTAAATCTATTGCCAATCCTGGATGTTTTGCTACAGCTATACAATTAGCTTTACTTCCATTGGCTAAGGAAAATAAATTGAATAGTACGATCCATATTAATGCAACTACAGGAAGTACAGGTGCTGGAGTTCAGAATTCTTCTACTAGTCATTTCAGCTGGAGGAACAATAATCTTTCATGGTATAAACCTTTTACACACCAACACTTAGGAGAAATTAAAGAGACTTTAAACAAAATACAGGGAAAAGATACTGATGTTCTTTTCTTGCCTCAACGCGGGGACTTTACCAGAGGTATTTTTGTTTCAGCCTACACTCTTTTTGATGGGAATTTAAAAGATGCATTAAAGTTATATGAAGATTTTTATAAAGAGGAACCCTTTACTCAGGTTTCCAAAAACGAAGTACACCTAAAATTGGTCATTAATTCAAATCAATGCTTTTTGCATTTGCACAAACATAAAGATCAGCTATTAATAACCTCTATAATAGACAATCTAATTAAAGGTGCATCTGGGCAAGCAATACAAAACTTAAACCTAATGATAGGCTGGGAAGAAAAACTAGGCCTTCAATTAAAAACATCTATATTTTAAATACAATGAAAATAGCTATTATAGGAACTGGAAATTTAGGCCTCAGCATCGCAAAAGGCCTTTTAATAAACAATAGTATTACAACTTTATATTTAACTAAAAGAAATCCAGATTCATTGAAGGATTGGAATAAATCAAATCAAGTGAAGGTTTCCTCGGACAATTTAGAGGCAGTCCGAAACTCTGATATTTTAATTTTTGCTGTTCAACCCAGTCACATGGAAAATATACTTAATAATGTAAAAGATCTATTAGGTGAAAACCATGTCGTTATTTCAACAATAACAGGTTTTAAAATTGAACGTATTGAAGCAATCCTTGGAACCGAGATTCCTATTATTCGATCAATGCCAAACACAGCTATTTCAGTTGGAAAATCAATGACATGCCTCTGCAGTAACAAGTCAGGTGTGAAACGAATAGATATTGCAACGGCAATTTTTAATGGTCTTGGCACCTCTATTAAGATTGCAGAAGAACACATGCAAGCTGCCACTGTTATCTGTGCTAGTGGGATTGCATTCTGGATGCGTTTGATTCGTGCAACAACTCAAGGAGGTGTTCAATTAGGTTTTGATGCTGATGAAGCAATGAGGATGTCAATGCAAACCGCTCTTGGTGCAGCAAGTCTTTTGATAGAAACTGACACACACCCTGAGCAAGAAATTGATAAAGTAACTACTCCAAGAGGATGTACTATTACAGGATTAAATGAAATGGAACATCGGGGGCTGAGCTCTTCTTTAATAAAAGGATTAGTAGCCTCATTCAATAAAATAAACGAAATCTCGAAACAATAATGAAACTTTTTGATGTTTACCCACTTTATGATGTTACACCTACTCGAGCTAAAGATGTTTATGTTTACGATAGTAAGGGAACTGAGTACCTAGATTTATATGGTGGTCATGCTGTAATATCAATTGGCCACGGACATGATCATTATGTAAAAAGCTTGACTGAGCAATTAAATGAAATTGGTTTTTATTCAAATGCAATAAAAAATCCTATTCAACAAGAATTAGCTAATGCTATTGGTGAACAATCTTACTGTCATGACTACCAATTATTTTTATGTAGTTCAGGGGCTGAAGCTAATGAAAATGGTTTAAAACTAGCTTCTTTTACAACAGGTAAAAAGCGTATAATTGCATTTCATAATGCTTTTCACGGTCGAACTTCAGCTGCAGTTGCAGCAACAGACAATGTAGCTATTAATGCTCCTTTAAATCAACAACAAGAAGTTACATTCTTACCCTTTGATGATGAAAACGCTTTAGAAATAGAACTCAAAAAAGGAGACGTCTGCGCAGTAATATTCGAAGCCATCCAAGGAGTGGGTGGTTTAGACGAACCTTCAGAAGAATTTATCTACGCTATGGATCGATTATGTAATTCATACAATACATGCTTAATTGCTGACGAAGTTCAAGCAGGTTTTAGCAGGACAGGAACTTTTTTTGCTTATCAAAAATACAATATCGAACCACATATTGTTACTATTGCTAAAGGGATGGGAAATGGATTTCCAATTGGAGGAATCTTAGTCCACCCATCAATTGAGGCCAAGTACGGTATGCTAGGAACTACATTTGGAGGAAATCATCTTGCTTGCTCAGCATCTTTAGCAGTTCTAGATGTTTTAAAAGAAGAAGGCCTTCAAAAGAATGCTGAAGAATTAGGTAAATATTTTATAGATCAAGCAAAAAACATTCCTAGTGTAAAAAAAATTAAAGGCCGTGGATTAATGTTAGGTCTTGAATTCGATTTTGAGGTAAGTGATTTACGAAAAGAATTGATTTACCAACAACAGATTTTTACGGGCGGAAGTAGTAATAAAAATTTATTACGAATTCTTCCACCGTTAACTTTACAAAAAAAACATTTTGATATATTCTTTAAAAGATTAGAGAAAGCTCTTAAAGCTATAAACGTATGAAACATTTCATCACTTTAAATGACTTACCAAACTTTCATAAGACTGTAGATCTTGCGAAATCACTGAAGGAAAACCCTTATTCTCAGGAAGCTTTGGGAAAACGAAAAACCTTGGGCTTATTGTTTTTTAATCCAAGTCTACGAACAAGATTAAGTACACAAAAAGCAGCTCAACTACTTGGTTTTTCGACTATTGTTATGAATTTTTCTAACGAAGCATGGGCGCTAGAGTTTGAAGATGGTACCCAAATGCGAGGAATTCGCTCTGAGCATATAAAAGAGGCTGCTGCTGTAGTTTCTCAGTACTGTGATATGGTTGCAATTAGAGCTTTTGCTTCACTAGTGAATAAGGAAAATGATGAGGCTGAAATTGTTTTAAAAAGGTTTGCTAAATATGCTAAAATCCCAGTCATAAATATGGAAAGTGCCACTGGTCACCCTTTACAGGCTTTGGCTGATGCGTTAACACTAAAAGAACATAAAACAAAGTATCGCCCAAAAGTTGTACTAACTTGGGCACCCCACCCCAAAGCTTTACCTCATGCAGTAGCTAATTCGTTTTCAAAGATGATGTCATTTCAAGAAGCGGATTATTTTATTTCTAACCCAGAAGGTTATGATTTGGATAAAAGAATAACAAAAAACATTCCAGTTATACATAATCAATCTGAAGCTTTACAAAATGCTGACTTTGTTTATGCTAAAAATTGGTGTTCCTATGAACGATACGGACAAATATTAAGAACAGATAACGAATGGATAATTACAAAAGAAAAAATGAGCTTAACCAAAAATGCCAAGTTTATGCATTGCCTTCCTATTCGTCGAAACATTGTAGCTTCTGATGATGTGCTTGATAATTCAAATTCCCTAGTAATTGAACAAGCTAATAATCGTACTTTTGCTGCTCAGGCTGTCTTAAAAATCCTACTCGATCATGCCTAAACTCAATATTGTCAAAATAGGTGGTACTATAATTGAAGATAAAAATAAACTTCTTCCATTTTTAAAGAACTTTACTGGTTTAAAAGGACCTAAAATTTTAGTTCACGGTGGTGGAAAAAGAGCAACCTCTTGGGCCAAAAAACTTGGGATACCCGTTCAAATCAAAGATGGTCGAAGAGTTACAAATAAAAAAACTTTAGAGCTAATCACAGCTGTTTATGCAGGTCAAATTAATAAAACTCTTGTTGCTTATCTCCAAGGGTTTGGATGTAATGCATTAGGTTTATCTGGAGCTGATGCTAATGCTATAGAAGCAGAAAAACGGCCAATAAAATCTATTGATTATGGTTTTGTGGGTAATATTACTAAGGTTAATAACGAGTGGTTTAATCAAATTTTGGAACAGAATATCATTCCAGTATGTTGTGCAATTACCCATGACGGAAATGGACAGCTTTTTAATACCAATGCTGACACAATTTCAGCTGAGATTGGAAAAGCTTTAGCTAAAGAATTTGATGTTAAAATTAGTTATTGTTTTGAGTTACCAGGAGTAATGAAAGATATCAAAGATTCATCTTCTTTGATTAGAAAAATAACTAAAAAATCTTACCAAAACTTATTATTTAATAATATAATTTCTGAGGGAATGATGCCAAAATTACATAATGCTATTGAGGCAATTGAAGGAGGTGTAAATGAAGTAGCTATCGGTAACACAAATATGATAAATCAAGACATTCCATATACCTCAATTACTTTAAGATGAAAAAATTAAGCCAAAAAGCAATCAAATTATTGCAAGATCTAATTTCCATAAAATCTTTTTCAAGTGAAGAAGATAAAACTGCTGAGAGAATTGGACAGTGGTTTAGTTATCATAATATCCCCTTTAAAAAGCAAGATCACAATGTTTATGCGTTTAATAAATTTTTTAATAAAAATAAGCCAACTCTTCTTTTAAATTCTCATCACGATACAGTGAACCCAAACTCTGCTTACACTAGAGATCCATTTCACCCACAAATAGAAGATGGAAAATTATATGGTTTAGGAAGTAATGACGCAGGTGGAGCTTTAGTCTCACTAATTGCATTATTTACTCATTACTTCGATCATCCTAATCCAAAATATAATCTAATCATAGCTGCAACTGCTGAAGAAGAAAGTTCCGGTGATTTGGGTCTAAACAGTCTTTTGCCATCCCTACCTAAAATTGATGTTGCTATTGTTGGTGAACCCACTCTTATGCAATTGGCTATTGCAGAGAAAGGATTAATTGTATTTGATGGAAAAGTAGAAGGTACTGCTAGTCACGCTGCTCACCCAAATGAAGATAATCCAATCTCAAAACTTCCTAAAGTAATTAGATGGCTTGAAAACTTTTCTTTTGAAAAAGAATCAGAGACTTTAGGTCCAGTTAAATTAACTGTTACCCAAGTAATCGCAGGGAAGCAACACAATGTAGTTCCAGCAAGTCTTAATTTAGTGGTCGATGTAAGAGTAAATGATTGCTACAGTAATAAAGAGATTGTAACTTTATTACAGCAAGATTCACCTTTGGCTTTATTTCCAAGGTCATTAAATCTAAATTCTTCTTCTATTTCATTAGAGCATCCTTTAGTTAAAGCAGGAGTTGAATTAGGTAGAAGTACATACGGTTCTCCAACCTTATCAGATCAAGCAAAACTAAGTTGTCCATCCCTTAAATTAGGCCCAGGCGACTCTACAAGATCTCATACAGCTGATGAATTTATTTTTGTCAAAGAGATAGAAGAAGGTATTGCTTTGTATATTAATTTATTAAAAAAAATCATATAATATGAAACTTTGGCAAAAAGGTAAAACTGCTCATAAAAAAGTAGATCAATTTACCGTTGGAAAAGATCGTGAATATGACTTAGTACTTGCTCAGTATGATTGTCAAGCATCAATTGCACACGCAAAAATGTTAGCTAAAATTGGTGTAATTAACTCACAAGAAGGAGAAAAACTCACTAAGGCTTTAAAAAAAATTCAAAAACAAGCATCAGATGATAAATTCACAATAGAAGATAAATTTGAAGATATTCATTCTAAAATTGAGGATTTATTAATTGAAGATTTAGGAGACTTAGGTAAAAAAATTCATACAGCTCGTTCTAGAAACGATCAGGTTTTGGTTGCGATGCATCTTTATTTAAAACATGAATTAACTGAAATCAAAAAGCTAGTGAGAAAACTTTTTGAGCTTTTACTTTCTTTAGCAAAAGAACACCAAAATAATTTGATGCCTGGATATACACATATGCAAGTAGCTATGCCTTCCTCTTTTGGATTGTGGTTTTCTGCATATGCTGAAAGCTTAATTGATGATCTTTACTTTTGGCAAAGTGCTTATAAGATTGCTGATCAAAATCCCTTGGGAAGTGCCGCTGGATTCGGAAGTGCCTTTCCTATTGATCGAAAATTTACTACTGAATCTTTAGGCTTTACAGAGTTAAAAGTAAATTCAGTGGCAGCTCAGATGGCCAGAGGGAAACTTGAAAAAAGTACTGCTACTGCGTTATCTGCTATTGGAAGTACACTGGCAAAATTATGTATGGATATTTGTTTGTATATGGGTCAAGATTTTAATTTTCTTTCTTTTCCCGATGAACTAACAACTGGCTCTAGTATTATGCCTCACAAAAAAAATCCTGATTTATTTGAATTAGTTCGAGGAAAGTGTAATATGATAGTGGCATTACCTAATCAAATAGCTTTATTAACAGCTAATCTTCCAAGTGGTTATCACAGAGAATTTCAATTAGTTAAAGGACCGATTATTGATTCTGTTAACGAAATGAAATCATGTTTGGAGATCCTGATATTTAGTTTACCAAAAATTAAAGTGAAAAAAAATATCACTGATCAAGAAAAATACGATTACATCTTTAGTGTTGATACTCTTAATCAAGAAGTACTAGCTGGAAAACCGTTTAGAGACGCATATCGTGAATTAGGTCATGCTATTGAAAAAAATGATTTTAATCCTAACCGAAATTTAAAACATACTCACATTGGAAGTATTGGTAATTTAGGATTAGAAAGTATAAGGAAGAAAATGAATACACTATTTTCTTAAAACCTATTTAAACTAAATATGTAAAGGTCGATTTTCAGTCGCTGCCAGCGCAGCTTCTTTTATAGCTTCTGCATACGTGGGATGAGAATGACTCATGCGAGCAATATCCTCTGCTGAAGCTCTAAATTCCATAGCTGTAACTGCTTCAGCTATCAAATCTGCAGCACGAGCCCCAATCATATGAACACCTATCACTTCATCAGTATTTTTATCTGCTAAAATTTTAACAAAACCGTCAGTATCCATGCTTGCACGAGCACGCCCTAGGGCTCGCATTGGAAATTGACCTGATTTGAAAGAAATTCCAGCTTCATTTAATTGTTCTTCCGTTTTACCTACTGAAGCTACTTCAGGCCAAGTGTAAATTACATTTGGGATTAAATTATAATTAATATGGGGCTTTTGACCTGCAATAAATTCTGAAACCATAACTCCTTCCTCTTCAGCCTTATGAGCTAGCATAGCACCCCTAATTACATCACCGATAGCATAAATATTTGAACTAGTGGTTTGCAACTGGTCGTTAACTTCTACTTGTCCAAGTTTATTGATTTTTACTCCTGCTGATTGGGCATTTAATCCAGCTGTGTTGGGACGTCTTCCAACTGAAACTAAACAATAATCTCCTTTAAATATTATTTCCTCTCCTTTTTTATCAAGGGCTGTAACATCAACTTCTTTACCTTTTCTACTTACTTTATTAACTCCATGTGAAAGGTAAAACTTAATTCCTTGCTTTTTCAATACTTTCATCAATTCCCTAGAAAGACCAGAGTCCATTACAGAAGTAATTCTATCTGCATATTCAATAACAGACACTTCAGAACCTAAACGACGATATACTTGTCCAAGTTCCAATCCAATCACTCCACCTCCTATAACAATCAAATGCTTTGGAATCTCTTTAAGCTTTAAAGCTTCTGTAGAAGTAATTACTCTTTCTTTATCAATTTTTATAAATGGTAAATTTCCTGGCTTAGACCCAGTAGCTATAATAATTTTTTTGGATTCAATAATTTGTTTAGTCTTTCCTTCTATTTGAATATGATTACCATCAACAAAGCTACCAGTCCCATTAAATACTTCTATTTTATTTTTTTTCATCAAATAATCAATTCCTTTAGTAGTTTGATCAACCACTGAAGCTTTTCGATCTATCATTTGTTTAAAATTCACTTTAATTTTCCCTTGAATTTCAATTCCATGTTCTGAAAAATGCTTGGTTGCATCTTCGTAATGGTGAGAGGAATCTAAAAGTGATTTTGAAGGAATGCATCCTACATTAAGACAAGTTCCACCCAATGTATTATACTTTTCTATCAAAGCTGTTTTCATACCCAACTGGGCACAACGAATTGCAGCAACATATCCTCCAGGGCCCGAACCAATAATGGCAACATCAAAAACACTCATAATTAAATTCTATTTATATTCAAAAATACGAATGTTTATTGGCTCACCATAATGCTTCAGAATGGATTTTTTTAAAAAATTTCATTTTAATTTTAAAATCAATATTTTACATGCATTGAAGAGAAAAGATTACGTTTAAAATGATTAAACTTGCAATTACAGAAAACGCATTTGAAAAAAAATAATCTTTCCTTAATAACAGCATTATTTCCTATAATCATCTTGGTAATTCTTTTATCATATAATGTTTTTATTTATGGAGATGAAGCACTTGGAGGTTCTAACCAGTTTATTCTTTTAATTGGTGGAGCTATTGCAGCAATAATTGGTTTCTACAAGAAAGTTTCCTATGATGTAATGATCCAAAAGGTCGCTGAAAACTTGCAATCAGTTACTGGAGCTTTACTAATTCTTCTTTTTGTTGGTGCACTTGCTGGAACATGGTTAATTAGCGGAATAATTCCTGCAATGATTTACTATGGCCTTCAAATTTTACATCCAGATATCTTTTTACCTGCTTGTATTATTATATGTGCTATTATTTCACTTGTTACAGGAAGTAGCTGGACAACCTCTGCAACTGTAGGTATTGCTCTTATTGGTATTGGAACTGTATTACAAATACCCTCTGGAATGGTAGCTGGGGCAGTAATTTCAGGTGCTTACTTTGGAGATAAACTCTCCCCTTTATCTGATACAACTAATCTTGCACCTGCAATGGCTGGAGGTGAATTATTTAGTCACATACGCTATATGACTTACACAACTATACCAAGTATAATTATTACCCTAATTGTATTTTCTGTTTTAAGCTTAATTCAAGAAACAACTGGAACAGCAGACATTGAAAGCTTGATGATAGCGATCAAAGAAAAATTTACTATTAATTTTTGGCTTTTTCTTGTCCCTGCAGCTGTTATAGCATTAATTATAAAGAAAACTCCTCCAGTTGTTGCCCTATTAGTTGGAACCTTATTGGGTGGTCTGTTTGCTTTAATTTTTCAACCTGGAATACTTCTTGAAATTAGTGGGTCTAAATCTATTTCTATAGCAGTAGCTTATAGAGCTATCATGGATGCAATCTCTGTTTCCACTGAAATAACAACATCCAATATTCTTCTTAACGATTTATTTACCTCAGGAGGAATGGAGGGAATGCTAGGGACTATTTGGCTTATCATTTGTGCAATGGTTTTTGGGGGAATTATGGATGCAATAGGCGCGTTAAGTAGAATAAGCAGTGCTTTGTTAAATTGGGCTCAGAATACATTTCAACTATTTACAAGTACCGTAGCCTCTTGTTTAGCTATCAACCTTACTGCATCAGATCAATATTTATCAATAGTAATTCCAGGGAAAATGTTTGCTAAAGCTTATGATGATCGTGGATTAGCACCAGAAAACCTAAGTCGGACATTAGAAGATTCAGGAACTGTTACTTCTGTTCTAATTCCTTGGAATACTTGCGGTGCCTATCAGTCAGGTGTTTTGGGTGTAGGTGTGGGAGAATACTTCGTATTTGCAATATTTAACTGGCTTAGTCCTTTTATGACTCTTCTTTATGCTGCATTTAGTCTTAAAATTGCAAAAAAATAAAACTTATTATAAATGGTTTTTAATCTTATTCTTTTCAATAAGAAAAACTTATAAATACATCAATAATTCCAAACTCAATTTTTTAAAACCTAATCAAGGTTTCATACTTTAGATAAAAATAAATTTTTAATTATGAGCGAAAGTAAATGTCCGTTTCACGGTTCAACAACTACACCAAATCTAGGAACCCAAAATAAGGATTGGTGGCCTAATCACTTAAATCTCGACATCTTACGACAACACAGTAACAGAAGTAATCCTATTGCTGAAATTAATTATAAAGATGATGTCAAGCAGTTAGATTTAAAAGCTGTTAAAAATGATATAAAAATCATGTTAAAAGATTCTAAAGATTGGTGGCCAGCTGACTATGGACACTATGGCCCTTTCTTTATCCGAATGACATGGCATGCTGCTGGAACTTATAGAACAGGAGACGGACGTGGGGGAGCTGCAACTGGCGCCCAACGTTTTGCTCCTCTGAATTCATGGCCTGATAATGGGAACCTAGATAAAGCAAGACGTTTATTATGGCCTATAAAAGAAAAATATGGAAATAAAATTTCTTGGGCAGATTTACTTGTTCTTGTTGGAAATGTTGCTATTGAAGATATGGGGGGGCCTAATCACGGTACTGTTATGGGTAGAGAAGATATTTGGCAACCTGAAAAAGATATTTATTGGGGATCTGAAGATGAATGGTTAGGAGATAATCGTTATGGTGATACCCGTCAATCTCTCGAAAACCCTCTTGCAGCTGTTCAAATGGGATTGATATATGTCAACCCAGAGGGCCCTAACGGAAATCCTGACCCTGCTTTATCAGCCCAAGACGTTCGTGAAACATTTAAAAGAATGGCTATGAACGATGAAGAAACCGTTGCATTAACAGCTGGAGGACACACCTTTGGAAAAGCTCATGGTGCTGGTGATGATGCTCTAGTTGGAGTTGAACCTGAAGGAGCATCAATTGAAGAAATGGGCCTCGGGTGGAAAAATAGATATGCTTCTGGGGTAGGTGTTGATACAATTACTAGTGGTATTGAAGGTCCTTGGACTACCAACCCTATTCAATGGGACATGGGTTATTTGGAACTTTTGTTTAAATATGAGTGGGAATGTAAGAAAAGTCCTGCAGGCGCTTGGCAATGGCATCCTATTAACTGTGATGAAAAAGATATGGTTCCACAGGTCGATGGTAGTGGTCAAAAAGTACTTCCAATGATGACTACAGCAGATATGTCTTTAAAGGTAGATCTTAAATATCGAAAGATATGTAATAGATTTTTAGAAAATCCAGAAGAGTTTGGGGAAACTTTTGCTCGTGCTTGGTTTAAGTTGCTTCACCGAGATATGGGACCAAAAACAAATTATGTTACTGGGGATTTTAAAAATGTTGAATACATTTGGCAAGACCCTACGCCAGCTGGTAAAATTTTAACTTCTTCTGAAGAACATAGTCTACGCGAAACAATTTCAAAATCAGGACTTAGTGTAAGAGAAATGGTTAATACAGCATGGGCAAGTGCAAGTACATACCGTAACTCAGATAATCGTGGTGGCGCAAACGGAGCTAGGATTCGTTTGGAACCTCAAAAAAATTGGGAAGTAAATAAACCAAAAGAACTCGAAAAAGTCTTATCTATTTATGAAAAAATAGCAAAAGATCAAAACACTAGTATTGCTGATGTTATTGTGGTTGCAGGTGCTGTTGGAATTGAAAAAGCAAGTGGTCATAAAGTTAATGTCACAACTGGACGAGGAGATGCAAATCAAGAAAATACAGACGTAGATTCATTTGACTTGCTAAAACCTAAAGCTTGCGGCTTCAGAAACTATTCTGAAAAAGAATTCGCGGTAAGTCCAGAAGAAATCTTATTAGATAAATCACAACTATTAGGACTTACTCCAACTGAAATGACACTACTCGTAGGAGGAATGCGTTCTATGGGAGTTTCACATACAGGAGAAGGAGTCTGGACAAACGGTGAGCTCAACAATCAATGGTTTAAAAAACTTTTATCTATGGATGATGAATGGAAAACTACAGATTACAACAGTTATGTTTCAAAAGACCGAAATACTGGAGAAGAGACTAGAACAGCATCTCGTACAGATCTTGTTTTTGGATCAAATTCTGAACTTCGTGCGATAGCAGAGGTATATGCCCAAGATGACAATAATGAAAAATTCATTAATGATTTTATTCAAGTTTGGAGTAAAATAATGAATGCAGATCGTTTTGATTTGGATTAGACTGTTTAAATTATATCATTAAAACCCGATTTAATCGGGTTTTTATTTTTAAACCCTTTTACATTATTAAATTAAGGTTTGACTTCAATTAACTTTTCTTTCAAAAACTCGTAAGCGCAAATTCATATAAATTCCATCACTTTACAATTGAATTCGTATTTTTGTTTTAGAACACAATTGAATGGCTAAAAAGCAGAAAATCAACCAATCAAATCCTAAACTCATCCGTCAAAGGCAAGTATTATTTGGGGGGGGGTTGATGCTAGTCGCACTTCTTTTGAGTATTGCTTTTGGATCTTATCTAATCAATTGGAAATCTGATTTCAGTACAATTGGTTCATTTACAGACAAAACAGTGGTTGCTAAAAATCTTTTGAATAAAGTCGGTGCTCTTTTAAGTCACTATTTTATATATCAAGGCGTTGGTTTAGCTGCTGTATTTTTTCCATATCTCTTGGGTCTTACTGGTTATAAATTGTTTTTTAACAGCAAAATAAATCATTTAATTTCATCTTGGGCATGGGGAATTTCTCATTTAATTTGGCTTTGTATAACACTAGGATATTTTTTTCCTACTGAAATACTTTTATCTGGTATAGTTGGTTTTGAAATCAATGTCTTTATGATAAGCTATATTGGAAGTGTAGGAGTATTAACAAGTCTAGCTTTTTTCTTTTTATGTTTTATTGTAATAGAACTTGAATGGACTCCAGAAAAAATGAAACAATGGTGGATAGGATCTAAGAATAAAGAAGTTGAAAATAAAATTACAAATGACGAAACTTTAATTGATCCTGTTTCTCTAGATGAAGACTCAAAAGATGAAATAGAAATTGATTTTGATTCGACTAAATCAAAAAATGAAACTCCAATTAAAGAACCAATTTTAAAGACAGACGAATTGATCATGGAAGTTGAGACTTTAGAAGAAGAATTGGTTGATGAAAAACTAGCAAATAGCTTAGTTGAAAAGCAAGGTTTCTTTGACCCTACTCTAGAGTTGAGTAACTTCAAGATGCCTAATATTGAATTATTAAAAGACTATGGTGATACAGGAATAACAATTAACCAGGAAGAACTTGAGGCTAATAAAAATAAAATTGTAGAAACTCTAAATAACTATAAAATTGGGATTTCTAATATTAAAGCAACAATTGGTCCAACTGTCACTCTTTATGAAATTGTTCCAGATGCAGGAATTAGAATCTCTAAAATTAAAAATTTAGAAGATGATATTGCCCTATCTCTTGCAGCATTGGGAATTCGAATTATTGCACCTATTCCTGGTAAAGGAACAATTGGGATTGAAGTTCCCAATCAAAAGCCAAGCATTGTATCAATGCGATCTGTAATTTCTTCTGCTAAATTTCAAAACGCTGAGATGGAGCTTCCCATAGCTATGGGAAAAACAATTAGTAACGAAACATTTGTTGTGGATTTAGCTAAAATGCCACATCTTCTAATGGCAGGAGCTACTGGACAAGGAAAGTCTGTTGGTCTTAATGCTGTGTTAACATCTTTGATTTATAAAAAACACCCAGCAGAAGTTAAATTTGTTTTAGTAGATCCTAAAAAAGTAGAGCTAAATATATATAGCAAAATAGAACGCCACTATCTTGCAAAACTCCCAGATACCGAAGAGGCTATCATAACAGACAATACTAAGGTAATCAACACCTTAAACTCTCTCTGTATCGAAATGGATAACCGTTACGAACTCCTTAAAAATGGTATGTGTCGTAACCTTAAGGAATATAATAAGAAATTTAAAGAGCGAAAGCTAAATCCTAAAGATGGGCATAGTTTCTTACCTTATATTATTCTTGTTGTAGATGAGTTTGCAGATTTGATTATGACTGCTGGTAAAGAAGTAGAGACACCTATTGCACGTTTAGCTCAATTAGCACGTGCAATAGGAATTCATTTGATTATAGCGACTCAACGTCCTTCAGTCAATGTTATTACTGGTATTATAAAAGCAAACTTTCCTGCGCGTGTTGCCTTTAGGGTAACATCAAAAATTGATTCTAGAACTATTTTAGACAGTGGTGGTGCAGATCAATTAATCGGAAGAGGAGATATGCTTTTCACTCAAGGAAATGAACTAACGCGAATACAATGTGCTTTTGTAGATACACCAGAAGTAGAGCGATTAGCTTCTTACGTAGGAGCACAACGCGGATATGCTGATGCACATTTACTACCAGAATACATTAGTGAAGAAAATACATCTAATTTGGATATTGATGCAAGTGATAGAGATGCTCTTTTTAGAGAAGCAGCTGAGGTTATTGTAACTGCTCAACAAGGCTCAGCATCATTGTTGCAACGTAAATTAAAATTAGGCTATAATCGTGCTGGAAGAATCATTGATCAAATGGAAGCTGCAGGTGTTGTCGGACCTTTTGAGGGTAGTAAAGCAAGGCAAGTACTTATATCAGATTTAGCCTCTTTAGACCGTCTTATAAACGATGATAAAATATAAAATATTTGTAAATAAACTATGAAGATTTTTTTTATATCAAACTTCTTTCTTTTTTTAAGTTTATGCATTCAAGCACAAACTCCTGAGGCTGCAAAAAAACTCTTAGATGAAGTATCAAAAACAATCTCAGGATTTCAAAATCTAACCTTTGATTTTACATATGTCTTAGAAAATCGTCAGGAAAATATCCGTCAAGAAACTAAGGGGTCTGCAACTATTAGTGGAGATTTTTATAAACTAAATTTTTTAGGAAATGAACAACTTTTTGATGGTGAAAAAACATATACAATAATACCAGAGAATGAAGAAATTACTATCAGTAGTTTAGAAGATGATAACGATTTTGGCATAAACCCCTCTAAACTTCTTGTTTTTTACAGAGAGGGTTACGCATTCCAATGGGACATAAAGCAAAATGTAAAAAATCGAATTATTCAGTTTATTAAATTAATTCCAATTGAAGAAAATAAGGATTTAAAATATTTGTTATTAGGGATTGACTTAAAAACAAAAACTATTTTCCGTTTAATTGAAATCACTACATCTCAAACTCGAACCACTCTTACATTAAAAAATTTAAAAACCAATATGACTTTAGGGCCTGATTTTTTTGATTTTGATGTTAGCAAATATCCAGATTATTATATAAATGACTGATAATTGAAAATTATAGATCGATACATATTAAAAAGCTATTTAACCCGATTGGTAAGTGTCTTTACAATCTGTATGTTCATTTTTGTAATTCAGACCTTCTGGTTATTTATTGATGAGCTTGCCGGAAAAGGACTTGATATATTAATCATTGGAAAGTTTTTAATTTACTACTCACCTAAATTAATCCCTTTAGTATTGCCACTCTCTGTTCTTCTTGCCTCATTAATGACATTTGGGACGCTTTCAGAGAATTATGAGTTTGCCGCAATGAAATCGACAGGAATATCCCTTCAACGTGCTTTATTGGGTTTATCTATTTTTCACATAGCGTTGGGAATAGGTATGTTTTATTTCTCAAATCATGTAATCCCCTATGGTGAACTAAAGTCATATAATTTAAGGCGAAACCTTGCTAAATTAGAACCTACTCTTGCTATTAGAGAAGGTATTTTTAACGAAATAGGTCAAATAAATATTAAGGTAAAAAGAAAATATGGAGATAATGAGCGTTTTCTTGAAGATGTAATTATTCACGAATACTCTCCAAACCAGCAAAATAATGTTGTAATAAAGGCTGAACGTGGAGAAATGAAAAATGAACCAACAGATCCTAACTTAAAATTAGTTTTATACAATGGTAACCGATATGAAGAAGTTATACCAAAAAAAATGAGAGATCGTTTGCGTATCCCTCATGCTAAGGTTGCTTTTGAGGAGTATGAAATGAATATTGATTTATCACAATTTAACAATGTGAATTTAGAAGAAGAGAACATCACAACTTCATTTAGAATGCAAAAAATCAATCAGCTTCAAAAAAGTATTGACACTCTTCAAACCAATTTTGAAGAAGAACAAACCGTATTTAGTTATAATTTTTCAAAACAAAGTGCAATTAGTAACTCAGCTCGTAAAAACAAAAAAATTCTTCAAAATGACTCTATACCCTCAGATATTTTAGGTTTTGTTATAATGGATGAAAATTGGAAAAAAGTAAGGTTGTATGATGAAAGCATTAATAAATTGAAAAAATCACTTCGAGATCTAAAAGCAAAAAATACCCAGTTTTTTGCTTTTCAAAAATTAATTAATCTCCATAAAATAACACTTCATGAAAAGTATACTTTACTATTCGTTTCACTTTTTCTATTCCTTATCGGAGCCTCTTTAGGTGCCATCATTCGAAAAGGTGGTATTGGTCTTCCTTTAGTGCTATCAATTATAATATTTTTAACCTATCATTATATTGGGCTTTTTAGTAAAAATGCTGCTGAAGACAACAGCATACCTCCATTCTTTGCAACATGGATTGCCACTCTGATTTTAGCTCCATTTTCATATATATTAACCAAAAGAGCTTCAGCTGACAAAGGTTCTGTAAGTTTATATGATGTTTTTTACCCCATTTTAAAATTGATTAAAAAAATCCCTTTCCTAAAAATATCATGAAACAAAATTTCATCAAATTAAACAGTATTGAAGAAGGTATAAAAGCTATAAAAAATGGTGAGGTTATTATTGTAGTTGATGATGCAAATAGAGAAAATGAAGGAGATTTTATAGCTGCAGCTGAAAAAATTACTCCTGAATTAATAAATTTTATGGCAACACACGGAAGGGGACTAATCTGTACCCCTTTAACCGAAGACCGTTGTCAAGATCTTCATTTAGGAAAAATGGTCTCCAACAATACAGATCCAATGGAAACAGCTTTCACTGTTTCTGTCGATCTAAAAGGTAAAGGAGTTACAACTGGTATTTCAGCTTCAGACCGAGCACTTACTGTTAAGGCATTAGTCGATGAAAAAACATCACCTTATGACCTTTCTAGACCTGGACACATTTTTCCACTAATTGCAAAAAGCGGTGGAGTATTAAGAAGAACTGGACATACAGAATCTGCAATTGATTTTGCAAGACTTGCTGGATTTAAACCTGCAGGAGTTATAGTTGAAATAATGAATGAAGATGGAACAATGGCAAGATTACCTCAACTTTTAGAAGTAGCAAAAAGGTTTAATCTCAAAATAGTATCTATAGAAGATTTGGTTTCCTACAGAATGCAGCACGACAGTCTTATTGTAAAAAAGGTTGATCATGAAATAAATACTCGTTATGGAAAATTTCGTATGCGTGCTTATGAGCAAACAACAAACGGAAATATTCACTTAGCGCTTACTAAAGGGAATTGGGGTAAGGATGAAATGATTCTAACAAGAATACAATCCTCAAAAATAACAAATGATATTTTGGGCATGCTAACAGGCTCTATTCATCAGCGTTTAGATGATATTTTTAAATTAATTAATCAAGAGGAAAAAGGAGCCCTACTGTTTATCAATCAAGAACAACGTCCGGAAAATCTTTTAGCACGTATTGATACACTTATAGAAATGCAGCAGGAAGGAAAAATAGATGAAGTCCCTCCAATGAAAATGGATAGTAAAGATTTTGGAATTGGAGCTCAAATATTGCATGATATAGGGATACAAAGGTTGAAGGTGATTAGTAATTCAAAACAACAACCAAGAATTGGAATTACTGGATACGGAATTACTATTGAAGGGTATAAAAATTATTAAAATTAATCGAAAAACCAGAGCTTTACTGCCATTATACAAATAGTGACAAGCATAGCTAGGCGAATCACTCTATCACCTTTCTTCACTGACCAGCGGCTAGCAAACCATGCACCAAAACTGGTGCCAAGAGCCATAAAGATTCCCATCTTCCAGTCCACGGCATCATTGTAAGAAAAAAGAATCAAAGCTACAGTTGAATAGATAAAAACTACAGCAACTTTAGTCGCATTAGTCTTGACTAAAGACATGTGGTTCAAACGGTTTAAAAATAACATAATAACAATGCCAATACCTGCATTAATAAAACCTCCGTAAATACCTATTACAAAAAAACCAAGAATACTCCAAAAAAGATACTTTCCCTCTAAACGTTCAGGCAATTCAAGTTCCAACTTTTTTTGACGAAAAAGAATCAAAACACCTATGATAACCATAATTATAGCAAGTACCTTATTGAAGATATATCCGTCAATATCAATAGCTATTTGAGCTCCTATGTAAGCTCCAAAACTTGAGCTTATTCCTAAATAGATGTTGAAGGGGAAGCTACTTACTCCCTTACTTCGATATCCCATAGCACCACTCAAAGACTGAACTACAATCGCTATACGATTAGTTCCATTAGCCACTTGAGGTGGTAAACCTAAAAAAATCAAAACTGGAAGTGTAAATAAGAGAACCACCTCCTGCTAGAGTATTTATCAACTCCAGCTAAAAAACCAATAACTATAAGAAATAATAATTGAAAAACTTCTTCCATAAGCTTTTCTAAAAATACAAAGTAGAGCCTAATCCTATACATAAAAGAGAAGAATTAATTATTTTCTAATATGAAAAAGGAATGTATATTTGCAACCGCATTGGAGAAATGGCAGAGTGGTCGAATGCGGCAGTCTTGAAAACTGTTGAGGGTCACACCTCCGGGGGTTCGAATCCCTCTTTCTCCGCAAGTAAATTCCCTAATATATTTAATATCAATATGTTAGGGTTTTTTATTATATGTATTTTGTACGATTATTTTACGGTCAGATATAAAAAGTCAAAAAATTCCAACCTAAAACTTTGAAATAAGACCCCCATCCCTAAAATTAAATCTGATTTTTATTTTGAGACTAGAGTGCCTATAATGGTATATAGCCTGTTAGTTCAAAATATTTTAATAAATTTAATTCATGAGAAAACTCATCTACCCTTTAGTATTCACCCTATCAACATTTCTAATCCTTTATGGCTGTTCTACAGAAGAAGACGATAGCGACCTCGTGAAGACCAGTCCTCCTCCCCTAAGTGAATTACAGCCTGGCAGGATTCTTTCTAATGAAAATATTTACATTAACGGAGATGGAACTGGGAATTTCCGCACACACTGCGAGGAATCTCATGTAAACAATGATGATCCACTTGTTCACCCTGGTCAGGCTGGTGCTGCCCATCAGCATGTTTTCTTTGGATTCAAAAAGACGGATGCCAATACAACCATAGATATGATAGAAAATGCAACAGAACCATCAACCTGTGAGGGTATCGCACTAAACCAGTCTGCTTATTGGGTTCCTGCACTTTTTTCAGCGGACGGAACGCGATTGGAATACAAGGAAGTACTCTTCTATTACAAGAGTGGCTATCACTTACCTGGTGATATCATCCAAGCTCCGCCAGAAGGACTTGTAATGATTTCAGGTCATGACATGTCTCAACCGCAAGATGTTGTAAGCGCAAAGTATCGTTGCGAAAGTTGGGAGGCTCCACTTCCTCAATTTGATGAGGGCGACCCAATGGACCATGTACCATACTTGCCCAAATGTCAAGTAGGCGACTTGCTGGAGTTTCGAGTTGTATTTCCTCAGTGTTGGGATGGGGTTAATCTGACCTCAGACGATAAGCGCAGCCACATGTCTTACCCAATACCGGCAGAGACACCATTCACAGGAACAGGGAGATGTCCAGATTCACATCCCATAGCAATACCAGAAATTTCCTATAAGTTCGCCGTTATGGTCACTAATTCGACAGGACCATCTGACACCTGGTATCTCTCTTCAGATATGAAGGAATTACATCCAAACGGTTCATCTTTGCATGGAGATTGGATGAACGGATGGGATTCAGACATTATGGATCTTATCATCAATAATTGTATCAACCCCGGATATGATTGCGACGTTGGTCTTCTTGGAGACGGTACACGACTTCAAGAGGTTGTAACAACCCAAAACGGAGACGATTGAATGAAATAACGAGTATTTTATATGAATAAGCCTTTTTATTCAGTGCAGGTTTTTCTTCATATGACAACCATCAATTCCTTATCATAAATTTAGGTGTTTTTATATTGAGTATCTTTAAGTATTCAAATAAAATTTAATAGACCTATGTCTATTGAAAAATTTAAGTCACTATTTTTATAATAACACCTCTCTAATACCCTAAAACTATTTCATTATGAAGATTAATTAAATCTTTGGAATGGAATTAGTAAATTTGAGAGTTTAAAAAAAATTAGTCGTATTTGTAATTTTTATAAAAAGCTGAAAAGCTTATGAATCTGAAGTCTTATTAACTAATGAAAATATTTCAATTCCGTTCCGACCCTTTCAGCATTTAAAATAGAAATGCTTATAAGGTTATTTTAGAATTAGCTATAAGACATAATATATTAAATTATCATCATGAAAAATTCAATATTTATATCACTTCTTTTTATTAATATCTCACAAGCACAATTATCTTCCATTAAGATAAAGGATTTTATTGATCAACATAATTCATTTGAGCAAAATGATGCAGGTGAGGTTAATGCAATAAATGATAAAGAAATAAATAAATTAATTAGATTTTTTATTCAGGAAAAATTTTATGGTCTAGTAGAGTTGACTAGAAGTATAGTTTGGGATTCATATGAAACATTTATTAGTCCAACTAAAAGAAATCAATTAAGTAAATATATTATACAAGTAAAAGTAAAAGATGTAGAAAGGCTTAAGTATCTTGAAGTATTATACAACCCACATGAAAAGAAAGTTGACACTAACTTTGAATGGGACTCTAGAGACGAAGAATTTAACTTATTAAACGAGCAAGCTTTAGCTCAAAAAAAAATACCTAATCTATTTAAACTAGAAATTTCAAATCAGGATGACATTCCAAATATTAATGAATTTATTTTACAGCATCAAGGTTTTATCGATGAAATAGAAAGATTAAATCTAAGTGAAAAAGAAATAGTCCCTATAAATGCTGCAAATATAAATGAGCTTATACGCTCTTTCAATAATTCAAATTTTACAAACTTGGAATATACCCGAAACGTTATCTGGAATTCATACAATACTTTTGTAAGTCCATTTGATAGATACCATTTTCACACTTTCATTGCACAAGTTAAGGTAGAAGGAATAGACAGGTTAAAATATCTTGAAGTTTTTTATAATCCAGTTAATGACAAAATCACGTCTGACTTTAAATGGAGTGATGATAAAAATGAATATTTAAGAGTGAATTAATTTTAAAGAAGATCAAAAAACCATTAAAGAATCTCTTCAAAAGGCATATGCATCTGCGAGATTAAGGTTTTTCATTTTCTGATAATTGACGTTGATGAATGTATCCTTTCTTTACTTTACCATCTTGGATCATCAAATCTACAACTCGGCTAACTGAAGTTTTTGAAGCTTCATCTTTTCCAGAGGAAACAAGGATTCCAGTCGTAACCCAATTTTCAGTTGGCTTGTTTTCAAAATTTACGTGAGTTGAAATAGACCATGTAATTTCCCATTTTGCAAATTGGTTTGCTGCTAAAAACTTCTCTCCACCTTCAAGATGCTGTTTTGAACTTTCAATTATCATTCCATTAGGTGCGTAAAGCAAAACATCTTCATGCTCTAATTCATAAACTGTTTGTAAATCTCTGTTATTATAGGCGTCAAAATATGCTTTTACAATTTCAACGGAATTTATATCTCCATTTACTATATTATATTTAGAGGTATTATCGTTTTCATAACCAATTAAAACTGCTTTACTTTCAATATTTTGATTTGATGAAACAGGATTATCACAACTAGAGATAATTAACGCAAGTACAGAAAATAGAATTATTAATTTTTTCATTTTATTATAATTTGATTGTATTTACAATATAACAATTTGCTCTATGGCAAAGTAATTTCTTTCTTGATTTGTTTCATAATTAAACTATCATTTTTAAAACATCCTTCGATTAATTTGGTGTAAAATTTTTCAAAAGAAGCTTTTTCAATATCTAAAATCGTCATTTAAAAAAAAGGTCTAATTTTATTTTAAATAATTTATACTATGAATTTTACATACAATGGTAGTGAACTTAATCAAAAAACAGTTCTTGGACATCCTTCAGGATTATACATCTTGTTTTTTACAGAAATGTGGGAGCGTTTTTCTTATTATGGTATGCGTGCAATTTTGGTTCTTTTTTTAGTTTCTTCATTTAATGATGGAGGATGGGGATGGGAAAGAAGTGAAGCTTTAGCATTGTATGGTATTTATACTGGTTTGGTATATATAACTCCTATTTTTGGAGGTCTAATCGCAGACAAATTTTTAGGATACAGAAATGCAGTAATATTAGGAGCATTTGTAATGACTTTGGGCCACGCATCAATGGCATTTGAAGTTTTTAATGATCTTTTTCTTTATTTAGGTTTAATATTTGTAATAATTGGTAATGGTTTTTTTAAACCTAATATAAGTTCAATTGTAGGTCAACTATATAAGACTGAGGGACAGGACAAAGATGCTGGATATACTATATTTTACATGGGAATTAATTCAGGAGCATTTCTGGGAATTTTGTTGTGTGGATATATTGGAGAAAATATTGGATGGCACTATGGTTTTGGATTAGCAGGAGTTTTTATGTTTTTAGGAATGTTACAATTTTATTATGCTCAGAAAATTTTTGGAAATATTGGAGTTTTTGAAAATGATATTTATTCGGAGAAACAAATTGATAAAACGTCAAACACAAATAAAAAAATTTCATCAAAAATCATATATGATAGGCTTTCTGTTATTGTTATTTTTTCCCTTTGTGTAATTTTCTTTTGGTGGGCTTTTGAACAGGCAGGAGGTTCAATGACAATTTTTGCATCTGACTATACAAATAGGTTACTTGACGGGAGTGGTGCTTTAGTTTTTAAAATATTTAATTCATTAATTACAATAGTTCCAATGATAATAATAAGTTATATAATTTATCTCCTATGCTTGAACGTTTTTTCAGTTTATAAAATTTCAAGCATATTCTTAATATCAAGTTTTTTAGTTATTTGGTTAATAATTATCTGGATGCTTGCCAGAGAATTTAATAATCCATCTACTGAGGTTCCTGCTTCTTGGTATGGAATTTTAAATTCATTTTATATAATAGTTTTTGCTCCATTAATTTCAAAAATATGGCAGAGTAAGTACAATGTATCAGGTCCTTATAAGTTTGGCTTTGGTCTAATTTCATTGGCAATAGGATTTGCAGTTCTTGCTTACGGCTCATATAATATTCAATTAGGAGCTAAGACTGCATCTGTAAGTATGTTGTTTTTAATTTTAGCCTATTTTTTCCATACAATTGGTGAGTTATGTATTTCTCCAGTAGGACTTTCTTATGTTAGTAAATTAGCTCCAAAAAATTTAGTTGGTTTAATGTTTGGGGTATGGTTTGTTGCTAATTTTATTGCAAATACTGCTGCAGGATTTACCGGGAGTTATATAGATCCAATTGTTGAGAATTATGGAATGAGTTTCTTTTTCTTAATTTTTACTATTATTCCTATTGCAGTTGGAATAATTATGTTGCTTGCAAACAATAAAATAGTTAGAATGATGCATGGAGTAAAATAATTGAGATATTAGAAATATATCTTATCTCTTCTATTTACCTGCTGATATTAGAAGGTGGTTATTTATTATGTCTAGGTTATGTATTCTTAAAAATTAATTTGACCATCTTTAGTTGATTTTTTTTACCTTCAAAAACAGTCCAAACAATAAATGCATCATTATCTAATATTTCTAATTGAGGGACTCCTGAATTTCTTCCACCGTCAATTTTAGAAATTGTAATTGGTGCAGAAACTTTTCCATCTATTGATACCTTTTTTATTCTTAAATATGTCCCAACATCATCACCTTCAATATAACTAACTAAGACTTCCTGTGGATTTAAGAAAGCAACATCTACTCTACCGATAGCATCATCGTCGTTAATTTTTATTGGGGTACCAAAAGAAGCCCCATTAGATTTTGAAAACGAAAGATTTACTGTTGGCTTTTTGTTAGAAACAGTAAACCAGCTAATAGCTAAATTATTTGAATTAGAGGCAACCTTAGGACCATTTACGGGGCATCCGTTTATTTCCCAACCATCATTATGAATAGGAGTTGGAACTCCCCAAATACCATTTATTTTTCGGGCAATATAAATGTCTCGAACCTCTTTATCACTCCTATCCCTGTAAACAACTACAGGTCCTTTATTAGTAACTGCTATTGATGTCTGACAGCAATCACAAGTCGCTGAATCAAGTTCACTTTCATCTATAATATCTCCCTTATTTGTAATTTCAGCAAAGCGTATGGTCATTGGCTTATGATATCCATCTAGATTTTTATCTACAGTATTTCTACCGTCCAGCCAAGTAATAAAAAATCCCTGGTTGTGGTTGGGTATTATACTTACAAAGCCATGTTCTGCTTTAACACCATCGGTATTTAATAAAAAATCTTCTTTTACTTTCTCTCCAGATAATTTTTGGAGACTTAAAATAACATCATACGTATAAGTACCTGAATCAGATTTCTTTAAATAACTTGATAAAATTAAATTTTCATTGATTGCATGAGCTGGAAAATCAGCCCAATTAACAAACCAGTTGGAACCAGTCGCCATTGTTTGAGTATTAGTCCATTTCCCTTCTTTGAGTTGACTGAAATTTAAGGTAGATTTATTCCCTTCATTAGAGGAGATCCATGATAATGATAAAGAACCCTCCCCAGAAACAAGACTTGGCTGCGCATTACTATTCTCATGTAAAAAACGGATTTCTTTTACTACAACATCTTTAGATGTACATGAAATAGCTATGAAAGAAAAAATAATAGTAAACTTCTTCATATTATAATATTTTAAGCTTATTTATTATTTGTTCAGAATCCCATGTAATTGTTCCAATGATAGTTTCAATTTTTTTTCCATTTTCGTCAAAGATATATGATGTTGGTAAAGAATAAATTCCAAGCATTTCATTAGGTTCAACTGATTTCAAAAAGTTAAAGTCAAAATTCTTAATATTTTTAAACGTAGATATTTTTGAGATTGTTTCGTCAGAAACTAACAAAAAAGTGTAGTTGTGATTTTTTAATATTTCTTCAGCTCTTTTCAAACCAGGCATCTCCTTTATGCATGGTCCACACCATGTAGCCCAGTAATTGATTATAATTTTTTTTCCTTTATATGCTCTTAAATTTACTTTATTATCATTCAGATCTAAAAATGTAGTTTTACGCTCCATAGATTCTAAATCAGATACATTTTTGTTTTTAGGAATTCCACTATTACAACCAAAGAATAAAACAAGACAAAATGAGCAAAGAAATATTTTTTTCAAATTTTTAACTTTAAAATTTAAATGTAACAAAAAGTCTTTGCTTGGAAGGATTTATTTTTTAAGTCTATTAAAATTATAATATATAAACTGTATCTCTCAGTTTATTAATAAAATAATTCTTATAAGCTCAACCAGTAGGTTAGTTTAAGATTTATTGACCGGAATATAGGACCGAAATCACGAGTAAAATAATTATCGTTATATACAAGGTATAAATCTGAAAGTGGAGCAAAACGCCATTGTAATCTTGAATTTATACCCAAATTATCTGATTGATTACTGTATTGGACTAAAGTAGACCAAAACAGTTTTTTATTCAGAGTCAATTCTACTTTAGGACTTATTAAAATAATATTGGCAGATGGGTAAGGTTCTGGAAGTCGAACTTGATTATAGTCCCAGAGTAAACTCATAACAACTTTAGGTTGAATTCGAAACTCAGTATTTCCCTGATAAGAAAATCGTGTACCATTGAAAAAAGAACCGTATGAAAGTTCTGACGAAAAGTTAAATAAATTTGCGAGGTTAGATTGGTATTCAACTGACCATTGATTAAAAGTATAATCAATGTTTGCAGGAAGAGGTTCTCCATTTTCAGATCTTGTTGGATCAAAGGGATTTGATAAATATATAAATTGGTTTCTTACCGAAAATCCAAGTTGATTCTGTTTTTTAAACTCAATATTATACTCAAATCTTCTAAAATGATCTGTTTTTTTATAATCTAAACTTTTTTGTTGCCAACTATAATTTGACAATTGAATACTGTGTGAATTTATTCTTCCCCTTTTTGGATAAAAAGTACGCTCGCCAGAAATACCAGTTTTGATAATCCCAGTTCGTGGAATAAATCCTAAGTCGGAACGAAAATCTTGATCTACATATACCCATTTAGAGGATAAACGCCAAATGCGAGTATTATAAATAAGAGATGCCCCTGATGAAAGATTTCCTTCAGAGTCATCGGGCTGAAATGATTTGTGAGTATAAAACTTTCCAATCCATTTATTATTCGCTGAATTCAGATTGTAGTCTAACCCAAAAACTCTGTTATAACGATCTTTTTCTTTTAAAAACTCATAATCTTTGAGACTTTCTCTATTTACTATAAAAGCTCCAATCTGGGATTGTTTGAAAACCTTTCTTTGTAAGACAAACATAGTATTATTATTGGAGGCTATTTCATTGCTTAAGTCCTCTTGATTTTGAATGCTTAAAACTCCAAGTCTCCAATTTTCATCTATTTTACCACTTAACCTGACACCGCCCAAAATGTTATTCTGAATGGTGTTTCCCTCTCCATCTCTGGCAATTCCAATACGACGTGAAAAAAACGGAACTGCTTCCCTACTTCCTCCAAAATTTTTAAATAAATCTCCATTATCAATGAAAAATTGGCGTTTTTCAGGTAGAGAAATTTCAAAACGAGTCAGGTTAGTGATAATATTATCCACCTCTACATTAGAAAAATCTGGATTGAGAGTTACGTCTAAATTCAGACCATTTCCTATAGCTACTTTCAAATCACCTCCAATAGTCAGTGAATTATTAGTAGAATTTTCTTCAAAGCTTTTTGATAATAATCCATTCACATAAGGAATAAGATATAGTGGAGTCTTATTCCTTTTCAAAGGTTCTTCAAAAACAAGTTCTCCAAGATAACCTAGGTTGACAGGGATTTGATTTTGAGGTACAGGAGACCAAGAACTTCGTTCGTTGGTTTGCATATCAAATCGATAGGCTTGAAATCCCCATTTTTTAACCCCTTCAGGATATTTTAAGGAGTTTAAAGGAATAATAATTTCAATGGTAAATGAGTCATCTTTTCGAGTACTAGCTGTCTGCCATTTTATATCCCATGTTAAACTAAAACCTGAAACAGCAGTTCCCCCGTCAGAGATTAAGCCTTCACGTTGAACCCCTAAGGCATTAACTCCAAATAAAAAAGCGTTCTGTCCATCACGAAAGGTATCGAAGAGAACTGTAACGTTGTCATTAGAGCGTGCACTGAAATCTCTTTTCAATGAACTTACTCTAAAATCTGGACCAATACCTTTTGAAAAAGAGCCAATGTAAAGATTGGTATCATCATAAAGTAGTTTTACTATAGTTTCATTTCTAGATTGCAGTGAGTCAGTAGGAAACATCTGCCAAAAATCAGTTACTATTTCTGCTTGATCCCAAATATCTTCGTCTAATACACCATCAAGAAGAATATTCTGATCAATCTTTTTAACAAAAACTGAACGTTTTTTTTCTGTTTGACCATTACTTTTAATTGAATTTAAGGCAAATAATAGTGTAATTAAAACAGTGTTTTTGAGATAAATACTAAATTTCATTCAGTATTGAATTTTATTATTCATAAGTTAAGATGTCATAATTTGACAACTGTTTTATCTCTTGGTTTAATTTTATTAAAATCTAGTTATTTGTTAAGGATGTCTTCATAAAACTTTTGGCAAATGATAAAGATTTTTTTCTTGCCTCAGAATTTCCCCCAATACTTACCCCACGGTCTACACAAAATAAAAATCCAATCTTTTGAAGGATCGGATTAGACATCGGCAAACCTAAATAATTCATTAATACATCTCCTTTTTCAGTTAAATCAAATAGGCAATTTTTGAAGCTATAACCATTTTCATTTCTATGAACAGGCTCTTCACTATCAAATCCATGGTGTGAATTCGGGTAAACTGTAATTCCAATATTGTTGTTTTCAGACAAGATATCTACAAGATTTTCACAAGGATTAGATGGGGTCCAGTTGTCATCTTCCCCTATTAAAATATGCATTGGGGCTTTTGTAAATAATATGTTTTGTGGATTAAAAAAACAAGGAGGATAAAAGGCTAAATGAGCGGCAAAACTAAGTTCCTCTGAAATAATATTTTTCAGTGGCATCCAACCCGAAAAAAGAGCCACAGCTCCTCCAAGGCTCCAACCAGTAATCGCTACTTTATTTTTGTCAATATTAGAATGTTTTGAAAGTTTATCTAGTGCTCGATATGAGTCAAGTATCATTGCTGCTGCAGTTACCTGATTTTGTGAACCCACAGTTGAAGTTATGCCCCTACTTTTAAAACTGTTTAATTCAAATGTTGCAAATCCTTCCTCTTGGTAAATCTTCATGTAGTCAAGATGATGTTTTCTCCAACCCATACTACCTGCAACTCCAATAATTAAAGGATATTTTTTATTTGGATTTAAACTGTCCAAAGGAATAGTTAATTTCCCAAAAACATTTTGTTTTTCCAATTTATCAAGATCATTTATAATATCACTTAATGAAAATGGATTTGCACTATGAAAATGAACAAGTTCTTGATTAATTTGTCCGCTAACATAATTGATAACTAAAAATGATAAAATAAAAAATAATCTTTTCATGGGATTTGTTTATTTAAATGTAATTAATTAAAAATACTCATTGTTAATTAATGAAATACTAAAAATTAAAAATTGACAAAAAATGGCCTAAAATCATTAAAAAATGGTTAAAAAACGACGAAAAATGACCAAAATAATTGAAAAAAGGTCAAAAATTGAATATTTTTCATTTTATAAAAAATGAGTTTTTGAGTCAATTAATTACCAATCTTTTATAAAAAAAATAATTATTATGTCCCCCTTCATAAAATTGAAAGGTCAATAAAAATGGTTTTAAAATATTGTAGATTTAACAATATTTTTTTAAAGTCAATTTTATGAGAAAAATCCGTCTGCTTAAGCGACTTCCAATACTTATGATGCTTTGTGGATTTGGTATAATTTGGTTTATACTCTCATTAAAACAATTAAAAAATTGAAGCAGTATAATCCATCTTCTGAGTATTTATGTCTAACAAATAATTTCATTTTATAAAACTTAATTATGAATCTATCTAGGGAGTTTGATATTATAGTTTGGGGTGCTTCTGGATTTACTGGAAGATTAGTTGTTTTATATCTATTTAATAAATATGGTGTCACTGGCGATTTAAAATGGGCAATGGGAGGTAGAAACTTAATTAAGCTAAAAAAAGTAAGAGATGAAGTAGCTAATAAGGATGTCCCATTAATCATAGCTGATAGTGATGATAAAATCAGTTTGATGAATATGGTTAATAGAACTAAAGTCATATGTACTACTGTCGGTCCGTATGCTAAATATGGTTCCAATTTAGTGGAGGCTTGTATCAAGTCTCATATCCATTACTGTGATCTAGCCGGAGAGGTTCAATGGATTCATAAAATGATTAATAATCATCATTCATCAGCTAAAATTAATGGTTCTAAAATTGTACACACTTGTGGATTTGATTCTATTCCATCAGATATGGGTGTATATTTTATTCAAAGAGAATCTAAAGACAAAAAAGGGATTAAAGCCCTAGAAATAAAAATGAGAGTAGCTGCTTTAAGTGGTGGAATTAGTGGGGGTACTTATGCTAGCTTAAGTCGAGTTCTGGAGGAATCTCAAAGAGACAAGATGGTTTATAAGGTCTTAATTAATCCATACGGATTGAACCCCTTAGAGGATCAGTTTGGTGAAGATAAATCAGATTTAAAAAGTGTTATTTTTGATAATGCATCTCAAAGTTGGATTGGTCCATTTGTTATGGCAAGTATTAATACAAAAGTAGTAAGGCGAAGTAATTCTTTAAGCAATCATTCTTATGGTAAAAATTTTAGATATAATGAAGGCACAATTTTTGGAAAAGGTCTTTTTGGGAGAATTAAAGGTATTATAAGCACTGTTTTAATTGGATTAATTATGTACGCTAAACCCGGATCTTTATTGAAAAAAGTCTTAGATAGCTTTTTCCCTAATCCGGGAGAGGGCCCAACAAGTAAAAAAATAGAAAAAGGATTTTATAATTTAAGGTTTTATATCACCTTAGAGGATGGATCTAATGCTTTTGCCAAGGTTACTGGAGATATGGATCCAGGATATGGATCTACTTCAAAGATGTTAGCTGAATCTGCTGTTTGCCTAGCAAAAGATAAATTACCAAATAAAAGTGGTGTTTTAACACCCTCAGTAGCAATGGGAGACTCTCTTTTAACAAGACTAGAAAAAAATGCTGGTTTAAAATTTAGTTTTGAATCTTAGAAATATTACCTTCTTGAGTTAAGTTTTGCTAATAACCTCAATATTTCAAGATATAACCATATTAGAGTGACTAATAAACCGAATGCCCCATACCATTCCATATATTTAGGGGCGCCTTTTTCGGAACCCTCTTCTATAAAATCAAAATCTAATACTAGATTTAGAGCAGCTATTATAACTACAACAATGCTAAATCCAATACTCAATGGAGAAGCATTATTTACACTCATAACACCAAGACCTGAGCCAAAAAATCCCATTATAAAGTTTATTAAATAGACTATTGCAATCCCCCCTGTTGCTGCAAATATCCCAAGTTTAAAATTTTCGGTAGCTTTTATATAGCCTGATCGATAAGCTATTAATAATGAAACTAATATCCCTACTGTTAAAAGTATAGCATTTGTTACAATTCCATCATATAATGAATTATACATGTAAGATATTCCTCCCAACATTCCACCCTCTAATACGGCATAAATAGGAACAGTTATTGGAGCCCATTCTTTTTTAAAAACAGTAATAATAGCTAATACAAAGCCCCCTATTCCACATCCAATTAATAAAATAGGATTGATTACATCAAAAGTAAAATAACCTGTACCTATAAGAAGTAAAAGGCTTATTGCGGTTTTATTCACAGTCCCTTCAATAGTCATCTGATTATCAGCAGAAATTGTATTGGTAAACGTTTTTTTTGAAAGAACAGGATTTCCGGATCTTAAAGACAGATGTCTATTCATAATATAATTTTTACTACTAAAATGAACAACAAAGATATTAGGTTAAAATAAATTAAAACTTATAAATGTATTAAGTTTTAAACTTGATATATTAAAATCATCGCCATATGCTATAGATTATGCTCATGAAGAAGATTAAGTTAATGATATTGGTTAGTCCATTGTTATTTATCAAAACAGAGTCATAGAAATTAGCTTTGTAAAAAGATATTTGGAACTCAAGTTTAGCTGATTCAAAAAAATAGGTTCATAAGCCTAAAGCTTTTTATTATATTTAAATAATTTATTAAACCTCCATTACAGATGAAACAACAATTCCAATTGGTCTTTGTTTTATGCTTTTTTTTATTAAATAGCTGTAAAGAAAACAGAACTAGTAAAAATTCTAAATTAGAAACTGAAGAAGAATTAATTGAAAGAGCTCTTAAAATACATAAAAAGGTTCTTACACTTGATACACATGCCGACACCCCTATAAGGATGATCGAACCTGGTTTTGACATGTCAAAGCGACATGATCCAAACGAAACGGGATCAAAGGTTGATTATCCAAGAATGAAAGAAGGTGATTTGGATGCAATTTTTTTTGCTGCCTTTGTTGCACAGGATATTCGAAATGATAAAGGTAATTCAAGAGCAAAATCACTTTGCATTCAAATGATTGATTCTATTTTAGTTTCAATCGAAAGAAATTCAGATAATGTTGGGTTGGCAATTAACCCACAAGACGCTTATTCCCTTGAAAAAGAGGGAAAGAGAGCTATTTATATTGGAATTGAAAATGGATATCCAATAGGAGAAGATCTTTCAAATGTAGAAACATACTTTAATAAAGGAGTCCGTTACATTACTTTAGTTCATTCCTCAAATAATGATTTAGCAGATTCTTCAACTGATCCGAAAGGATCGGAACATGGCGGTATAAGTAAGTTTGGATCGAAGGTAGTTAGTGAGATGAATCGCCTAGGTATTATGGTTGACGTTTCCCATGGCAGTGATAGTGTTTTTTATGACGCCATAAAACTATCTAAAGCACCAATCATTGCTACTCACTCTAATGCAAGAGCGGTAACTAATCATAAACGCAATATGACAGATGAGATGTTAAGGCTTATGGCAAGTAATGGTGGAGTAGTTCAATTGACAATGTTAGCTAATTATCTAAGAGAAGTTCCTCCAAATATAGAACTTGATTCTGCAATAGCTGCACATCGTTTTAAAATGAAGGATATTGATAAAATGACAGATGAAGAAAAAGTTTTTCTTAGAAAAGAATTTCAAGAAATAAATGAAAAGTATCCAACTCCGCAAGCTACAGTAAAACATGTGGTTGATCATATTGATCATATTATAAAAATAGCAGGGATTAATCATGTTGGTATTGGTTGCGACTTTGACGGTGGTGGGGGAATTGAAGGAGTTTTTGATGCTAGTGAAGTAATGAATATTACCATTGAATTAGTAAGACGTGGTTATAACGAAGAACAAATTGCAAAAATTTGGGGTGGTAATTTAATTAGAGTTTTTAAAGAAGTTCAAGCAATTTCTGAAAGAATTAAGTCAGATTCATCTGCGTAATTATTTTTATAAATTAATGACTATACGGTGGTTAATTATTTCACTTACTCTTGCTAATTTTAATAATTTAGACGCACATCCTCTTCGCCTATCGCTTTGTGAAATTGAATATACTTCAAGTACAAAATTGATATCAATTCATCTCAAACTATTTTTAACTGATGTAAATGAAGCGTTATTATTTAATCCCAAAAGTGATGAACTTGCTTTTTGTCAACCTAATGAGCCAATTAAGGCTAACGAATTACTTCTCAACTATATAAACCGGTTTTTTTATATTAAAGCAAATGGGAAAAGAATATCTTTAAAAATTAAGCGAAAAAGATTAAGTGGTGATGGTGAAAATACAGCGTTATGGGTTTATTTTGAGTTAAGTCAGCCTGTAATATTAGAATCCTTAGAAATAAAAAATAATATATTTACGGACCTTTTTTTTGATCAAAATAATATTGTATATATTCATTTAGACGATGAATCAAAAAGTATTATGCTGAATAAAAAAACAGCTATTCACAAACTAGAATTTTAATATGCATCCTTTTGAATTTTATTTAAAATTGGGTTTTGAGCATATAGCTAATTTAAATGGTTATGATCATATTCTTTTCTTGGTAGTCCTCTGTGCAGTATATCAAATTAGTCAATGGAGAAATATTTTAATTTTAGTGACTGCCTTTACAATTGGTCATAGTATCACTTTATTTATCGTCTCCTTAGATTTTTTTTCTATTCCGTCACGAATTATAAAATTACTTATACCTATAACAATTTTAATAACATCCTTGCAAAATGTTATTAATATCAAACAGATAGAAAACTCCTCACGCATGGGTAAGAACTATTTCATGGCTTTATTTTTTGGTTTGATTCATGGTATGGATTTCTCCAATTACTTTAAAGCGCTTATAATGTCTCCTGATGAAATTGTAATCCCGTTGTTAGGATTTAATATTGGTATTGAATTGGGTCAACTATTGATTGTTTTGTTTATAGTTTTGTTTTCATTTATTTTTTTAAACATCATAAAAATAAAACACCTCAAATGGAATTTATTCATTTCAGGAGCGGCATTTGGAATTTCCTTAATTTCTATAATGGAATTAATTTTTGACAAATAACCTTGATTTTTATATTTGAATAAAAGTCTTTATAACTTAAAATTAAAAATCAATAATGTTGATATTCTGAAATTTGTAATTGATTGATTCCTCCTAAGAAACTATTTACAGACATTGGTGAAGGATGAAATGGATTCCCAGATTTTGTTATCCCTAAACAATAAATAATCAAGTTTTTTTCTTTAATAAATTCTAAAATTTTAGAAGCTTGTAGCTTTAAATATAAGTGATCATCTACATGATTACCCCAACAACATAAAATCTTGTTTATTTTAAATTTTGGATTTTGAATCAATTCCAATATGACATTTAAATTCTGATCAATTAACTTTAAATCTGGTTTTATTGGTAATTTTTTAGGATTTGCTGTCCTTAGCGGGTAAAGATTAACCAACCACCAACCATTACAACCGTTATTATTTGCGATTTTTTCAATATTTCTGGAAGTAGGATCTAATTTTCCCTCATTAGCTTTACTAGGATTTAAACCAATTGCCATCATTTCAACTGTTCCGTTTTTCCCCAATAAAAACCTTTTATTATTATCGTTTATTGGTCTACATATGATTTTTTTATAGTAGCTCATTTACAATATAGAATTAATTAAAAATATTAGAATGTAAGACTACCAGTATAAAGGTTGTATGCCACTAATATAAGAATGATAAGAAAGCATTGGAAAAGAATCTGACCTGGTGTGTCCCATTTTTTCATGGTATAAATCTACAAAAACAGATACTAGTAGAGGACTATTTCTAATAATTAAGTATTATCTAAATTGAGTTCAGTAAGAAAAAAACGTTATAAAACTATAGTCCTCCTCATTTTTTTTTTAAGACATCAAGAGAATGATGAGCGCCCAAATCTTCAAAAAATTTAGCTGCTTCTTTGTATATTGTTTATAGTTATTAATAAATCAATTAAAATGAAAAATATATTTTTCATCATTTTTTCTTTTAATGTTTTACTTGCTCAAATTCCTAATGGGAAAAAGATAGTTAGTTCCTTATATATTTACGACATGATTGGTAAAGAATCGATTTTATTAGCAAAGGAAAATAGATATTTTGAAGCACCAAATTGGGCACGAAATGGAACTTATCTCTTGATCAATAGTAATGGAAAAATTGAAAAATATTCCTTAAATGGAGAATACTTAGAGACAATCAAAACTGGGAGTTTACAAAAGTGTAACAATGATCACGGCATTTCTTTTGATGGAAGAACCCTATACTTTTCAAGTGGAAAAAATGAAATAAAAAAACATAATTCATTTATTTATAAAACCTCTCTTAAAGGTGGTCCCACTGAAATATTAACAATTGAATCTCCTTCATATTGGCATGGTGTTTCACCTGATAACAAATTCATTGTTTATTGTGCTGAACGTGAAGGGAACTACGATATTTATAAAATGAGTTCAAATGGAGGAAAAGAAATTAGACTCTCAAATGCTAAGGGATTAGATGATGGTCCAGAATATTCTCCCGATGGAAAGTATATTTACTTTAATTCTTATCGCACAGGTAAAATGCAAATTTGGAGAATGCTAAACGATGGCTCAAATAAAGAACAAATGACCTTCGATAATTACTCTAATTGGTTTGCTCATATTGCCCCTCACAACGAAAGTGCAGTTTTAATAAGTTATATAAAAGACCAAGGCCAGAGACACCCTTTTGGAAAGAGTGTAAAACTCAGATTACTGGATATAGAAACAAAAAAGGTTAGTGATTTAACTTCTTCATTTTTTGGTGGGCAAGGAACTATAAATGTTCACTCATGGAATCCTGAGGGCACTAAATTTGCATATGTTTCTTACTCTCTGATAGATAAATAAAAGATGAATGCTTAAAAAAAAAATATTATCAATTATATTAATTTTTATAGTCCTAAATACATTGATATTTACTGGGGTCAGATCTTTTTTAAATTATAATGAAATTCCCATTTATGACTATAGGTTGATTTATGATTTTATATTTAATAATAATGATGTAGTTCAATATGATAATTTATCTGAATTATTAGGATATGATAAAAATGATAAGCTTCTAATTATCCATGCTGACGATTTGGGTCTGTCAGAGTCTGTAAATAAAGCCTCTTTTGACGCATTACAAAATCAATATATTAACTCTGCAAGTGTTATGGTTCCTGCTCCAAATGCAGTCGAGGTTGCGGACTATTTTAAAGAAAATCCTAATATAGACTTAGGTATTCATCTAACTTTCACATCTGAGTGGAAGGATTATAAATGGGATGGAATTAGTCAAAAAGATTCTATTTCATCTTTAATTAATAGAAATGGTAATTTTTATGAAAAGAAAAAAGAAATTATAAAAAATTCTAATCCTCAAGACATAAGAAAAGAATTGCAAGCACAAATAGACTATGCAGTATCTATTGGGATAAAACCAACTCATCTTGACAGTCATGAAGGAGTCTTATTTTTTTCACCAGAATTTTTTAAAATTTATCTTGAAGTTGCAAAAAAAAATAGACTTCCTGTGTTCGTTCCAAAAATTTTAGCTCCTCACTTTAATAAAGATTTTCCTCAACCTGAAAATTTAGTTGTTGTAAAAATGTACATGGCTGATAAAAATATTTCATTTGAAGATTGGCCTGAATATTATGATGATATAGTTAACAACCTAAATCCAGGTTTAAACGAAATAATTGTTCACCTTGGATTTGATAACAATAAGATGAAAAAAATTACTTCAAATAGAACTGCTTTTGGATCAAAGTGGCGAAATTTAGATTATGATATAATATCTAGCCCTAAATTCAAGGCTACACTTGTGAAAAATGATATTAAATTAGTAACATGGAGACAAATTAAAGACTTACTATATCCTTAGATACTTTCGTCTAAATTCCATTTATATTAAGAGCAATGAAGCATTCAAATAGATAACTAGAAAGGTTTATAATATTTTGGCTTTTGTCAATTAAATAAAACGCAAAATATATTATGATTTATTTATTCAACTCTGTACTTTTCAAACCAAGCAGTTATTGCATTGACTTTGGTTATTAAATTACTTGGTCTAGCGGCAATTCCATGACTAGCTCCTGGAATACGAACTAGCATTGACTCTACCTTGTTTAGCTTTAATCCAGCATAAAACTGCTCACTTTCAGCAATTGGAGTTCTAAAGTCTTGCTCTCCCGTTAAAAGCATTGTGGGTGTTTTAACATTTGCTACATATGAGATTGGAGATCTTTTCATATAGTGCTTCAAGTTATCCCATGGAGCTCCAGGGAACCAGTACTTATAATAGATATTAATATTATCTGCATACAAAACAAAACTATACCAGTTTATAACTGGTTTTGCTACTACAGCTGCTTTAAATCTAGTTGTTTTACCAATAATCCATGCGGTTAAAACTCCCCCCCCACTTCCACCAGTAACAAATAGATTTTCTTTATCTACATACGATCTTTTTAAAATATGATCTACTCCTGACATTAAATCATCATAATCTTGATTTGGATAATTATGATGGATTAAATTTGCAAATTCTTTTCCGTAACTAGTACTTCCCCTTGGATTAGTATAAAAAACCATATATCCTTTACTTGCGAATAATTGAATTTCTGCTGAAAATCTAAATCCATAATTTGAGAAAGGACCACCATGAATTTCTAATATTAGGGGATATTTTTTAGAAGAATCAAAATTGGGTGGCTTTACAAGCCATCCTTGAATTTGTCTTTCATCAAAAGAAGATTTAAACCAAACCTCTTCAACATTACCTAGTTCTTTATGATCAAATAAATCCTTATTTAAAGCTGTAAGTCTTTTAAAACTTGTGTTATATCCCACTGCTAGATCTGAAGGGCTATATACATTCCCAAGAGTATATGCATATCTATTATTTTTAGAGATACTATAAGTCCCACCGCTGTATGGTCTTCCCAATGTCATTCCACCAAGTTGATCCACTATATTCTTTAATTTACCTGAAATTGACATATAGGCAAGCTTTGTCATCCCCTTATCGTCATATTGAAAATAAAGACCTTTTCCATCCGCAGACCAGTTTATATTAGTAATATTTCTATTGAAATTTTCTGAGATATTTTTTATTTCTTTTCCATTATTGGACATTATATAAATGTTATTTTGTTGATACCCCAAGTACTTTTCGTCAAAACCTAGATAGGCTATTTCTTTCTTGTCAGGAGAAACAACTGGACTGTAATCAGGTCCTAAACGAGAAGTTAGTGGTGTGATTTTTTCAGAAATTATATCTATGGAATATATTTCAGAGTTTCTTGGCTCTAAATCAGAATCCTCGTGCAAGTTGGCTGAAAATATAATTTTATTTTTTGCTAACCATTTTGGAGATGATGCATTGTTGTTAAGGAATGTGATTTGTCTTGGTGTACCCCCTTCAGTAGGTAAAATAAAGACTTGTGAAAAACCTTGATTTAGATAACCTCTTCCATCACTTCGATATTTGATACCATCAATTTCTGAAGCAGGATCATTCCATTTTGCCCCTTTAGGCTTTTCTGGCATTTTGATTAAGCTAACAGAAGGTTTTTCTACGAAAGAAGTAAAAACTAAATATTTGTCGTCTTCGGACCAATCTACAGACGAAACTGAGTTTTGAAGATTAGTAAGTTTTTGATTCGATTTTTGACCGAGCGCATATAAGTAAAGTTGAACAGTATCATCGGAATTTGATTTGTAAGTAAACTTATCTCCAGAATTAGACCAGGTTGGATCAAAATCATTTTTATTTCCAGTTGTAAGTGGTGTATTATTTTTCCCATCAAAATCAATAATCCAAATATTTGAATGATTTTTATCTGTCATTATATCCTTAAAGTTTCTGACATAAAGAACTTTTTTTCCATCTGGAGAAATTTTAGGATTAGAAACATATTCTAGACTAAAAATATCAATTGGCTTAAATTTATTATTTGATTGAGAGTAAATTATATTTATTGATAGTAAGATTGTAAAAACAAAAAAAGATTTTAGTTTAAGGTAATCATTCATGATATTTAGTTAAGTTTCTTTAAAAGATAAAGAATAGATTATTCATTGAAGTTAAGAATAAACTTGTACTAATCACATAGAAATGAGTTATTTGGTGAGGATGATTTAGGTAAATTTGAAGAGATGCTTAGCATTTATTTTCTATTCTGTAACTTTCAGAATAATTAATCAAATTTAAATCATAATGAAAAAAATTTATTCAATACTATTAATTTTAATTGTAGCAACTGGTTGCCAAAATGCTCAAGAACATAAATCTCCAGAAAAAGGTTCAGTAGTTGAAATAGGCTCTGCTATGATGGAAGGAACCAATGCCATGACTCCAATTATTGCTGGAGAAGTTTCAAATCAAGCAATATGGCTGGAATATATAAAAGCTCATAACGAGAAAAACTTAGATAAAATTGCAGAAATAAATGCAGAAGATTGGGAAGGTTACACCGCAGACGGCAGTGTTGTTAAGGGAAATAATGCCCATATTGAAGTTCTAGATAATTGGTTTAAGTCTGCAGACCCAAAATGGGAAGTAAAATGGATGGTAGCAAATGCTGCTAAAAATAAAGACGGCTTGCTAGAACAATGGCTTACAACAGGGAATGATTATACCGACGTTGATACTGATGGGAATGAAATTTTTGAACACAATGTTCACGATGTATTATTTGTTGATGGTAAGATCAAAAAAATAAATGTTTACAAAAGGGCAAAGGCTCAAGAGTCAGCAGAATTTTCATATTAAGTATTAAAGAAAAAGATAAAAGCCCTTCGCTTCGGAGGGTTTTAAATTTTTTATCAATGAATACTAAATAAAGGTTTGCCTTAGACTACAAGTTTTAAACTAACATCCAAAAGTTAAGACTTAAAGTTTTTTAATATTTTCAAGTTCTAAACTTAAATCATCAAACCTTTTATATGCATCATTACCTAAAATTTGATCTGCTTTAGAGATCATGCCATATAAATATTTCATTTGATCTATTAACATCGGCTGCATATATGTCCCTTCTTTTGTAACCAACATATCTAATTTTTGTTTTAGCGGAGCATATTTACTTTTTCTAAATTTCTTATTTGAAATTGAAGTTTGAATTTCGTCAGCAATACTTTTTGCCTCACGAATTTTATTAAGTATTTTTAATTGTAATTCCTCAGCTTTTTCAAAATCACTTTCAGTGATTACTGTATTAGGATCTTTTAAGATTAATATCTCATCTTCTATTTTATATTTATTGTCAACTAAAATTTGAACTTTATATTTTCCGGGCTTTACAAGAGGGCCGTTAATATTTTCCTCTTTATCCTTCCCTTTAATCCCTTTATGTCTTAAATTCCAGCGAAAACGATTATATCCTTTTTTACTAGTCACTTTGGCCGCATTATTTGATGTGAATTCACTTAATTCCATATTATAATCTTGTTTTTGAATGGAATCTTTATTTTGATTTGTAAAAGTATTTACAATAATTCCATTTTTATCAATAAAGGATATTAAAATATTTTCGTAATTATCATTATCAAGGAAATAATCTATAAAAACTCCGGGTTTTAAATAATCATTAATTTCAATATTGGGTATATTATACCTAAATCGAATAGTTTCTGAAGGCTTTATAATTTTGGGCTTATTTAAGCCATTATCAAATCTCAAAAAATTTATATCATCCATAATCCAAAAAGACCTTCCCATGGTAGATAATACAATATCATCCCTATGAATTTTTATATCAGTAATAGGTGTGATAGGTAAGTTTTTTTGAAATTCAACCCAGGAATTTCCTGCATCTTTTGAAATATAAATGCCAAATTCTGTACCTGCATATAGTAAGCCTTCCTTAATAGGATCTTCTCTAACTACTCTAACAGGAAAATTTTCTGGAATACCTTCTACTATTAATTCCCATGTTTGTCCATGATTTTTTGTGCGATAAATGTATGGTGACCAATCACCTAATTGATATCTTAAAACTGATATATATGAAGTAGCTGGATCGTGTTTAGATGGTTCAACAGAATCTACTCTACCTCCTTTCAATAGATTTTTAGGAGTCACATTTATCCAATTTTTTCCTCCGTCTTTAGTTAGATGAACAAGACCATCATTTGAACCAACCCATATTTGGTCTTTTTTAATACTAGATTCTCTAATTGAATAAATTGTACTGTAAAATTCTTCCCCTGTAATATCTCTTGTAATTGGTGAACCTGAAATTACTTGTTTTGACGGATCAAATTCTGTTAAATCAGGCGATATTAATTTCCAATTTAAACCTTCATTTGTTGTTTTATGTAAAAATTGTGATCCGTGGTATATTATATTTTCATCATGTGGAGAGATATGAATTGGTGAGACCCTTTGAAATCTATATTTTAAGTCTTTAGGATTATGACCATACATGTTTTGTGCTCCAACATAATATTGCTTTTCTTGACCTGTTTTTTTATTATAAACACTAAACCTTCCTTTACAATTTGAATAAACTATGTCAGGATTTCCTGGCTTAGGAACTGCGGGTCCAGTCTCACAACCACCAGTTGAAAGAATCCAAGCATTTGGACCAGCTTGAACTGGATATGGAGGTTGGCTTGGCACAGAAACGGTACTGTAATTATCCTGCTGTCCACCATAAAGCCAATAAGGGTATTGATTATCTACCTCAACTTGATAGATTTCTGCAGTGGGTTGATTAAATTGAGAAGTCCATGTCTTACCTGAATTAAAGGTAATATTTACTCCTCCATCATTTGATTGAATCCAAGTATTTTCATGATTTGGATTGATCCAAATATCATGATTATCACCATGAGGAGTACTTTTGATATCCCAGGTCTTGCCTGCATCTTTTGATATCATAAACCTATTTGCATTTGAATATATTATATCTGCATTATTCGGATTTGCATAAATATTGCAATAATAGAATGGTCTATTCACTAATTCTTCTCTATGATTCATTGCTTTAAAGCTCTCTCCTTTATTATATGAAACATAAACACCCCCTTGACCCTTATCAGCCTCAATAACAGCGTATAACCTATCAGGATCTGCTGGAGAAACAGCTAAGTCAATCTTACCCAGTATTCCATTAGGAAGTCCATTTGATATGCTGTTCCAGCTTTTTCCTCCATCAACAGATTTGTATATCGTTCCTTCTTCAGATCCACTTATAATAGTCCATGGTTTGCGTTCAACTTTCCAAGAAGCAGCATAAATTATATTAGGATTTTCTGGTGAAAACTCAATATCAACAATTCCAATTTTATCAGAAATAAATAAAATTTTATTCCATGAATTTCCACCATCCAAAGACTTAAATAGACCTCTTTCGTCATTTGGTTTGAAGGGTTGCCCAATAGCTGCTGCATAAACAATATCAGAGTTTTCTGGATGAATTTTAATAGCCCCTATTTGACCTGTATCTTCAAGACCCAAATATTTCCAACTTGAACCAGCATCATTTGATTTATAAACTCCTTTTCCAACAATTACATTAGATCTAATTCCATCTGAACCAGTTCCAACATAAATTATTGATGGATCTGCTTGAAAAATATCAATTGAACCTATTGACGGTGTTTTAAAATAATTATCACTAATGTTTTTCCAATTCAATCCACCATCTAGTGTTTTCCAAACTCCACCGCCTGTTGTTCCCATGTAAAAAGTAAATTGTTCATTTGCAACACCACAAACAGTAGTAGATCTACCTCCTCTTGTGGGACCAACGTTCCTATATTTTAAGTCTTCAAACTCAATATTAAATTTATCTTGACCTTTTGAAATATTTATAGAACAAATAAATAACACGATTAGAAGAAACTTCCCTTTAGACTTTTTTTGCATTTCAATTGAATTTTAATATTTAAAAATAAGGAGTTATTTATTACAAAATAGTTTTTGTAAAAAAAATCATATTCACTAAATGATTAAAAAAATTAATTTTGAAAAGAGAGCAATTTCAATTATTTAGAAAAATATTCAACAAACAAAAAGTCTATACTCATGATACTATATTAAAACTTTTAAGTTCCTCATCTAAAAGATATTCTATCTCGATTGTTTGACATCAAACTTCACAGTCCTCAATATAATTTTGTAAATCATTTCATTTTTCTAACAACATTGAAATTTCCTCCCAACAAAAAGGACATTGAAAAAAGTGTTCAATCATTTGACTTTTTTGATTTTAGGTACATTAAATAATATGAAATGAGCATTACTACAGAGCCTAAAACTCCAATTCTACCCAAGAGACCATCACTTAATGAAATAAATATTCCAATAAAAAAAACAGAGAGGGCATTATCGATTAAAGAATCTTTTTGCTTTTTAAAATCCATACTCTAAAACTAAAAAATATTTACTTCCTTTTTTTTTGTTTTTGGATTCTGAAATTCCAACAGTATAAAATCTACTGAATTGAATCCAAACAAGAGGATAACTAATAATTATTTAAATCTCCTGTAAAACAATATCATGAACTAAAAAGATTGTTTTACTTTTAGAGATATGAGGAAAGAATTATTTTAATGGCTCAGTCCTACAAAAAATCTCCCGAATTAGCTGAATCATACGATGCTATTTTAATTGGTACAGGTATTGGTTGCCTTTGTGCTGGTGCACTACTCTCAAAATTAGGGAAAAAAGTATTGCTGCTTGAACGACATTATACCGCAGGAGGTTTTACACATGTTTTTAAAAGAAAAGGATTTGAATGGGATGTTGGTATTCATTATATTGGAGAAGTCCAAAGACCAAATAGTGTATTGAGAAAATTGTTTGATTATGTATCCGATAATCAATTGAAATGGGATGATATGGGAGAAATATATGATCGTATTATTTTGGGCAATAAGCAATATGATTTTGTCAAAGGTGTAGACAATTTTAAGTCTAAAATGCACGAATATTTCCCAAATGAAAAAGAGGCAATTGAAAAATATATCAATCTGATTTTCGCAGCTAATAAATCAGCTTCCAAATTTTATATGGATAAAGCTTTACCCCGATTTATTAGTGCAACACTGGGAATTTTTATGAGGAAAAGGTATTTAAAATACTCTGATAGAACAACCTACGATGTCTTAAGTGAACTTACTGAAGACAAAACACTAATTAAAGTATTATGCGGACAATATGGGGACTATGGTCTTCCTCCAAAACAAAGTAGTTTTGCGATGCATGCTTCAGTTGTAAAACATTATATGCAAGGTGGAAGTGTTCCTGCTAAAGGCTCTTCACAAATTTTAAATACAATTGAAAAAGTAATTGAAAAAGCTGGTGGGACAATTTTAGTTCTCGCCGAGGTTGACAAAATCATTATAGAAAAAAACAAAGCTAAAGGTGTCAAGCTGATCGACGGAAATAATTTATATGCAGATATTGTAATTAGCGGTACAGGTGTGTTCAATACATTTGAAAATTTAATTTCTTCTAATTTAATTCATGGCCATAAATTAAATGAAAAATTAAAAAAAGTAAACCCATCTGTAGGATATGGATGTCTTTACATTGGACTGAATGGATCTCCTGAAGATTTAAAACTACCAAAAACAAATTTTTGGATTTATCCTGAAGACCTAGATCACGACGGATGTGTAGATCGCTTTTTAAATAATAATAAAACAGAATTCCCGTTAGTTTATATTTCTTTTCCTGCTTCTAAATTTTCTGATTGGAATGAACGCTACCCTGGAAAAAGTACAATAGATATTATTACGATGATTCCTTATGAAGCCTTTGCAAAATGGGATGGAACAACTTGGAAAAAACGTGGTGAAGATTACGAAATCAAAAAAGAAGAATTTGCTCAACGACTTCTCAAACATTTATTCAAACAATTACCTCAATTAAAAGGAAAAGTTGAGTTTTATGAATTTTCCACTCCACTTACAGCAAGACACTTTTCAAATTATAAACAAGGAGCGCTTTATGGAATTGACCATAATCCTAAACGTTTTCGTCAAAATTTTTTAAGACCAAAAACAAAAATTAAAGGTTTGTACTTAACAGGTCAAGATATTGTGACAGCAGGTGTAGGAGCTGCTTTATTTTCAGGTTTGATTACAGCTAGTGCAATTACTGGAGTTAATTTTATTAAAAAAATATTTAACCAATGATTAATAAAAAACTATTATTTAAAAAAAGACCAGTTGGGCTTCCAGATGAAGATACGTGGGAATTAATTGATGAAAAATTACCAGATTTAGTTGATGGACAAATACTGATTGAACAGGAATATATATCCTTAGATCCAGCGATGAGGGGGTGGATGAATGAAGCAAGATCATACATTAAGCCAGTTGAAATTGGTGATGTGATGCGAGCGGGATCAGTTGGTAAGGTAATCAAGAAATCTGGTGAATCTAAATTTAATGTTGGTGACTATGTTAGCGGATGGGGTGGTGTTCAAACCCATTCTATTTCAAATGGTGAAAATTTACACAAAATTGATCCTGAAAAATCTAGTTTATCTTCATATTTAGGTGTGCTCGGAATGCCCGGTATGACAGCTTACTTTGGAATTTTAGAAGAAGCAAAAGTTAAAGAAGGAGACACAGTCCTTATATCTGGGGCTGCAGGTGCAGTAGGTAGCATAGTTGGTCAAATTGCAAAAATAAAGGGGTGCAATGTTGTTGGAATAGCAGGAGGAGAGAAAAAGTGTACGTTTATAAAAGATGATTTGGGCTTTGATGATGCAATAGATTATAAGAATGGAAATGTTATAAAGGAAATAAAAAGTAAATGTCCAAAAGGTATTGATGTATATTTTGATAATGTTGGAGGAGAAATACTAGATGCAGCTTTAATTTTCTTAAGAAGAAATGCAAGAATAGTATTATGTGGTGCAATTTCACAATACAATAACAAAGATTCAATAAAAGGACCTAAAAATTATTTATCATTATTAGTAAATAGAGCTTCAATAAAAGGTATGGTTGTATTCGATTATGCTCCTAAATATGAAAAAGCTATTGATCAAATTTCTGGATGGATACAAGAAGGTAAAATTTTAATTAACGAAGATATTTATGAAGGAATCGATAATTTCAGATCCGTTTTTTTAAAATTATTTAACGGTAAAAAGATGGGTAAACTAATTTTAAAGGTAAAAACTTAAAACCCCCTTAGAATGTTTAAGAGGGTTTATATCATAGTAATTTACAGAACAATCTATTGAGGCATATTCCATCTCTTAATTATTTTACCACTAAAATTGCCAACTACATCAGATACAGGGCTAGTTTTAGTAACAAAATTCATGAATGCCTTAGAGTTATTAATTTTCTCTCTTCCATTAAGGAAATCAGACATTTTTGGAGATCTAGCAACAAAATAGTGAGTAACTCCCCCTCTCATTCCAGCGATAGCTTCATGAAGGCCAAATGGGCCTGATCTCAATTTTTTTGTGTCCTTGTCTAGTTGAATAAAAGCTGAAGCAACAGTCGCAGGATCTTCAACAGATAGTTGCCAAACAGTAAAATAATCCATGCTCAAAGCAACGGAAGGATCAAAGATAAGACCTGATCCTAAAATAGAATCTTCGAACTCTACATATTCATTAATAAGCATTTGAACTAATGATCCTTCTGCAGTTGGTGGGGGTCCTCCACCCCACATGTCCATAGTTTCAGCATTTGGTGCCAAAAAACATAATTGGTGAGTCATTTTGTTATCTCTACTGGTAAACATAATTTCATTCAATGTAACTGCAAAAGGAAATTGAGATGAAAACTCCGAGTTAAAAACTCCATCTAAAGCATTAACGAATGCTTCTTGCCCTTCTGCATCAACATTTACGTTAAAACAAACCCAATAGCCTTTATCTTGAGCACTAGCAAAGGATATAGTTAAGGTTAAAAAAAGTAATAGTAATTTTTTCATTCTAATTGATTTATGATTAATAATAGACGAATTTAATAAATCTGATTAAAATTGAACAAAGTAAATTGAAAATAATTAAATCTTAAAGCATTAATTCCTCGATACAATAAACATCTCCAACTTCATACTGATTGTAAATTTCTTCACTCACAGAACCAGTTCCAATTAGCATATTAGTATTACCTTTTATAGTTCTTTCCCATTGAAAATAATAAGTATTATTCCCTCCATATTTATCTTGTATAATAATACACTCAATTTCTTTTTCGCAGCTAAAAACAGAAAGTATTACAACAATTGATAAAATGATTCTCATAAGATTAAACTAAAAAATATAAATGTTCTCAATTAAAGTGTGCAAGCATAAAAATTAATATTAATATTTTGATATTTAGCTAATTGATATTTTTAAATTTGAAGTCTAAAAAATATATTCAACAATATATTTAAGATCTCCTTAAAAAAATTAATAATTATTATCTAAATAGTAATTAACGACTAATGAAAAAATATTTTTCTAAAATAGTTATAGTATCCGGAATAATAACTGTAATTATTATAACAAGATGTTCTAATGATGAAACACCCGAAACTTCTTCAGAAATAGTTGTTCCTAATATTATTAAAACTGAATCCCAGCTAAGAGACGAAGCATATAGAGCTGATCCAATTTATGGCAATATCAAAACCTTAGATGATTATTGGTTAGCTTTTAAAACCATCGGAGAAACTCAATATGGATATGACTTTGGAAATCAAGAAGTAAAAATAATTACTGATTTAACTATTGCTAATTCAGACAGCAATAGAGATGATGCAGCAGGAATAGCATTTGGATCATGTAAAGAGGGTGTTATAGATGTAGCAATCAATGCAGACTACTGGTCAGAATATTCCTTTAACAGAAGATTAATTCTAATGTGGCACGAGCTGGGACACGATGTACTAAATGCTGCTCATATAGAAGGGGAAAGAGCTATAATGAATACACCCATACCTGATGAATACGATTTAGATATTTTCAAAAAAGAAGAAGCTGAATTGTTTAATGGTACGGACTTGATTTTTTTTGATTGTGACGACCCATATTTTAATTAAAAATTAAAATTCATAAATCCTCTTGAGATAATCTTTTTGAAATAAAGTTGAGTAAAATCCCATAAATTGGTAAAAAGAAAACTAAACCTATTATAATTTTCAAAGCTGTTTGATTTCCTGCTATTTCGATCCAATTTGTAGACATGTAGATGTCTTCCGAACCAAAAAAAGCTGTAGAAAAAAAGGTATACGAATCTATCACATTTGATATTACTGTTGATAAAGCAGGTGCAAGCCACCAAGCTGAATATCGTTCTCTGATATATTGAAAAACATTTATATCTATTAAAATACCAAGTGCGTAAGCAGTCGCGCTTGCAATTCCAATTCTAAATGCAACCGACATAAAGTTTCCTTCAAAATAAATAATCATGATAGAAGAAATTATTGAAATTGGGTAAGAAAATGCAATTGTTTTTTGAGCAATTGACTTTCCCAATAATCTAACTGTTAGATCCGTAGCAACAACTACTAACGGAAAACTGAAAGCTGCCCATGTAATTTTGAATTCATATATCTCTATTGGAATAGAAACTAGAGCATTTGATAAAGTAGTAATAAATATGTGAATTAAAACAAGTAAAAAAATCAGCTTTTCATTTTTTCTATTCATCCTTGATAATATTCACTTTGATATTTCTCCCATGGAAAGACAATCCAGGACGGATTCAATGACTTGTCAATTATTTTACCTCTAAAATCAACTTTAAAAGCACTCGAATTATTTTCGATTAAGGATGCAAAATAAATATTTATTTCTTTTTTATCTATTGCGTGATCTATCAATTTAAATGTGGCACCAGTGTCATTAATATCGTCAATTATTAAAATGTTTGAATAAGAAATTAAACTGTTTTCAAGTATTGCTAAATTTGGTTTATTTTTTTCATCCCTTAACTGAACATTTATAACTTTATGTGGAACATTAATAGCATGAGATAAGTACACTCCTGGCACACATCCTCCCCTATTTATACTTATAATCAAATCTGGAAACCATTCTGTTTGACTTATCTGGTTTATTATCTCATCAAGAGCTAATTCCATCTCTTCAATTGTAAAATTGATTTTTTTCTCTTTCATTATTTTTTAATTTGAATATTAATTAGTTCAAATTTATCGGGATTCCATACCCTTCTTCTTTTTTTTGAGGAAGATCTAAAAGCTCCCTAATTGATGGAGCAATTTGATTGCTAAATAACTGGTTTGTTTTTGAAATTTCACCTTTATTGGAAACTCCTTTTCCAAACATTATAATCCAAGCTTGATCCGATCCCTCAATCTCATCACCATGTCCTTTCCAACTATCAATAGGATTTGTTCCTCTTCCATGATCTGTAGTGATTATAAATGTAGTTTTATCCTTGTAGTAGTTACTTTGTTGAGCGTATTTCCATAGATCTTTAATTAAATTATCTGTATTTTTTGCTGCTTTCAAATAGGATTCATAATCTCCATCATGGGCAAAATCGTCAGTCTCTCCATAAGATATATATATGAAGTCAGGTTGATGCTTATTAAGATAAACTTTGGCGTATTGGTGTGTAAATCCGTCAAGTCTTACAGTACCCCAAGGACTTGGAATTTGATTCTGAAGCTGGTTAAGTAAAATTTCATCTTTATTCAGAGGTAAATCAGTTGAGGACTCAAAACCACAATTAGTATAAACACCTGATCTTTCTTGATTAACTATATAATCGAAAACATCCCAACTTCCGAAAGCTGCAACCTTCACAGGATCGTATGTTTTTGCAAATTGCTCTAAAATAGTTTCATTAGGATTAGGAATTTTATCATTACTAAATATATTTTGATCATCTGCTTTTCCTGTTAATATTTCATTATAACCGGGATATGAAAACCACATTCCATTTGAAAGGTTAACCTTACTCCCTAGATTTCTATTACCAAATATTTGTCCCATTTCAATTACTTCATTCCAAATAAAAGGCATTAACGCCAACCTCCTATCTTTTGGCTTTTCTCTCCATGCCCAATTGTAAAGCTTTTCTGGGTGTTTTACATAGTTTTTATTTTTTACTAATAAAGAATCTGCACCCAAAAATAATTCTTGCCATCTTAACCCATCCAGAGTAATTAAAAATACTTTTTGATCACTGATTTTACTTTGAGAAAAACTCAATAAACTCATCAATAGTGCGCAATAAAAAAAAGACTTTGTATTAGTAATAAAGCTTTGGCAGTTTGTTGATATTGTCTCTAATAAATTACAAATCATAATCTAAAATTATTTTAATTTAGTTCATCCATTCACATTAACCAAATTCCTTCTAAAATATGGTGTTATTTGACATATAACACAGTCTTTTTATCAAAGTAATTTAATAATCATAAATTAATAATTGTTACTCAAGATTGACGCAAATTCATGCAAAACACTATAGCCTTTCATTAGGATTACCTGTTTTAAGTCAAAACCGGTGGTCTCATTCACTAAACTTAAATGATAAACTAAAAATATCATTACAATATTATTCTTTTGCCAGTTCTCTTTTTAAATTTAATATAGACTACACAGAAATATTTTTAATTTTACAAAATGGATTTTGATAAAATAAAAGAAGTAATTCTTAATGCGGTAGATTCACTAGCAAAAAGTTTAGGGGTTGAAATGAGAGTTTTGGTTCTTATATCTTTTTTGGTTGGATATATTTTAGGACGCTTATAATTAATGAAGTTTGGAATTAAAAATTTTAAAGAAAATTTAGCTAGTATTCCTAACCGAGTTGAAAAAACAAGTAAGGGTAAATTTTCTGTTTTATTAATTGCCCTTTTCTTACTACCAGGTGGATCAATACTTTGTCTAATCACTGTATATCTTCGTTTTAAAAATTATAAAATAAAAAAAAACCTCTAGTAAACTAGAGGTTTTAAAAATCTGAAATAATAAATAATTTATTCTACACCACTAAAATCAGTACAAGTATATTTTTCACTAACCTCAATGTGGTGTACACCACATTCGTGGGTGTCTTCGTTAATATTCAAACAGTTTAAACAACCATTACTTAATGTTAATTTTTCCATGACTAATAATTTTCCACTAAAATAAATAAAATTTAAATATAAGTCGTTGATAATTAGTAGTTTATAATTAGAATAAATAAAAATAATCAAAGAAAATACTTAATATATAGTAATAATTCCAACCATTTAATATTAAAGTGAGTACTGATAATAATATTTAACTGTTGCCAGGCATCAATGTTAAAGTCAAACTACTAGTCACCTTTTTTATTAAAGCCTATATTAAATTTCATGTAGCTTTTTCCATCTTTCTTTTTAAATAAAAGGGTTGCTTTAAAATACTCGTTTAGTTTATATTTTTTTTTTAAAACTCTTGTATGTTTATTGTATGAATTATCAATTAAGATAGAATTCACTAATTTTATCATAAATCAATCATTTTTATTGTAAAAAGACATTTTGATGAATCGTTTGTGGTGGAAATTTTTATTCGTTATATGTACCCCAATCTATCTATTTGGACAATCATCAACTTACTCTACAACACTGGATTTTGATGGATCAGATTCTTTTATTACCATACCTTCGGGAAACAGTGATCTTTCATTTTCTTCCGATAAGTTTACGCTCGAAGCATGGATTAAGATTGATAATGCTCCTCCTTCTGTCTCTTCTTCTGGAAACAACTCTGCACCCAATAGGGATTACATATTTGCCAAAAAAAATGACTGGAGTTTATATATTTTAAATATTAATGGCTCTTTATATCTTGAAGGAAGGTTTAGAAGAGACTATCACGGAAATTGGCCTGATGTAAGATCATCCACAACAATTTCAACAGATACATGGTATCATGTTGCATTTACAAACTCTAAATCAGATGGGAGGATAAGGATTTATATTAATGGAAATCTTGATAATTCAGAAAACTGGACTTCAGGGGGGTATGGTCTTACATCCACAACAAATACCATTGGAATTGGAGCAAGTGTTTGGAATGGAATCTAATAGTTGTTTTAATCGATTAAATTTTGTGAAAGGCTATTATTTAAAGATAAAAAATCAGTTAGATAGATAGAAATACCCTAATTTTAGGTCTTTCCATTTTAGTTTTATTTATTTGGAGACTTGATTTTTTGGTTATGATGGAGATATTAAGAGAATATATATTTAGGCTTTCAACATGGATAATGATTTTTTCTATTTTAAATTCTTTTTTTTCCTATTCTCAAAGTTCAACATATTCTACAACCCTAGAACTTGACGGATCATCTTCTTTTATTGAAATACCTTCTTCAACAGATCTTAAATTTGATTCTGATAAATTTACTCTTGAAGCATGGATTAAAATTGAAAATGGCCCTTCGTCTAGTAGCACTTATGGTGATTTTATTTTCAGAAAGAGAGATGATTGGAGTCTTGCAATTAAAAATATAGATGGATCACTCTTTTTAAGAGGTAGATTTAGAAGGGATAATCGTGGTAATTGGCCAGAGGTTGTGTCATCACAATCAATTTCAACGGGCACTTGGTATCATATCGCATTTACTAATTCTGTATCAGATCAAAGGATAAGAATTTACATAAATGGAAGTCTTGACAAAGAAGAATCCTGGTCATCTGAAGGATATGGATTGACTTCATGGAATAATCAAGTTGGAGTTGGAGCGAGTATTTGGAATGGAAGTGATAATCCGACTAATTTTTTTGACGGTGAAATCAGTGATGTACGCTTTTGGGATTCTGAAAGAACTCAATCGGAAATTAATAATTATAAAAATTCAACTCTCAATACAAATTCAACTCTTAAATTATATTACAAATTAAATGAAGGTCAAGGATCTACAGTAAATGACTTTAGTGGTAATTCAATAACAGGTACCGCAAGAGGGAGTTATCAATGGAAAAGTGCTGGCCCCACCGTAACACTAACAGATACAGATTCTGATAATCTCATTAAAAATTCCGATGTAGTAAGTATAACGGCTACGTTTAATGAGTCTATTGGAACGACAACACCAACAATTACAATTAAGGAAAATGACGAGCCAATTAACATGTACATAAGTGATGGTAACGGAAGTATCAGTCTACTTGTTCAGCATGGAGGCTTGGCTCCCATAACAAGAAATACAGCAGGTTTAGTGTCATATACATTTAAAAGCGTTTCATCAGGAGTTACATATACTTTGAACTCTTTAAATTATACAGGTCAAAGTTGGGTGAGTTTTAATACATCCCCAGAATATAACGAAGGAACAGGTAATAAAGATGTGGTTTTTTTGGGAAAAACAATAAAAGATAATGTTCAAATGACTGAAGTCTCTGGATCTTCTCCATCAAGAAGTGCCTGGAATTATAGCTGGACAGCATCAATAACACTAAATACGGTAAGTGTTACTGTTTCTGGCACAAATCAGTCAGGAAATGCTTATGCAGGCACAGATAGTTTAACATTTAATGTAGACACTGTAGCTCCAATTTTAGAGCGGTTAAATCCTGATGAAGATACAACTTCTTTTAACGACGGAATTGTTAATAACTCTAATACCGTAACATTCACCGCTACCTTTTCAGAAAGTATGGGGGCAAGTCCCACGATAAATATAATAGGAATATCACCTCTTTCATATTCTCATTTATCTTCTATGACATTTGTAAGTACTGATGGCGATGGAGATACAAATTGGTCTTATGGATGGGACGTCCCATCTTCATCATCTGTTACTACGGGAACCGTTTCAATTTCAATTACTGGCTCTGATATTGCTGGAAACGAGTATACAGGTTTATGGGAAGATGTTATTTTGGTTAGGGAACTTAGATTGTTTATTGATAACACCCCAGCACCAACAGTTACATTATCTCATACTGATGTTGATGAGGTTGTTTCTGGTTCAGAAGTGGTCACTATTACAGCTACTTTTAGTAAATCGATGGCAGAATCACCAACGATTAATATCGCAGGACAGGTTTCAAATCAACCAATGACTACTGTAACTCCTACAATAAGAAGAATAGCCGATATAGGTATTTCTGATTATGGTTATGACATGATTGCTCTTGGTTCCAACAATTGGGCAACGATTCTAGGATCTTCATTTACTAATTCAGGACTTATAAGTCATACCCTAGAAATAAATGGGGTTGATTATTTTGTCCACTCCATTAGTTCTTCTGATAATGATTCAAGTAGCTACTGGTGGTATGTTAAAACAATTCCTGAATACACACCTGGATATAGTTTACCTTCATTTGAGAATGATATTGTAATTAAGTCGCCAAATTATGAACAAGATTCCAAAATATGGCAGTACACATGGACTGTATCACCTTCAACAAGTGGTGCTGTTTCTGTAACTGTTGCAGGGAAAGATTTTTCTGGAAAGTCTTATGCAGGGACAGATAGTGTAATTTTTAATGATCCTGCCCCTACCGTAAATCTTACTGATACAGATGCTAATAATATAGTTACCGGCTCAAATGTTGTAACCATAACAGCTACATTCAGTAAAGCGATGTCTGCAACTCCTACAATTAATATAACGGGTGAAGTTTCAAACATAGCTATGACTGCATCTACTTCAGCAAGTGTATGGATCTACCCTTGGACTGTTTCCTCAACCACCAGTGGTATCGTTACAGCAACTGTTTCTGGTGCAGACATATCAGGAAAAGCCTACGCAGGTACTGACAGTATTACCTTTACTATTGATAATACTGCACCTACTGTAACCTTAACTAATACTGACTCAGATAATTTAGTTTCAGGCGCGAGTGTAGTGACTATCACGGCTACTTTTAGTGAGGCGATGTCTGCAACTCCTACAATTAATATAACGGGTGAAGTTTCAAACATAGCTATGACTGCATCTACTACAGCAAGTGTATGGATCTACCCTTGGACTGTTTCCTCAACCACCAGTGGTATCGTTACAGCAACTGTTTCTGGTGCAGACATATCAGGAAAAGCCTACGCAGGTACTGACAGTATTACCTTTACTATTGATAATACTGCACCTACTGTAACCTTAACTAATACTGACTCAGATGATTTAGTTTCAGGCGCGAGTGTAGTGACTATCACGGCTACTTTTAGTGAGGCGATGTCTGCAACTCCTACAATTAATATAACGGGTGAAGTTTCAAACATAGCTATGACTGCATCTACTACAGCAAGTGTATGGATCTACCCTTGGACTGTTTCCTCAACCACCAGTGGTATCGTTACAGCAACTGTTTCTGGTGCAGACATATCAGGAAAAGCCTACGCAGGTACTGACAGTATTACCTTTACTATTGATAATACTGCACCTACTGTAACCTTAACTAATACTGACTCAGATAATTTAGTTTCAGGCGCGAGTGTAGTGACTATCACGGCTACTTTTAGTGAGGCGATGTCTGCAACTCCTACAATTAATATAACGGGTGAAGTTTCAAACATAGCTATGACTGCATCTACTACAGCAAGTGTATGGATCTACCCTTGGACTGTTTCCTCAACCACCAGTGGTATCGTTACAGCAACTGTTTCTGGTGCAGACATATCAGGAAAAGCCTACGCAGGTACTGACAGTATTACCTTTACTATTGATAATACAATTCCTCTGATGTCAGCTCCAACGATTTCATCAGATAATTTGACAGTAAGTATAACTCTCAGTGAAAGTGTTTTTACAGAAATTATCAATGGCGTTGGATCAAATACGCTATTGACATCTGACTTTGAACTGTCTCTATCTGGAAACTCAAGTTTAACTCTTACATCATCATCGCCTTCAAGTATTTCTGAAAATGGAACAAATTATCAATTAGCAATTCCTTTTAATGGTTTTGCCAACGGAACAGAATCGTTAACCATAACAATCTCTAATAATTCCATTTTTGACACTGCAGGGAATACGTTTAATTCATCCCAAACCATAGGATTAAATAATAATCTTTTGCTTTATTATGATTTTTCAAACCCTAATTCCTACAATGGTCAAACAACGACTTCTTCAAATCTTAGTGTAATTGATTTAAGCGGAAATAACAATAATGGTGAGATAAGAGACGAAGCAGATACTTACTATGATCAATTTGAAGACGCTTTTTATTTTAATGGTGATCAAAAAAGAGCAAATAAAGGTGTTGCTATATCAAATCTAAATTATGTAAGTGGAAATTCTGATCAGATTAAAGAAATGACTCTTATTGCAAGAGTAAAAGCAAAATCTCAAACTTCGGGTGGAAATCAAGACGAAAGAATAATTATTTCTTTTGACAGGTCTAATAATTTTAGATTTGGAATTGGGACTGATCAAATTAGTCAAGCACAAGGAAAACTTGCTTTTAGTTTCACAAATACAGATGCAACTAACGATACTTATGCCGTTTCTCAAACAATTGATTTGAGGGATGATAATTGGCATGATGTAGCCGTAACATTTAAAGCAAATGAAGTAGGTGGATTAAAATATTTTATTGATGGAGGATTGGTTTATACTCACCCAGATTCGTTTAACCCGATATCCAATCAAGTAACAAGTCAAACTCCAAGGTTTGGTTATATCGGTAATGGAAGTGAAGCTTCATCCTTTAAGGGTGCTACAGGTCCTGACAATCTATTTTATGGGTATATTCAAGTTATAAAATATTTCAATAAAACGTTACCAATAAATCAATTAAAACCAATTGATTCAAGTCCACCAAATGTTACACTCACAGATACAGATACAGATAATATTGTAAGTGATTCAGATAATGTAATAATTACAGCAAGTTTTAATGAAGCTATGGCTTCAAGTCCTACTATAAATATTAGTAATATTGTAACTAATGCTTCTATGACCATTTCTTCAACAGCTGCTATATGGACATACTCCTGGGATGTCCCAAAACAATTTAATGGTCAGACTAAAGTAACCGTAGCCGGAACAGATATTTCTTCAAATGCCTATTCAGGAACTGATAGCATTACATTTAAAGATTCAATTCCTCCAGAGATTTCTGCTACAGCAATAGAGGCTCAAAACAATTATGTTGATATAACCTTTGATCAACCCATATATGGAAATAATTCTGCCAGCTCTGGGATTATCTCAAGCTCGTTAAATGCAATACAAACATCTGGCACTAGCTTTACAATAGATTTTGTAGGTTTAAAAAAGAATGATGCAACTACTTTTTCATCTGCATCTGCTTTGACAGGTGGTGAAACTACAATTAGAGCGTTTATGGACTTTACAAGTATTTCTCCTTCAGGAGGAGAAGTTTATGCAATCACCGCTACAAGCTCTTCATCAGTATTTGATATTAATGGAAACGGTATGTTAACTATTCAGAGTAGTATTACTTTCATATTAAATGCACCTGTTTCAGGACCAGTTTCGTCAGACAAATCAATTCTCTCAATTACTCCAAATAATTTTATTGCTGATGGGCAGAAAATAGTTGTATTTACTGTTCAAGCTAAAGATAGTCTTGGTCAAAACTTTACAAAAGGAGGGTCACAAATTAAAATATTTAATGGAGACTTAGATCTTAGCGTAATCGATAATTTAAATGGGACCTACACAGCAAGCTTCATTCCGAATGAAATCTCTACTGACACAAAAAGTCTTGTTTTTAATTTTAGTGTGAATGATATAAACGCTTTAAGTAGTGGGAGTTTAATTTTATATTCTGATTCAGACAAAGACGGCATTAATAATATAGTTGACGAATGTCCAATTACCAGTGAAGGATTTACAGTTGACGAAAAAGGGTGTGCATTATATCAATTGGACAGTGATAAAGATGGTGTTACCGATGATATAGATCAATGTCCGGAGACTCTCCCCACACTAATACCACTACAAAATAACAACTTCTCTAACCCACAAACATTAGATATAAGTAGCACTCTTTCCCTTCCATCCTCTTTTTCTAACAGTTTAGGACAGGATATGGCATTGAGTGTTGATGCAAAAGGTTGTGGACCTGACCAGAGAGATATAGATGGTGATGAAATTGTTGACTCAAAAGATAATTGTCCTAAGGTTTTTAATCCAGATCAATCTGATAAAGATGGTGATGGCATAGGAGATTTGTGTGATACAAATAATCCAATTCCAGCTCTTCTAAATAATACAATAAATATAACTGAGTTTCCAATAAGTGGATCAAAGCTTGGAACGATAAGGGGATTCGATGAAGATGGTGATCAGCTTACTTTTTCTAATTTACCAGACGCTTTTAAAAGCGTTATTTCTCTGGATAATGAAGGCAATTTAACTGCAATGGATAATGCGCGCTTTTTAGCTTTTGATTCACCTCTAAATGGAGCTACTTTCAATTTTACTTTGAGTGATGGGGAAAATGAAATTGATCTATTTGTTGTAATTAAAATTTTAGAGGATCCTAGTCCTAAAATTTCAATTACAACTTATGATAATATTAATGAAGATACAGAAATAGGAACTGTTATTGGTATTGTAAATGCAGTTGATCCTCTTGGAGGAACACTGCAACTAAGCCTTTTAGGTGATGGATATTTAGAGTTATTTGAAAATGAAATTAGAACAATTAAAGAACTAGACTTTGAAGAAATTGAATTTCATTCATTTAATATTGGAGCTACAAGTGCAGATTACAGCTCTTCTAAAGAAGGGGTTTTTAATGTAGTTGATATTCCAAATACCACTTTTGTAAGTAACTTTTTTATATCCATTTTTAGATCTCGTTTTGGAAATGGTAATTTTAAAACTTCGAAGGTTGATCACTCTAGATATTTTAATCCACATAATAAAAATGTGGGCAAATGGAAAGTAAAAAAGAAAATTAAAGGTGGTGCAGACGCAGATAAGTTTACCATAAAAACTAGAAATAATTCAGAACAAAAGCTCGAAGATCCTGTTATAGATGAAAATGAAGATTACTTAGCCTTTATTAAACCTCCAGATTATAATAACCCAGGGGATGCCAACAAAGATAATATCTATGAGGTTGAAATTGAGTACATAAATACAGCAGACGGAGAACCAGAAGTTCCTATCTCCGTAACTCAAACTAATATTCAGGTCCCAGAGGGAAGTAAAAAAGCAATAGAATTACAATCATCCCCTGCATTACCAACAGATGACTCAGACTTTGATGGAGTTCCAGATATATATGATAATAGTCCTTTAGTTTCTAATCCTGATCAAGCTGATGAAGATGGAGACGGAGAGGGTGATGTTTCTGATGACTTTGATCACGATGGAGTTTGGAATCCATTTGATACCTGTCCAGATACTCCCCTTGGAGAATTAGTTGATATTAATGGATGTTTAATTTATTATTTACCCCCAAATAACTTTTCTATTTCTAAAACAGAGAAATGCGCTGGACAAAACAGTATAAACCTTTCAGTAGTCGATGAAACAATAACCTACAAAGTTTCAGTTAGTGGAGCTATAAATGCTTTAGAGACTTTTACAGGTAAAAACTGGACCTTAGATCGACTTTCTGCTGGAGTTTATAATATTTGTGTAAGTGTGGAAGGAGTTAATCCTTTAGAATTTCAACGTTGTTTTCAGGTTACTATTATAGAGCCAAGTCCCCTTGTGGTTACTAGCTTCTTAAGTAAAGTAAATCAGAGTGTAAGTTTTACATTAGAGGGTGGTGCAGCTTACCAAATAACTAACAATGGTAAAACAACCCAAATAAGCACTAGCAAGCATACTATTAACCTAGATAAAGGGATTAACAGTATATCAATATCAACGGGCATAGAGTGTCAAGGATTGTTTCTAGAGACTTATTTAAATTCATATGAAGTTAAGTATACCCCAAATCCATTTAAAGAACAATTACAACTCTATATCGGTGGACAAGATAATATTATTGAAGTTGGTGTATATTCATCCAATGGCCAGTTAATTGACTATCAAAATATATCACTTCCTTTTGGAATTAGAAATTACACATTAGACACAGCCAAATATAAAACAGGAGTATATATTATTAATATTAAAGGAGCCACTGTTGATCAGTCTATTCAGGTTATCAAAGAATAAGTATGAAAAGAATTGTATTACTTTTTGGAAGTTTAATTTTACTGGTGAATAGCTGTACACCGGAAGAGCCTGTTGTACCTATAAATCCTTCTGCCCCAACTTTAATTAGCCCTGCTAATGATGAAACCTGTTTGGATGGAACTTCAATAAATGATAGTCAAAGTAATGTTGATTTTAGATGGTCTTCAGCTGCAAATGCACTGTCTTATGAGTTAGTTGTAACTAATTTATTAACTCAATCTTCTCAAACATATCCTGCTACATCGAATCAAACAACTGTGGCTCTAACCAAGGCAGAACCCTATAGCTGGAGTGTGAAAAGTATAGGAGAAGTTGGATCAATTCCATCTCTGAGTACACAATGGAAATTTTATTTAGCTGGTGATGCAGTAATAAATTACGCACCATTTCCTTCTGAACTCATATCACCTAGATCGGGAGCTAATGTAACTCCTGATATTAATAAACTTATTGAACTAAATTGGAACGCATTAGATGTTGACGATGACTTAACTCAGTTTGAGGTTTATCTAGATAAAAGTGATGCAACAACACTAATTAAAACCTTAGAATTTCAAACTGAAGAAGTAAGTATTGAAGTTGAGGTTGAAAACAATACTACTTACTTCTGGAAAATCATTGCTATTGACACTAATCAGAATAATTCTAGTTCAGGTGTTTACTCCTTTAGAACAAATTAAAAAATGGAGTTATTGGCCTATACACTTGCGGTTTTTGGATTTTTTGTACTCATCAAAGGGATTAAACCTACAATAGAATGGATAAATAGTATTACTGATAAAGATTTAGCTAAGGGAATAGCTATTATTGCAATCTTTCTTACAGTTTGTTTTTATATTCTATCAGCTTCAAGATATTTATTAAATTTTTAATAGAATTCATTTTTCATACTTTCAAAATAAAACCTTCTAAAAATTTAAATCAAAATGAAAAAAATAATTAATCTTTTAATCTTATCACTTTTAATATCCTGTAATACTTCCGTAAGAAATAGTAAAAAAGATGTTATTGAAAATTCATACTCTTTAATTTGGAGTGACGAATTTAACCAGAAAGATCTAAAAGTAGATTCTAGTAAGTGGTTTATGGAAACAATTGCTCCAAATAATGGGAGCTGGTATAATAATGAATTACAACACTATACAGACCGAATAGATAATGCATTTGTAAGTGATGGCACACTCAAAATTATTGCTAAAAAAGAAAAATACACTCACTCTGGTACCACACAGGATTATACTTCAGCGAGATTAAATTCCAAATTTTCCTTTACTTATGGAAAAGTTGAGGTTCGTGCTAAATTACCAAGTGCAAAGGGGAGTTGGCCTGCAATTTGGACTTTAGGGAGTAATCTAGAAACAGTAGGTTGGCCTGGTTGTGGAGAAATTGATATTATGGAGCAATTATTTGAAGACTTTGAAATGATTCAATGTGCTTTACATACTCCAGATACTCATGGTGACAATACTATTTTAAAGCAAGTTAATGTGACTAATGTTACACAAAATTTTCATGTTTACGGCATGGAATGGTCAGCTGAAAAAATAGATTTTTTTATAGATAATAATTATTATTTCACCTACCACCCAGAGTTAAAAACGCCTGGAAATTGGCCATATTTTAATGATCAATATATACTTCTAAATATAGCTATGGGAGGAAGTCTCGGCGGCTCTATAGATCCTAATTATTATAAAGATCAAATGGAGGTAGATTACGTTCGTGTTTACCAAAAAAAATAAATTTTAAGGTAATCTGAAAAAACAGCTACAATATTTAAGGATTTAGTCTTGTTTGTGCTATTAATTGATACAAGAAAAAAACTATATAAACATAATTTTTTTAAAAATAAAAAATCCTTATTGTTTAACCATTACTTAAAATCAGGGTTTAAAAAATTCTTCTTCTGTTATTCTAAAATAATTCTCCTTTTGAGAAGGATCAAAGAAAAAATTAAATTTGTGCTTATCTCCAAAATTTATAGTAGTTCTTTCAAAGTCTTCGAAAAAAAACTCTTTAGATTTAAACTGAACGTATATTCTTGAAATTGGTAATTTATCAAAAATGAACTTTTCACGATTTCTAATATAGACATGTCTTACGTACTTTTTTCTCTGATCTCTTATAACAACAATAATATCATGGTCAACTTCATTCACCAATTCCAAAGTGGCATTAGAAATCGAATTAGATACATCTTCTGGAAAGCGATTCTCAAAAGTTTTGTCACCAGTTCTTCCACGTTGGGAGAATAAAAGAGTTGAACTTAAAAATAATACTAATAAAGTTTTTTTATTCATAGGAAATTATTTCGTTTGATTTTAAGATTTAAAACTCTTTATTTATTTCTGTAAAATTATATATCTTTATTTAATAACTATATAACTAAACAAATGAAACGTAAAAAACATCACTCTAGACGTAATTTTATTAAAAAAAGTATCGCTGCTTCATCTATAATTATAGTACCTCGTAATGTCCTTGGTGGACAAGGATATATTTCTCCGAGTGACCAGCTTAATATAGCCGCTATTGGCTCTGGAGGAAAAGGGGCAAGTGATATAAGTAATGCTTCTGTTCGAGGTCGTGAACGTGTTATCTCCCTTTGTGATGTTGATTTTTCTGGAAGTGCCTCTAGAACAGTAAAGAAATTTCCAAAAGCCAAGCAATATGCTGATTACAGAATAATGTTGGATAAAGAAAAAGATATTGATGCAGTTACGATTTCTACTCCAGATCATGTTCACGGTCCCGCTGCTGCTTTTGCTATGGAAAGAGGAAAACATATTTATGTTCAAAAGCCAATGACTCACAACATAAGAGAAGCACGAATGTTAACTGAAATGGCTCGTAAACAAAAAGTAGTTACTCAAATGGGTAACCAAGGTGGATCAAATCCACTTCTAAATATGGTTCAAGACTGGATTGATAGTGGAAAAATTGGTGCTGTCTCTGATGTAAAAATCTGGACAAACCGTCCAGTATGGCCTCAAGGTGTTATGATGCCAAAATCTGACTCTAGTTTAAAACCTGACGCACTAAACTGGGACTTATGGTTGGGACCAGCTAAAGAAAAACCTTACACACCTAACATGCATCCTTTCAGTTGGAGGGGATGGTGGGATTACGGAACTGGTGCTCTTGGTGATGTAGGATGTCATTTGATTGATATTCCTTTTCGTACTCTTGGATTAAAATATCCAACTGCTGCAGAATGTAGCGTCGGAAGTGTATTTTCAAAGATGTGGTCTCCTGATTACTTACCAGAAGGTTGTCCTCCTTCTTCTTTAATAACAATCAATTTTGATGCTACTGAAAAAAGTAAATCTCCTATTCAAATGACATGGAGCGATGGTGGTATTAGACCTCCACATCCAGAAATTATACCAGCAAATAGTGACATTGGTGGGAGAAATAGTGAAAATGGAGTATTGATAATTGGAGAAAAAGGAATCATTTCAACCAATATTAATGACAGTTCTCCACTAATGCCAAAATTATATCTTAATGATGGTACTACAGATTTTGGTCCTGAAGTTGAAAAAATGACAGAACCAGAGTACGGGCATCAACGTAAGTGGGTTGATGCATGTAAAGCTGGATTTAATAGTGATGAACATCTTGGTTTAACTTCTTCATTTGACTACGCAGGACCCATGACAGAAACTGTACTAATGGGAAATTTAGCAATTAGAAGCTATATGCTTAGAGAGGACAAAGGAAATGGTCGAATGGATTACTTCGCTCGAAAGAAATTATTGTGGGATGGAGATAATATGAAGATCACAAACTTAGAGGCTGCAAATCAATTTGTTACAAGAGATTATCGTGAAGGTTTTAAAATTTAATCTCAAACAAATGTTCTTTATAAATCCCGCTATTTTGAGTGGGATTTTTTTGTCCCCTTTTTGATCAAATAAAATAAAGCTTAAAAAGACCTGAAAGCGCATAGAATTAAATTACTTTTGCACCCAGAATAATATTTATGATAACTTTTAAGTCCCTAGGACTCAATGCTCAACTATTAAAAGCCGTTGAAAATCTAGGATTTGAATCTCCAACAGAGGTTCAACACAAAGTAATTCCAATACTTTTAGAAAATAATACAGATTTAGTCGCTTTAGCTCAAACTGGTACGGGTAAGACAGCAGCTTTTGGATTTCCTATCTTGCAGAAAATAAATACTGAAAATCGAAATACTCAAGGTCTAATCATATCCCCTACTCGTGAATTGTGCCTGCAAATTACTAATGATATGTCTACCTATGGTCAAGGACTAAAAAACCTAAATATAGTTGCTATTTATGGCGGAGCAAGCATTACAGAACAAGCAAAAAAAATAAAACGTGGTGCTCAGATTATTGTTGCAACTCCAGGACGTCTTAAAGACATGATAAAACGTAAAATGGTTAATATTAGATCCATTGAATATTGTGTTCTTGATGAGGCAGATGAGATGCTCAATATGGGGTTTTATGAAGACATTAAGGATATTTTAAAGAATACTCCAAACGATAAGGACTCATGGCTCTTTTCAGCTACGATGCCACCAGAAGTTAATGTCATTGCTAAAAAATTCATGCACGATCCTAAAGAAATTACAGTAGGAACAAAAAATTCTAGTGCCAAAAATATTTCTCATCAGTATTATATTGTTGGAGCAAGGGAGCGATATAGTGCCTTAAGAGCTGTAATAAGTTTGAATACTGATATTTTTGGGTGTGTTTTCTGTAGAACGAAAATTGAAACTCAAAAAGTCGCTGATAAATTAATCAAAGATGGTTATAAAGCAGCTGCTATCCACGGAGACTTAAGCCAAAATCAAAGAGATGCAGTTATGCAATCCTTCCGTAAGAAAAAAATTCAGCTTCTAATTGCTACAGACGTTGCAGCTCGTGGAATTGATGTGGATGATATTACACATGTAATTAATTATCAACTACCTGACGAAATTGAAATTTACACTCACAGAAGCGGAAGAACAGGAAGGGCAGGAAAACAAGGAACCTCTGTAATATTTATAACTAAATCTGATCAAAGAAAAATTCGAATGATTGAGAATAAGTTACAAATAAAACTAGCTAAACAAGAGATGCCTTCTAATGAAACAATCTTCAGTAATAAAGTTACTCACTGGATAAATCAAATAAAAAATACACCCGTAAAAAGTGATTTAAACAATTATTTTTCAGATGCAATCGAATCTTTAAAAGATATCGATAAGGAAACTCTAATCGAATTAATTCTTTCACATGAATTTAAAAACTTTGACTTCAACCCTAAATTAAATGATTCTAGAGAACGAAATGTAGAACAAAGAGTCAATTTTGATCGTTCTGATAGAAAAATAAATGCCCCTCAAGATAAAGATCGTTTCTTTATAAATGTTGGGGCTCGTGACCAATACGAATGGCAGACTCTAAAAGACTTCTTACGTTCTTTTCTGAAATTAGGTCAGGAAGATGTTTTTCAAGTTGAAGTCATGAAAAACTTTTCCTTTTTCTCAACTCATAAAAATCACAGAGATCTTGTACTAAAATCATTTGACAACCTTATCATGGACGAAAGAAAAGTGAATGTAGAGCTTACAAAAAAAGGGAAAACATACTCTCCAAAATCAAGATCAAAAAAGAAAAAAAGTGGGTTTAAAAAGAAAAAATTCAGATAACCCTATAACTTACGCATCCAAATATTTCGATAAGAAACTTTACCATCACCGTGATCTTGTAATAATAGTGACCGATGAGTTCCACCCTTTTGTCCGTCCAATGGGAATGAATCTTTATGAGTTTCATGCATTCCAATAAAACTTGTAGTTCCAAGGATTTTAGTCTTATTGTGAATTAAAATTCCATTATGAAAAATTGTGAAAGTACCTGATTTTATCTGGATTCCTTCATCATCATACTTTGGTTCATTAAACACAATATCATAAACCTGCCATTCTCCTGGAGGGCGGGAAGCATTTACTAATGGCATATTCTGTTTATATATTGATCCAGCCTGTCCATTTGAATAGGTCTTATTTTTATAACTATCTAAAACCTGAACCTCATATCTCCTTTGAAAATAAATTCCACTATTTCCCCTTCCTTGTCCTTCTCCAGTAACAATTTTTGGGGTTTTCCATTCTATATGTAATTGAATCGAACCATGTTCAAATTTAGTTTCAATACTTCCAGATCCAAGATTAACCGTCATAGACTTATCGTCATTTAGAATCCATTCAACAGGTTTTTTGGAAACTGAATGATGCCATTTGGAAAGATCGGTTCCATCAAACAGAATTATTGCATCATTAGGTGGAGAGCCGAAAATTCCGGATTTTACTATGGTCGGTTCAGGATCCCAAACTTCATTATTTTTCGCAATAGTTAAATAATTTGCTACAATTGAATCGTATCTTTTCTTGTCAACATTTTTTTGAGAGAAGACGAATTGAATTAAAAACAGAAAAATTATGAAATATTTCATTTTTATACTTTAAATTAAATTTTATTCAATGAAGCTAAACATTTATATTTAAATAATAGATTATCAAATAAAATCTGTTAAAATTATTTTTGTGTTTTTTAACAAAGAAGCAAATGGTAAAAATAAAAATCTTTTAAAAAAGCCTTTTCAAGACTATTCCGAATCAACATTAACTCCAAAAATTGAAGTTTAATTTAATATCTTAATTAAGTTTGACAAAGGATAAGAAGTCTGTTCTCCACTTTTCATGTTTTTTAAAATAAAAGTGTTTTGCTCTAATTCCTCTGAACCAATCAGTATAACTTTGTGTATCCCCTTGGAATTCGCATACCCCAATTGTTTTTTGAGTTTAGATTCGATTGGATAGAGCTCACAAGAAATATTTTGATTTCTTAATTGATTAAGATATGGAAATATAATATTTACGGCTTCAACGCCAAAATTGGCAAATAAAACTTGAGTTTTCGGTGAAAGGCTTTTTGGGAATAGTCCTAATTCATCCATCACCAAGTAAATCCTTTCAAAGCCAAAAGAAATTCCAATACCGCTTATGTTTTTTAATCCAAAAGTATTTGTCAAATTATCATACCTACCGCCACCACCAATTGATCCCATTTTTACCTTTTCCGGTGCTGCAACCTCAACAATAATACCTGTATAATAATGTAAGCCGCGAGCAAGAGTTAAATCAAATTGCAGTTTAATAGATTTAAGTTGATTATCATTAAATTGATTTAATGTAAACTCTAACTCTGAAAGCCCCTCTAAACCTATTTTATGGGAGGATAATAATTCTTTAAGTATAAATATTTGATGCTTAATAGAACCATCTAATTTTAAGATTTTTTCTAAGATTTTAAGGGACTCTTTAGAGAAATCTTTTTTGATTAATTCATTTAATACCCCAATATGACCAATTTTGTCTAATTTATCTAAAGCTATTGTGAATTCAATTAATTTAGATTCAGCTCCCAAAAGTGATGCAATTCCTGATAAAATTTTTCGATGATTTACCTTCAAGGTTAAACCTTTAATTTTTAAATCAGAAAAAGCTTTATCATATAAGTAAATCATTTCTACTTCTTGCCAAAGGGAACTATCCCCTACTACATCTGCATCACATTGATAAAATTCTTGGAAACGTCCGTGTTGGGGACGGTCTGCACGCCAGACAGGTTGAATTTGATAACGCCGGAAAGGAAATACTAATTCGTTTTGATGTTCTGCTACAAAACGAGCAAAAGGAACTGTTAGATCATATCGTAATGCTTTTCCTGATATTGAACGAATAAATTTTTGGCTCTCACCACTATCCAACGCCTCTATATCCGCTTTTTTAATTTTATCTCCAGAATTTAAAATTTTAAATACTAATCGATCTCCTTCCTCACCATAAACACCAGTTAATGTCTCTAACCTCTCAAAAGATGGAGTCTCAATAGGACTGAATCCAAAAGATTCAAAAGAATTTTGTAGAATTTTTTTAATATAATCACGTTTGGCTATTTCACCAGAAAAAAAGTCTCGGGTACCTTTTAATGTAGCGGGCTTTATTGACATTTTATTAAATCTATTACAAATATCTTTTATTTTGATGAATTGAGAAAATAACTTTTTAGCAACTCATAACGCTTCCCCTTTGAAATCATGGCTCCTTTTTTAAGATAATTGTAAATAAATACATTACGAGACGGAGTATAAGCTTTTGATGATTCAAAAATATCAATTTGGTCTGACTGCAATGAATTTAAAACCTTTTTAAAACCATTAGATGTACTTAGATCTGCTAAATTAGAATCTATTTTAAGAATTAAAACATCTATTAATCTTTTTTTAGTGTGAAATAGATATAATTGATCTGAAGTAGAATACTCTAAATACTCACAGTCTGATAAAATTTTATCCCATACTAAATCACTAAAAGAGTTTAAATAATTATCTAATAATTCGGGTTTATCAGATTTTATAATATTCCAATCTTTTTTAGTGATACTTTGAGTTGCTAAAAAAACAGCAAATTCCTTATGCATTTCATTAAATTGTACTTCAGATAATTTATGATATTTCACAGTTTTTTTAAAATAAAAAAACCCACTTAAAAGTGGGTTTTATTGTTATCATTTTTTATCAGGAATAATTTCGAAAGGAAGTTCAAAATTTACTTCACGGTGCAGCCTTATCGTTGCTTCATATTTCCCAAGACGTTTTATTATTTTACCAGGTAATGTTATATATTTTTTATCGATCTCTGAGGATAGAGCACTGATTGCAGATGCTAAATCAGAATTAGTGACGGATCCAAATAATTTATCTCCAGAACCTACTTTTGATGGTAATTTAACATCAAGAGCTTTTATCTCCTCTGCTCTTTTATTAGCTGCATCAATAATAGATTGCTCTTTAAAAGCGCGTTGTTTTAAATTTTCAGTTAAAACTTTACGAGCAGAAACAGTAGCTATCACAGCTTTCCCTTGTGGTATTAAAAAGTTTCGCCCGTAGCCATTTTTCACACTCACTATATCGTCTTTAAATCCTAGATTTTGGACGTCTTCTTTTAAAATTAATTCCATTTTGAGCGTTTTAATTATTTTAACATATCAGCAACATAAGGCATCAATGCCAAATGACGTGCTCTTTTTACAGCTACGGAAACCTTACGTTGATACTTTAATGATGTACCTGTAAGTCTTCTTGGTAAAATTTTTCCCTGCTCATTTACAAACTTTAATAAGAAATCAGAGTCTTTATAATCAATATACTTGATTCCTGATCGCTTGAAGCGACAATACTTTTTTTGAACTGAAGTATCAATATTTAACGGGGTTAAATAACGAATTTCCCCCTCTTTTTTACCTGAATTTTGTTCTTCTATCTTAGACATTACTTATGATTTAGCTTTATTTCTTTTCTTTCTTTTTTCGGCCCATGCTTGCCCATGCTTGTCTAACTTTACAGTAAGATATCGCATAACACGCTCATCACGGCGAAATTCTACTTCTATAGCAGAGACAGCTTCGTTAGGTGCAGCATATTCAAAAAGATGATAAAAGCCACTCTTTTTATTTTCAATAGGATAGGCTAACTTCTTAAGTCCCCAGTTTTCTTGATTCGACATCGAACCTTTTTGAGTCTTAATTAGTTCTACATATTTTTGAACTGCTTCCTCTATCTGAGTTTCAGATAGAACGGGATTTAAAATGAAAACAGTTTCGTATTGGTTCATAATATTAATTTTGGATTGCAAAAGTACGTTTCTATCAATATAAACACAAATAAATCATTGAGTTTATTAATATAAATATGATGTGTTTTGTTTTTAATAAGGGTCCACGTCAAAATTTACTCTTGTACTTCGAAAAGCTGCGACTGCTTGAAAGCTTTTATATGTTTTTGAAAGAAGACTTTTCACTTCATTTGAATTTAATTTGTGATCCACCTTAATAAGTAGCTGTTTATGAAATAAGTTTCTTACTCTTGAAACAGCAGGGAAGATAGGCCCTAAAATAGATCCTTGATAGGATTGCTTAATCACATTTGAAAACCACTCTGAGGACATGTTAACTGTTTCATATTGTCTACTCTTAAATGTGATTCTAATCATCTTGAAATATGGTGGGTAATGGTAATTTTTACGCTCTTTTTTTTGAGTTAGGTATAGCTCTTCATAATTATGTTCCAATACATGTTTTAATGTTGGGTGATCTGGTTGAAAAGTTTGTATTAAAACCTTTCCCTTCTGATCAGACCGACCTGCACGTCCTGCTACTTGACACATCATTTGATAGCTTCGCTCATGTGCTCTAAAATCCGGAATATTTAATACGTGATCTGCATTAATAACCCCAACAAGTAAAACATTTTTAAAGTCTAGTCCTTTTACAACCATCTGAGTGCCAACTAAAATTTGAATACGCTCCTTATCAAAAGCCTCTATTATTTTATCAAAATCCCACTTTCCTCTGGTACTGTCCCAGTCCATTCTACCTACGGAAGTATTTGGAAAAAGCTTTTTTATCTGTTCTTCAATTTGTTGAGTGCCAAAACCTTTAGTCGATAGTGTAGTCATCCCACATGCATGGCACTGAATTGGCATGGGAATATTATATCCACAGTAGTGACAGCATAATTGATTTTTTGTTTGATGGTAAGTTAGTGAAACATCACATTGTGTACACTGAGGAGAATGCCCACAACTCATGCACTCGAGTATTGGCGCATAACCCCTTCGGTTTTGAAATAATATTACTTGTTTCCTATTACTTAGAGTTTCTTTAATAGATGTAATAAGTTGTTTAGAAAACATTCCTGTCATATTTTTCTTTCTATGCTCCTCTTTAAGATTAATAAGTTCAATATTTGGCAAAGAGACGCCGCCGAAACGTTCTGTCAATTTTACCCAACCATATTTTTTATTTCTAGCATTTTCCGCTGTTTCAATAGAGGGTGTTGCAGAGCCTAATACCACTTTGGCGCCTATATTGTGAGCAAGATAAATTGCACTATCTCGAGCTTGATATCGAGGGGCTGGATCAAATTGTTTATAAGAATTTTCATGCTCTTCATCTATGATGATCAAGCCTAAATCTTGAAAAGGCAGTAAAACTGATGATCGAGCCCCAACAATTATTTTTCTTTTCGAATTTTTGTCTAGAACTTGATTCCATACTTCTGTGCGTTCATGAATTGAAAAGCGGGAATGATATACTAGGACTTGATCTCTAAATCGAGATGCTAAACGTTTTACAATTTGTGAGGTCAGGGAGATTTCTGGTAATAAATATAATACCTGTTTTCCTTCTTTTATTTGTTCTTCAATTAAACTAATATAAACTTCGGTCTTACCTGATGCGGTAACACCCTCAAAGAGAACAACTTTTTTATTTAATAATTGAACTTTTAAATTTTCTAATGCATTAAATTGTGCTTTAGAAAGTAATATTTCTGAAGTTTGATTTTCAACGTGTCGAATCAAAATACGATTAGTCTCTCTATAACTTTCTTGAAGAATTCCCTTGTCAATTAAAGTTTTGATTTGCAAACTACTTGCCTTAGTTTTTTCCTTTAATTCTGAAACATTAAACCATGAACTCGAGTCATTCTCTTTATTAATAAGTGCCATCAAAATAGCTTTTTGTTTTGGGGCTCTACCTAAACTTTTAAACACTTTCTCAATTTGATTTACTTCTTTGTAGAATGGTTTTAATTGTACTACTCTGATTTTCTTAGGTTTAAACTTCTCTTCAAGCTTTTGATGAATAATTGCTACTTTTTTTTCAATCATATCTAGGACTAGAGGCATTACTTTATTCAGATCAGTAATTTTACTGATTTCTTCTAAAGTTAGACTTTGCTTTTCAAGAGCTTCAAATACAATATATTGTAAGTCAGAAAGGGATTCAAGTTGATCTTCTGTAATTTCACATTTCACCAAAATGCTTGCACTTTCAATCATTAAGGCAGCTGGTAATGCAGCTCGAAGAACTTCCCCTTCTGAACACATGTAGTAATTAGAGATCCACTTCCAGAATTCAAGCTGTTTCTGAGTGACTACAGGAGTTTTGTCAAGGATCATCACAATAGGCTTAGCCTCATAAGTTTGAGGGGATAATTTATGAATCTGACTAACTATACCCGTGAAAATCTTTTGCTTTCCAAAAGGAACTGCAACACGAGATCCTGGTTTCAAAATAGAAGCTTCGTCTTTAGAAATACAATATGTATAAGCTTTAGGTAGTGCCAGTGGGAGCAGAACGTCTATGAAATGAGTCTGTGAATTAATCTCCATCTGAAGACACCTTTGGTTCTCTTTTAAATCTAGTTAATGTTGCGTTTAATTCAAAGCCTAAGAGTAATATGTTAGAATTCATCCAGATATACAAAAGAAATATCAACAAGGCTCCTATAGATCCATATAGCTGATTATAATTAGAGAAATTCTCAATATAAATCCCAAAGCCATAGGTTGTCAAAAAAAACAATAAAGTAGTCATCAAAGCACCAATAGTAAAAAATTGGTTTTTTCTTCCCTCAATAGTGCCAAAATAGTACAAGATATTTACTGTTAAATAAACAAAAAGACCAAAGAAAGTAAATTGACCGATTCTAGTCAATCTTATTTCAGAGGGAATTAAGGATCCTAAATTATTTAGAATATAAAACTCAAAATAGAAAAACATTATAACTGTAAGTAGAGATAGAAAAGCTAATACAACACTTACTCCGACGGATAATAAATATTGTTTAAAAAAATTTCTTGAAAAAGCTACATGATAAGACTCTTCAAAGTTGCCAAATATTGAAGAAACACCATTAGCTGATAAAAAAATAGAAAGTAAAAAAACTGACGATAGTAAACCTGCTCTGGGTTTATTTCGAATATCATCAAAAATATTTGTAAAAAAAGTTTGTGTCTCAGGAGGAAGAAAAAGCTCTATATAACTAAGAAAAGTTTGATCAAAATTATCAATCCTTATAAAAGGTATCAAATCAACAAAGGGAACTAAATTTAAAATAAAGAGAAGGAATGGAAATAAGGCCATAAAAAAACTAAAAGAAATACTCCCTGCTCTGGAAGTTAGGGTCCCCTTCACAATTCCAATTATATACATTTCAAACAAATCATAAATTGAAAAACCATAAAATCCAGGTGGCTTTATGGCTTTTAAAAAAAATACAACAGACTTGATTAAAGGGAGTTGCAATATTTTTGACATGTTTTGATTTCTTATATAGTTACAAAGATAGAAGGCTAAATCATATTAAGATATAAATACTTTAAAAATCGAAAGCCTTTGTAACTTTGGAAAATGGAGATTCAATTAATGTGTATAGGAAAAACCGATCGATCTATTTGGTCTGAGGCTATGGCTAAATATCAATATCGTCTTAAACATTATATCAAGTTTTCAGTTATTTATTTACCCAACATTAAAATATCAAAAAAAATAGACCCAATTAAGGTTAAAACTGAGGAGGGTAAAATTTTACTTAAAAATATAAGTTCAAGTGATACCGTCATTCTTTTAGACGAAAGTGGAAAATCTCTTAGTTCTAATGCTTTTTCTAAAGAAATTGAAAATTATATGATTAATGGAAATAATAAAATTATTTTCTTGATAGGTGGTCCCTATGGTTTTTCTAATGAAATTTATAATAAATTCCCAAAGTCAATTGCGTTATCAAAAATGACATTTTCACATCAGATGATAAGACTTTTCTTTTGTGAACAACTCTACAGAGCATTTACAATTATCAATCATCATCCCTATCACAACAATTAATAAGCTTAAATGAAAATTATCTTTGCAACACATAATCAAAATAAAGTTACAGAACTCAGTCAGCTTATACCTAAAAAATATAACATTTTAAGTTTAAATGATATTGGTTGCGTAAAAGAAATTGAAGAAACAGGAAGCACTTTGGAAGAAAATGCTAAAATTAAGGCTGATTATGTAAGATATAAATATGGATTAGATTGTTTTTCTGATGACTCTGGTCTTGAGGTAGACGCCTTAAAAGGTGCACCAGGTGTTTTTTCTGCACGTTATGCAGGAAATCAAAAAAATAACGATGCTAATATTAAAAAAATATGGAAAAAACTTAGAGGTCAATCTAACCCAAAAGCAACTTTTCGCTCAATATTTCATGTTCATTTTAACAATAAAACATTCAGTTTTCAAGGAAAGGTAGATGGTAATCTCATTTTTGAAAAACGTGGATTAAATGGCTTTGGATACGACCCTATATTTATTCCAAATGGATACAATCAAACATTTGCTGAGTTAGGAGATGTAGTTAAAAATAAAATAAGTCATAGGGCTTTAGCAACAGTTCAATTTTTGAAATTATTAGAAAGAGGATAGTTCTAGTATTAATTACATTTAGGTTAAAAGGTTTTAAAAATTTTTTATTATAAATTTATGCCATGAGGAAGATTTCGGTTATTGTTCTAATTTTATTTGTCTTTAACGGTATTTCACAAGAAAATTTTAGCGCGATAGTTGAAAATGAAAGTACTGGACTACCAATGTCTAGTGTTCATGTACTTAATCTTACCCAAGTTATTGGCTCAATAACAGATAAGAAAGGTCTATTTGAAATTAGAGCTGAAGTAAAAGACACACTATATTTTTCATATTTAGGTTTTAAACCCTTAAAGATTGCTGTAACTAATGATATGTTGAAATTTGGTAATTTTAAATTTGTAATGACTGAGCTAGCTTTTGCATTAGAAGAAATAGAAGTAAGACCCTATCAACTTACTGGTTATCTAGATATTGATGTTAAAAATGTACCTATAAATAACGCAAAGCGATACAGTATATCAGGTTTACCTAATTTAGGTTATGAATCAGGAGGAAGGAATTCTAGAAATTTTTCAAAAGCTATTGGTAATTTGTTTAATCCACTAGATTTATTAAACAATATGTTTGGAAAGAATGCAATGCAAATGCGAAAATTAAAGCGGATGCGAGAGGATGATGGAATTAAAAACCTTTTAGTATCAAAATTTGATCGTCAAGTATTAATTCAACTCTTGGGAATAAAACGTATTGATATCGATGAAATCCTAAGAAATTGTAATTACTCAGATGCGTTTATGAGTGAAGCTAATGACTTACAAATTCTTGAAGCTATTTCAAAATGCTATGAAGAGTATCGTCTTTTACAATTATAATTAAATTCTAATTTTTAATACTTTTTAATACTAAGGGTATTTAAAAATCCGATCAATCATTCAAAATTTGCTGATTTTACTTGTATCTTTGTATGTCTAATATATTGATCATGCTACTCACGGCACTTAATGCGATTTCCCCTATAGATGGCCGCTATCGGTCCAAAACAAAATCTCTTTCAGCTTATTTTTCAGAGGAAGCATTAATAAAATATAGGGTCAGAGTTGAAATAGAATATTTTATAGGACTCTGCGAATTACCACTACCTCAACTTAAAGGATTTAATCCCTCACTTTTTGAAGAACTACGCAGTATTTACAGGCATTTTTCTTCTGAGGATGCTTTAGAGGTAAAGGAAATAGAACTTACTACAAATCACGATGTTAAGGCAGTAGAGTATTTTATTAAAAAAGAATTTGATAAATTAGAATTACATGCCTATAAAGAGTTTATCCATTTTGGATTAACATCTCAAGATATTAATAATACAGCAATACCTCTTTCTATAAAAAATGCTATACAGGAAATATACCTTCCTAACTTGGAGGAAATAATTATTAAATTGAAAAATCTAATTGAGGAATATAAAGATATTCCACTTTTATCAAGAACACACGGTCAGCCAGCCTCTCCTACTAAATTAGGTAAAGAAATAAAAGTTTTTTTAAAACGTATTGAAGCCCAAAAAGAAATGCTAATTCAAATTCCATTTGGCGCTAAATTTTCTGGTGCAACTGGAAACTTTAATGCCCATCAAGTTGCATATCCCGATATTGATTGGAAAGCCTTTGGTATGCAGTTTGTAGAAAGAAGTTTGGGTTTAAACTTCTCCTTCCCCACAACTCAAATCGAACATTATGATTCCTTTGCTGCTTTGTGTGATAATATTAAAAGAATCAATACAATAATTATTGACTTAAATCGAGACATGTGGCAATACATTTCAATGGACTATTTTAAACAAAAAATTAATGAGAATGAAGTTGGATCTTCTGCTATGCCTCATAAAGTAAATCCAATAGATTTTGAAAACTCTGAGGGAAATCTAGGAATTGCAAATTCAATTTTTGAATTTTTATCTTTAAAATTGCCTGTTTCAAGGTTACAGCGCGACTTAACTGATAGTACAGTTTTAAGAAATATAGGAGTCCCTTTTGGTCATACTCTGATTGGCATTAATTCAACTTTGAAAGGTCTAGGTAAATTATTAGTAAATACTACTAAGATAGAAAATGATCTAAATAATAATTGGGCTGTAATTGCTGAAGGAATTCAAACCATTTTAAGAAAAGAGGGGTATCCTAATCCTTACGAAGCTTTAAAAAATTTAACCAGAACTAACTCATCGATTGATCGGGAAGCAATCCAAAAGTTTATCGAACAATTGGATGTCGAGGAGAATGTAAAATCTCAACTTAAAACGATTACACCTTTCAATTATACTGGAATTTAATTTATTTAATCAAATAACTAATCCAAATTAGTGAACTAAAATTTAACTTTTTGTGATAAATTTCCTCCAGGGAGATTCATAAGCTGAGTAGATTTAACCCCTTAAGTATTCTAGAGGTTTAACAAGATTAATTTTATAGAATTTTTAAAATTACAATTTATTGCTCCTATTTCTTTAACTTTGAATTTATAATTTTTTCAAAATATATGATAAAGTGGTTCATTAATAAATCTATATTTATATCCTTATCAGTAATATTTTTTTTGTTATTCTCGAGTTGCTCTAAGGACCCTGTCAGTGAGAAACTTATAGGTTCAAACTTGGATAGTGATGATCTAGCTGTTAGTCTTTTAGGTGAATTGCAAATAAGTGATTTTGTTTGGAAAGGACTAAATGAATTTTATTATTGGCAAGAGGATGTTGCTGAGCTTTCTGACGATAAACTTATCGATCAAAAATCCTACGGTCAATACATAAGTGAAAATTCAGATGCTGAATCTTTTTTTGAATCTTTAAAACACTCTGAGGACCGTTTTAGTTGGATTCAAGATGATTATAGGGTATTAGAAAATACCTTACAGGGTATTTTTGCATCCAATGGAGTGGAGTTTGGTTTGTTATATGCTTGTCAAAACTGTAATGAACTTGTAGGTTTCGTAAAATATATATTAGAAGGTTCTGATGCTGAAAATAAGAATATTCAAAGAGGGGATTTATTTACTGGAGTTGATGGAACTGTTTTGACAGCAAGCAATTATAGATCACTACTTTTTGGTGATAATTTAACTTATACCCTAAACATGGCTTCTGCAAAAAATGGAGTCGTATCTAATAACGGAATTAATGTAAAGCTAACCAAGGAAGAAAATTTTGAAACGAATCCTATTCAGGTCAGTAAAAGCATCACTATCAATAATAAAGATAATGGTTATGTTGGAAGTGTTGGATACTTAATGTACAATCAATTTGTCGCTGACAAGAGTGGTGAACTTAATAAAGCATTTGCTAATTTTAAATCAGACGGTATTTCAGACTTAATTCTAGATCTCAGATACAATGGAGGTGGTTCTGTTCAAAATTGTGTGGAGTTAGCAAGTATGATTACTGGGCAATACACATCAGAAATTTTTGCGGAAGAACAGTGGAACACTAAATTATTAAAATATCTTCGTGAACGTTATGGAAAAGAGACTTTAATCAATCGCTTTACAGCTCAGCTTTCTAACGGTGACCCTATTAACTCATTAAATTTAAATCGTGTTTTTATAATAACCACCTCCGAGTCAGCCTCTGCAAGTGAATTACTCATAAATGGTCTAGATTCATATATTGAAGTACTTCAAATTGGCGAAAGAACAGTAGGAAAAAATGTAGGATCTATTACAGTTTATGACTATGTTGACAATGAACAAACAAAAAATCCTGAGCACACATATGCAATGCAACCAATAGTGCTCAAAATTTCTAATAGCGATGGTTTTGCTGACTATTCTGATGGACTATTACCAGACACAGTTATTGAAGAAGATATTCGAAATTTAGGAGTTCTTGGAGATTCTAATGAGCCTTTACTTGAAACAGTAATTAATATTATAACTGGTTCTGGAAAAATAAATATTCCTAAAGCTAAAATGTCGAGAGCTCTTTTGATAACTGACCCTTTAATGCTTCAGCGTCAACAAATGATAGTTGAAAAAAAGGAACTTCACTCAATTAGGTAGCTTTAAATAATTTTACAAATTAGATTCTTTTCCGTAGTATGTTGAAAGTGATTGAGACTTTATTATTTGGTTAAATACATCTTACGTCTAGCATATAAGTCATAAAACTCATCATCCTTCAAACTATCAATGAATAAAATACTTTCTCCAGTACTTTTCATTTCAGGTCCTAGTTGTTTATTAACATTTGGGAATTTATTGAATGAAAATACAGGCTGTTTAATGGCATAACCCTTTAATTTTGGATTAAATTTAAAATCGGTTACTTTATTTTCACCGAGCATTACCTTGGTGGCATAATTAACATAAGGCTCCTTATAGGCTTTTGCTATAAATGGAACTGTCCTAGATGCCCTTGGATTAGCTTCAATTACAAAAACCATATCATTTTTAACAGCATACTGAATATTTATTAATCCTACTGTGTTTAATGCTAATGCAATCTTGTGTGTATGATCTTTAATCTGTTGAACTACATATTCTCCAAGATTAAAAACAGGAAGCGTAGCATTTGAATCTCCAGAATGAATACCACAAGGCTCAATATGCTCCATTATTCCAATAATTTGAACATTTTCTCCATCACAAATTGCATCTGCTTCACATTCAATAGCACCATCTAGATAATGATCAAGAAGCAATTTATTATTTGGGATTTTTTGAAGTAAGTCTACAACATGTGCTTCCAAGTCTTTTTTATTAATAACAATTTTCATCCCCTGACCTCCCAATACGTATGAGGGTCTGACCAAAATCGGAAAATCTAATTCATCTGCTAATATTGATGCCTGATCAGCAGTTTGAGCTACTCCAAACTCAGGATAGGGAATTTTATTTTCTTTTAATAAAGTCGAAAAACTCCCCCGATCTTCTGCTAGGTCTAAAGACCGATAACTAGTCCCAATGATCTTTATTCCGTATCGATCTAATTTTTCAGCTAGCTTTAGAGCCGTCTGCCCTCCTAATTGAACAATAACTCCTTCTGGTTTTTCATGTTGAATAATGTCATAAATATGTTCCCAAAAAACAGGCTCAAAGTATAATTTATCAGCAACGTCAAAATCAGTAGAAACAGTTTCAGGATTACAATTAATCATAATAGTTTCATAGCCACATTCACTAGCAGCTAATACCCCGTGAACACAACAATAGTCAAATTCAATTCCTTGGCCTATTCTGTTTGGACCAGAACCTAAAACTACTATTTTTTTTCTGTCTGAAACTTTACTTTCATTGTCACAATAAGGTATGCCTCCTTGATGTTTTAACTTAGCCTCAAAGGTAGAATAATAGTATGGTGTTTTGGCTTCAAATTCAGCAGCACAAGTATCCACTAACTTATAAACTCTTTGAATTCCCATATCAACTCTTTTGACACGCACTTCACTTTCCAAACACTTAAGCATATGTGCAACTTGCCTATCAGCAAAACCTTTTTGTTTGGCTTCTAAAAGTAATGCCTCATCAATCGTATCAATATTAAAATTGGAAATCTCTTTACCTAATAAATGCAGTTCCTCATATTGTTTTAGAAACCACATATCAATTTTTGTGATTTCATGAATTCGTGTTAAAGGAATTCCAATCTCAATGGCATCATAAATCACAAAAACTCTATCCCAACTCGCTACAGATAGCTTACTTATTATTGTGTCATAATCCGTGTATCCTTTCCCATCTGCACCAAGACCATTTCGTTTTACCTCTAAAGATTGAGTAGCTTTATGCAAGGCCTCTTGAAAAGATCTTCCAATTCCCATAACCTCACCAACAGACTTCATTTGAAGTCCTAAAGTACGATCAGATCCTTCAAATTTATCAAAGTTCCATCTTGGTATTTTTACAATCACATAATCTAAAGTTGGCTCAAAAAGAGCTGAAGTTGATCTAGTAATTTGATTTTGAAGTTCGTCTAATGAATATCCTATAGCTAGTTTAGCAGCAATTTTAGCTATAGGATATCCTGTAGCTTTTGAAGCCAATGCTGAAGAACGTGAAACTCTTGGGTTAATTTCAATAGCTATAATGTCTTCCTTTTCGTCTGGACTGACTGCAAATTGAACATTACATCCACCAGCAAAATCTCCTATACTACGCATCATGTGAATTGCCATATCCCGCATACGTTGAAATGTTTTATCCGACAATGTCATAGCAGGAGCAACTGTGATAGAATCTCCTGTATGGATTCCCATAGGGTCCATATTTTCAATAGTACAAATAATTACAACATTATCATTTTTATCACGTAGGAGCTCTAACTCATATTCTTTCCAACCTATTAAAGCTTTATCAATCATCACTTCATGAATGGGAGAAATTTCTAACCCTCTAGTTAATAATTCATCAAAATCTTCTTCTTTATGAACAAATGATGCACCCGCTCCTCCAAGGGTATAAGACGCTCTAATTACTAGAGGAAATCCAAATTCCTGAGCAATCTCCTGCCCTTTAAGATAAGAGTTTGCTGTAGCTTGAGGCGCCATGCCTATACCTATTTTTAGCATCAACTCTCTAAAGCGTTCGCGATCTTCTGTTATCTGAATTGCATCAATATCTACACCAATAATTTCAATTCCAAAATCTTCCCATATTCCTTTTTCATCGGCTTCAATACAAAGGTTAAGTGCAGTTTGTCCACCCATAGTAGGTAATACAGCATCTATTTTATGCTTTTTTAGAATTTCAATTATAGATTTTGTATTTAAGGGTTTTAAATAGACATGATCGGCCATTGTGGGATCTGTCATAATTGTTGCAGGATTAGAATTGATTAAGACGGTTTCTATTCCATCCTCTCTTAGCGAACGTAGTGCTTGAGTACCAGAATAATCAAATTCACAGGCTTGTCCAATAATAATCGGTCCTGAACCAATCACTAAAATACTTTTAATTGAGTTTACTTTTGGCATGGGTATAAATATATTTTTTCAATATAAAAAAAAAGGTGTTACTCTTAAAAAAGTAACACCTTTAATATGGGTAAAACAAACCATTATTTTTTATGACGTGGTTCCGATGAAATCGATATTTTTTTTCTGCCCTTAGCGCGACGAGCAGCAATAACTTTTCGTCCATTAGCGGAGGACATTCTTTCTCTGAAACCGTGCTTATTTCTTCTTTTTCTTCTCGAAGGCTGGAATGTTCTTTTCATAATGATTTTGACTGGTAGATATAATTCTTTTTAAAGTCGGCCAAATATACAACAACTTTTTTGTCTTCCAAAGTTGATTATCAACATTTCAGTTATGAATTTTTATACCTTTGAAAAAAAAACAATGTTCCCTAAATTCATAAAATTAATACTTGCTATTATTTCATTCAGTTATGGAATCTATCAATTTATCGATGATTATATTGGTAATGGTATTTTGATGTTATTTCTTTCAGCAATGTTCATCCTTTTGTACTTCAAAAACGAATTAATATTTCTTGCATTTTTACGTCTTAGAAAACAAGATTTTGATGGTACTCAAAAATGGTTGATGAGGATTTCAAATGTAGAACGCAATCTTGTTCGCAAACAACAAGGCTACTTCAATTATCTTTTGGGAATCATTCACTCTCAAAAAAATCTTACGCAATCTGAAAAGTATTTTAAAGCAGCTTTAAAATTGGGTTTATCAATGAATCATGATATTGCAATGGCTAAAATGAGCTTAGCGGGGATCTACCTTCAAAAAAGGAGGAAACGTGAGGCACAGATATTACTTTCAGAGGCAAAAAAGCTTGACAAACACGGTATGCTGACTGGTCAAATGAAAATGATTCAGAAACAAATGAAACGTATTTAATAATAACCATCTTCAGGGATATCTATTTCATAATATTTTCTAGAATTATTATTTAAATGATTTTGAATTAACCAAGGATTATGAATTTTTAATAGCTTATAGTTAATGTTATTTTTTTTAGCAAATTGAGCAATATTTATTATCGGAATATCTATCCCTATTTTACGAATTGGGATTTGGCGGTATAAATCACTTTCTTCATAAATAAAACCATAAAGATCTGGATTAGAAATGATTTCCTTAACTGCTAATATTCTAAATATATATCTACTAGTTTCTTTATTTAACAATAAATCATAATAATCATCAACTAATTGTTTTTTCAAAAGTAGATCAATCCCAAGCATACCTCTATTGAATGATGCTGCAGCAAGAGTCCAGCTTCCAAAGCGTTCTTTTGCCTTAAGCAAATACTTACAAGCCGCTCTAGTAGATTTTTCAACATGGTAACGCTCATCCACATTGCTATTAACCTCTAGACCATATTCTTTTGCTGTTGCAGGCATTAGCTGCCAAAATCCCTTTGCACCTTTTGGGGAGCGAACGTTTTCCAAACCACTTTCAATAACTGCTAAAAATTTGAAATCTTGGGGTACACCTTCTTCTTTTAAGATTGATTCAATGGTGGGAAACCACTTATTGGATCTTTTAAGAAGTAACATCATATTTGATTGCCAATAAGTATTAACTAGTAACTCCTTATCCAAACGCTCTCTAATATCTGGAGCATTTAGAGGAGATTGTTCGCCACAAAAATCTACCACTTCTGGAAGTTTTAAAGCATAAACCTTAGATGAATTTTCACCACCGTAATTTTTGAAAGCTGTAAGTAATTCGGGATTAATTGAACTGAAACCAAAAATGAAAATGATTATTGAAAATAAAATAATTAAAGTAAGCTTAGTTTTCATTGCTTAGATATATCTTAAAATTAGTATTTAATCAAATTTAATTATTTTTTTGCAAGAAGTTTAGGCAACTCAGTATTGAACCAACTTGCCTGGGTTATGATAGCAGCATGACCTCCTTTAATTTTTATAATAGGCTTTGACAAATTCTTTATTGGAAAAACAGTATCTGAAGCACCATGAATGTGAAGAATATTTGCAGGTATTTGAATTTGATCCCAATGAACCAATGAATTAATTGCCCAATAAAGATAATCCGGATCTCGTTCAGAAAGGTACCTCTGATACAATTCGAGTCGCCTTTTAATGCCCTTTCCAAAAGCAAATAATACCAAGTTATCAATATTTTTAATCCATTGAATAGGTAAGAGTTTGTGAAGATTTGTTTTTTGAGCCATTTTCATTGGTAATGGCAATTCCATTTTATTTTTTATACTTGAAATTATTATTATGTTACGAACAGAAATATATTTTGCCATTTCTTGAACTAACACTCCTCCAAAAGAAACACCTAAAAGAACTGGTTTTTCATGTAAAATACATTTACACATTCGCTTTGCGTATTTTTTTATGGGTTCATTTTTGTATGGGGGTATCCAACTCAAAAGATGAATTTTAAAAGGCTTTGGAAAGTTCAGAAATTCAAAAATTTTTGGACTAGCTGCCATTCCTGGCATACAATAAATGTGAATTGAACTCATTTTTAATTGATAATACCCAGGTTACTTATTTAAATTTTGTAATTTTATGGTCCTATTTACAATAAATAAATTTACAAAAATTTCAAACGAATATTTAATTTCTCTTATCATGAACGAATTAACTTTAATCAACAATGAATTTCTAAGACAATTCGAAATTAAATTAGATGACAGTTTAGCCCGCATTGAATATTCAGAACAAGAAAGAAAAATTTTTCTAACTAAATTACATATACCTAAAGAAATAGAAGATAAGGCTTTTGAAGATGCTTTTATAATTAAAGTTCTTGAATTTATCTCTGATAAAAACCTTCGCGTAGTTCCTACCTCTCCAAAAATTGCAAGATTTGTTCGAGGTAATCGCCGCTACAAACAACTTTTACCAGTTGGGATAAAGCTTTAGCGAGGATTAACAAATCTGACATATCCAGCTTCATCAATTTTTTCTAATTCAACTTTATATAATGTATTCACTAAGGACGGGTCCCAAGGAGTCCTCACTTTAATATAGTTTTCTGTAAAACCTATTATGTATCCTTCTTTATTTTTTTCCTCAAATAAAACCGTAAAGTTTTTTCCAAGATGGGATTCATAAAAGGAACGTCTTTTTTTTATTGATAAAGCGCGTAGCATTTTACTTCGTTTACTTCTAATTATTTTATCTACAACATCTCCCATGACAGCAGCTTCAGTATTAGATCTTTCGGAATAGGTAAAAACGTGTAAATAAGAAATATCTAGATTAGCTAGAAAATGATAAGTTTCTAGAAAATCATCATCAGTTTCACCTGGATAACCAACAATTACATCAGCACCGATACAAGCATGAGGGAGTAAAGTCTTTATTTGAATAATTTTGTCGACATAAAGTGAGGATAAATATCGACGTTTCATATTTTTTAGGATTTTATCACTTCCACTTTGCAGGGGGATATGAAAATGAGGAACAAAACTTTTACTTTTTGCAACAAAATCAATAATATTTTTAGTAAGAAGATTGGGCTCTATAGAGGAAATTCGTATTCTTTTTATCAAATCCAATGAATCTAATGATGTAATAAGTTCAAGAAAAGTATGATGATGCTTTTTATTACCAAATTCTCCTTTTCCAAAGTCACCAATATTAACACCCGTTAATACAATCTCTTTTGATCCAGCTAATGCAATCTTTTTAGCATTGTTCATTATGTTTTCCAAAGAATCACTTCTAGAAACACCTCTGGCTTTTGGAATAGTACAATAGGTGCATTTGTAATCACAGCCATCTTGAATTTTTAGAAAAGATCGTGTACGATCATTTAAAGAATAACTACTCTCATAAAAATTAACTTCTTCAATTTCACAGGAATGAATTTCACCCAAATCTTTCTTAGTAAGATCTTGCAAATATTCAATTAATTTAAATTTTTCTGATGCCCCTAAAACTAAATCTACACCGTCAATAGCAGCAATCTCATTTGGTTTTAGCTGAGCATAACAACCAATTGCTACAACAAAACCTTTGGAATTTTGTTTTAAAACTTTTTTAACTAAACCTTTTAAACGTCTATCTGCATTATCAGTAACAGAACAGGTATTTATTACATATATATCAGCAGGACTATCAAAGGATACTTTTTGGAAGTTTGAAGCATCGAAGTCTCTTGCTATCGTTGCAGTTTCAGAAAAATTTAATTTACATCCTAAAGTATGAAAGGCAACACGTGGAAGTGTTTCTTTTATATTTTTTACATCGTACAGAATATTTTCCATAATCGGTTAAAAACAGTAATTTCGATACAAATATATCAACAAAATATTCATGTCGAAATGGCTATCTAATCTATCTTATCTAATTTCAATAATTACAACTGTTATTTTATTAAATAGTTGTAATACTAATAAACTAAATGAAGATCGTAAAGTATTTAGGTATAATGAATATAGAAACGTCACATCTTTAGACCCTGCTTTTGCAAGAAATCCCCAAAATATATGGCCAATCAATCAAATATTTAATGGATTGGTTCAACTAGATAATGACTTAAGAATAATTCCTGAAATTGCTAATTCGTGGACAATAAGCCCTGACGGTCTAACTTATAGTTTCAACCTTAGAGAGGACGTCTATTTTCATTCCTCTCCTTTATTTGGCTCAAAAAAAACTAGAAAAGTTGTTGCAGCTGACTTTGTTTACAGTTTTGATCGCCTAAGAAATAAAAAAATTGCATCACCTGGAGGTTGGGTAATGCAACAAGTAAATGATTATGAAGCTAAAGAAAAACATGTTCTCACTATTCGCTTAAAAAATCCCTTTCCTGCATTTTTAGGTTTACTAACAATGCGCTATTGTGCAGTGGTCCCAATGGAGATAACATCTCATTACGGAGAAGATTTTAGATCTAACCCTATCGGAACAGGGCCTTTTTATTTCAAGCAGTGGGACGAAAATGTAAAACTAGTTTTGCGTAAAAATCCTAAATATTTTGAAATAGATGAACAAGGCCAAAGATTACCATATCTCGATGCTGTGGCTATAGAGTTTATTCCAGATATTCAAAGTGAGTTTATGCTATTTTTACAAGGTAAATTTGATTTTGTAAACTCTTTAGATTCTTCATATAAAGACGAACTACTAACACCAAAGGGAAAAATACAAACCAAGTACAGAGATCAACTCAATATGCTCAAAGGTCCATATCTAAATACAGAGTATATTGGTATTTATCTTGAAAATGATAATCCTGCAATTCAATCTAAAAAAATTCGTGAAGCTATAAATATCGGTTTTGATCGAAAACTAATGATTGCTTATCTGAGAAATAATATTGGATATGCTTCAAAAAAAGGGTTTATACCCCGGGGACTTCCTGGAAGCAGTACAACAAACATTAAATATGATCCTAATTATGCAAGAAAACTAGTTAATGATTTTATTAAAGAAACAAAGCAGACTCCAAAATTAACAATAGCTACTGATGCTAATTATCTGGATATCTGTGAGTACTTACAACGGGAACTACAAAAGATAGGTGTTGAAATCAAGATTGATGTGATGCCAACTGCCTCGTTAAGACAAGCAAAATCGTCAGGAAAATTGGAATTATTTCGTGCTAGCTGGATTGCGGATTACCCTGATGCAGAAAATTATCTCTCATTATTTAATAGTTTTAACTTTTCTCCAAATGGTCCCAACTACACTCATTATTCAAACCCAGAATTCGATATATTATATAAAGAATCGTTAAGCTTAGTGTCTGATAGTCTTCGTTTTAAAAAATATAAAAAAATGGATTCACTTATAATGTCAGATTACCCTGTTATACCTCTTTACTATGATCAAGTAATTCGTTTTGTTCAAAAAAACATACATGGGATGGAAATTAATCCAATAAATCTTTTGGTCCTGAAAAATATCAAAAAAAATAAACCACTTTAATTGTGTGATTTTCAGATAAGATTAAATTATGATTACTACTTTTTAAATTTGGAGTATTTATTTTTGAATTTATCGATTCTTCCAGCCGTATCTACAAGTTTTGATTTTCCTGTATAAAATGGATGAGATGTTCTTGATATTTCTAATTTAACAAGAGGATATTCAACTCCATCAACCTCGATAGTTTCTTTTGCGTTCACTGTTGATTTAGTAATGAATACGTCCTCATTTGACATATCTTTAAATGCAACTAATCTGTAATTATCCGGATGGATGTTTGCTTTCATAATTTATAAATCGTTTGCAAATTTAATTTTATTTTTTAGATTATGAGAAACCCTGCATATTTTTTTTTTACTTTCGGTAAGAATTAAAATCATAACATGCCAAATCAAAATTCTTCTTTAAAATCTAATATTATTACATATGGTATTATTCTAGGATCAATTTCTGTTGTATTTCAACTAATGCTCTTTTTCTTAGACATGCATTATAAAAATGATTCAACAGCTGGAATAGTTGCACTTTTAATTACATCCGGGGTACTTGTTTACTCTTTTATAGTATTTAAAAAAAATAATGAAGGTTATATGACTTTATCAGAGGCACTTAAAATTGGTTTGGGGGTTTCTCTTATTTCAGCTGTCATTGGAATAATTTATACACAATTACTTGTAAATGTTTTAGATCCTGATACAATGCAGAAGTCGTTAGAATTATCTATTGATAATATGCGAGCTCAAAATCCTGAAATTCCACAAGAAGCACTAGAAACAGCTCGTTCTATACAAGAAAAAATGTCAAGTCCTTTGATATTTTCAGCTGTTCAAATTATTTTTTCTTTATTTTTTGGTTTTATAATCTCTCTTATAGGAGGACTTATAGTTAAAAAATCAAGACCTGAGTAAACCAAATTTATTAATTTTACAGGTATGCAAAAACCTGTAGATGTATCCATTGTCATTCCTCTATTAAATGAGGAAGATTCTCTATTAAAACTGAACGATTGGATTTTTAAAGTCTTAAAAAATCAATCACTTAGTTTTGAAATCATTTACATCGATGATGGCAGTACAGATAAATCATGGATATCTATAGTGGGTTTAAGCGAAAAATATTCCAATATCAAGGCTATTCGCTTTGCGAAAAATTTTGGAAAATCACAAGCATTACACGCAGGATTTGAGTCTACAAATGGAAAATATGTTATTACTCTAGATGCAGATCTTCAGGATTCTCCAGAGGAAATACCTCAATTGATAAAGAATTTAAATGAAGGAGGTTATGACCTAATCTCAGGATGGAAGAAAAAGCGTTTTGACTCTATCCTATTTAAAAATTTACCCTCAAAACTTTTTAATTGGGCTGCAAGAAGAGTTTCTGGTATTAATCTCAATGATTTTAACTGTGGAATTAAAGTATATCGTAACGAGGTAATTAAAAATATTGATGTTTATGGTGAAATGCATCGGTATATACCTTTACTCGCTGCTCAAGAAGGTTTTAATAAAATAGGAGAACAAATTGTTCAACATCAAGCCCGTAAATTTGGATACACTAAATTTGGAGCCGATCGTTTTTTTAAAGGTTTTTTAGATTTAATAACAATATGGTTTATAAATAAATTTGGAAAAAGACCAATGTATTTTTTTGGTCTTTGGGGAAGTTTAATGTTAATCTTAGGGTTTTGTTTTACACTCTATTTAGGGATAGATAAGTTGTTTTTTGATGTTCAAGCTAGGCTCATAACAAATCGCCCTGAATTTTATATCGCATTAACGCTTATGCTGTTGGGTAGTCAATTCTTTATAGCTGGGTTTTTAGGAGAAATTATTTTAAGGAATAAAAAAAATAAAAAACGTTATACAATTAAAGAAAAAATCAACTACTAATGATCCCCCAAAAAATTATTGATGAATGGCTATCGGATCCTTTTGACCAAGAGACACAAAATTTGGTCAAAAAATTAATGAAATATCCTGAAAAACTAGAGGATGCTTTTTACACCTCCTTAAATTTTGGAACAGGTGGTATACGTGGGATCATGGGGGTTGGGACTAATAGAATCAATAAGTACACATTAGGTAAAAGCACACAAGGTTTATCAAGGTTTTTGAAAAAAAAATACCCTAAAGAACAGCTTAAAGTAGTAATTGCTTTTGACTGTAGGCACCAAAGTCAAAGTCTTGCAAAAATTGTAGCAGATGTTTTTACAGCAAACGGTATTTATTGTTATCTCTTTAGTGAATTACGACCAACTCCAGAGCTGTCTTTTGCGGTAAGACACCTTAAAACCCATTGTGGAATTGTTTTAACGGCATCTCACAATCCTCCTGAATACAATGGTTATAAAGTTTATGGAAAAGATGGAGGGCAGCTAGTTCCTCCAGACGATAAATCTGTAATAAATGAAATTGAAAAAACTACTTATAAAGAAATTTTATATGCAGGGAATACAAACCTTTTAAAATATATAAATCACGACTTAGATGACGCTTATCATCAAGCAGTGCTTGAAGATGCAAAAATTCATGATAAAGACAAAAGTCAAATTAAAATTGTTTTTACTCCTATACACGGTACTTCAATAACAGCTGTTCCGCAAGTTTTAAAAAAAGCAGGTTATAAAAAAGTATTTATTGTAAAAGAACAAGAAAAGCCAAATGGTGACTTTCCTAGTGTAATTTCCCCAAATCCTGAGGAAAAAGAAGCATTAAATTTAGCTGTGGAACTCGCAGAACAAAAAAAAGCTGACATAGTATTAGGAACAGATCCAGATTCTGATAGATTGGGAATTGTAGTTAGAGATTTTAATCAAAAACCATTTTATCTTAATGGAAATCAAATCATGGTCGTTTTAACTGAGTATATACTTTCTAAAAAGAAAGCTAAGAAACTCTTAAGAGAAAATCACTTTATTGCTAGTACAATTGTATCTACACCGATGATAGAAATAATTGCAAACGCCTATAAAGTTAAGTTTAAAAGTTGTTTGACAGGTTTTAAATGGATTGCTCAACTTATTGAAAGTCATCCTGAATTAAATTTTATAGCAGGTGGAGAAGAAAGTTTTGGGTATTTAGTAGGAAACAAAATTCGTGATAAAGATGCAGTCTCTGCTATTTTACTAGCCTGTGAACTTGCCTCTGAACTAAAATTACAAGGAAAAACTGTATATAATTTTCTTTTAGAATGCTACGAAAAATATGGTTTTTATCAAGAAAAACTTGTGTCTATAACTAAAAAAGGTAAATCAGGAGTAAATGCCATTTCTAAACTTATGGAAGGTTTTAGAGATAACCCACCTAAAAAAATAGGAGGTATTTTAATTCAGGCTATCGAAGATTATAAAAATAGTAGTTATATAAATTTAAAAAGTCAACAAAAAAAAGAAATTGATTTACCACAGGCGGATGTCCTAGTTTTTATTCTTGAAGACGGGAGTAGGATCTCGCTTCGACCAAGCGGTACTGAACCAAAAATTAAATTTTATTTTAGCGTTAATACTTCCTATAATAAATCTGAATCATTATATATCCATCAAAAAGAGCTTGGCCAAAAAATTGACCTTTTTATTAATGATCTTATCGACTAATGTTTACTTCTTTTAAAAAAATACTTCAATTTGGAACACAATACAAAGGATATGCTTTTTTAAACATATTTTTCAATTCACTTTATGCTCTTTTTAGTGCACTATCTTTCGTTTCTTTAATTCCGATGTTGAATGTCCTTTTTAAGACTACTGAAAAACAAATTACACCTGCAAAATATAATGGAATTCTTAATATTCATACCTTTATAAAAGACAGTCTAAACTATTATGTTTCTGAACATTTAACTGAAAATACTGAGGGAACTCTTTTGTTTGTAATTGGTCTAGTATTGAGTTTGTTTTTCTTAAAAAACAGCTGTAATTACTTGGCATTATTTTTTATTACCTATCTGCGTAATGGAATTTTAAAAGATCTTCGAAATTCACTTTATCAAAAAATCATCGCACTCCCCATCAATTATTTTAACGAAAAAAGAAAAGGAGACTTAATGGCTAAAATGACTAGTGATGTAGCTGAAATACAAAATTCATTTTTATCAATTTTAGAATTAATAGTCCGGGAGCCTTTAACTATAATTTTTTCTTTAATTGCAATGTTTTTCTTTAGTGTTAAACTTACCCTTTTTGTATTGATTTTTATTCCTCTTTCAGGCTGGATTATTTCTAATTTGGGTAAAAGTCTTAAAAAAAAATCCGCACAAGTTCAACAGGAGCAAGGAGATTTTTTAACCATAATAGATGAAACAATAAATGGACAAAAAATCATAAAAACTTTTAGCGCTGGTGCACAATTTAAAAATAGATTTTATGCAGCAACTGAACGTTTTTATAATTTCTCAAATCACCTTCTTCAGCGCGCAAGTTTAGCAGGTCCTGCCAGTGAATTCCTGGGTATAGCTGCAATTGGAGTTTTACTTTGGTTTGGAGGGCGTATGGTACTATTAGATCAAAGTATAACAGGGACAGCATTTGTTGTTTACATTGGTTTAGCATATAATATTTTGACTCCTGCAAAAGGGATAAGTAAAGCCAGTTATAGTATCCAAAAGGGAAATGCTGCAGCAGATCGAATTTTGGAAATTTTAAACACAAAAAACAGTATTGAAGATAGTAAAGATGCTGTTCTTCTAAAAAGTTTTAAGAAAAGTATCCTTTTTGATAAAGTTTTTTTTAGTTATTCAGATAAACCGATAATAACTAATTTATCATTCGAAATCAAAAAAGGGGAAATGGTTGCCCTTGTTGGACCCTCGGGTAGTGGAAAAACTACTTTGACTTACTTACTTAATCGTTTTTATGATATCGATAAAGGTGTTTTAAGTATAGACGATATTCCCCTTCATAAAATTCAAAAAAAGAGTTTGTATCAAAATATAGGGATGGTAACTCAAGAATCAATTCTTTTTAATGATAGTGTTTTTAATAATCTCCTAATAGGTAAATTAGATGCTAGTAAAAACGATGTTGTTGAAGCTGCTAAAGCTGCAAACGCTCATGAATTCATTGAAGAATTACCTGAAGGATACGATACTAATATTGGCGACTTAGGCAATAAACTTTCAGGTGGACAAAAACAGCGTCTCACAATTGCTCGCGCACTTTTAAAAGACCCTCAACTCTTAATTTTGGACGAGGCAACGTCTGCTCTTGACACAGAAGCTGAACAACAAGTTCAAAGTGCTTTAGAGAAATTGATGTTAAATAGGACATCTTTAGTTATCGCTCATAGAATATCAACAATTCAAAAAGCAAATTCTATCTTGGTGTTAAATAAAGGACAAGTTGTTGCTTCTGGAACACATAAAAAACTTTTAACTACAAATGGAGATTATAAAAAATGGGTTCAAATTCAAAGAATGGATTAAACTTTTTACCTTAACCGTTGTCTATTTTAATAAATAAAAGCATCATTTTGACACCACAATCACTTTTTGTTAAGGCATTAAAACATCCTGACTCAAGAGACGAGGCTTTTTCCCGATTGGTTTCAGAGTATAAAGAAAGATTGTACTGGCATATTAGAAAAATTGTAATAGACCATGATGATGCAAATGACGTAGTTCAAAATACCTTCATTAAGATTCATATTAATATTGAAAACTTCAAAGAAAAAAGCAGTTTATATACTTGGATGTATCGAATAGCTTCAAATGAATCCTTAAACTTTATAAAAAGTAAAGCAAGTAAAATGGGGCTTAAAAATCAAGAATGGATTGAATCCCTTGCTGATGGGCTAATAGCAGATCCTCACTTTGATGGAGATGAAGCAGCTATTATTTTACAAAAACAAGTAGCTCAATTACCCGAAAAACAGCGAATTGTTTTTAATATGAGATATTTTGACAGAATGAATTACGAATCCATTTCTGAAATTCTTGGAACTAGTATTGGTGCACTTAAATCTTCCTACCATCATGCCGTAAAAAAAATCAAAATCCGATTAAATGATGAAAACTAAAAAAAGGAACCCTTTTAAAGTGCCTAAGGGCTATTTCAATTCATTGGAAAAAAGCTTATTAAAAAAAACCCAAGTAGAATTCAATGCTAGTGGATATAAAACTCCAAATAATTATTTTAATGAGTTGGAAAAAGAGATTTTTAAAAAAACCTTAAAGATTTCAAAACTTAACAATAGTAAAATATTTAAACGTGCTTTATTGACCTTTTCTGGAATTGCAGCTTCAACCATAATTTTTTATATTATTACTACCCCTAAATCGTATGCAATCCAAGATAAAGAAGTATTTGAAGACTTCATTGAAACTTATTACTTAGAAGATTTTGAAAGCTATGAAATCTTTTCAATGTTAGACGAAAATGAAATTCAAACTACCTTTGTTTATAACTCAAAACCATTAAATGAAGATTAAAATACCTCGTATACTTCTCTTTTTAATTGCATTGCTAATTTCTAATTTAATTCATGCTCAAAAAGATATTTCAAGGTTTGAAGAATTCAAAGATTTGAAATTAGGGTACATAATAGAAAACACACTAATGAATTTAGAAGAATTAGATGTGTTTAAATGCATCTTCGAAGAATACGAAAACACTTATCACGATGAAATATGGTTAAAGTTAAGATACATGCGCAAAGAGTACAAAAATTCTCTGGATACTATATCCGGTTCGGTAGCTGCTCAATACATCAATAAATCTGATAACTATGAAATGATGGGTATGAAATTAAAACGTAATCGTAATGAAAGATTATTAAAGAAAATTCGCCCAGAAATTGTTCTTAATATATTATATCAAGAAAAACGTTTTGATACTGAATTATTTAGTAAGTTAAGAGGTAAAAATAAAAAGGATAAAGAAAAATAATTACTATAGCTTTGCCTAATGAACTTACACCAAAACCTCGCTTTAGGAATTGTTTCATGCCTTAACGATATCCTCAAGCAAAAAAAAGCTCTAAGGCCCTCACTAAATCAATTATTAAAGCAAAATAGAAAATGGGGATCACGAGATCGAAGACTAGTAGGTGAGAGTGTCCTTGAAATTATTCGTTGGAAAAGATTATTTACCGAAATCGGTAAACTTAATCCTAAATCCAACCAATACTACTGGAATCTTTTAGGTATTTGGATGCTTAAAAAAAAAATTCCTTTACAGGATTGGGAATATTTTTCTGAAATAAAAACCGAATCTATAGAGTTTGAATTCAATCGTAAAAGTAAAGCTAGGGCTATTTTACAATCCATACCTGATTGGTTAGATGATTTAGGTTTGAAAACTTTAGGGAAAACTGTTTGGGAAAAAGAGATCGAAAACCTTAATAATAAGGCCCCTCTTGTACTTAGAGTTAATACTTTTAAGACGTCACCTGAAAAACTTCAAAATATCTTGAAAAAAAAGTATGATATTGAATCTTCAAGAATTCCTGAATTTCCTGCTGCTTTATTTTTAGATAAACACAAAAAATTGAATCATTTAGAATTATTTAAACAAGGTTGGTTTGAGATTCAGGATGCTAATTCGCAGAAAGTGTCATATTTTGCTGAGCCAAAGCCTGGAATGCTTGTTGTTGACGGTTGTGCTGGTTCTGGCGGAAAAACGCTTCACCTCGCAAATTTAATGCATAATAAAGGTCGGATTATAGCATTAGATCCTAATAAAAAAAAATTAGAACAGCTCAAAGCACGTATTAAAAGAAATGGGGTTCGAATGGTTACAGTTCATGACTTGGATTCTGAGTATATATTCAGAAAATATAAAGAAAATACTGATCTAGTTTTGCTAGATGTTCCTTGTAGTGGACTTGGAGTTCTAAGAAGAAATCCTGCTGCAAAATGGCATATGAATCCTAGTTATATTGAAGAATTAATTAGATTACAACAACTAATACTTAAAAAACAATCACTTTTAGTTAAAAAGGGGGGTGCATTAGTCTACTCAACTTGCTCAATTTTTTCAAATGAAAATGAAAATCAAATTCAAAAATTTCTAAAATCAAGTGTTGGAAAATCTTTTCGCCTAGAAAAAGAAAAAACCTTACTTACACATAATTCTATGGGAGATGGTTTTTATATGGCTCGATTAATCAGAGATTAGTTACAACTAAACTTTTTTGTTGGATATCAAATAATAAAAATATTTAACTAGCGATTTTTTATTTGCCAAATTATAATAATTTATTACTGGAAGTTAGTTAATAGAGTTGTGAATAACTCAACAACAACTTAATATTTTATAGAATTTGTGAACATAATAAAATAATAGAAAATATGTATTTTTAAGTTTTAAAATTGCTGCCTATGCTATTGTTTTTTGGTGATTCAACAGCCAAAGTTTATGCCGTTGAAACTTCTTTATCTCTCACTTCAGAAAATAAATATAAACTACAATGGCTTTTTGATGATGTGCCCCAAATCAAAATGTCAAAAATAGCTGGAAATTTTGTGGGTCCAAGAGCAAACATGATTACTCCTTGGAGTACTAATGCCGTTGAAATAACTCAAAATATGGGAATTGAAGGGATTCTTCGTATTGAAGAGTTTTTAAATAAAGACATAGTCAAGGTAATCGACCCTATGTTGGTTATAGAAATTGATGGTTTAAGCCAAAACCTCTTTTCTGTTGATATTGAGCCTGAAAGGGTGTTACATGTCGATGATATCGCAGCATATAATCAAAAAGAGGGTTTGGCTCTTAATTCTGAAGAAGTTAATTATTTGAATAACTTAGCTAAATCTTTAAATAGATCCTTAACTGATTCAGAAGTTTTTGGATTTTCTCAAGTAAATTCCGAACATTGTCGCCATAAAATTTTTAATGGAGAATTTATTATTGATGGGCAAATTAAAGACAGTAGCCTTTTCAAACTAATAAAAAAAACTTCCAAAGAAAATCCTAATATAATTATATCGGCTTATAAAGATAATGTAGCCTTCATAGAAGGCCCAAGTATTGAACAATTTGCACCTGAGTCTGCTGATCAGCCAAGTTACTATAGTAAAAAAATCATTGATAGTGTAATTTCAATAAAAGCTGAAACTCACAACTTTCCCACAACTGTTGAACCATTTAATGGTGCAGCAACTGGTTCTGGTGGAGAAATTCGAGATCGTTTAGCTGGCGGGAAAGGCTCTCTACCTCTTGCAGGTACAGCTGTTTATATGACTCCATACTCGCGAATTCAAAATGGCCGAAAAGAAAGTCCCTTTAAAGAACGTAAATGGTTATATCAAAATCCAATTGACATTTTAATTAAAGCATCTAATGGAGCATCCGATTTTGGAAATAAATTTGGTCAGCCTTTAATTGCAGGTTCTGTTCTTACTTTTGAACATCAAGAAAATAATAAGCGTCTGGGTTTTGACAAAGTTATTATGCTTGCGGGAGGAGTTGGTTATGGAAAAAAAGATCAGGCTCAAAAAGGTCTTCCTAAAAAAGGGGATAAAATCATCATTCTAGGGGGGGATAACTACCGAATTGGTATGGGAGGAGCAGCAGTTTCTTCTTCTGATACAGGTGCTTTCGGAAGTACAATTGAGCTTAATGCTGTTCAACGCTCCAACCCTGAAATGCAAAAACGTGTTGCTAATACTATTCGTGCTTTAGTGGAAAGTAACCAAAATCCTATAATTTCAATTCATGACCACGGAGCAGGAGGTCATTTAAACTGCTTATCAGAATTAGTTGAAGATACTGGAGGCATAATTGAAATTGACCAGCTCCCACTTGGTGACCCTACTTTATCTTTTAAAGAAATTGTTGGTAATGAATCACAAGAACGCATGGGGCTTATTCTTTCTTCAGAAAATGCTAATCTTTTAAAAAAAATTGCTGATCGCGAACGTGCTCCTTTCTATGTCGTTGGTGAAGTTACCAATGATCATAACTTTTCCTTCCATTCTAAAAAAACAAATGAAATGCCAATTGACCTTGAAATTTCTGCACTTTTTGGAAGCTCTCCTAAGACCATTATGGAAGATAATATCGTAAATAATGAATATATTGAATTGGTCTATACCCAAGAAGAAATTAAGAATTATATAGAAAACACTCTTCAATTAGAGGCCGTTGCAAGTAAAGACTGGTTAACCAATAAAGTAGATCGATGTGTAACTGGTCGAGTAGCTCAACAACAGTGCGTAGGAGAATTACAATTGCCATTAAGTAATTGTGGAGTAATTGCTTTAGACTACAAAGGACAAAAAGGAATTGCCACTTCAATTGGTCATGCCCCTGTAAGTGGTTTAATTAGTGCTAAAAAAGGGAGTAATGCAGCAATTGCAGAGGCATTAACAAATATTATTTTTGCTCCCCTTGAAGACGGACTTAAGAGTATTTCCCTATCTGCTAACTGGATGTGGCCTTGTAATAATCCTGGCGAAGACGCACGTTTATATGATGCTGTTCAGGAGTGTTCAGATTTTGCCATTTCTTTAGGTATTAATATTCCAACAGGAAAAGACTCCCTTTCTATGAAACAAAAATACTCGGATGGAGATGTATTGGCCCCAGGAACAGTTATTATTTCTGCAGCAGGCCAATGTAAAGACATTTCTAATATAATTACTCCATTGGCTACTGTTAATGGAGGAAACATATACTATATTGATTTTGCAAAAGATCAATTCCATTTAGGAGGCTCATCTTTTGCTCAAAGCCTAGATCGAATTGGAAAGGAGACACCGTCTGTTCAAGATGCTAGATATTTTAAAAAAGCTTTTAATGCAGTTCAAGATCATATTTCAAATAGAAAAATTAATGCTGGTCATGACATTGGATCTGGAGGACTCATTACAACATTACTTGAACTTTGCTTCGCTTCTAATTCTGTAGGCATGAATATTGACTTTAGCGGTTTAGAGGAAACTGATTTAGTAAAAATTCTATTTTCAGAAAAAGTGGGTGTTGTTCTTCAATCTAAAGAAAATCTTACTGCTTCATTTGATAAGTTTGGAATTAAAGCTGTTATGATTGGTAATACTACAAAAAATGGTAATCTAAATATAGGCAAACTTAGATTTTCAATCCCATCAATGCGTAAAATTTGGATGGCAACCTCTTCAAAACTTGAGTCATATCAAACAAAAAAACCGTTAGCAACTATTAGAGCTGAAAATATTATTAAGCAACCTCTTAAATTTAATTTTCCAAAGAAATTTAATGGTAGGAAACCTTCACCTAAACAAAATACTATAAAAGCAGCTGTAATTAGAGAGAAAGGAAGCAACTCTGAGCGTGAAATGGCCTACATGATGGATTTAAGTGGTTTTGTAGTGCGTGATGTACATATGACTGATTTAATTGAGGGTAGAGAAAACCTTGAAGATATTGATCTACTAGTTGCTGTCGGAGGGTTTTCTAATTCAGATGTTTTAGGTTCAGCCAAAGGATGGGCAGGTGCATTTAAATACAACCAAAAAGCTAAATCTGCAATTGAAAATTTCTTTCAACGCCCAGACACTCTATCACTTGGAGTTTGTAATGGCTGTCAATTATTTATCGAGCTAGGATTAATTACCCCAAACCATAAAAAACAACCAAAAATGCTCCATAATGATTCAGGAAAATTTGAATGTATTTTTACTGCAGTTACTATAGAAACAAGTAAAGCAATTATACTAAACGGACTGGAAGGAAGTACTCTGGGAATTTGGGCAGCACATGGCGAAGGAAAATTCTCATTTCCACAAAAGGAAACTAATTATCAAATCCCAGCAAAATATCTCTACAGCGAATACCCTTCAAATCCTAATGGATCTGATTATAATGCGGCCATGCTAGCTAGTGAAGATGGTCGTCATTTAGTAATGATGCCACACCTTGAGAGAACTATATTTCCTTGGAATTGGGGATACTACCACGACAATCGTTCTGATGAAGTGAGTCCATGGGTAATGGTGTTTGAAAATGCTTATAATTGGCTAACAAGTAAGTCTTAATTGTCAACTTCTTCTTTTACTTCAAAATATTTCCTATTTTGCAGTAAAACAAATAGATGGAACCAACAAGACTATACGAATTTATAGAATACCAGCATCAAAATGCTCCTCTCGAAAAAGCATTTTCTACTAAGTATAATGGAAAGTGGAAGAGTATTTCCTCACAAGAATTTTTAGATCAATCAAGGTCGATAAGCCGTGCTTTAATTAGTATGGGGATAAAAGCTGGAGATAAAATTGCTATGATTACTTCAAATAATCGTTCAGAATGGAGTGTTATGGATGTTGGATTGTTAACAATAGGTGCGGTAAACGTTCCGCTCTACCCTACTATTTCTTCTAAAGATTATGAATATATACTTAATCATTCAGAGAGTATTTATTGCTTTGTTTCTGATCAAGAGGTTTACAATAAAGTTGTTGCCATTAAGGATAATGTAAGTTCATTAAAAAAGGTTTACAGTTTTGATGAAATAAAAGGATGTGCAAATTGGTCAGAATTATTAGAAGAAGGTTCTAATATGAATCATGATCCAAAAGTAACTGAGATGCGGGATAAAGTAAAATCAAATGATCTAGCAACTATCATTTACACATCAGGGACTACCGGAGTTCCAAAAGGAGTAATGCTAAGTCATAAAAATGTAGTTTCCAATGTAATCTCTAGTTCCAAACGTCTTCCATTAAATATAGGTGAGGCTTCTGCGTTAAGCTTTCTACCTATTTGTCATATTTTTGAACGTGTTATACTTTATATATACATGTACAATAGTGTATCTGTATATTTTGCAGAGTCCATAGAAACCATAGCAGACAATCTTAAAGAAATAAAACCCAATGTAATGACTGCTGTTCCGCGATTACTTGAAAAGGTGTACGACAAAATCTATGCCCGTGGTGGAGAACTTTCTGGCATTAAAAAAACTCTTTTTTATTGGGCAGTTAATATTGGTCTTCAATATGAACCTTATGGCCAAAATGGTGCTTGGTATGAATTTAAATTAAAAATTGCAAAAAAACTCATTCTTTCCAAATGGAAGGAAGCGCTTGGAGGAAATCTAGAGCAAATTTGTTCAGGAAGTGCTCCACTGCAGCCAAGACTTGCAAGAGTATTTACAGCAGCTGGAATGACTCTTGTTGAGGGTTACGGTCTTACCGAGACTTCACCAGTTATTTCAGTAGGTGATATGAGATTTAATAATTTTAAAATTGGTACTGTTGGTAAAATAATAGACGGTGTTGAAGTAAAAATTGCTGATGATGGAGAAATCCTCTGTAAAGGTCCAAACGTAATGATGGGTTACTACAAAGAAGAAGAAATGACCCGTGGAGTTATGTCTGGGGATTATTTTCATACTGGTGATATTGGAGAAATAGATGCTGAAGGATTTTTAAGAATTACTGATCGCAAAAAAGAAATGTTTAAAACTTCCGGTGGAAAGTATATCGCTCCAGCAGTTATAGAAAACCAGATGAAACAATCTCTATTCATAGAGCAAATTATGGTTGTGGGTGCAGGAAGAAAAATGCCTGCAGCTTTAATTCAACCAAATTTGGATCATGTTATTAATTGGCTAGACGGTAAAGGTATTACCTGCAAATCCCTCTCAGAAGCAACTAAAGAACCCCTTCTTAAAGAAGCAATAGAAAAAGAAGTGAACCTTCATAATCAAAACTTTGGTTCATGGGAACAAATTAAAAAAATTGAACTTACTCCTGATGAATGGACAATTGATGATGGTCATTTAACTCCAACTATGAAATTAAAAAGAAAGGTAGTAACAGAAAAATACAAGGATTTAATAAACGCAATATATAGCTAATATAAATTCATTTCTCGATTTATAAATTTCATTATTAAAAGCAAGTTATAAAGTATTATAATTTTTTTTTACAATTACTATGCATGCATAATAAAATTTTTTAAATTTGATATTATGAAATATGAAACTTTTGATAGTGCATTAAGATCCACATGGCAATTGGTAAGCAAAATGTATAACAAAGAGGCTAATAAATTTGATTCGACTATGGCTACCGGGTTTGCACTACTAAGTATTGATGCTGATGGAACACCGTCTACAACTCTGGGACCCAAAATGGGAATGGAGCCTACAAGTCTGTCTCGTTTATTAAGCACAATGGAAGAACGTAAAATGATTTATAGAAGTCAAAATCCTAATGATGGACGAAGTGTTTTAATTCACTTGACATCATTTGGAAAAGAAAAGAGAGATGATTCAAAGGACGTTGTTTTACATTTCAATAAAAAAATAGAAGAATCCCTAACTACAGAAAAAATTAATGCCTTTTTTGAAGTCATGAACTGCATTAAAGAAAGTTCTCAAAATTTTGAACATTTTACACCGGTACTAAAATAATATAACTATGGAAAAAGTAGCAATTAAAGAAACAAATGGAGGAGATTTTTTAATTTCTAAGACTGATCCGAATGAAATCTTTACTCCTGAAGATTTCAGTGAGGAGCAAATAATGATGAAAGAATCTGTTATAGAGTTTGTTGATAGAGAAGTTTGGCCAAATAAACCTCGATTCGAAAAAAAAGATTATGCCTTAACAGAATCATTAATGAAAAAAGCAGGTGAATTGGGATTTTTAAGTATCCCTGTTCCTGAAAATTATGGTGGTATGGGAATGGGTTTTGTTTCAACTATGCTTGTTTGTGATTATATATCTGGAGCATCTGGATCAATATCTACTGCATTTGGAGCACATACTGGGATTGGAATTTTACCTATACTCCTATATGGTACTGAAGCTCAAAAACAAGAATATCTTCCTAAACTTTCTTCAGGAGAATGGTTTGCATCTTACTGCTTAACTGAACCAGGTGCAGGTTCTGACGCAAACTCTGGTAAAACTAAAGCAGTATTATCAGAAGATGAAAAATATTATGAGATCACTGGTCAAAAAATGTGGATTTCAAATGCTGGATTTGCAAGTTTATTTATTGTTTTTGCCCGAATTGGTGATGATAAAAATATTACAGGATTTATTGTTCCTAAAGAAGATAATAATGGAATAGAACTGGGAGAGGAAGAAAACAAATTGGGTATTCATGCATCATCTACTCGACAAGTTTTCTTCAATAAAACTAAGGTTCCAGTTGAAAACATGTTAGGCCATCGAAATGGTGGTTTCAAAATTGCTATGAATGCATTGAATGTTGGAAGAATAAAATTAGGAGTTGCTTGTCTTGAAGCTCAAAGAAGGGTAATATCAAAATCTGTAGAATACGCAAATGAAAGAGTCCAATTTAAAAAAACCAATTTCTTCATTTGGAGCAATTAAAGAAAAAATTGCACAAATGGCATCTTCCTGTTATGCTGGGGAGTCTGTTTGTTATCGTGCCGCTTCAGATGTTGAAAAACGAATTCAATATCATATAAATAATGGCTTAAGTCATCAGGAAGCAGAACTAAAAGGGGTAGAGGACTTTGCTATAGAATGCTCCCTAATAAAGGTTGGGGCATCTGAAGATATGCAAAATTGTGCTGATCAAGGTATTCAAATTCTCGGAGGAATGGGGTTTTCAGCAGATACTCCTATGGAATCTGCCTGGAGAGATTCAAGAATTGGAAGAATATACGAAGGCACAAATGAGATTAATAGAATGCTTTCTGTAGGCCTTCTTCTAAAAAAAGGTATGAAAGGAGAACTCGATCTAATGACTGCTGTAATAAAAGCTACAACCGATATGAGTGCTGAAAAAATTGAAAATATTGAAGGTGGTCCTTTAGCACAAGAGAATCATTTAATTGAAAACTTTAAACAATTGTTCCTAATGATTGCTGGTAATGCTACACAAAAATATGGTTCAAATTTAGAGAAGGAGCAACAAGTGCTTCAAGCTTTAGCTGATATTTTAATTGAAATTTATTTTTGTGAATCAGCAATACTAAGGACAATCAAAAATATCAATCGCCAGGGTCTAGAAAAGCAAGAAATACAAATTTCAATGGTGCAAAATTATGTTTTTGAAGCCCAAAACTTAATAACTAAGCGTGCCAAAGAAGTAATTTTTCATTTAACTGAAAGTAATAAAACAGAACGTGATCATTTACTTAGTGCTATTCAGAAACACGCAGAATATGTCGAATATCCAGATAGTTTTACTATGAGAACTAAAATTGCAGATCGATTCATAATGGAAAACTCTTATTTTATATAGTTAAAAATTCAATCTGTGATTTAAAAAACCGGTGCTTTAGTATCGGTTTTTTTATTACTTTAAATAAAATTTGATTTATGCAGAAAGCAATAATTTTCCTCTCATTCTTGTTCTTAAGTTTAAGCAATGCACAAGAAAGAAAAGATCTTTATAAAATAATAGAGGACATTTCAAGTAAACGTATTGAAAGTGATATTAAAACTCTAGTTAATTTTGGAACTAGACACACATTAAGTGATACTCTTTCAAAATCACGCGGTATAGGAGCTGCTCGAAGATGGATAAAATCAGAATTTGAAGATATATCTAAAGATTGTGATGGTTGTTTAGAGGTTTTTTACCAAAAGAATTATTTTGAGCCGAAAGATGGTGAACGAATTGTAAAACCAGTTTGGATTAATAATGTAGTAGCAATTCAAAGAGGAACATCATATCCTAATCGCTTTATAATAATGAGTGGAGATATTGATTCTAGAATTTCTAATCCTAATAACTACACAGATGATTCCCCAGGTGCTAACGACAACGCAAGTGGTATGGCAGGGACAATAGAAGCAGCCAGGGTTTTATCAAAATACATTTTTGAAAATAGCATCATTTATGTAGGTTTATCTGGTGAAGAACAAGGACTCTTTGGAGGGAAAGGACTTGCAAACTATGCTAAAAAAGAAGGTTGGGAAATTATTGGGATCTTGAATAATGATATGATCGGAAATATAAAAGGTATAGATGGAGTGATAGATAATAGAAGCTTTCGTATTTTTTCTGAGCCTGTTCCACCTAATGAAACAGAAAAACAGCGTAAATCAAGAAGATTTTATGGAGGTGAAGTAGATGGGATCTCTAGACAATTAGCAAGATATGTTTATAAAAACACAAAAGTAATTATGCCTGAAATGAACCCCATGATGATTTATAGATTAGATCGTTTTGGACGTGGAGGACATCATCGACCTTTTAATGATGTTGGGTATGCTGGAATTCGAATTATGGAAACCCATGAAAACTACAACATGCAGCATCAAGACATTCGCTATGAAAATAATATTTATTATGGGGATGTTATAGAAGGTGTAAATTTTGAATATGCTAAAAAGATAACTGCTGTAAATGCTATTAATCTAGCGAGTCTAGCCTGGTCACCTCCAACATTGAAAAAACTTTCTATAGGAGGAATTGTTGAAGCATCTGTTAAATTTCGTTGGGAGAAAATAAATGATTCGAATATTTTAGGATATAAGATATATTGGCGTGAAACTACATCTCCTACTTGGGATAATAGTCGTTTTGTTGAAGATGTCGCAGAGGCTACGCTTAACGGCATAGTAATAGATAATTTCTTTTTTGGAGTATCAACAGTTGGTAAAAATGGATTTGAAAGTCCGGTTCTTTTTCCTAATTCGATTTTTAGGGAATAGTCAAAATTAAATGTGATGAAATTTCAAAACTTAATTTTACTAATGATTTTATTAATATTGTCTTCATGTAATATTAATGAAGTTGATATAAATGAGACAGAAATGAAATTTGTTAATAAGGAACTTTTATTTTATATAAACTCAAAACCTTTTAACGGGTTAGTTAAAGAAAAATATCCAAATAATAATTTAAAATTAGAGATGAATATAACAAATGGATTAAAAAACGGATTAGTAATTCAATATTATATTAATGGAACAACTCAAACAGTTTCTAATTTTATAAATGGTAAACAAAATGGCTCATTTAACTCATTTTATGAAAATGGTAATGAACAACTAACTACATTTTATTTCAATGATTTAAGAAATGGAAGCTTTGAGCGATTTCATCAAGATGGAAGTTTAAATATCTGTGGTAATTTTTATTTAGGTAAAAAAATAGGAGAGTTTATTGAATATTTTAAAAGTGGAGGAGTTGCGAAGTATAATTATTAGTCTTTTTTTATTTATTTTCATTATTGGATGTAATGAAACAGTCCTAAAAAGTGAATTAGTTATTATTAATTGTAATTTTTTTTTAGATGATCAACTATATTCTGGAAAGTATAAGCTTCAAAAAGGTGACAGATTGACTATTGGGGTTGTAAAAAAAGGAGTATTAAAAAAGGAAGATTTTTTTTTAAATAATAATCTTATAATGAGAAAAAAAATTTCCAATTGTGATGAAGGTTATCAAACAAATTTTAAAGAAAATGGAGAGATAATAAGTGAAGGATTCTTCTTGTCAAATAAAAGAACTGGATTATGGAAAAACTATTTGAAAGACAGTGTATATTTTGTTAAATACTAAAAATAATTATCTACTTGTAGTCTTTTATATTGTCCTCTTCTATTTCGTAAAAAAGGACTAAAATCAAAACTCAAATACAAATCAAAAATTCTTGGAGCATATCGATAGGTAGTATTTAAATCTTGAAATGCAAAAGCGTAAGAAACCCCAAAATCAAAGTTTTCATAAGTTAAACCTACACTTAATCCTAAATTTAAAAAAGAAAAGCTATCAAAAACACCAAATTGTTGATTTATTCCAACACTAAATTCTCCTAATTGAAATTCTTGAGATGCATATAAATTCAATGATTCACTAGATCTTTTTATTGATGCATAAGAATACAGATAAGAATATCTTGGCAAAAATCTCCTGTCATATGGATTAAGATTAAATTCATAAGCAGCTTGCATACCAATAGAAATTGGAACTAAAAATTCAACATCATCATCATACGCAATATTAGGTTGATTTAAATTTTCAAATGAAAGACCAACTAAAAAATCTGTATTGTGAAGTATAAATGAAGCTCCTAAATTGGTATAATTTTTTGCAAAGAAAAAGTCAGCTAACGGATCTATAGATTCTTGATTAATATATCCTGTAATTGAATTTATTTGATCTTCAAAAATTAAATTTGATGGATTTAAATTTTTTGATGAAAAACCAACATTTACAGAAGGTAAAAACCATACATCATTTCCAAATTCTATTTTATAAATATAGCTTAAGTTCAAATCATTTTTTTTATAACCTATATTTGGAGCACTAAAATTATTAAACTGAAGGCCTAAACTAAAATCCATAAGATCAAAAGAGTATGATCCATAAAAGAATTTATTATTCTGAGTTTCATTAGGATTTATTTCAGTTGTTGAATACAACAAGCCAGATCTATTCCAACTATTTAATCCAAAATAACTTGGATTTGAGATATGCATCAACTTTGGTTGAGAGTTATAGATCATTTCCTGCGAAAAAGACAGGTTTAATAGTAGTAAGCAAAAAATAATAATATTCTTTCTAATCATCATTTTAATATAGTGAATATACCGCTTCTTTTAATTACTTGATCGTCATTTACTCTATTTAATGGAACTCCAGAGATACTATAAACATAGTATGGGCTAAATGCATCTAATGTTGAGTTGTCCGCTCTTTTTCCATTCCAGCCTAAAATAGCCTTTCCGTTTCCACTTGAATCAATTTGATTTGGACATTCACTTCTATCAATTGAACCGTCTTGTGCTTGTTCTGTATATATTAAATTACCTCTATTGTCATAAACATTAAATGTTAAACTTTCGAATCCTGTAAACAGTGGTCTGAAGTAATCATTTAAACAATCGTTATTAGGTGTAAATACATTCGGGGTGTATATACTGTAACCTCTTCCAATAGTTATTGGATTAGTTACAGACTCATAACATCCAATTTCATTATATATAGTTAGTGTTGGGTAATAAGTTCCTGAATTTCCATAGGCATGAGTAACCTGAGTTACACCAGATACTGTGCCTGAAATATTTATTATTTCTATTTCTGAATTATCTCCAAAGTTCCATTCTAATTTAGAAAACTCTCCTTCTGATTCATCGATAAATGTAACTTCTTCTCTTGCTGGAATTTCATTGACCTGCTCGAAAGATGGAGATGTATAAGAAAAATATGGGTCTCCTAGTGCTAGATTAAATTCTGATTCTACACCACATCCTTCGTCTGTAGTAATAACTAATTTACCATATTCAAATGGGGTGTCAATTAGTATTTGATAAGTGTCTTCGTCTAGTTTTGTAGTATTTCCGTTAAGTGCAACAGGCACTCCATCGTCACCTATATCTTCAGTACCCTTAGTGTCAATATAGAAGAAATTTAAATCCGAAGATGAGTCACTATTATTTACAGCATCTAAAATCAACAAGCCAGGTAAGCCTTCACAAAGTTTTGGATCTACATATGGTCCATCAGTAATTACTAATGTATTATCATCATCGACACTTATTACATCTCTCAAATAATTGAATGGAGTATCAACTGGATTAGGACATGTGCTTCCACTTCTAACTGTATATCTGAAAAGTCCAGCTGGAAGCTCATTTAATGTTGTGAATCCATCAAAATTTCCTAATCCTGGATAAGAACCGTTTAATGGTTTCCATGGTGAATTAATTTGAGAGCTAGTACTTGATAGTGTTGAAGAGACAGGAGTTATTACGGGGCTTGTAGCATCAAATATTTCCCATGAAATATTATAGGGTTCTTGACCTCCTGTAATTTGTATTGAAATTCTTCCATCTTGGGCACCTAATTCACAACTAACACCCTGGACATTTACATTATTTCCACTAGCATCAACTAAAAGACCGTCAATTGATAACACATCAATATCACCACTAAATACAAAATCTATTGGGTCTGATGCGCATGTTCCATCAGATATAATTAACTGATAAGTCCCTCTCCCTGCTACAAAGCTAGTTCTACCCACAAAACTTGATCCTGGCTCATTTGGATCTGAAGGTGTATAAGTCCACCTAAGGTTATAAATAACATTATCATTATCATCGATTATTGGATTACCACCTATTATAAATGAAGTATCTAATTCAAATTGAAAACCACTTTCACAAACATCAAACTCAAATTCGGTTTCACCTTCATAAGTTATTGGAACATATGTTTCAACATCAAAAGCATAATCTAAACTGCATTCTATATTAGCGGCATCTTGAGCTTCAACTACATGTCGCCCCTCTGTAAGATTCCTAATAATAAAGTTATTCCCTTGTTTAACAATATTATTTGTGAATGTACTTGATGAAGTTGAAGTTCCTGATGAGGTACCAGAAGTACCTCCATAAATTAGATTACCATCCAAATAAATATTGTAGGCTAAAGATGTTCCTGAAAGTCTAAATGAAAAGTCAGCTTCAACTAGACCTGTTTCACAATCAAGAATCTCTCTGTTATATACCCTTTGATTGATCATATTAAATGAAGAATTCTTAATCAAACCTGATCTAGAAAATATTTTACATCCGGTTGCATCTGTTACTATAGCTCTATATTTTCCTGGTTGTAAATTATCAATTAAATAAAACCCATCTTTATTCATACTTACATATCCTCCATCTGAAAATTCAATTGTAGTTGAAGATGAGGTTGGTGTTGAAGTTGATGATGAAGCAGTTGATGATGACGCGGTTGAAGATACAGCGCTGTCTTGTGCAACTGATAATTTATACCATTTAATATTATAAGGTTGAACACCACCTGAAAGATTAAGCTCAATAGTTCCAAGTTCTTCAGAATTACATCCTGGTTGAGTAACAGCGGGTGTCTCCCCTACCGTGAATGGGTCTTCATTAGAACCATCATCTAAAGTTATAACTTCGGTGGTAGAACATCCAGCGCCATCTGTAACAGTTACTGTATAATCTCCTGCATAATCAAGTCCTGTTATAGTAAGGTCATCAGGGTCAGAAGCAGAACCTGAAGTAGTTCGTTTATAGAGTACTTCTCCACTTGGTCCAAATAATTCCCACAATATACTGTAAGGAGTTGTTCCACTGACAGTTCCACCTGTAATATTTACTCCTAATGATCCTTGAATACCAGCTGAACAGTCAATTGGTTCAGTTGTAGACGCATTCAATTCAATTTTTAGTGGATCGGGCTCATTAATTGTTACTGAACCTAAATTTAATTCTACAATATTTCCAGAGTCATCAAGACAAAGACCGCTGTCTTTAATTTTTACTGAATAAGTTCCTCCCTCAAGCCCATCTAGAGATAAAATTTGAGTTGTAAAACTGACCACTGTAGCACTAGCTCCTCCTGAGGTTACTGATGAAGTACTTGTCGTAAAACCATTTGCAACATATGCTGCACCATTCAAAGAATATGAATATGGCGGATTTCCACCTGTAAACTCAACAGTAAATGCTCCATTAGCTGCACCATTACACAGAATATCTGTTGTTGTAAAATTAGCCTGTCCTACAGCAATTTCATTGAGAGCTTGTAAAGGGCCTGAGGATCCTGTAATGGTATAAGTGAAAGTTTGTTCACAATTTGTTGTAGTGTCTCTTACTATGAGAGTATATATTCCAGCATCAAGGTTTTCTATTCTATTGGTAGTCCCTCTACTTACCCCAAATTGATCTGTCCAAGCAAAAGAGAAATTACCTGAACCACCAGCTACAGATACCTGCAAGTTTCCATCTGAACAATTTGCAACGCTTGAATTATCCACAGCATTTGTAACTGTAAAGTCTGCAGTATCAATGAGTGTTATTGGGTTTGAAGTAATAAATAACGTGTTACATAAATTGTCTGTTACCGTTAAGGTATAATCGGCTGGACTTAGTCCAAAAATATCTTGTGTGTTGAAAGTTCCTCCTCCACTTCTTGTCCATAAAAACGTTAGGTTTGAATAATCACCTGTGTTACCTGCTGATCCACCTGTGATTGTAAAACCACCTGTATCTAATTGAATACTTCCATCATTCCCAGCACATCCCGGAGGTGTAACAGTTATTTTGTTTTGATCAATTACAAGGGCTAAAGGTGTATTTATCTGAACTGTAGAATCATTACCATTTAGCGAACAGTTGTTAGCATCTTTTATTCCAATTTGGTATTGGAAACCTGGGGTAATATTAACTGTTCCTCCTCCAGGAATATTATTTGCATCTCCATCGGAGAATGTATGAGATCCCAAAAGTAGCCGGTGACCTTCCAATTTCAGTTCCTCCTGAATTATATAAGATATAGGTTAGTTGACCTGTACCTCCACTTCCATTTGCAGTTATTTCTGTATCACAAATAGTTGTAATAGTAAGTGCCAAGGGATCAGGAGCAGTGATGGTTACAAATGGTGCATCAGCTTGACAATTGTTTGAAACTGTAGTTAACATATAATACTCTGAGCCAGTAACACTATTAAGATTTAGTGTTAATCCTGTATCTACATAAGTATTTGGGTCAGTTATGTCAAGTGTTGTTACTGGAGTTCCTATAGAATTGGTTTGTCTCCAATAATAACCATATGTTAAAGACTGATTAGGGACTGGATTTGCAATAGTAATTGTTCCTGGAGAATTTCCTGGTTGTTTTGTTCCTGAAATGGTAAATCCTATTCCAGAGGTTTTTGCAATTAATGTTGCTCTACCTACAGATGGTGAGTTAGCTACAGCAGTGACAAGTGTAGATCCAGAGTTTGCATCATTTATTAATCCAACAATCTCTGTAATAATTTCAGATTTACTTTGAGCCCGGTCATAAACTGCAGGATTATTTGATAAATTTCCAGTTGGATTATCTACTCCCTGAACAGTATAAGCAAATGATTGTGGACCCACAATAATCGTAATTATATTTCCAACTGCAAAACTATTGTTAAGCTCAACTGTTGACTGCTGTTTTACAGCTACAAAACCTCCAGTAACAGCTGCAGCATTAACAACAATCGATCCACCATCATTACTACAGAGAGGATTATTTACTGTGTGATTACCCGCCCAGTTGTTGTATTGAACTGGAGGGAATACTGTTATTGAACCACCAAGTGTTACACTAGGTGTACAAGAATTTGGATTGACTGTACTGATACTATATGTAAATGTAGTTTCAGCTCCGACAACTGGTGCATTTCCAAATATCTGAACAGAGTTTCCATCTACTGAAACATTAGCTGCTCTTGTAAAACCTAAACCAGCAGGTGAAGAAGAGAATGTTACATCATTAGCACCTCCTCCTAAAGTAAATTGTATTGGAGTGATTGCGGTTTCTTGACATACAGATTGATTCATTGCCGCTGGATCCGCACCCGAGAATACCATTGTAGGTAATGGTTTTACAGTAATAGTTATTGATTGGGTTTGATCAGCACATTGACTAGTGTTTGAGACCGCTCCAGAGACACCAGTTGTTATTTGAAATGTATAATCCCCGGCAGCATTTGTACTGTCTGGACTACCAAGTATTGTTGCTACTCCGCCATTCCCAGTTGCTTGATCAGGAGCAAAATCTAGAGAAACTCCTGATGGTACAAGGCTTGCATCAACAAACTTAGCATGAGTATTTTGTCCAGTAATATCAAAAATCATTGGAGTCACACTTTGATTTACACAAACATCTTGAGTTGTTGCACCTGAACCTCCCCTTCGAATAATTGTTTCTGTTGGAATTACTGTTATTGTACCTGCTACAGAAATTTCATTTGTACCAGGATTACACTGGTTTACTGTAGCTATTTCATAATTATAGGTTGTTTGTACTAATGCATTTGGTGCTGTTCCGAATATTACAACATTATCGGGTGAATCTGAAGGGTCATTTACCCTTACATTCGCAGCTCTTGAGAAACCAAGACCAGCACCAAAAGTAACACTCACATTACTTGATCCCCCACCCATTGTGAACTCAATTTCATTTATTAATGTTCCTGCACATACTGTTTGATTTACAATTGCTGAGTCAGGTCCAGAAAAAGCTAATGATGATGGTGGAACAACTGTAATATCAATTTGTTGTGTAGCATCTGCACAAGCACTGGTATTTGCCCCGCCAGTTGTAGTTATAAATGAATAAGTAAATGGATTGTTTCCAGCTATAGCGGCACTAGGACTACCTGATATTGTAACAATACCTCCCATATTATCAGCGTCCTCAACAAAAGTGAAGTTCATTCCAGCGGGAAGAGTTGCTGGATTTGCAACACTTCCAAAGGTGTTTTCACCTACTACAGATATTACTATGGGGGTTATATTCTCTCCAAAACACACTTGTTGAGCAATTGCACCACTTGTCACTGTTAAAGATTCATCAGGTCTAACGGTTACAACACCTGTTATAGTTGTTTCTGCACACGCACCAACTAAGGGTCCACCTGGATTACTTGTAGTAGTTATTGTGTAGGTATATGAGGTTGTTTCTGAAATATTAACACTAGGTGTTCCTGATATAATGAACTTATTAGGTGCCTGTGTATTTCCTACAAGACCGTCTGGTAAGCCAGCTATTGTAGCATCTAAAGCTCCAACTAGAGTATATGAAATATTTGTTAAAGCTGTATTATTACAAACAGTTTGATTATCATTGGATCCTCCGTCTAGGGTTATAGTAGAATTAGGGTAAACAACAATTCTTACCCTAATATCAGCAGCAGGTACACAAGCATCAGTTATGGCTTGTAAAACAATATCTTCCGTTGTAGCAGTGTCAGGAGTACCATAAATTCTATACTGTCCAACAGCTCCTCCAACTCCAGGGGTAAAATCTCCAGATAAACCAGAGGGTAAATTTCCACCAGCTGCAATAGCAACATTTGTTATATCAACTGTAGCATCGAATAAAGAATCGTCTATAAGTGAACCTTGACACGCCTCGATTAAAACATAATCTGGAGCTACACTCGGATTAAATACACCTCCATTAGCATTTACTCTATCGTCAGTTAATGAGCTTGCATCGTTAAGATCTAAGGTAGCAGTTCCATTAATAATATTTACAATACCTGTAAAACTAGCAACCGATGAACAACCGTTATCATTAACAGTAGATATAATTTGATAAGTATAACTCACCCCTCCAGCTGGGATAGCACCAGGGATATTTATAACCGGATCAGAAATTAATGAAATTGTAGAGCTTGTAGTTCTAACAAGGGATATTCCTGCAGGTGACCCTAATGCACCGGTCCATGTTACTGCATAAGTTGCAAATGTTGATATATTAAAGTCAATATCAGTCATAGGAGATTGATTACAAAGTTGACTTGGGTTTGCATCACTTCCTGGTGCTACCGAAATAGTTGGAGTATCAACAACTCTAATAGTCCCATTAGCGGTTGCAGGGTCACAACTAGGTCCAAAGGTTGTAATTGTATAGGGATATATTGCAGCAGGATCTGTAGGAGCTCCGAAAATTCTTATGAATTTTCTATTTACTTGAGTAATACTTGGTAAATTAAGCGTAGGGTCACCTGCATCAATTGGTACCTACATTTGTTCTCACCACAGAAACAGCATCTCCTGTATTTGATTGAATTGTTAAAGTATTTGCCGCATAAGATGCATCTACCGAAGGCACATTTGAATCTATACCAGTCTCAAAAGCCTGTAATAGTGCTTCAAAAGTATTAACTCCACCTCCAACATTTACAGGGACATTAATTGTTACTCCATTAACCTCTAATCTATAAACATCTCCGTTATCAAAATTAGCTGGATTTCCTGCAAAAGTTATTTCAGTTATCTGAGGAATTTCAATGTAGGAAGAGTTAACTCCCTGGGGCAGCTGACCTGCACCTACAGTAGCTCCAAGAGCATATCCAGTAATATCCCATTCTATGTCAACGCCCCCTTGAGTACTTGAAACAGTTTCGCCTTGACATATTGTTAAATTGTTACTTCCACGAGTTAAATTTATTGCAGCCTCAGGAGCTATAGTTATTGAGCCTGTTAATGATACCTGGTCTGCAGGATTGTTACATCCAAAAGCATTATTAACTGTGGTTATTGTGAATCCATATACAGTATCCACTGCTAAACCAACAACTGCAGGATTCCCAAATAATGTTAATGAATTTGTTGCAGACTGGACTATACTAGGTGCGGTAAAAACGGCAGCATTAATAGCTGGATCGGTAGATGAAATTGTAAATGGTGTTCCATTTCTAGATGTTATTCTTAAACTGTTCCCGCCAACTACCACAACATCTACAAGAAGTCCTGTTCCTGCTATAAGTGATCTTAAACCATTTAATACATCTACTATTTCATTATCATTTTGTGGAGCACCAGTATTTATAGTGTAGGTAACTGTAATTGAATTAATAGTAATAGTGTAATCCTCTCCATTATTTGCAGCTACATTACCATTTACTCCTCCAAGAGCTATTGTTGAGATTTGATTTTGAATCACATGGGTGTGATTAATTCCTGTTGGTCTCGAAGGGGTCCAAGCTACATTAACTGTTGAAGCATTTGTTAAATTATATACAATCGGTGTAACAGCACCAATCGAATTATTACAAACAGTTTGGCTACTATCCATACCCACCTGCATATTCATAGAAGAATTTGGACTTACTGAAATAAAGCCTTGAGCTGTTGTGGGTGTACAAGTTCCACCAGTTGTGGTTATAGTATACTGATACGTAGTTGGCACTGTTATACCTAAACTCCCAGAAATTGTTCCTGAAATTTCAATAAATGTTCCTCCATCTGCAATAACGGTTCTATTAAATGAAATTGCACCATCATCACCTAACGCATCGTTAAATGATGTACTAACATTAAAATCAAAATTATTTGAGGTGAGAGTAAACTGACCTGCTGGACCATCATTTACAGCAGTAATTCCTAAAGCTGCCTGATTAATTTTATATACAAAAACTTGAACTACTTCCTCTAAAGTGTCAACAACACCTGCACCTCCAGCTGCTGTTGCAGTTTCACTAATTGTGACTGTATAGGGTACTTGATCAATTGTCAATGTGTATATATCACCAGCATCAGCCATTAAACCGGCAATAACAAACCTATCAACTTGATTTTCAGATGTTAATTGCTCAAATAAATTAAGGTCATCAATTCCTGTGACATCTGCTCCAGTAGCACCTCCAAGGATTTCATATTTTATCGCAGCAATATTTCCGCCTATACAAAGGCTTTGATTTGTAGTTGCTGGACCTGAGATTCTTGTGAAGGATGGAGAATCTGGAACAATAACTGTTCTCGAAATAGATCCATCTCCACAACCAAAAGATGTTGCAGTAATTACAACGGTTCCTGACCATCCTGTGGACCAAGATACTAATCCTGTTACCGAATTTAATGTTCCTGCTGACTCATTGTTCCATGACCAAGTAACATTTGAACTTGAAGTAAATTGTGTTGTTTCTCCAGATCCTGCAGGGCAGTTTGGCAAGGTTAAAGGGTTATAATTTATATCCAGAGGAGCCGGTAGATTTTGATAAATTCTTACTGTATGAACTCCTGGAGTAGCATTTTCAATTCCATCACAACCAGTTGCATAAGAGTCAACGTTGAATGTTCCATGAAATCCAGCGTTCCAGTCTATGGTATTTGAATTGACAAAACTTCCTGGAGATGCTACACTTCCTGGACCCGCGACAACATTTGAAATTGCATATCTTATTGAAGAATAATTACTTGCGGTAGAGAAATATTGAGTGTTTGGAGTTAAAGCAGTAGTTTCACAAATTGGTTCTGCCCCAGTTGGAACACCACAAATAACCTCTGATGTTGGATTTGTTTCAAATCCGAACATAGAGCCAAATGCTCTTCCTTCAACGGGTGATTTAGTAACGCTAAAAGTTATACTCATATTACCACCTGAACCTCTTGGTGTTCCAGGAGGAATTACTGGCGCTGAATTACCTTGATACTGTGCAGTTATCCTGACAATACCTCCGACATCATCATTAAGACCATTATTATTTGCATCTCCAGGATTAAATGTCCCTGCTGTGGCAGAGAAAAGTCCTGCTATCGGTGAAGTGGTGTCGTTGTTTATGAGATCCCTAAGTGCAGTGGCTATTTGCGCAGTAGTTTGATTAGCTATGCCATCTGCAGGAACATTTGTATCTGTAGTTTCATAAGTATACCTTACTCCATTTAATGTAATGTTATACCTTTCCTGAGATCTAATATTTCCAGCATTTTCTCTTAAATATATAATTTCACTCTCGGCCTCTAATAGTGGAACTGGCTCAGTTGGATTCGAAGCTGAAGAGTTAAATTGATTTACTGTAACGACAGTAGTTAATGTCGCTGTAGCACTTCCGTCACAACCAACAGCTACAACTTGGATAGTTGCATCCCCAAAAAATCCGTCATTCCATGTTGCAAATCCAGTGGTTCTTGAAATAGTTCCAGCAGCAGGTGGAGATATAAACCAATTGTAAGATTCAGTTAATGGTGCAATTCTACCGTCATTGTAGCAAGCGCTAAATATTCTTGTCCCTGGTGATACGGCTAACGCTTGTTCACATAAATAAGTTTGGCCATTGTATATATTACCATCTTGACCATTTACTATCGGGATAGGATCTGTCCCCCCAGCTACATCATCAATTAAAATATAATCAGGAATTTCCGGAGCTGTTGTAACTCTCACAAAATGTTGTAGAGTTAAAATTTCACATGTTGTTCCAGTTGTAGTTACTCTTATAAAACCAGTTCCAGTAGGTATACCACTTAAAGTAATTGTTTTAGCAGCTCCATTTGTAACAGCATTTAAACCGCCAGGAGTATTGACTAGTCTTATACCAGTTGCTGAACCACCATACTGAAAAGTTATTGGGTCGATTGCTGTTCCAGTACAAACAGTTTGACCGCCCAAAGGAGCAGTAGTTTGAACTAGTGATGGTTGTTCACTAACACTTACTTGCGTAGCTGCTGATAAAACCTCACAAGAGATTTCACCTACATCTAAAACATTATTATTATTAGCATCATTAAATCTAGTGGTTTTTAATCTGTAATAAACAATCGTTGGAATATCTGGATCAATTAATGTTTGTAGCCTTCTTTCAATGTCAGTATCGATTTGAGCTGCAGTAATAACCGTAGTTTGTGATAAAGTTGCAGCAAAACCTCCATTTAACAAATCTGCCCTAGAGCCAGCTGTTATATCGTCCCAATTTAAATTATCTGAAGAGAATTGCCATTGATAAGCTATACCATCACCAATTCCATCATCAGTCTCTGGTGCATTAGCTACTATGTTGACCAAATCAGCTACATCTACTGTAAGGGGAGCTCCAGCTACTCTACATATTGACTGGTTAGCTAGAATAAATCCGGTATTTATCTGATCTAGAACTGAAATAGTTACTGGATCAGTCTCTGAAAAACAAGTAGTAGCGCTATAGGTACTTGTAACTCTTCTTTTGAATGCCGTAGACTGTGTTAGTGCAGTACCAAAATTTAAGGTAGATAGATTTGCTCCTGGTATTGTCGCCCAAACGGTTCTATTAGCATCTGTAGTCCTATACCATTGATAAACTAAAGTAGCACCAATATTTATAGAATAAGCATTTCTTAAAGAGCTAAATGCAGTTGGAGCCGTGTTATTACAAATAACTAAATTTGTATTACTCACTTTCCCAGCTATAACAGAACTAACTTCAACACTATGAATGTCACTAAATGTCTGACAAACAGGAAGTATAGCTCCACCAAAACTCTGTGTCATTACCCTTCTATAATATCTTGTTGACCCTAGAGCATTATAAGTTATAGCATTCGCTGAGTTTGCTATTGTTTCATTTGCTCCAACTGAACATCTGAAATTAAATAGGTCGGTACTAATAATGATCCCGGTGCAAGTATAATTTGTATATTGTCTGTTGCAGCATTATCTATCGCGGTTATTCCTGATCCAGATTGATTTATTTTATATTCCAAAAGTGCTAAGACTTCATCAACTGTAGATACTGGAGAAACACCTGAACCAACAGCTGCTGCATCAAACACCTCTCCAACTGTAACTGAGAATGAGTCAGCACCTAAAGTCACTCTATAAATATCCCCTGCTTCATCTGCATTTCCATAATTTGTTATTGTAAATGAAGAAACTGAAGAAAGATTTGTTGCAGTAATTGCTGAAGGTTGATACTGTGCGGCAGTAGCATCTGTTGCAAAACCATTTGCACGGGTAATATCTTCCCAACTTAAATTATCTAAAGAGTACTGCCATTGAAATTGAGCTCCAGCGCCACCAACACTGTTGATTACTCTTAATTCTTGTGGTGTGCCACCAACACATATTATCTCTTCTAAATCAACCCATGTATTTCCAACTGGATTAATATTTCTTTGAACATTACCCCCTGTTGCATTTGCAGCTACATTTATCGTAATTATATTTGAGGAAACGGCCTCACAAACTACACCATTTAAGTTACTAAAAGACTTTCTTCTAAAAAATGTTGTTTCAAACAAAGTTGGTGTTGGTGTATAAGTCCTTGCTGTTGCCAAACTTATATCTTCCCAAGCACCAAGATTTACTCTTTTCTGCCATTGATATGTTATTGCTGCGCCATCAGGAAAATCTGCTCCGTCAGTAAAGTCATTTGTACCGTCAGGTGCATTTTCAGTTCCTACAGAAACAAAATCAAGTGTTGGGCTTGTTCCAGCACAAATATTTCCAACTATTGTTCCACCATCTATTTGAATTGCATCTGCCCTTACGTAGTTCATGTTAATAGTCCTTGTTGCAGTGTCACTACATCCATTTGAATTAATAACTGTAACTCCTACGACAAAATGTAAATCGGCATCATAGATAGAAAAACTATCAGTAGTAAATGAATTTACACCAGCTAAAATCCCAGATACTGGAACACCGTCAATAGAGTATTGATAAGAAGCTCCAGCAATAAAAGTTGTCGAAATTGTTAAACTATCTGAAAACGGTCTATTGGATGGATCTAAACCTCCGCATATGGTATCTCCGAAAGCACTTGTTATTATTGCTGCAACAGGATCACTAGCAACATTTATCGTTACAGATGCAGTATAAGCACATGAACCTCCAGGAGTGGTAGCCTCAAATGTAACTTCCGCTCCATTTGGAATACTTCCCGCTGCTGCATTATAAGTTGAGCTTGTAGCTCCAGCAATCGGACCACCATTTAATAACCACCTAAAGGTATCTCCCGCTACAAAGTTCTGACCCGTAAAGACAATCGCATCAGAAGAACATATGGTATTGTCTGCATCACTTGTTGTTATGTTAAGGTTTCGATCCTGCTCTACTGTTATCGTTACCTCTGTAGCAGAAGGGGTTGGATCACAAGTAACACCATTAGCCGTAGCTCTGACTAGTCGCCTAAAGGAAGTTGTCTGTACAATGTTAAATGACCCCGCTGGTAAATTAATCCCTGTCTGACCAGCAATGTTCTGCCATGCCGCTACCCCTACCTTGTACTGCCACTGATAAGTTACTGTAGCTAATCCTGAAGCACCAGTTGCAGAGGCTACCGATGAACTGTTAATCGCTGGCTGAGGATCACTAGGACAAATAGTAGCTGCCGGATCTGTTATGTCTCCTCCAGCAGATATATTGGGAACCAGTACCGTAAGAGAAGCTGTATCACTACACCCAGAAGCATTAGTAACTCTCACAAGCACAACCGTATCAGTCGTTATACCCGTAGTGGTTAGTACATTTGCGGCAACCTGTGCCGGATTTGCAGGTACACCATTAAGAGTAAATGCATAAGTTAAACCTGTAGGACTTGCCGTAATTGAAATTGAATCGCCACTACATATCGTATCACCTGGTGCATTAGTAACAATAGTCGCTGTAAGATCACTAGCAACATTTATCGTTACAGATGCAGTATAAGCACATGAACCTCCAGGAGTGGTAGCCTCAAATGTAACTTCCGCTCCATTTGGAATACTTCCCGCTGCTGCATTATAAGTTGAGCTTGTAGCTCCAGCAATCGGACCACCATTTAATAACCACCTAAAGGTATCTCCCGCTACAAAGTTCTGACCCGTAAAGACAATCGCATCAGAAGAACATATGGTATTGTCTGCATCACTTGTTGTTATGTTAAGGTTTCGATCCTGCTCTACTGTTATCGTTACCTCTGTAGCAGAAGGGGTTGGATCACAAGTAACACCATTAGCCGTAGCTCTGACTAGTCGCCTAAAGGAAGTTGTCTGTACAATGTTAAATGACCCCGCTGGTAAATTAATCCCTGTCTGACCAGCAATGTTCTGCCATGCCGCTACCCCTACCTTGTACTGCCACTGATAAGTTACTGTAGCTAATCCTGAAGCACCAGTTGCAGAGGCTACCGATGAACTGTTAATCGCTGGCTGAGGATCACTAGGACAAATAGTAGCTGCCGGATCTGTTATGTCTCCTCCAGCAGATATATTGGGAACCAGTACCGTAAGAGAAGCTGTATCACTACACCCAGAAGCATTAGTAACTCTCACAAGCACAACCGTATCAGTCGTTATACCCGTAGTGGTTAGTACATTTGCGGCAACCTGTGCCGGATTTGCAGGTACACCATTAAGAGTAAATGCATAAGTTAAACCTGTAGGACTTGCCGTAATTGAAATTGAATCGCCACTACATATCGTATCACCTGGTGCATTAGTAACAATAGTCGCTGTAAGATCACTAGCAACATTTATCGTTACAGATGCAGTATAAGCACATGAACCTCCAGGAGTGGTAGCCTCAAATGTAACTTCCGCTCCATTTGGAATACTTCCCGCTGCTGCATTATAAGTTGAGCTTGTAGCTCCAGCAATCGGACCACCATTTAATAACCACCTAAAGGTATCTCCCGCTACAAAATTCTGACCCGTAAAGACAATCGCATCAGAAGAACATATGGTATTGTCTGCATCACTTGTTGTTATGTTAAGGTTTCGATCCTGCTCTACTGTTATCGTTACCTCTGTAGCAGAAGGGGTTGGATCACAAGTAACACCATTAGCCGTAGCTCTGACTAGTCGCCTAAAGGAAGTTGTCTGTACAATGTTAAATGACCCCGCTGGTAAATTAATCCCTGTCTGACCAGCAATGTTCTGCCATGCCGCTACCCCTACCTTGTACTGCCACTGATAAGTTACTGTAGCTAATCCTGAAGCACCAGTTGCAGAGGCTACCGATGAACTGTTAATCGCTGGCTGAGGATCACTAGGACAAATAGTAGCTGCCGGATCTGTTATGTCTCCTCCAGCAGATATATTGGGAACCAGTACCGTAAGAGAAGCTGTATCACTACACCCAGAAGCATTAGTAACTCTCACAAGCACAACCGTATCAGTCGTTATACCCGTAGTGGTTAGTACATTTGCGGCAACCTGTGCCGGATTTGCAGGTACACCATTAAGAGTAAATGCATAAGTTAAACCTGTAGGACTTGCCGTAATTGAAATTGAATCGCCACTACATATCGTATCACCTGGTGCATTAGTAACAATAGTCGCTGTAAGATCACTAGCAACATTTATCGTTACAGATGCAGTATAAGCACATGAACCTCCAGGAGTGGTAGCCTCAAATGTAACTTCCGCTCCATTTGGAATACTTCCCGCTGCTGCATTATAAGTTGAGCTTGTAGCTCCAGCAATCGGACCACCATTTAATAACCACCTAAAGGTATCTCCCGCTACAAAATTCTGACCCGTAAAGACAATCGCATCAGAAGAACATATGGTATTGTCTGCATCACTTGTTGTTATGTTAAGGTTTCGATCCTGCTCTACTGTTATCGTTACCTCTGTAGCAGAAGGGGTTGGATCACAAGTAACACCATTAGCCGTAGCTCTGACTAGTCGCCTAAAGGAAGTTGTCTGTACAATGTTAAATGACCCCGCTGGTAAATTAATCCCTGTCTGACCAGCAATGTTCTGCCATGCCGCTACCCCTACCTTGTACTGCCACTGATAAGTTACTGTAGCTAATCCTGAAGCACCAGTTGCAGAGGCTACCGATGAACTGTTAATCGCTGGCTGAGGATCACTAGGACAAATAGTAGCTGCCGGATCTGTTATGTCTCCTCCAGCAGATATATTGGGAACCAGTACCGTAAGAGAAGCTGTATCACTACACCCAGAAGCATTAGTAACTCTCACAAGCACAACCGTATCAGTCGTTATACCCGTAGTGGTTAGTACATTTGCGGCAACCTGTGCCGGATTTGCAGGTACACCATTAAGAGTAAATGCATAAGTTAAACCTGTAGGACTCTGCCGTAATTGAAATTGAATCGCCACTACATATCGTATCACCTGGTGCATTAGTAACAATAGTCGCTGTAAGATCACTAGCAACATTTATCGTTACAGATGCAGTATAAGCACATGAACCTCCAGGAGTGGTAGCCTCAAATGTAACTTCCGCTCCATTTGGAATACTTCCCGCTGCTGCATTATAAGTTGAGCTTGTAGCTCCAGCAATCGGACCACCATTTAATAACCACCTAAAGGTGTCTCCCGCTACAAAATTCTGACCCGTAAAGACAATCGCATCAGAAGAACATATGGTATTGTCTGCATCACTTGTTGTTATGTTAAGGTTTCGATCCTGCTCTACTGTTATCGTTACCTCTGTAGCAGAAGGGGTTGGATCACAAGTAACACCATTAGCCGTAGCTCTGACTAGTCGCCTAAAGGAAGTTGTCTGTACAATGTTAAATGACCCCGCTGGTAAATTAATCCCTGTCTGACCAGCAATGTTCTGCCATGCCGCTACCCCTACCTTGTACTGCCACTGATAAGTTACTGTAGCTAATCCTGAAGCACCAGTTGCAGAGGCTACCGATGAACTGTTAATCGCTGGCTGAGGATCACTAGGACAAATAGTAGCTGCCGGATCTGTTATGTCTCCTCCAGCAGATATATTGGGAACCAGTACCGTAAGAGAAGCTGTATCACTACACCCAGAAGCATTAGTAACTCTCACAAGCACAACCGTATCAGTCGTTATACCCGTAGTGGTTAGTACATTTGCGGCAACCTGTGCCGGATTTGCAGGTACACCATTAAGAGTAAATGCATAAGTTAAACCTGTAGGACTTGCCGTAATTGAAATTGAATCGCCACTACATATCGTATCACCTGGTGCATTAGTAACAATAGTCGCTGTAAGATCACTAGCAACATTTATCGTTACAGATGCAGTATAAGCACATGAACCTCCAGGAGTGGTAGCCTCAAATGTAACTTCCGCTCCATTTGGAATACTTCCCGCTGCTGCATTATAAGTTGAGCTTGTAGCTCCAGCAATCGGACCACCATTTAATAACCACCTAAAGGTGTCTCCCGCTACAAAATTCTGACCCGTAAAGACAATCGCATCAGAAGAACATATGGTATTGTCTGCATCACTTGTTGTTATGTTAAGGTTTCGATCCTGCTCTACTGTTATCGTTACCTCTGTAGCAGAAGGGGTTGGATCACAAGTAACACCATTAGCCGTAGCTCTGACTAGTCGCCTAAAGGAAGTTGTCTGTACAATGTTAAATGACCCCGCTGGTAAATTAATCCCTGTCTGACCAGCAATGTTCTGCCATGCCGCTACCCCTACCTTGTACTGCCACTGATAAGTTACTGTAGCTAATCCTGAAGCACCAGTTGCAGAGGCTACCGATGAACTGTTAATCGCTGGCTGAGGATCACTAGGACAAATAGTAGCTGCCGGATCTGTTATGTCTCCTCCAGCAGATATATTGGGAACCAGTACCGTAAGAGAAGCTGTATCACTACACCCAGAAGCATTAGTAACTCTCACAAGCACAACCGTATCAGTCGTTATACCCGTAGTGGTTAGTACATTTGCGGCAACCTGTGCCGGATTTGCATTTGCCCCGTTAAGCGTAAAAGTATAAGTATAACCGGGTGCAGGAGGTCCAGCTGTTATGCGTATTGAATCGCCACTACATATTGTATCATTTGGAGCATTAGAAGAAATCGAAGCTGACGCAACTACTCCAAAAAAGTCAACTAAAATTGTGATTTCATCTGAAAAAGTACATCCATCTGCAGTAACCTGAACTCTAATTCGATCACCATTATTAAAATTTGTCCCACCATTACCTGCTGTTGCAGTTACAGTTCTTGAAGGGCTTGCAGCGCCGAGAGAAACATCATTTTTAAAAAATTGATAAGTATCAGCACCCGCTGGTGCATTAATAGTAATCAAATCACCTACACAGTACGAATTATCTTCAACTCCAGTTACTAATGAAACATCAAAATTAGCTTTGGCATTAACAGTAACAATATTTGAATCGGTTCTGTTACACGAAATTGGTTCATCATAAATCCCATTTCCATTTGAGTCATAAAATGCAAATGCAATTCGTTTAAATCTTGTCTGCGCTGTAAAGTTGGTAGTTGGAGAATATGATTGTGATATAGCTCCAGCAATATCTCCCCAGGGGCCACCGCTTACTGATGACTGCCATTGATAAGCAATTGTTGCTGAGGCAATTGTAGTAATTGCAGCTCCTCCTCCAACTCCAGCAGTACCACCGTCAATACCTCCTGACATAGAAGTGTTATAACATACATTTGCATCAGCTCCATTTTGTAAAGTAATTGAACCAGTTGTTGAAATTGATAAAACAGTAAAAGTCTCATTTACATCAATATAGCAACCCGTTGCATTATATACTCTAGAGATTACAATATCACCATCGCTTAATCTGTTGGTTGTAAACTTATTTCCAACAACTTCTGCTGGCAGCGCAGGGGCACCAGTATTATTAATATAAAAAGTATAGCTGGCGCCTCCAGTTGCCTCAATTACAACATTTTCTCCTAAACAAATTATATTTCCAGGAGCATTTGTAGAAACTCCTGGATTTAGTCCTACTTCATCAACAATAATTGGTATCGTTTGTTGGTTAGTACAACCAAAATTATCTGTAATTTGAACAGTTACAGTATCACCATTTTGAATAATTGGTGGACTTGCAGCAAGATTTCTTGTTGCACCAGATCTCAAGTTTAAAGTATTAGTTGTGGTATTAGATGAAATTGTAGTAGCGTTGACTATAAAAGTATAGGTTGCGGCACCTGTATTTGCAGAAACTATAATGTTTTGATCTTGACAAAATGTATCACTAGGATCATTAGTAGACAAATTAATATCAAAAGTGTTGCGCTTGTTTATTGTAACTATATCATCTCCAATAAATGTACAAGAGGTTGTATCAGATGATATAATAACATTTCTTCTGAAAAGAGTTGTTGAACTAATACCTGCAGGTTGGTAATTGGCAGAATTAGCCCCATTAATATCAAAAAAGTTAGATCCGCCGTTGGTAGAGCTTTGCCATTGATAACTAATGCTACCATAGGTTGAAGAGGCCACTAAGCTTCCTCCAGACCCATCTCCTAAAATCTGCCCAGTTGGTGCTGCACCAGAGCAAATATTTGAATCAGAAGCGTTTTGAAGGACAATTAGACCATTATTATCAAGTGTCATTTCATTAAATGATAACGATTCTTCATCATAACATCCACTTGCATTAAAAACTCTAACTGTAACAGTGTCATTATTTGAGAGTGATCTGGTTAAATTTGAAAAAGTGGCACCAAACTGTTCACTACCATTGATATACCAGGTATAACTTACTCCTCCTGTTGCAGTAAAATTTACAACGTCTCCGGAACAAAAAAGACCATCAGAAGCAGATGCTGAAAGACCAGCAGATGGAATACTTGATACGGAAACTGTAGTTGACTGAGTTGAAGAGTTTGTAACACAGCCATTGGCATCTATCATCTCTATTGTTACTTTATCACCATTAGCTATACTACCCAGACCTCCAAGAGATGAAAATGTAATCGTATTTACCCCAGCTAAAGACTGTATAATTCCATTATTAACCTTAAATGTATAAGTTGCAGTAGCTGAATACGGTGTAATTGAAAAGGTAATTTCTTCACCTGCACAAATTGAATTATCTGCATCATTACTTGAAAGAGATGGTACAACAGGTGTATAAACATCAATATCTAAGGATGTACTAACATTATTTGAAATATCTGTATCATTAGGAATTGTAATACTTGCTGTTATAGTATATGGTGCAGATGGATCAGAAAGATCTAAAGGTGACATACTAGCGCCTGCAACTGCTGAGAAGTGAGTTGGAAAAATAAAAGTTTGAGAGCCACCGGCAGCTATATTTGCAGCAACATTAATTGTATATACAGCTGGAGCTCTTGCTATTGGACCATTAACTTGGAAATAAAAAGTATCTCCATTTACATCATTAGCTCCAGGACCAGCATTTGCAATAACTACCTGAAAATTAACTGAATCTGTTGGACATAAAGGTTCACCGCCAACAATCGATATAGCACCAATAGAAACGTCTTGATTTTGAGAAAACAAAATCCCTACAGAAAGAAAAGTTAGTACTAAAAAAAGTATTTTTCTCAACAAAACCAACAACTAATTACATTTGTATGTAAACGTAAAACCAGATATAATATTATCCATTTACATACAAATTTAATAAATAAAAATGGAGGTTTTTGAGGTTACTAACAGTTTATCAACAATTTGTTAACACTGGTTTCATGAAAAATTCATTTTATCCATCCAATCGTCGTTGTAGATTTTACCGATATATCTACTCCCTGAATCATGCAATAAAACCACAACCACATCATTTTTTTTAAAAAACTTTTTTAATTGTATAACTCCTTTAACTGCTGCCCCACATGAATTTCCAGCAAAAATACCTTCTTCTTTTGCAAGTCTTCGAGTGAAAACTGCAGCATCTTTATCTGTTACTTTTTCAAAATGATCTATAACAGAAAAATTAACGTTTTCAGGAAGAATATCCTCCCCAATACCCTCAGTGGTGTATGGGTAAATCTCTTTTGGATCAAATATCCCAGTCTCGTGATATTTTTTAAATACCGATCCATAAGTATCAATGCCCCATATTTTAATATTTGGGTTTTTTTCTTTTAAAAATTTTCCAACTCCAGATATAGTTCCTCCAGTTCCTACCCCTACAACAAAATGAGTAATTTTTCCCTCTGTTTGTTCCCAAATTTCAGGTCCAGTAGCTTCATAATGTGCTTGAGTATTAGATGGATTATCGTATTGATTTACATACCAACTGTTGGGAGTTTCATCAGCAATTCTCTTAGAAGTACTATAATAAGAACGTGGATCATCAGGATCTACATTAGTTGGACATACAATTACTTCTGCACCAACTGCACGGAGTACGTCAAATTTTTCTTTTGATTGTTTATCGGTGGAAACACAAACTAGTTTATAGCCTTTTACAATGGCTGCTAAGGCTAGTCCCATTCCAGTATTTCCTGAGGTCCCTTCAACAATTGTTCCCTTGGGCTTTAATCGTCCATCAGCCTCAGCATCTTCAATCATTTTTAATGCCATTCGATCTTTTACCGAATTACCAGGGTTAAAGCTTTCTAATTTAGCTAATACCATAGCATCTACTTCACTAGTGATATTATTTAACTTAACTAATGGAGTATTACCGATAGTTTCAAGGATTGAATGTGCAAATTTCATAAAAGTGTGATCTTCATGTCAAAGTTAATTATTATTGATCAAAATTTTATCTAAATCTCAATACTTTGGAAGGGCTAATTCTTAAAATAATTTTTGAAGGAATCCAAAGTAATATTGAGGAAATAAAAAGAAAAAATAAATTTATAAATAGCACTTCCAGACCAGAAATCAAAACCGGTGCTTTACTTACAAAATAAGTAGAAGGATCTAATTGAATCCATCCAAAGAAACTTTGAGAAAAATAAAACCCTAAACCAATCAGATTTCCAAACAACAAACCTTTGGACATGATTACTGCTCCATTGTATAAAAATATTTTTTGAATTAGTTTATTCCTTGCCCCAACTGCTTTCAAAAGGCCAACCATTCTTGAACGTTCTAAAATTAAAACTAAGAGTGCTGTTGCCATATTTGTAACACCAACAAGGATCATTACAATCAGAATTATTAATACGTTAAAATCAAAAAGTGAAATCCATTGAAAAATACTTGGAAATCTATCAAAAATTGGAATGCTATTTAATTCTGATGGTATATCATTATATATATTATCTGTTGTGTTTTGAATTAAAGAAAAGTTTTTTACAAATAATTCATACCCTCCAATCATATTTTCCTCCCATAGATTTAGCTTCTGTATTTGACGTAAGTCACCAAATAATAAAGTTTGATCAATATCAGGAAAGCCAGAAAAATATATCCCTGAAATAGTAAAACGTCTCTTTTTGGGAAGGCCATTAATAGACAGATTTTGAAAGAAAGAATCAGTTTGATCCCCTACCTTTAAGTCTAATTGACGCGCTAAAGTTTCAGAAATTAAAATTTCTTTACTAATCCTATTTGATAAATCAGGAAATCTACCTTCAGTCAAAAAAGTATCAAGACTTGACCAATCAAAATTAGAGGAAACACCCTTAAATACAACTCCTTCAAAATGAGATTTATTTTTTAACATTCCTGGTTTTAATGCAATTGAGTGAAAACGTTTTATATTTTTATTTTCTCTAATCTTTTGTCTAAGTGAATCAGTATCCTCAAATGGTAAGACAGAGACTTGAGATTCGTTGTTTTCAAATAAGGTTATTAAAATATGGCCATTAAAAACGCTAGTCTTATTTTGAATCTCTTTTTGTAAACCCTTGCTAGTAGACATTGCAATCAAGATGGCAGATATCCCTAGGCAAACTGCAAGGGTTGCAATGTTTATTATTCGAGCAGAAACCGTATTTTTATACTGTTTATGTCCTTGCATTTTACGAGCAAAAAACAAAGCTATATTCACTAGAGATGAGATTAAAAAATTCTTCTATCAAAAGTACATTTTTATTTTGGCTTCTTGCATTGAGCTGTTCTAGCTCAATAAGCCAAAAACGAATCCTTCCTGGAGCTTACCTACAAGACCAATATATCCCACTTTTAATTAAAAAAAAAGTAGGTGTTGTTGCTCATCAAGCTAGTTTAATTCCAAAAAGAAATACATCCCAACATCTTGTAGATTTTTTATTGGAAAACAATATTGATATCCATAGTATTTTTGCTCCAGAACACGGTTTTAGAGGAAAAGCAGATGCAGGAGAAAATGTTAAAGATCAGGTGGATCCAAAAACAGGAATTCAAATAATATCTCTTCATGGAATTAACAAAAAACCTAAAGCAGAACAACTTAACGGCATAGAAATAATAATCTTTGACCTTCAAGATGTAGGTGTACGTTTTTTTACTTATCTGTCAACTCTTCATTATGTCATGGAGGCCTGTGCCGAAAATAATATTCCCGTGATTATCTTAGATCGTCCAAATCCAAATTTACATTATGTAGACGGACCTGTTATGGAAGAGGCCTATACTAGTTTTTTAGGAATGCATCCTGTACCTATTGTATATGGTATGACTATTGGAGAATACGCTCAAATGATAAATGGAGAGAGGTGGTTAAAAGAGGGTTTGCGATGTAAACTGAGTATTGTCCCAGTAGAAAATTATAATCGGAAATCAAAGTATGAGTTATCTGTAAGACCCTCCCCTAACCTTCCAAATCCTCAAGCTATTTCTTTATATCCGAGTTTATGTCTTTTAGAACCAACGGTTATTAGCGTTGGCAGAGGGACTGATTTTCAATTTCAAATTTATGGTCATCCTAAACTTCCTAAAAGTAATTTCACCTTTACTCCTTTACCGAATTTTGGTGCAAAAAATCCTAAATTAAAAGATCATCTTTGTTATGGAAAAAATTTGACAAAGGTACTTAGGCCAAATCAATTAGAGTTAAAATGGCTTATGGATGCATATAAAAATCTGCCTAAATCCAATACTTTTTTTTTAAAGGGCTTTAATAAAATTGCAGGAAATTCTAGCTTAAAGGAGCAATTAATTTCTGGTGTAAGCGAAATAGAAATAAGAAAAAGTTGGAAAACTAAACTTGAATTATTTAAGGAAATTAGAGAAAAATATCTGATTTATAATTAGGGGATATTCAAATATTTATGAGTTTGTAAAGATGCTTTCCAGCTTGGATTTTGCAAAACATATTCTACTATTAAAGGCATAACTTTATCTCGTTTTCCCCACTCCGGCTGCAAATACAAAAGACAATTTTCTTTCACTTTTTTAGCTTGTTGTTCAGCAAATCGAAAATCATCATTGTTGTAAATTATAACTTTAAGTTCGTCTGCACGAGAGTAGGCGTCTAGAGTTGGTAGTTTATTTTTTTTTGGAGAAAGACAAAACCAATCCCAATGACCTGTTATTTCGTAAGCTCCTGAGGTTTCAATATGAATTTGCATCTTTTTTTTATTAAGAGCTAAGGTCAAAGGTTCCATATTCCACATTAAAGGTTCGCCACCTGTTATCACTATAATATTGGAATATTTAATTGCCTGTTTCACAATTTCTTCAATAAGTGTAGCTGGATGTTTTTGAGCATCCCAGCTTTCCTTTACATCACACCAATGGCAACCTACGTCACAGCCTCCAATTCGAATAAAGTAAGCTGCACTTCCTTTGTGGTAACCTTCCCCTTGGATAGTGTAAAAAGCCTCCATAAGAGGCAATGCTCTACCTAGATTAACTTTATTCTGCAAATTTTTATTCATGAATTTCAAAGATACCAATTTCTAAGGCTTCTCGTAAAATTGTGTACCTTTACTTATGGCTTCATTATCACCTTTTCATCTAGCTATTCCAGTAAGAAATCTTTCTACTTCAAAGCACTTTTATGAAGAAACTTTAGGTTGTAATCCTGGACGAAGTACAAATGATTGGGCAGACTATTCTCTTTTTGGACATCAACTCGTTTTACATGAAGATAAAAATTATGAAGGTCGTAAGCAATTTAACGAAGTGGATGGAAAATCTGTCCCAATCCCACATTTTGGAGTAGTTTTGAAATGGAAAGTATTCCATACTTTTAGTCAAAAATTGATAGATAAAAAAATTGTATTCCAAATCGCACCATATCTTCGATTTGAGGGCTTAGCAGGAGAACAGCTAACCATGTTCTTTTATGACCCCTCGGGAAATGCATTAGAGTTTAAGAGTTTTAAAAATATTGACCAATTGTTTACTGCCTAAAATATGAATTTATTTTATTTAACATTCGAGAAAATTTTTTCAATAGTATTCGCTCCTAAAATTCAAAAAATAATTGAAAAAGTTATTTTACTTCTTGCAGCTTTAGGTTTTGTAATTCATTTAGGACTTATTTTTCTGAAAGCTCAAGGAATCATCTTTTTTTCTCCTCTTTATCCAGAATTGTTCAATGATCCTATTTCAGCTATTTACACTCCTTTTTCCTTAATCTTAATTTATGAGATCTATTTGCTACTTTTTTATTTACCTCGATCTTTTACATCTTGTGTGTCAAAACAGTTTGAAATAATATCACTTATAGTAATTCGAAAAATCTTCAAAGATATCCCTCAAATGGATTTGGCTGATAATTGGATGAATAGTTCGCATAACCTTGAATTAATTGTTGATTTACTTGGCTTTTTAATATTATTTCTTTTAATTTTTTTATTTAATAAAAGCAAACAACGTTTACCAAAAGGAGCTGTGGAGAACTCTAGATTACTAAAGTTTATTGCATCCAAAAAAATAGTAAGTGTAATGCTTTTTGGAGTTTTAGGAGTTATGCTTCTTTCTAATTTAAGTCAATGGATATATGGTGTTTTTAACCAACAAAATTTACTAAATCTTGACAGTCTTTTCTTTAATCAATTTTTTACACTTTTAATTTTAGCAGATGTAGTAATTCTTCTAATATCATTTCGGTACACAGAGGAATACAGTAAGTTGATACGAAATACTGGTTTTATTATTGCTACAATTTTAATCAGACTTTCGTTTTCTGCAGAAGGTTATTTGACAATGGTTTTGATTTTAACTGGGGTTAGTTTTGCTTACTTAATTCTGCAAATATTCAATGCTATGGAGAATCCTAAGGTTAATTCCACTGCCTAGCTAGTAAAGTGTTTTGAAGTAACATTGCAATTGTCATAGGTCCTACACCACCTGGGACTGGGGTTATAAATTTAGCTTTTTTAGAAACTTCTTCATAATCTACATCACCCTTGATCACATATCCTTTTGGATGTTTTTTGTCGGGGACACGTGTAATTCCAACATCTATAATTACAACACCTTCTTTTACCATATCAGCAGTCAGGTATTCTGGAATCCCCAATGCCATTATCACAATATCAGCGCTACGAGTTAACATATCTAGATTTTCTGTTCTACTGTGAGCAACAGTAACAGTAGCATTTCCAGCTGGCCCTTTTTGGCTCATTAAAATACTAATTGGACGACCAACAATATGGCTACGCCCAACAACCACACAGTGTTTTCCGCTAGTGGGTACTTTATAACGCTCTAACAACTGTAAAATTCCAAAAGGTGTTGCTGGGATAAAAGCATTAAGCTCAAGAGCCATTTTCCCAAAGTTGGCGGGGTGAAAACCATCTACATCCTTTTTAGGGTCTATTGCTAAGAGAATTTTTTCTTCATTTATGTGATTAGGTAATGGTAATTGCACAATATATCCATCTAAGTTATCATCCTGATTTAAGTCGCTAATATGTCTTAAAAGCTCTTCTTCACTGATATTAGATTCTAAACGAATTAAAGTTGAATCAAAGCCAACATACTCACAAGATCTAACCTTGCTCCCTACATAAGTAAGGCTAGCTCCATCATTCCCAACTAAAACAGCTGCGAGATGAGGTGGGCGTTCTCCACTGGCCTTCATGGAATTTACAGTTATCTTAATTTCCTCTTTTATTTCGTTTGAAGTCTTTTTCCCGTCTAGAATTATCATATTATTATTGCATATTTTGCATCATTTGCATCATTTGTTGACCTTTACCACCCTGCATCATTTTCATCATCTTACTCATTTGCTCAAATTGCTTTATAAGCTGATTTACTTCTTGAATAGATTTTCCAGAACCTTTGGCAATTCTTGTTTTTCTACTATGATTAATTAATTGTGGCTGTGACCGCTCTTTGGGTGTCATTGAGCCTATAATAACCTCAATACCCAAGAAGGCATTATCATCGATATCCATTCCCTTTGTCATTTTCCCAACACCTGGAATCATACCCACCAAATCTTTCATATTACCCATTTTTTTGACTTGTTGAATTTGTGAGAGAAAGTCATCAAAACCAAATTGATTTTTAGCGATTTTTTTATTGATTCTTCTAGCTTGCTCTTCATCAAATTGATCTTGGGCACGCTCGACTAAAGAAACTACATCACCCATCCCCAGTATTCGTTCTGCCATGCGATCTGGATAAAAAATATCGATTGCCTCTAGCTTCTCACCAGTCCCAATAAATTTTATAGGTTTATCGACGATTGACTTAATAGATAATGCGGCTCCACCTCGAGTATCACCGTCTAATTTGGTAAGCACCACGCCATCAAAATTTAGAATGTCATTAAAGGCTTTTGCTGTATTAACTGCATCTTGACCAGTCATTGAATCGACCACAAAAAGAGTTTCGGATGGATTTACTGCGGAGTGAATATTCTTAATTTCATCCATTAAAACTTCATCAACAGCTAAGCGTCCCGCAGTATCTATAATTACAATATCATTTTTATCTTTTTTTGCTTTTTCTATAGCAGCAGTTGCAATTTTTACGGGATTTTTTTCTTCTCTATCTTCATACACAGAAACACCAACTTGATCGGCTACAATACCTAGTTGGTCTATTGCTGCAGGACGATAAACATCACAAGCTACTAGTAAAGGATTTTTTTTAAATTTCTTTTTTAAATGAAGCGCTAATTTCCCAGAAAAAGTAGTCTTTCCCGAGCCTTGAAGTCCTGACATTAAAATTACAGAGGGGTTGTCATTCAATTTTATGCTTGCGGATTCTGCTCCCATAAGCCTAGTCAATTCATCCTTTACGATTTTGACCAATAGCTGACCCGGTTTTAAGCTGGTTAAAACTTTTTGGCCTAAAGCCTTTTCTTTAACTGTTACAGTAAATTCTTTAGCAATTTTGAAATTTACATCTGCATCCAACAATGCTCTTCTAATCTCTTTGAGGGTTTCTGCTACATTAATTTCAGTAATTTTTCCATGTCCCTTAAGAATCTGAAAAGCTTTATCAAATTTACTACTAAGATTATCAAACATTTTTTATTTGAAATTTGAGTTTAAACAAAAATAATAAATGCTGCTTAATTAATTACTATGATGATTGTGTGAATGAAACATCAATCCCATTACAACAACGTGAGGAAAGGTGATAGCAGCTAAAAACGAAAAGAAAATAGATAAATATTGATCTTTAGGAAGTGAACCAAAAAAATATGACGATACCATAATAATCAAAGCTAAAATCCAATACAAAAAAGCAGATTTAAAGTACATTTTATAGGGTGAATGTTCCTTTGCCCCATAGAGATATTTAATCTGTGAATTTAATGATGGAATACTGTGCCAAAGAACAAAATAAAGTCCAAATCCAAAAAGTAAGGATCCTTTCCAAAAAAGAAGACTTAAAATAATTAAGAGTGTCGTCTCAATTAAAAATAATTTAAAATCCTTGATTTTAATGAACATAAAAATCAGTAAAACACTACCAATAATAAGAAGTGAAATTTTAAAGATTCTAAAAGGAATTCTTACAGATGAAATTTCAAAAATAATATCTTCAACTTCAGAATTATGAAAAGAGAAAAGCAACAGGAAAATAGTAGCTCCATAAAATGTGTAAAACAATAACGGTTGTTTTATATAATCTAATTTATCCTGCCAATGTTGTTCTCCAAAATGATAACAACTTACTATTACAAAAGTTAAAAGGGCAATGCCTGGAATAAAATAGAAAATCATAATCCCTAAAAAAACAACCCCTAAATATATAACTAGAAAAGATAGGCCAAGAAAGGAATTATTTCTAAGTTTTTTTTTTGATAAAATTTTAAGATCATTTGCACCGTGTAATATACCAAAAGACAGTATTCCTAATGCTGAAACAATATTTTGTATACTCTCAGAGCAAAAAAGTGAAAAAACAACACACAAAAGGGTGAAAACCTGTTTAGATATTATCTTTTTAGGCATTGTAAATGAAGAAGTTAAAGTTTTCAATAGAAAATATTCATTAAAAATTAAGTAAATAAGTTTAGTTTTTTCTACATTTAACTGAACAAAAATAAATAATTAATATTAATCATGGAAAAAATTATAAGTTTAATGACTGTAGTGCCAGCAATGGCTACAGACGACTACGTAGGATTTACATTTTTCGTAGGATGTATGGCGATGATGGCAGCATCAGCGTTCTTCTTTCTTTCAATGAACTCATTCGACAATAAATGGAAAACTTCTATTTTGGTGTCTGGATTAATTACGTTCATTGCAGCAGTACACTATTGGTACATGCGAGATTATTGGGCAACCAATATGACCTCACCTACATTTTTTAGATATGTAGATTGGGTGCTTACTGTGCCTTTAATGTGCGTTGAATTTTACTTAATTCTTAAAGCAGCTGGTGCTACAAAACAATTAATGTGGAAAATGATTTTCGCTTCTATTGTAATGTTAGTGACTGGATATTTTGGAGAAGCAGTTTATACTACTGGATCAGGTCCTGCTGTATGGGGACTCGTTTCAGGACTTGCATACTTCTACATTGCATATGAAATATGGTTAGGTGGTGCTTCAAAATTAGCAGCAGCCGCAGGTGGAGCTGTTCAATCTGCACACAGAGCACTATGTTGGTTTGTTCTTGCAGGATGGGCAATTTATCCAATTGGATACATGGCTGGTACTGAAGGATGGTACAGCGGAATATTTGGTGGTCTGCCAATGGATGTTATTTACAATGTTGGAGATGCTATCAACAAAATTGGATTCGGTTTAGTTGTCTACAAATTAGCTGTTGATTCTAAATAGTTTTATTTTTTATAGAACTTTATGAAAAAGATTAAAATCGCTCCTAGGAGCGATTTTTTTTTACATACTATCAGGTACTTCTATTCCTAAAAGTCCTGAAGCATTTGAAACAACTTCGGCAACTTTTTGAGATAGTGCAATCCTAAAACTTTTTAAATTTTTGTCTTTTATACCAAGAATTGATAAGTTTTGGTAGAAAGTGTTATAACACTTTACTAAATCATATAGATAATTAGCGATCACTGCAGGACTGTATTGCTCTCCTGCAAGACTTACAGCGTCTGGATAACGCCCTAATTGTTTTATTAATTCACGCTCCTTATTATTCAAACTTAATGTATTATCAATTCCAGAAATTGTTGTTGGTGCACGCTTAATTAAAGTTTTAATTCTTGCATGTGTATACTGAATAAAAGGTCCTGTATTACCATTAAAATCAATTGATGCTTTCGGATCAAAAAGTATACTTTTTTTAGGGTCTACCTTAAGAATAAAATATTTTAAAGCCCCAAGAGCAATATTTTCGTATAAGTTATCACGCTGTTTACAGGATAATGAATCTAACTTCCCAACTTCTTCTGAAATCAGTTTAGCTTGGATAATCATATTAGAAATTAAATCATCTGCATCTACAACTGTGCCTTCCCTACTTTTCATTTTACCACTAGGAAGATCAACCATACCATAACTCAAATGATAAAGAGACTGAGCCCATTCAAAGCCTAACTTTTTTAAGATTAAAAACAATACTTTAAAATGATAATCTTGTTCATTCCCAACCGTGTAAACCATTCCTTTTAGATTAGGATTGTCTTCAAGACGTTTTAAAGCAGTTCCCAAATCTTGAGTCATATAAACTGAAGTCCCATCTTTACGAAGCAGAAGTTTTTGATCCAAACCTTCATTAGTTAAATCAATCCAAACCGAACCATCTTCTTTTTTATAAAAAACATGATCTTTAATTCCTTTGTCAATTATTCTTTTCCCTAGAAGGTAAGTATCACTTTCATAGTAGTAAGAATCAAATGAAACTCCTAAATTCTTATATGTAATTTCAAAACCTTCATAAACCCATTGATTCATTTTATTCCATAATACTCTAACTTCCTCATCATTAGATTCCCAGAGACGAAGCATTTCTTGAGCTTCAATTAATATTGGAGCTTTCTGCTTTGCTTCATCCAGTAATAATCCATCATCAACAAGATTTGCAATTTCTTTTTTATATTCTGAGTCAAATATGACATAGTATTTACCTACTAATTGATCTCCTTTTATGTTTGAATTATCAGGTGTCTCTCCTTTTCCAAATTTCTTCCAAGCAACCATAGATTTACAAATATGGATACCACGATCATTAATGATTTGTGTTTTAACAACTCTGTTACCATTGGCTTCAAGGATTCTTGAGACAGAATAACCTAAAACATTATTTCTAATGTGACCCAAATGAAGAGGTTTATTTGTGTTTGGAGAAGAAAATTCCACCATAACCTCATTAGCATCTTTACCTAATACTTTATGTCCATAATTATCTAGTTTAAAAATATTTTGAAATTGCTCTAAATAAAAAAAGTTGCTTAAACTTAAGTTAAGAAAACCTTTTACTACATTATATGATATAACAGATTTGTTAGTATTAATGAGATGATCTCCTATTGCATCCCCTAATTTTTCTGGATTTATTTTGATGTAGTTTAATAAAGGAAATACCAGAAGAGTTATGTCTCCTTCAAACTCTTTTCGAGTAGTTTGAAATTCAAAAGTTTTTATGTTAACCTGAAATTTAGCTTTTAAAAAGCTACATATAGGATTAGTCAAAATAGCATTATAGTCAATACTCATGTTTCAATTTGGTAATAAAGATAATTATTATGGATTGATTATGCACTGCTAGTTTAATGGCTTATATTTATAAAAATGTTATTAAATGTTTCTTATAACGACCCAAGTCAAAAAAAATCTATTGATCAAGAAGTTGGTAGGACTTTTTCATTAAAGAAACGATGGAGTTTAGGTGGTATCGGTTCTAAAAAACTAATTATTAACAGCGCTTCAATTGATATTCATAATTTATTGATCTTAGACCAAAATATCAATACTTGTAATATAGAGCTACGTCCTAAGGGAATAATAGTCAGATTTAGAAGTTTGTTAGAAACATATGGCCTAATTATTCCATATTACAAGTTGAAGATTTACAAAGGTAAATCTCAAGAATACTCTATTTATTTAGACCATTATTTTGTTAAAATACTTGCTGACTCGAGTGATATCCATAAATTCGTTAAAAAAATAAACAGACAAAAGGCTTTAAACTCTCCTCCAAATTTAGAAGATTTATAACTTTTTTAAACTGGACGGTGATTACTTCCTGAATAAATCTGTCGTGGACGCCCAATTGGTTCATTATTTTTTCGCATCTCAGACCATTGTGCAATCCATCCAGGAAGCCTTCCTAAAGCAAACATTACGGTAAACATTTCTGTTGGGATTCCTAAGGCACGATAAATAATTCCGGAATAAAAATCTACATTAGGATAAAGTTTTCTTTCAATAAAATATGGATCACATAAGGCTTCTTTTTCTAATGCCTTCGCAATATTTAAAACTGGGTCATCAATTCCCAACTCATCTAAAACCTCATCGGCTGCTTTTTTAATGATACGCGCTCTGGGATCAAAGTTTTTATATACTCTGTGACCAAATCCCATTAAACGGAATGGATCATTTTTATCTTTGGCTTTCTCCATATACTTTTTTGTATCCCCGCCGTCATGTTTAATAGATTCTAACATTTCAATCACCGCCTGGTTTGCACCTCCATGAAGTGGACCCCATAGAGCTGATATTCCAGCAGAAACAGAAGCAAAAAGACCTGCATGGGAAGAACCAACTATTCTTACTGTAGAAGTTGAACAATTTTGTTCATGGTCAGCATGTAAAATTAATAATTTATTTAAAGCATTAACAACAACTGAACTAGGTTCATAATCTTGATGCGGAAGTTTAAACATCATATGAGCAATATTTTGAACATATGAAAGGGATGTGTTGGCATAATTAAGCGGAAGCCCCTTTACTTTTCTGTGAGTCCAAGAAGCTAAAATTGGAAACTTGGCAATCAACATAATAATTGCCTCCCGTACATCATCTTCAGACTCAATATCTACAGAAGAAGGGTTAAATGCAATTAATCCTGAGGTTAAAGAGGAAAGGACACCCATAGGATGGGCTGACTTAGGAAAACTTTTTAAAATTGACTTTAAATCTTCATCAACTAAAGAATCTTTTCTTATTTCATTATTAAAATAATTTAATTCTTTTTTTGACGGCATATCACCAAAAATTAATAAAAAAGCAACTTCAATAAAACTTGCTTTTTCACATAAATCTTCGATGGAATAACCTCTATATCTTAAGATTCCTTCTTCCCCATCGAGAAAAGTGATATCACTCTTGCAAGAACCTGTATTTTTATATCCAGGATCGTATGTAATTAAACCAGTTTGAGATCGAAGTGATTTTATATCAATTCCTTTTTCATTTTCTGAACCTTCTACTAGGGGGAATTCAAAGTCTTTACCTTTATATGACAATTTTACTTTTTCACTCATTTTTTAATTATTTTATGGGAGAAATCTAGTTCTTTTTATACTTTGTGCTTAAATGCTTTCTCTTTTGGGAAATAAGCCAAGTCATTCAACTCTTCTTCAATTCGGAGAAGTTGATTATATTTTGCCATGCGGTCACTTCGAGATGCTGATCCTGTTTTAATTTGACCAGTATTTAGAGCAACTGCTAAGTCAGCAATAGTATTATCTTCAGTTTCACCAGATCTGTGGGACATCACTGAGGTGTAACCAGCTCGGTGAGCCATATCGACAGCAGCAATAGTTTCAGATAGAGTTCCGATTTGATTAACCTTAATCAAAATTGAGTTTGCTATGCCCTCTTTAATTCCTCTATCAAGACGATGTACGTTAGTTACAAACAAATCATCACCTACAAGTTGAACCTTATCACCTGCCTTTTCTGTAAGAAATTTCCAACCTTCCCAATCGTTTTCATCCATACCATCCTCAATAGAGATAATCGGATATTTGTTTGACAATTCTACAAGGTAAGTTGCTTGTTCTTCGGAACTTCTTATTAATCCCTTATCTCCTTCAAAAATTGTATAGTCATAAACGCCATTTTTATAAAATTCCGCGGCTGCACAATCTAATGCAATCATAACCTCAGACCCTATTTTATATCCTGCATTTTCAATTGCCTTGATAATTGTTTCTAAAGCATCTTCTGTTCCATCCAACTCTGGAGCAAAACCACCTTCGTCTCCAACAGCAGTACTTAAATTACGATCATGTAATACCTTTTTAAGGTTGTGAAAAATTTCAGATCCCATTTGCATGGCATTTGAAAATGAAGAGGCTCCGACAGGCATAACCATAAACTCTTGAAATGCAATAGGAGCGTCTGAGTGTGAACCTCCATTAATGATATTCATCATGGGAACTGGAAGTGTTTTAGCATTTACACCACCAATATATCTATAAAGTGGAAGACCAAGTTCATTTGCGGCAGCTTTTGCTACTGCAAGGGAAACACCTAAAATTGCATTAGCACCAAGTTTAGACTTATTACTAGTGCCATCCAGTTTTATCATTACATTATCAATTTCTTCTTGACTAAAAACTGATACCCCTACTATTTCTTGGGAAATTAATTGATTCACATTTTCAACAGCTTTTCCAACTGCTTTACCCATATAAGCTGATCCGCCATCACGAAGTTCAACTGCTTCATGCTCTCCAGTTGAAGCCCCCGATGGAACTGCTGCTCTTCCTAAAATTCCATTTTCTGTAATTACATCTACTTCAACCGTTGGATTTCCTCTTGAATCAAATATCTGTCTTGCATGTACGCTAATAATAATACTCATATAATATAGTTCTAAATTGGTTTTTAATTATTGATATATTCTTTAAAAATATCAAAAAGATAAGTCGCGTCATTTGGACCAGGTCCAGCTTCAGGATGATATTGTACTGAAAAACATTTATTATTTTTCATTCGCATACCTGCTAATGTTCCATCGTTGAGATGAACATGAGTAACTTCAATCTCTGGATGTGCTTTAGCAACATCCATATCTACAGCAAAACCATGATTTTGAGATGTGATTTCTCCTTTCCCAGTTAGTAAGTTTTTAACTGGATGGTTAATGCCGCGGTGTCCGTTAAACATCTTAAAAGTTGGAATACCATTAGCTAAAGCAATGATTTGATGTCCTAAACAAATTCCAAATAAAGGTTTATTTTTATCTATAATAGCTTTAGCTAGGGCTTGAGCTTCTTTAAGCGGTTCTGGATCACCAGGCCCATTTGATATAAAATATCCATCTGGATTCCACGATTCAAGCTCATCAAAAGAAGTATTATACGGAAATACTTTAACAAATATATCTCTTTCAATCATATGATTTAAAATATTTTGCTTAATCCCTAAATCTAGTGTAGCAACTTTATACGCAGCATCGGGATTGCCAACAGTATATGCTTCTTTAGTAGAAACCTTTGACGCCAAATCTAAACCTACCATACTTGGAATGTCTAACAATTCTTTAAGTAATCGTTCTTCAGCTCCCACTTCGGTTGAAATTACTGCATTCATTGCACCGTGTTCTCGAATATAATTAACCAATGCACGAGTATCGACATCAGAAATAGTGACTAACTCATATCGCTTTAAATATTTGTATAAAGACTGATCACCACTCGGTCTTGAATAATTAAAGCTAAAATCTTTACAAATTAAACCTGATATTGAAATTTTTTTTGATTGAGATTCTTGATTCAAAACACCATAGTTTCCGATATGGGTATTTGTAGTTACCATGAGTTGACCAAAATAAGAGGGATCAGTGAAAATTTCTTGATACCCTGTCATACCGGTGTTAAAACAAATTTCTCCAAATGCACTTCCTTCAATGCCTATTGACTTCCCAAAAAATTGAGTTCCGTCTGCAAGAAGCACGAATGCCTTTTTTTTAGATCTGTATTCCATATTATACAAAATAAATCAAAAAAAAGGATAAACTAAAACGTTTATCCTTTTATATAGTTAGGTTTAAAAAAAAATACTAATCTTCTTTTGGATCCTTTCCTAATGCAGAGTCTGATGGTGATGATTCTTCAATAGAAGCTTCATTTGATACAGGTTTATTTTCTATCAATGTCTCTTCATTTTCATCTCCCGTTTTTAATATATTAGTTTTCACCTTACTCCCACCACGTCTTCTAGGTTTCTTTTTTGTCTTGGCTTCAGATTTGTAAACTTCATTAAAGTCAACCAACTCAATCATCGCCATAGAAGCGTTATCACCTAATCGATTTCCAAGTCTTATAACTCTTGTATATCCCCCTGGACGGTCACCTACTTTTAGAGCAATTTCTCTAAATAATTCTGCAACTGCGGTTTTATCTCTCAATGAAGAAAAAGCTAATCTTCTGTTATGTGTAGTATCTAATTTGGATTTTGTAATTACAGGCTCAATAAACTGTTTAAGAGCTTTTGCCTTAGTAAGAGTAGTATTAATACGTTTATGCTCAATGAGAGAGCAAGACATATTGGCTAACATCGAACTCCTGTGAGCCGATTTACGCCCTAAATGTTTTACTTTTTTTCCGTGTCTCATTTTTTTTATTTAAAAATATGGATTAATCTTTATCTAATTTATATTTAGCTAGATCCATTCCAAATGAAAGACCTTTAAGAACTACTAATTCCTCTAATTCTGTCAATGATTTTTTACCAAAGTTTCTGAATTTCATCAGATCGTTTTTGTTATAGGAAACTAAATCACCTAGAGTGTCAACTTCAGCAGCTTTTAAACAGTTAAGAGCTCGAACGGATAAGTCCATATCCACTAACTTTGTTTTTAAAAGTTGACGCATGTGAAGAGATTCTTCATCATAAGTTTCAGTTTGAGCAATTTCGTCAGCCTCAAGAGTGATTCTCTCATCGGAGAACAACAAAAAGTGATGAATTAATGTTTTAGCTGCTTCAGTAAGCGCGTCTTTGGGGTGAATTGAACCATCTGAAATAATCTCGAAGACAAGTTTTTCATAATCTGTCTTCTGTTCAACACGAAAATTTTCAATACTATATTTAACGTTTTTTATTGGAGTAAAGATAGAATCAATTGCAATTACACCAAGTTCAGTATTATTTTTTTTATTTTCTTCCGCAGGAACATAACCTCTTCCTTTTTCGATAGTGATTTCGATATTTAGCTGTACACTTTTTTCCAAATTACAGATCACCAAATCAGGGTTCAATACTTGAAATCCTGAAATAAATTTTTGAAAATCAGCAGCTTTAAGTTGTTCTTGACCTCCAATAGATATAGAAACTTTCTCTTCATCTGTGTCCTCAATTTGTCTTTTAAAACGAATCTGCTTTAGATTAAGGATAATTTCTGTAACATCTTCTACAACTCCAGAAATTGTTGAGAATTCGTGATCAACATTTTCTAATTTAATAGAAGTAATTGCGAAGCCTTCTAATGAAGATAACAAAACACGTCTCAGTGCGTTTCCAACTGTCAATCCATAACCTGGTTCGAGTGGGCGAAATTCAAATTTGCCTTCGAATTCCGAGGAATCGATCATAATTACTTTATCTGGTTTTTGAAAATTCAATATTGCCATAATGTGCTTACATTTGATTATTTAGAATATAGTTCGACTATTAGTTGTTCTTTTATATTTTCGGGGATTTGAATTCGTTCAGGAACGCTTACATATGTTCCTTGAAGCTGTTCCCTGTTCCAGCTTAACCACTCGTATGCTGATGCATCCTTTCCTTTTGCTTCTATAATTATGTTCAGAGATTTTGATTTTTCTCTAACCCCTACTATGTCTCCCACTTTTACCTGGAAAGAGGGAATATTAACTATAGAACCATTTATTGTTATATGACGGTGTGATACTAATTGTCTTGCACCGCTTCTTGAGGGTGACAAGCCGAAACGATAAACTACATTATCCAGTCTTGACTCACATAACTGAAGAAGAGCCTCACCAGTCACACCTTTGCTTCTACTTGCTTTTTCAAAAAGATTTCGAAATTGACGCTCTAAGATCCCATATGTGAACTTAGCTTTTTGTTTTTCCATAAGTTGAATCGCATACTCAGACTTCTTTCCTCTGCGTTTTGCATTTCCGTGTTGTCCGGGAGGAAAGTTTCTTTTTTCAAAAGATTTATCATCTCCGAAGATTGCCTCGCCAAATTTGCGAGCAATTTTTGTTTTTGGACCAGTATATCTTGCCATACATTTACGTTTTTATTGAATTGAAAACCATGAATTAAGGTCACTTCCTTCGATGGCTAATAATCAATTCATGATCATTTTAATTATTATACTCTTCGTCTTTTCGGAGGCCTGCATCCGTTATGTGGGAGTGGAGTAACATCAACGATTTCAAGCACTTCAATTCCACTATTATGTAGTGATCGAATTGCTGATTCGCGTCCATTCCCTGGACCTTTAACAAATACTTTTACTTTACGGAGACCTGCCTCCTGAGCAACCTTTGAACAATCTTCAGCAGCTGTCTGAGCTGCATAAGGTGTGTTTTTTTTAGAACCTCTAAAACCCATCTTACCAGCTGAAGACCAAGAAATAACTTCTCCTTTGGTATTCGTTAATGATATGATGATGTTATTAAAAGAAGCTGTAACATGTGCTTCTCCAATAGATTCAACAATTACTTTTCGTTTTTTACTTGCTGTTTTAGCCATAATTAGAAACTATTATTTAGTTACTTTCTTTTTGTTTGCTACTGTCTTACGCTTACCTTTTCTAGTGCGTGAATTATTTTTTGTACGTTGTCCACGTAATGGAAGGCCAGCTCTATGTCTGATACCACGATAGCATCCTATATCCATTAAACGTTTAATATTTAATTGAACTTCTGAACGAAGCTCACCTTCGATTTTAAAAGATCCTACAGTTTCACGAATGCGAGCCGTTTCATCGTCTGTCCAATCTTGAACTTTTTTACCTTCATCTACTTTTGCAGCTTCCAAAATAGACTGAGCACGACTTCTTCCTATACCGAAAATATAAGTTAAAGCGATTACCCCTCTTTTTTGTTTTGGAATGTCTATTCCTGATATTCTAGCCATAATTAACCTTGTCTTTGTTTGAATCTGGGATTCTTTTTATTTATAACATACAAACGTCCTTTTCTTCGGACTATTTTACAGTCTGAACTGCGCTTTTTTATTGATGCTCTTACTTTCATAACTTTATTATATATTAAAATCGAAATGTAATTCTTGCTTTTGTAAGGTCATAAGGACTCATTTCTAATTTAACTTTATCTCCAGGCAATAGTTTGATATAATGCAAACGCATTTTACCAGAGATATGTGCAGTCACAACGTGACCGTTTTCTAATTCTACACGAAACATTGCGTTTGATAATGCCTCGATGATAGTACCCTCTTGTTCTATTGCTGCTTGTTTAGCCATATATTAATTTATACTTCTTCTTGTTTTTCCCGATTTCATAAGTCCATCATAATGTCTATTTAACAAATATGAATTAACTTGTTGTATAGTATCTATAGCAACTCCAACCATAATCAAAAGGGAGGTTCCTCCATAAAACAGAGCCCATCCTTGTTGGATACCAATAAGTTTTACTACAATTGCAGGAAATATTGCAATTCCAGCTAAAAAAAGTGATCCTGGAAATGTTATATGTGACATTACTGTATCTAAATATTCTGAAGTTTCATTCCCGGGTCGAATTCCAGGAACAAAGCCACCACTTCGCTTTAGGTCATCAGACATTTTGTTTGTAGGAACTGTTATAGCTGTGTAGAAGTATGTAAATATAATAATTAAAAGTGCAAAAAGCATATTGTACCAAAGCCCGAATATGTCAGAGAAATTTGCTTGAATCCATTGTCCTGTATCAGAATCACCTAATGCACCCCCAATATAGACTGGCGCGAACATTAGAGCCTGAGCAAAAATAATAGGCATAACACCAGAAGCATTCAATTTTAGTGGAATATATTGACGTGATCCGTATATAGAACGGTCGGAATTAGCACCACCTGACTGTCTTCGAGCATATTGAACCGGAATACGTCTTACCGCTAATGTTAATAAAACAGACAAAAGAATAATGACTATCCATAAAACTAATTCAATCAAAATTAGCATTGGCCCTCCATTATTTTCTGACACTCTAGATACAAATTCTTGGGTAAAAGACAAAGGTAAGTTAGCTATAATCCCAACCATAATAAGAAGTGATATACCGTTACCAATTCCTTTATCCGTGATTTTTTCACCTAACCACATTGCAAAAATTGTCCCCGTTACAAGTATTATTACTGAAGAACCAATAAATAAGGGTCCTTTACCCAGGATGAAAGCACTCTCAGGAACACCTAAAGCACTTAAACCAAATAGATATGCAGGTGCTTGAACAACACAGATTGCAATAGTCAACCATCGAGTAATTTGATTAATTGTCTTTCTTCCACTCTCTCCTTCCTTCTGAAGTTTTTGAAGATAAGGAACAGCAATTCCCATAAGTTGAACAACTATCGAAGCAGAAATATATGGCATGATTCCTAAAGCAAATATAGATGCATTGGCAAAAGCACCCCCTGTGAAAGCATTCAAAATCCCCAATAGACCTCCCCCATCAGCTCGACTACTTAATGCCGCTAATTGAACAGAGTCAATTCCTGGAAGAACGACTTGAGCTCCAAGGCGATAGACCAATAACATTCCTAATGTAAGAAGCACACGTTCGCGTAGTTCTTCAATTTTATAAATGTTATAAAGGGTTTCTAAAACTTTTTTCATTATAATAAACTATATAATTACAGCTTCTCCTCCAGCAGATTCAATAGCTGTCTTAGCTGAGGCTGAAAATTTATGAGCAGAAATCTTTATAGCACTATTAAGCTTACCACGACCTAATATTTTGACAGAATCATTCTTATGAGCTAAACGCAATTCAACTAACAGATCTATATTTAGTTCCTTTTTAATCTTTTTGTCGGTCAACAAGTCTTGTATTGTATCCAAGTTTATTCCACGGAAATCTTTTCGATTAATGTTTTTAAATCCAAACTTGGGAACACGGCGTTGTAATGGCATTTGTCCCCCTTCAAATCCTATCTTTTTTGAATACCCTGAACGCGATTTAGCCCCTTTATGGCCACGCGCAGCGGTCCCACCTTTACCAGAGCCTTGGCCTCTTCCAAGTCTTTTTCCAGCTACTTTATTTGATCCCTTTGCAGGACTTAAATTTTCTAAACTCATAAGAATTATTTATAATTTGGTAACTGATACCAAATGTTTTACTTTTTCAACCATTCCCAGTATACTTCGCGAAGCATCATGGGAAACCTCTTTACCAATTCCTCTAAGTCCTAAGGACTCTAAGATTCTTTTTTGTTTTTGTAATTGCTTGATACTACTTTTAACTTGTTTTACTTTAATCTGTGCCATATCATATATACTTATCCATTAAAAACTTTATCAATCGAAATTCCTCTTTGCTCCGCAATCATTTGTGGATTTCGCAATTGTAATAAGGCATCAAAAGTTGCTTTGACAACATTATGGGGGTTTGATGAGCCTTGAGATTTAGAAAGTACATTATGAACTCCTACAGCGTCTAATACTGCACGTACAGCTCCTCCAGCAATTACCCCAGTACCTTCAGATGCAGGTTTTAAAAATACGCGTGCCCCACCATACTTTCCTTTTTGTTCATGAGGAAGCGTTCCTTTGTCAATTGGGATTCGAATCAAGTTTTTCTTGGCGTCTTCTATAGCTTTAGCGATAGCTTCTGAAACTTCTTTTGATTTTCCTAAACCCTGACCAACAACACCATTTTCATCGCCAACTACAACTATTGCTGAAAAACCAAAGGCACGACCACCTTTAGTAACTTTAGTTACACGTTGAACGCCAACCAAACGATCTTTTAAATCTAAGCCCGCTGGCTTTACTAATTCTACATTTTTATAATCTTGATACATATGCTAATTAAAATTTTAATCCACCCTCACGAGCTCCTTCAGCAAGTGATTTAACCCTACCATGATACAAATACCCTCCTCGGTCAAACTTAACTTGGGAGACACCTGCTTTTTTTGCTAAAGATCCAATTCTTTTTCCTACAATTGAAGCAATATCAATCTTGCTTGAAAGCTTTTCTTCGACGATTTCTTTTTCTCGAGAGGAAGCAGCCACGATAGTTTTTCCACTTTCATCATCGATAATCTGGGCATAAATTTCTTTATTGCTTCGGAAAACAGATAAACGAGGGGAAGTTGGGGTTCCAGTTATAATTTTTCGAATCCTTTTTTGAATTCTATTTCTACGATCTGATTTTGTTAAACTCATTTTCTTTTAATTATGCTGATTTACCTGCTTTTCTTCGGATATATTCACCTACAAATTTGACGCCCTTTCCTTTATATGGTTCTGGTTTTCTGAATGAGCGAATTTTAGATGCAACGTAGCCAACCAACTGCTTGTCGTGAGAAGTTAATTTGATTATCGGATTTTTACCTTTTTCAGAAATTGTTTCAATTTTAACTTCAGGAGCAATATCAAATAATATATTGTGAGAGAAACCAAGTGCAAGATCTAATTTTTGTCCCTGGTTACTTGCTCTATAGCCCACCCCAACAAGCTCTAATTCTTTTGTAAAACCTTTACTAACACCTTCTATCATGTTAGCAATCAGGGAGCGGTATAAACCGTGTTTAGACTTTACTTTTTTATTTTCTGAATCACGAGATATTGTAATAATGTTATCCTCCATCTTAACTTTTACATCGCTATAATCTTGTTTAAGCTCACCAAATTTTCCTTTAACGATGACTTTTGTTGGAAGTATCTCTAGAGTGACTCCTTCAGGTACATTTATCGGATTATTTCCTATTCTTGACATAACTTCTTTTTTAGTAAACGTAACAAATTAATTCACCACCAACATTTTCTTTAGCAGCTTGTTTACCTGTCATTACTCCCTGTGAAGTAGAGACTATAGAAACTCCTAAACCATTTAATATTCTAGGGAGACTATCTGATCCCGAATACTTTCGAAGACCGGGTGTACTAATACGCTGTAATTTCTTAATCACAGGCTCTTTAGTAAGCTTATCGTATTTTAGTGCGATTTTGATATTTCCTTGGTGGTCCTCGGTTTCATCAAATTTATAGCTCAAGATATACCCTTGGTCAAAAAGAATTTTGGTGATTTCTCTTTTGATATTTGAACCTGGTATATCCACAACACGGTGTCCTGCGCGATTTGCGTTTCGAATTCGTGTTAGATAGTCTGCAATAGGGTCTGTAAACATAATCTTTTATTATTTAAATTACCAGCTAGCTTTAGTTACTCCGGGAATTAAACCTTTATTAGCCATTTCACGAAATGTTACACGAGAGAGGCCAAATTGGCGCATGTATCCTTTTGGACGACCAGTGAGTTTACAACGGTTGTGCATTCGGATAGGTGACGCATTTTTTGGAAGTTTTTGGAGCGCTTCATAGTCTCCAGCTTCTTTGAGAGCTTTACGTTTTTTAGCAAATTTTGCAACAGTCTCAGCGCGTTTAACTTCGCGTGCTTTCATGGATTCTTTAGCCATATTAATTCTTTTTAAAGGGTATTCCTAGTTCTGTTAATAGTGATTTTGCTTCCTGATCAGTTTTAGATGTAGTAACAAAAGTAATGTCCATCCCATTAATTCTATTCACTTTATCGATATCGATCTCAGGAAAAATAATTTGTTCTGTTACACCTAAGGTATAATTTCCACGTCCATCAAATCCAGTAGCTTTTACTCCTTGAAAATCACGAACTCGAGGTAATGCTGTAGTTACCAAACGGTCTAAAAACTCATACATACGTTCTCCTCTTAGGGTTACTTTGGCACCAATGGGCATTCCTTTTCTTAGTTTAAAAGATGCTACATCTTTCTTAGAAATAGTTGCAATTGCTTTTTGACCGGTAATTATTGTTAATTCATCTACTGCATGATCAATTAGTTTTTTATCAGATACAGCAGCTCCTACACCTCGGCTTAGCACAATTTTCTCAAGCTTAGGCACTTGCATAATACTCTTATATCTAAAAGTCTCTTTTAAATTATTAACGATACGATCGTTATATTCCTGTTTAAGTCTTGGTGTATAATTCATAATTAGATGACTTCATCGGTTTTTTTAGCGAAACGTACTTTGCTTCCGTCTTCCATTCTGTAACCCACACGAGTTGTTTTTCCATCAGCGGTAAATACTGATAAATTTGAAATGTCAATAGATGCTTCTTTTTCAGTAATTCCCCCTTGTGGATTTTGTGCATTTGGTTTATTGTGTTTCTTTACTAAATTTATACCCTCCACAATTGCTTTGTTGTTTTCTTTAGTAATACTCAAAACAGTGCCTTCAGCCCCTTTTTGGGAACCAGCGATAACTCGTACAGTATCTCCTTTTTTAATTTTAATTTTGATTGCCATATTTAATTTATTATAAAACTTCAGGAGCTAGCGATACAATTTTCATGAATTGTTTGTCACGAAGCTCTCGTGCTACAGGTCCGAAAACACGAGTTCCAATCATTTCACCAGTGGGGTTAAGTAATACACAAGCATTTTCGTCAAAACGAATATATGATCCATCTGGACGTCGAACTTCCTTACGCGTTCTAACAACTACTGCGGTTGAAACTTGACCTTTTTTAATTGTTCCGGCAGGTGAAGCCTCTTTGACTGTAACGACAATTTTATCTCCAATAGAAGCATATCGTCTTTTTGTCCCACCTAAAACACGAATGGTAAGTACTTCTTTTGCACCAGTATTATCGGCTACTTTAAGTCTAGATTCTTGTTGTACCATCTTACTTTGCTCTTTCGATTATTTCAACCATTCTCCAACATTTGGATTTACTTATAGGTCTTGTTTCCATTATTTTTACAGTGTCTCCGACATTACAATTGTTCTCCTCATCATGAGCCATATATTTTTTTGTTTTCAAAACAAATTTTCCATACATAGGGTGCTTTACTCTTTTAACTTCAGAAACCACAATAGATTTTTTCATTCTATTGCTGGTAACCACACCAATCCGTTCTTTTCTTATATTTCTTGTTTCCATGTGTATATACTTCTTAGTTACTTATGGCTGTTTTAAGTCTAGCAATTATTCTTCGTGCTTTTTTAATTTGTAATGGATTTTCAAGAGGTGAAATGGCATGCGTCATTTTGAGCTCTTCTAATTGCTTCTGATGTTCCATCAGTTTATCTTGAAGGTCTTCTTTTGAAAGTTTTACTATTTCTGTTTGTTTCATAATAATTCAGTTATGCTTCAAAATCTCTTGCAATTACAAATTTAGTTTTAACAGGAAGTTTTTGAGCGGCTAGTCTTAAAGCTTCTTTTGCTACATTAAAAGGTACTCCTGCGACTTCAAACATTATGCGGCCTGCTTTTGTTACAGCTACAAAATATTCTGGAGCTCCTTTACCTTTTCCCATTCTAACTTCTAAAGGTTTTTTTGTAATAGGTTTATCTGGAAAAATTTTAATCCAAAGCTGCCCTTCTCTTTTCATATAACGAGTTGCGGCAATTCTAGCTGCTTCAATCTGACGCGAAGTTATAAATACTGAGTCTAATGCTTTTATCCCAAACATGCCATTCGAAAGTTGGTGACCTCTTCCAGAGAGACCCTTCATTCTGCCTTTCTGTGCTTTTCGAAATTTTGTTTTTTTTGGTTGTAACATGATATTCTAATATTATTTACGACGGCGTTGACGACCGCCTCCTCCAGAATTGGACGAATTTTGTGATGATTTTTTTGACATACCTACTAAAGGAGAAAGTTCACGTTTTCCATAAACTTCTCCTTTCATAATCCAAACTTTAATTCCTAATCTACCGTATGTAGTGTGAGCTTCAACTAATGCGTAATCGATGTCTGCACGGAAGGTAGATAATGGAATACGCCCTTCTTTATATGATTCCGAACGAGCCATCTCGGCACCATTCAAACGACCTGAGATTTGAATTTTGATTCCTTCTGCATTCATACGAATTGCGGCAGCAATCGCCATTTTGATTGCACGGCGATAAGATATTCTACTTTCTATTTGGCGAGCAACACTTGCGCCAACTAACCAAGCATCAAGCTCAGGTCGTTTGATTTCAAAAATGTTAATCTGAACTTCTTTATCCGTAATCTTTCTCAGCTCTTCTTTCAACTTATCTACTTCTTGACCAGCTTTACCGATTATGATACCCGGGCGTGCAGTAGTAATAGTTATAGTAATAATTTTAAGAGTTCGTTCAATGATCACATTAGACACACTTGCCTTTGATAGACGTGCACGAATATATTTACGAATTTTATCATCTTCAGCTATCTTATCACCATAGTTTCTACCACCATACCAGTTAGAGTCCCATCCTCTTATGATGCCTAAACGATTTCCTATTGGGTTTGTTTTCTGTCCCATATTATGCTTCAATATTATTAGATCCCAATATCACAGTTACGTGATTGGAGCGTTTGCGAATACGATGTGCTCTTCCTTGTGGAGCTGGTCTTAATCTTTTTAACATGCTTCCTCCATCTACGCGGATTTCAGAAACGAAAAGATCTGCTTTTTCAATATCTTCAGATTCATTTTTTGATTGCCAATTTGAAATAGCAGACATTAATAGTTTTTCTAATCTGCGCGAAGCTTCCTTTGGACTAAATTTTAAAATTGCTAATGCTTTGCCAATAGATTCACCTCTAACCTGATCAGCCACTAGTCTCATTTTTCGTGGAGAAGTCGGACAGTTATTTAGTTTCGCAAAAGCAATTAGTTTGTTTGCTTCTTTGAGTACTTGTGCGGATTGTCTTTTACGATTGCCCATGACTATTTTTATTTATTTCCTTTATTTTTATTACCGCCGTGTCCACGATAATTTCTAGTGAGTGAAAATTCCCCAAGTTTGTGGCCTACCATGTTTTCAGTAATGTATACTGGAACAAAGGTCTTACCGTTATGAACACCTATAGTTTGTCCAACAAAGTCTGGAGTAATTAATGAAGCACGAGACCATGTTTTAATTACAGACTTTTTATTTTCTTCAACATTTTTTGCGACTTTCTTTTCGAGACTGTGATGAACAAAAGGTCCTTTTTTTAATGAACGAGCCATATTATCTTACTTTTTTCTACGTTCAATTATGAACTTATTACTAAATTTTGTTTTTGATCGTGTACGAAAACCTTTTGCAGGAATTCCGTTACGAGATCGAGGATGTCCTCCAGAAGCGCGACCTTCACCACCACCCATGGGGTGATCAACCGGATTCATTGCTACAGGCCGTGTGCGTGGTCTTCTTCCTAACCATCTTGAACGACCAGCCTTACCGGAAACAAGTAATTGGTGATCTGAATTAGAAACTGCTCCAATTACAGCCATGCAAGTCACAAGTACTAAACGTGTCTCTCCTGAGGGTAATTTTACAGTTGCAAATCTTCCTTCACGAGCCATAAGCTGAGCAAAAGCACCTGCACTACGTGCGATGGAAGCTCCTTTACCGGGACTTAATTCGATACAAGAAATGACAGTACCCAAAGGTATGTCTGAAAGATAAAGAGCATTACCAATTTCTGGAACAGAATTTTTACCTGAACTTATAGTTTGTCCTACTGTCAATCCATTTGGAGCAACAATGTATTTTTTTTCACCATCTTTATACTCTAATAGGGCAATAAATGCAGTTCGATTGGGGTCGTATTCAATAGATTTAACTTCTGCAGAAACATCAAATTTATTCCTTTTAAAATCGATCACCCTATATCTTTTTTTGTGTCCTCCTCCGATATGGCGTGAAGTCATCTTACCTTTATTATTCCTACCTCCAGAACTTTTCTTTGGTTCTAACAAACTCTTTTCGGGCTTATCAGTAGTAATAGCGTCGAATCCATTGACTACTCTAAAACGCTGGGCGGGAGTTATTGGTTTTAATTTTCTTACTGACATCTGACGCTATTATAAATTACTATAAAAATCTATGGAATTACCATCTGCTACTTGTACTATGGCTTTTTTAGTAGAATTAGTTTGACCCTTCTGAATTCCAGTCTTTGTGTATCTCATTTTACGCTCAGGGCCATAATTTAGAGTACGAACTTTTTCTACAGTTACACCATATGCAGCTTCTACTGCTTTTTTAATTTCAACTTTATTTGCTTTTGTATTTACCAAAAAAGTATACCGGTTTTGACGCTCACTTGCTAGAGTGGCTTTTTCTGTTATGATTGGTTTAATTAATATACCCATGATTAACGATTCAAAAGTGATTCAAGTCCAGTAATTGAACTTTCAGAAATTATCAAACTATTAGCATTCGAAATTCCGTAAGTATTTAATTCTGAACTTATTACAACATTAGAATTTTTCAAATTACGAGAGGACAAATATACGTTTTTATTCAACTCGCCCAAGACTAACAAGCTTTTTTTGTCAGCGAGACCAAGTGCAGAAAGCATTTTTGTATAAATCTGTGTTTGAGGCTTGTCTAACTGAAAGTCTTCTAAAATAAAAATTGATTTTTGCTTTGCTTTTAAACTTAGGGCGGATTTACGAGCTAAACGTTTTACTTTTTTATTAACCTTTTGACTGTAATCTCTTGGAGTAGGTCCAAACACTCGTCCTCCACCTTTGAATAAGGGGTTTTTAATACTACCAGCACGAGCAGTTCCAGTACCTTTTTGCTTTTTAATTTTACGAGTACTTCCCTTAACCTCTGCACGTTCTTTTGACTTGTGAGTACCCTGGCGTTTATTAGCTAAATGAGATTTAACATCTAAGTAAATGGCATGATCATTAGGTTCTATTCCAAAAACATCAGCACTAAGTTTTACTTTTCTGCCAGTTTCTTTTCCTTTAATGTTAAGTACTTTTAATTCCATTATTTTCTGATAATTACGTATGCGTTTTTATGACCTGGTACACACCCTTTAACAACTAAAAGATTTTTTTCAAGCACTACTTTTATTACTTTTAGGTTAAGGACTTTAACTTTGCTATTGCCCATTTGTCCCGCCATACGCATTCCTTTAAAAACACGAGCTGGATAAGATGCTGCACCAATAGAACCTGGAGCTCTAAGACGATTATGTTGTCCGTGAGTGGCTTGTCCAACCCCTGCAAATCCGTGACGCTTCACAACTCCCTGAAATCCTTTTCCTTTCGATGTTCCCGAAATATCCACAAAGTCACCTTCTAGAAAGTGGTCTACAGTAACTGTATCACCTAAATTTAATTCTTGTTCAAAGTTTTGAAATTCGACGAGCTTCTTTTTAGGTGTTACTTTAGCTTTTTTGAAGTGTCCTTCAGCTGCTTTTGATACCTGCTTTTCTGCCTTGTCATCGAAACCTAATTGAACAGCATTATACCCGTCAACCTCAACGGTTCTGACTTGGGTAACCAAGCATGGACCTGCCTCTAAAACCGTGCAAGGGATGTTTTTCCCATTATCATCAAAGAGACTGGTCATACCGATTTTTTTTCCTATTAACCCAGACATTGTTTTGTTTTTTTATTTTTATTAAACTAATTTTTATTTAAACCTTTATCTCTACTTCAACTCCACTAGGCAACTCCAACTTCATTAAAGCATCGATTGTTTTTGATGATGAACTATAAATATCCAGTAATCGCTTGTAAGCAGATAATTTAAATTGTTCACGTGATTTTTTATTTACATGAGGTGATCTTAAAACAGTAAAGATTTTCTTATGTGTTGGTAATGGGATAGGTCCTGTTACAACAGCACCAGTAGTTTTGACTGTTTTTACAATTTTATCAGCTGACTTATCAACTAGGTTATAATCGTATGATTTCAATTTAATTCTAATCTTTTGACTCATGCTATTGCTATTTATACTTTGTTACCTTTTACTTCTGAAATAACACCTTCTGAAATGCTTGAAGGGGTTTCAGCATAATGTGAAAATTCCATAGTAGAAGTTGCGCGACCTGAAGAAAGTGTCCTCAATGAAGTTACATATCCAAACATTTCAGATAACGGCACTTCGGCTTTAACTACTTTAGAGCCCGCACGGTCGTCCATTGAGTTTACTTGGCCTCGTCTCCGGTTCAAGTCTCCTACTATATCACCCATATTTTCTTCAGGAGTTAAAGCTTCTAGTTTCATTATAGGTTCCATAATAACTGGACGAGAAGCTTTTGCAGATTCCTTAAATCCAAGTTTTGCAGCAAGTTCAAAAGACAAAGAATCAGAATCCACCGGATGAAATGATCCATCGTGTAATGTGATTTTCATAGAATCTAATTCAAAACCTGCAAGAGGTCCATTAGACATTGCTTGCTTAAATCCTTTTTCTACGGAGGGGATGTATTCCTTAGGTACATTTCCTCCTTTAATTTCATTAACAAATTCTAAACCTGGCTTTCCTTCTTCACCAGGTTCGATAGTAAATACAATATCAGCAAATTTTCCACGACCTCCGGTTTGCTTTTTGTATATCTCTCGGTGTTTAGCTTGTCCTGTTAGAGCCTCTTTGTACTCAACCTGGGGCTTACCTTGATTTACTTCAACTTTAAATTCACGTCTAAGACGGTCTGAAATAATATCTAAGTGCAATTCTCCCATTCCTGAGATAATAGTTTGACCAGAGGCTTCATCTGTTTTGACCTGAAAAGTTGGGTCTTCCTCAGCCAATTTTGCTAAAGCCATACCTAACTTATCAACATCTGCCTTGGTTTTAGGCTCAACAGCAATTCCAATGACAGGATCTGGGAAATCCATGCTTTCTAATATGATAGGAGACTTTTCTGCAGAAAGTGTATCTCCTGTTTTAATATCCTTAAAACCAACTGCAGCTCCAATATCTCCTGCTTCGATAAAATCTATAGCATTTTGCTTGTTGGAATGCATTTGATAAATTCTTGATATGCGTTCTTTATTTCCAGAACGATTATTTAACACATATGAGCCAGCATCAAGCCTTCCAGAGTAGGCTCTAAAAAAGGCTAAACGACCAACAAATGGATCTGTTGCAATTTTAAATGCTAAAGCAGAAAATGGATCATTAACTGAGGGTTTTCTTGATATTTCTTCACTGTTGTTTGGATTTGTTCCAACTATAGCTTCTTTATCTTCCGGAGAAGGCAAATATCTGCAAACGGCATCTAGAAGAAATTGAACACCCTTGTTTTTAAATGAGGAACCACAAACCATAGGAATAATACTCATATCTTGAGTAGCCGCACGAAGGGCTTCATGAATCTCATCAGGGCTAATTGATTCAGGATCTTCAAAAAACTTTTCGAGTAAATTTTCGTCATATTCAGCAACAGCTTCAATTAATTCAGCTCGATACTTTTCAACATCAGAAACCATCTCTTCTGGAATTGGTACTTCATCAAAAGTGGAACCAAAATTATCTTCATGCCAGACTATAGCTTTATTTGTAACTAAGTCAACGATTCCTTTAAAGTCTTCCTCCTCACCAATGTTCAATACAATAGGCACGGCGTTTGATTTTAACATCTCTCGAACCTGAGTGCTAACATTTAAAAAATTAGCACCTTGACGGTCCATTTTATTCACAAAACCGATACGAGGGACCCTATAATTATCTGCTAATCTCCAATTAGTTTCAGATTGAGGTTCAACACCGTCAACAGCAGAAAATAAAAAAACTAATCCATCGAGTACACGAAGAGATCGGTTAACTTCCACAGTAAAATCTACGTGGCCTGGAGTGTCAATAATATTAAAGTGATATGGCTTTGAATCATTAGTTGGATTTCCTTGATTCTGCGGAAAATTCCAAGTACACGTTGTAGCTGCAGAAGTAATTGTAATTCCCCGTTCTTGTTCTTGCTCCATCCAATCCATAGTTGCAGCTCCATCGTGAACTTCACCTATTTTGTGACTGACCCCTGTGTAGAAAAGTATACGTTCAGTCGTAGTTGTCTTACCTGCGTCGATATGAGCTGCAATCCCAATATTTCTTGTGTATTTTAAATCTCTAGCCATGCTATTATGAAGTAATGCTTTTAAAAATTAAAATCTAAAATGTGAAAATGCTTTGTTCGCTTCAGCCATTTTATGGGTGTCCTGACGCTTCTTAACAGCAGCTCCTTCTTCTTTTGATGCAGCAAGAACTTCGTTAGCCAGTCTCAAGGCCATAGATTTTTCGTTGCGCTTTCTAGAGAAACTAATTAGCCATTTCATAGCAAGAGATACTTTTCTATCAGGACGAATTTGCATTGGGATTTGGAAAGTAGCACCACCTACTCTTCGACTTCTTACCTCCACGTGGGGCATAACATTAGATAAAGCTTCCTTCCAAACCTCTATGGAAGTTTTTTCTTCATCTTGCTTACGTTCTTCAACAATATCTATGGCGTCATAAAATATTTTAAATGCTGTAGATTTTTTTCCATCCCACATTAGCATATTAACAAACCTTGTTACTAGCTGGTCATTAAACTTTGGATCTGGTAATAATGGACGTTTTTTTGCTTGTTTTTTTCTCATAATTAAATGTTAAAAGAAATAACCTTTTTATTTTTTGGGTCTTTTGGCGCCGTATTTTGAGCGTCTTTGCAAACGTCCTTCCACTCCGGCAGTATCCAAGGCACCACGAACAATGTGGTAACGGACCCCCGGTAAATCTTTAACTCGTCCGCCTCGAACCAATACTATCGAGTGCTCTTGGAGGTTGTGTCCTTCCCCGGGAATGTATGCATTGACTTCTTTTCCGTTAGTCAATCGAACACGCGCTACTTTACGCATCGCTGAGTTCGGTTTTTTTGGAGTTGTAGTGTAAACACGAGTACAAACCCCACGTCTTTGTGGACACGAATCCAAAGCAGCCGATTTACTCTTCTTGGTAATGCTGACTCTTCCTTTTCGTACTAATTGTGCAATAGTTGGCATATATTATATATAATATCCCATTTTTATGGGCGTGCAAATGTAGATTTTTTTTTCGTTTTTTCAAACCTTCATTTGTAAAATTTTATAATTTTTTAATAAAAAAAATGGAATTAAAATTCACTAAGCAACATTATAAATATCTACTTTATGATTTACAAGCATAATTGGGTTAATATGATAAATGAATACAATGAATGACTTTTATAAAATCTAAAATAAAATTTTGACAAACAACTAACTGATTTATTGATTTTTACATGTTTAGATCTAACTAAAGATTAGGCTAAATCATTAAAATAATATTAGTGATATTTATAAATTAAATTTTTAATAAGTTTGGCAAAAAATTGATGAAATTTTATCAGCATACCATATTATTACTTTTATGTAATTTCTCCACATTATCATCTCAAGGAAATAGTTTTAATGGTGTTCAATCAGATTTAAGACTAGTTGATCTTTATGAAAACATTAAAAATAAAATAGGAAAGAAAACATATTCTAATCAAAAAATTAAAGGAACTCCTTATTTTGAAAAAACTTTTAAACTCGCAGAAGTAGAGTATTTTGGAGAATTAATAACTGATAAAATCTATATTCGTTTTAACGCCTATAATGATGAAATGGAAATTGCTTCAAGTCCATTGACCAAAAGTTCTGATAATATACTTATAAAAAATAATAAGGTTTTCTGTATAATTGAAGGAAAAACATATCGTTACCTTGGATTCAAGGAAGATAATCAGCCGCCTGCAGTTGGTTATCTTAAAGAGCTGTTCAAAGGAAAACTCTTTTCTTTTTATGAACGTAAATTTAAGGTTTACATGCAAGCTACAGTTGCTAGAACCTCATTGGAAAGATCATTTCCAGCTAGGTTTGTAGAAAAAATACAATATTATTATTCTGTTAATAATGGAGAAATAAATCAGATAAAACTTTCAAAAAAAAATATATTATATAAATTAAAGCCACATTCTTCTTCAATAAAACAATTTATGGAAAAGAAAAATAGCAAATTAAAATCATTGAAAGATGTAGTTGAGATGTTTAATTTTATAGACCAATAGCAGTTAAAGGTTTTTTAACTTAAGTAATATCCTTCCAGGATTTACAATTAACAGCTTTATCCTTTGATAACGATTTTTTGTAAAATAACATAAATTTAACATTTTTACGTAACTTAACCCTTCCAAAAAAACAAAATTTTTATGAAACATCTTTATTATTTGATGGCTTTTGTGTTCAGTTTTCAACTTACAATGGCACAAATTACAATCACTGGAAATGTTGTAGATGATCAGGGTGTTCCTCTTCCAGGTGCAACAATCTTAGAGGTTGGAACCAGTAACGGAACAACTACAGATTTTGACGGCAACTATTCTATTACTGTTGAAGATGGTGCATCTATCTCTGCAAGTTTTGTTGGTTATGAATCATTCATTGTTACAATTGAAGATCAAGATCAAATCAACTTTTCATTACAACAAGGAAATCAGCTAGATGAAGTAATAGTAACTTCATTAGGTATAAAACGTGAAAAGCAGGCCTTAGGTTATGCGGTATCTGAGGTTTCAAACGAAGCCCTTGAACAGCGTGCAGAAGGAGATATTGGTCGTGTTTTGACGGGTAAAGCTTCTGGGGTTCAAATAACCAATCAAAGTGGATTATCTGGATCTGGTACAAGTATTGTTATTCGTGGATTTAATTCATTCTCACAAGGAAATCAACCTTTATTTATTGTCGATGGAATTCCTTTTAGTAGTGAAACAAATAGTCAAGGTAATTTTGTGGATGGAAATAATGGTTCATCTAGGTTTTTGGATATTGATCCTAATAATATAGAAGCAGTAAGTGTGCTTAAAGGCTTAGCTGCAGCAACCTTATATGGAACTCAAGGACGAAATGGGGGTAATATTAATTACAACTAAATCTGGTAGCTCTGCAGGTGGTGAATCTAGCAAAAATGAAATTACAATTAATTCATCCTACTTCAATGTAGATTTTGCTTCAATGCCAGACTATCAAATGCAATATGGAAATGGTTTTGATCAAGCTTTTGGCTGGTTTTTCTCAAATTGGGGTCCCAGCTTCCAGGAAGGTGGTCCTGCAGGCTGGGGAGGACAATCTTCTATTAATGGAGCAGTTTCTGGAACTCCAGGCTATTTAAGACATCCATATACTACAGCTAGCTCAGCTACTGGGATTCCTCAAATATTAAATGCTATCGGAATTGATCCCAACGAACTTTATGAATGGAAGCCTTATGATAGTGTTGGCCAATTCTTTAACACAGGTCACGTTTTTAGTAACAATATAAATATAAGAGGAGCTACTTCTGATGGTACAGTTAACTACAATATTAATTACGGTAATTTAGAAGATGTTGGATTTACTCCAGGAAACACAGTGAACCGAAATACTCTTAGCTTTGGAGGTAACGCACAACTATCCAATAAATTTACAGTAGGTGGAACCTTAAATTTTACTCAAACTAAATTCAAAACTCCACCAGTAGCTGCTGGATATGGAAGTAATGTTAGTGGTGAAGGTGCTTCAGTATTTGCTAATGTTTTTTATACTCCTCGAAGTGTGGATCTAATGGGTTTACCTTTTCAAAACCCTGTTACAGGTGAATCCATCTACTACAGACAAAACAATTCGATTCAACATCCATTATGGACAGTGAATAACGCTTCTAACATTCAAAATACCAATCGAGTTTTCGGAGGAACAAATATTTCTTATGGAATCAATGATAATTTGAATCTTTCATATCGTTATGGTGTTGATGTATATTCTGAAAATAATATTAACTACACAAATAAAGGAGGTAAAACAGGTTCTCTTGTTAACAGAAATGGTATTTATGAAACTTGGAATAATACAAAATCAATTTACAATCATAATGTTAATATTTCAGGTGACTATGACATTGATGAATTTGGGGTAACTTTCAATTTAGGTGTTGATTCTAGAAGTGATACTTTTGATCAAAATGGTACTCGTAGTACTGGGCAGCAAGTTTTTGGTGTTCTACGACACTTCAATTTTGAACAACAAGACGAAATCCAATTTCTCGAAAAAAGAAATATTATTGGGGCTTTTGCCCAAGCTGAGATTGATTATAATCGTTTTGTATATCTTACACTTGCTGGAAGAAAAGATTGGGTTTCAAACCTAGCTCCAGAAAATCGTTCGATTATTTATCCTTCGGCATCCGCATCATTTATTCCTACTTCAGCCTTTCCTGAAATCAAAAGCGACAAGATTAGTTTCTTGAAAGTGAGGGCAGGCTATGGAACTTCTGCAAACTTTCCTTTTGAATATCCTATTGCAGCAACTCTAAATATTGATACACAATCGTTTATTAGGAATGGTGGATATATAATATCAAATACATCAGGATCAGTATTAGGTAACCCCAATTTAAAACCTGAGCGAATAGATGAAATAGAGTTTGGGGTTGAAGGGCGTTTTTTTAATAATCGTTTAAGGATGGACCTTTCTATTTATAATAAAAAAACTAATGATCTTATTATAAGTAGACCTTTGGATCCATCAACCGGATACACTTCAACTCAAACTAATATTGGATTAATTGAGAATAAAGGAGTTGAATTAGACTTGTCTATGGATTGGATTCAAAGCGATGATGGGATTAACTTTTCAACTTCACTAAATTGGTCCACTAACGATGCAATAGTTATTGATTTAGGTGAAGATACCGACAGAATTGTATATGCTGGATTTGGAACATTGGGTAATGCGGCAATACCAGGAGAATCTTTAGGCTCCATAATAGGATCATCAATTACGCGAGTTGGTGCTACAATAGAAAACTCTCGTTGGGTTGGTGGTGATGGGGGTCTTGCTGTAAACAATCAAGGTAGTTACGACGAAACTTTTGATCCAACTATTATTGGAGATGCAAATCCAGATTGGATTGCTAATATTAGCAATAGCTTGTCTTACAAAAATCTGAGTTTAAATTTCTTGTTTAATTTTCAAGCTGGGGGCGATATTTACAGTACTACTGTAGCTACTCTTCTCGGTCGTGGATTAACTACTGACACCTTAGATCGTGAATTGAGTTTTATCCTTCCAGGAATTAACAATGGACAACCTAACAACAAACAAATTAACAATTCAACATTCTATTTCAGTAACGTATTATACGGTCCTGATGAAATGAGAATGTATGATGCTTCGCATTGGAGACTTGGAGAGGTCTCTATTTCTTATAGTTTGCCTAAAAGTTTAATTGACAACACTCCATTTGGAAATATTTCAATAACAGCCTCTGGATTTAACTTATTCTATGATGCAATTAATATGCCTGATGGTACAAATTTTGATCCCAATATTGCAGGAGTTGGAGTTGGTAACGGAAGAGGATTTGATTTTCTTAATGGGCCAAGTGCCAAAAGATATGGTGCAAGTGTCAAACTTACATTCTAAAATTCAAAAAACAAAAACATGAAACACATTAATTATATTTTAGGAATTTGCTTAAGTGTCACACTATTGTTAGCTTCTTGTGAAACTACAGAGTTAGATCTTACATCAAACCCAAACGCTCTGAGTCCTGAACAAGCAGATGCTACATTCTTTTTAAATTCGATTCAAGTAGACTTTGCTTATTGGGTTAGCAGTATGGGTGACAGAGGTGGTGAACTTACAAGAATAAATTATATGAATGGGAGAACTTATAACAATGTCTATTCTCCCGATAGTTGGGATGGCATTTGGTCTTCAGCATATCGTGGAATGCTTGAAGACATTAGATTAATGAACCTAATTGCTGAGGAAGCAGGCTTAAGCTTTCATATTGGTATGGGAAAAGTTTTTCAAGCATACATAATGTTAACCTTAGTTGATTATTTCGGAGATGTGCCTTATTCTGAAGCATTACAAGGAGCTGAAGGTGAATTAAACCCTGCTGCCGACAGCGGTGAAGCTGTATATGATGCTTCTATTGCTCTTTTAGATTCTGCAGTTCAAGACTTTAATACCAGCGGACCTGTACCTTCAGATGATTTTTTCTATAACGGAAGTCGTCTCAAGTGGATTAAGGCAGCTAATAGTATCAAGAAAAAAGCATTATTGAATAAGGGTGATTATTCTGCATATAGTGCAATTACAAATTACATTACTAATTCGGCTGATGATTTTCAATTTTCATGGGGTACAAGCCCAGCTACTCCTGATACTCGTCATCCTCTTTATAGTTCTAATTACACCTCAACAGGAGGTGGAGAATATATGTCAAATTGGATCATGTTTAAAATGCTAAACGGTCATGCAGGAAATACAGACCCACGAATAAATTATTATTTCTATAGACAGGTGTCTGAAACTCCTGGATTTGATTCAAATGCTAATGAAGAAGTTTTAGAATGTGGCTTGCCAGGTTATTATGTACCTCCACAATATCGTAATGATAAAACTCCTTTTTGTGCTCCGACAAACTCAGCTAATAACTCTGCAATTGGATATTGGGGGAGAGATCATGGAAATGATAACGGAATACCTCCTGATGGATTCTTAAGAACATTAAGAGGAATATATCCTGCAGGTGGTGCATATGATGACGAAAGCTTCACAGGCCTAGTTGACGGTTCGGGAGCAGGTGGTGCAGGAATTACTCCAATAATACTCTCTTCTTGGATGCATTTTATGAATGCTGAAGTTGCAGTTTCAACTGGTGGTGATCCGACTAGTGAAACATTAACTGCCATTGAGCAAGCATTAAATAAAACAGATGATTTAGGAGGTCCAGAAATATCTGCTTCAGATATAAGCGCTTATATAGCTGCCTTCACTTCTGATTGGAATGCTGCTGGATCTGTAGCAGATAAACTAGACATGTGGTCAACGGAATACTTTATTTCATTAACAGGAAATGGTATCGATGCTTATAATTCATATAGAAGAAATGGTTATCCCAGAGACCTTCAACCTAATATTGAACCCGATCCTGGACAATTTCCACTTTCTCAATTTTATCCTGCTAATTATGTAAATAATAATAGTAATGCAAGCCAAAAAACTACAAAATCAGAACGTGTATTCTGGAATTCAAATGGACCAAATAATTTAAAATAATGAAAATGAAAAAATTAATTAGTTTCTTTAGTTTAATTATAATATTTCAATCTTGTACAGATCCTGAAAATACGGTAAATTTTGTACTTGATAATTTTGAAACTGGAGCTGTGCTAAGAACTATTTCAACTTCTGGAACATATAATTATTACGATCAGAGTACTTCTATTTTCTCAGCAACGATTGAGGAACACGATGAAGAAAATGGGGAATTAATGCAAAGCGTAGATATTTATCTTTCAGTTGATGGTGGATCAGAAGTTCTTTTTAAGACTTTACAACCATCTGATTTTACAACTGGTCCTACCGGACTCCCAAGAGCCACATTCAAAGTAGGTTTAACAGAAGTTGATAATCTAGTTGGTTTTATTGGTGGAAGCACCGTCAAAATCAGATTAGAATTAAACCTCACTAACGGTAAATCTTTTTCAGAAGATTCAGTTACTGGATCTATGACAGGTTCTTACTTTAAATCTTCATATGTCTACAATGAAATAGTTAATTGTTTCGTAACTGATGGATCTGCTGTCCCAGGAATTTATAGTGTCAACATGCAAGATTCTTACGGTGATGGATGGCAAGATAGTAGAGTTAAACTTACCTTGGATGGTCAAGTTTATTACTTTGCAATACCAAGTCCCTACACAAGTGGAGTGGAGATTAATAAGACTCTAGAGGAGTATTCTGGAGATGACAATGCAGGATCATCTACTATCACTATTCCTACAAGTGCCTCAACGATGAAATGGGAATGGATGGTTGGAAGATATCCAGAAGAAACATCGTACACTATTTCTTATACTAAATTGGACGGTTCTAGGGCTCAAAATTGTTTTAATGAAGCTGATGGTCCAGGTGGTGAGAAGACACTTAGTGTATGCCAATAAAATAATTTGAAAAAAGATAAAAATTGGTGATTTAACCCCCTTTATTTATAATATAAAGTTTGGGTATACATATCCTCGCCAAAAGGTTGTTCCGCCATCAAATTTCCATACAATTTTTCCAGAGTGGGTAACCTCCCAATATCCAAAATCTCCTTCACATATAAGTGTGTTTCCGTTAGGTAATCTATATGCGCCTGATATTTTACCAAAAAACAAGTCTGGGTCTGTATAACTCCAAATTATTTCAGGTGAGATCCAATTTAAAGGATTTGAGTCAAAAACAGACGGTAATAAGAACTCATAAACTTTTGATTGTTCATTCTTATAGCCATTCATATATATTAAAAAATTGTCAATGGATTCTGGATCAAGACTAACTAATGAGGGGTGATGATTATTAAAAAATAAACGATCTCCTGATCCACCATATGCATTGGGATTTCCAAATCGGAAAACAAGGTCTCCTAATTCAGTTTTTGATTTTATAGTATCAAATTGATGTGGAATTACCCATACTTCACTGTAAAAATTTACACTTACAAAAATAACATCCCTTTTTGGATCATAATACAGTCCATTAGCATGCATTAAATCACCATTTTCATTTTCATGATAATTCAAATCAATTTTTTCTGGATGTTGCGTTACTGATCCAAAATTTGAAGAAGATTGCTCGAAATCTTGTATGAGGTGATCAGCACTTCTCCATTCCCAGACAATAGTTTGAGATTCTGTATTAAGCTCAATTAATTTTTCTAAATAAATTGGACCGCTTCCACTAAATCCTAAATTTAAGGCCTTATCCTCAGAGAATTTCTCCCATACTAAAATTAAAATATTACCATTTGGAAGCACATCAAAGTCATGATGCATTAATTCAGTTTTATTATTCACTTCATATTCCCATACTAATGCCCCCTCTGGATTATATTTTCTAAGAATACCTCCATAACCTCCAAATGAAAAAGAAACATTCTCTGGTTTGAAGATCCCTATAATACTTCCATCTGGCATTAATTTTAAATCATTTCCTAGGTTCAAATCAAAATCCCATGTCCTTAATCGTTCTCCTTTTTTTGTATTTAAATACGCTGATTTACCTCCATTTTCTATCATAAATACTGGATTAGGATCAATATTTTTTGGATCAAAGACTAAAACCTCATCAGATAATTCAGGTATGGGAAGAAAAACTGCAGTTAAAATCAAATTACGAGTTAATAAAAATTCATGCTTATAGCTTTCCACCTGATTGTCAAATCCGAGCCAATGATCAAAATAGTAACCATCAAGAGGGGTTGCTTTAAAAAGAATTAGCGAATTTTTAAGAAAGACTCCTGTTTCAGGAGTAACCCTCCCGAGACCTTCAACTTTTATAGTAACATCAAAGTAAGTTACAGACTCCTCTTCAGAAACAGAATCAGATGAGCAACCTAAAAACATAGCTAGGTTTATTAATATGAAAGTATATTTTAAAAAAGAATAAATAAACTTAAAAAAGTATGTCATAAAATTTTTTATGAAATTATGAAAAAAGAAATCATAGCTATTAAATTCAAAAAAATATCAATATGGAATAATGATACTATGAAATGTAATTAAAGTATTTTTGATTTATGGAAAAGTTAACAATATTTGGTATTAGATCAATTTTAGAAGCAATAGAATCTGGAAAACCGATTGATAAAGTATGGCTTTTAAAAGGAAGTCAAAGTAAACTCTTCGATCAACTTCTTCACGTTCTTCGTGCAAAAAAAATTGCATTTAGCTTTGTTCCATCAGAACGACTAGATCGTTTTTCATCAAAAAACCATCAAGGAGCTGTGGCGCGAGTCGCTGCTTTAGAGACAAAAGAAATGGAACCTCTAGTTGAGTTAATAATGGCAAACAAAAAGAATCCATTATTTGTTCTTTTGGATGGAATAACAGATACTCGAAATTTCGGTGCTATTTTACGCTCTTCAGCTGCTGTAGGAGTAGATGCTATATTTATCTCAAGTAGCGGAAGTGCACCCCTAAATGGAGATGTAGTTAAAACCTCTGCAGGTGGAGCCTTTAAAGTGCCTATTTCCAAAGTACAGCACCTAAAAGATGTAGTTTACTTTTTAAAAGCACATGAAATCCGAACTCTTGCAATAACTGAAAAAGCAAAAGAAACGGTCTATAAAAAAGACTTAAGTGGTCCAATGGCAATTGTATTTGGTTCAGAAGATACAGGGATTTCAAAAGGCCTTTTGAAAATTGTAGATGATCAAGCAAAAATCCCTATGCATTTGGAAATTGACTCTTTAAATGTTTCTGTAGCATGTGGTGTTGTATTATATGAAATGGTAAGACAGCGTAGCTAGAACTAAAACTCATATATTTAAATTATGGATATTCCTTTGGCAGAACGAATGCGCCCTAGAGCTTTAATCAATTATTACGGACAAAGCCATCTTGTTGGGCCTAAAGGAGGTCTCACTAAAATGATTAAAAATGGTGTTTTCCCTTCTATAATTCTTTGGGGGCCACCAGGCACTGGAAAGACAACTTTAGCTCAACTTATTGCCTTAGAGAAAGAACGCCCATTTTACCAGATTTCAGCTATTAATGCAGGAGTAAAAGAAATAAGAGAGATTATTAAAAAAGCTGAAAATTCAGGTGGATTATTTACTGGCAAAAGTCCTATTCTATTTATAGACGAAATTCACCGATTTAGTAAATCTCAACAAGATTCACTTCTTAATGCCGTTGAAAAAGGAATTATAACACTTATTGGAGCTACAACTGAAAATCCAAGCTTTGAAATCATTAATGCGTTGCTATCAAGATGTCAGGTATATGTCTTAAATCCTTTGGCTAAATCTGATCTTGAAAAGATTCTAAAACAGGCACTTAAGGAAGATGTTCAGCTAAAGAAGATGGCTCTAAAAATTATAGAAACTGAAGCTTTGATAGAACTTTCAGGAGGTGATGCAAGGAAATTACTCTCACTTCTTGAACTAGTGATTCAATCACACAGTAAAAATTCTTTTGAATTGACAAATGAACTTGTCTTTAAAACTGTCCAAAAAAAGACAATCCTTTTTGATAAAAATGGTGATTTTCATTACGATGTTGTTTCTGCTTTTATTAAATCTATTCGTGGTAGCGATCCAAACGCAACTGTATACTGGTTAGCACGTATGATTGATTCTGGCGAAGATGTTAAATTTATAGCGCGAAGAATGTTAATTCTAGCTTCGGAAGATGTAGGAATTGCTAATCCAACAGCTCTAGTTTTAGCCAACAGCACATTCCAAGCGGTATCTTCAGTAGGATATCCTGAAGCAAGAATTCTACTCAGCGAATGTGCAATTTATCTTGCAACATCACCAAAGAGTAATACAGCCTACAAGGCAATTAACGAAGCTTCAGAAAAAATAAAAGTTACAGGCAATCTTCAAGTTCCTTTACATTTAAGAAATGCTCCAACTGAGTTAATGAATGAACTTGGTTACGGTGAAGGCTATAAATATTCACATGATTTTCAAAATCAATTTACCACCCAAGAGTATTTACCAGACGAAATTACTGGAACAAAGCTGTATGAACCAGGAAAAAATAAAAAAGAAGATAGTATTCGTGATTTTTTAAAACTGCGATGGAAAAATAAATATAACTACTAGTTCTTTTTCCAAAAGAAAGGTGTAAACAAAATTAAAACAGTAAATAATTCAAGTCGTCCTAATAACATTAAAAAGGATCCAAAAAGTTTTCCAGAAGCTGGTAATTCACTGTAATTTCCTGTTGGACCAAAATCACCAATTGCTGGACCAACATTAGCTAAAGTTGCTGCTGCAATTCCAATAGCATTCTCAAAATTCAATCCTAAAAATCCAAATACTAAACTTCCAACAATAAATAAAATCATATAAAGAATGAAAAATGCTAATATATTCCCAATGATTTCCTGATTTACTATTTTGCCGTTATATCTAGGTTGGATTATCGCATTTGGATGCAAAGCACGTTTAAATTCCAATATACCGCCTTTAATCATTAACAAATGCCTTACAACTTTTATTCCTCCTGAAGTACTGCCAGCTGACCCTCCTAAAAACATAAGACCAAAAAAGAAAACTGTTAAAAATGGAGTCCATGCCGTATAATCTGAAGTAACAAATCCAGTAGTAGTAATAATAGCAAGAACTTGAAATAATGAATGCCTAATTGACCCCTCTAACTTTCCAAATACTTGAGGAAAATCAAAATAACTATTGTTTAAGTCAACACTAGTGTATATAACTGTAAAAACAATGAATGAAAATATAAGAACAAATGCTAAAAAAGTTACGAATTCGTTATCATCTAAAACTTTTTTAAATTTCCCTGTAAGAGCAAAATAACTAAGAACAAAGTTAGACCCTGCAAGAAACATAAATAAAATAATAATGTAGTGAACTAAGGGTAAATGATTCCAATAGGCTAAACTATTATTTTTTGTAGAAAAACCTCCTGATGCCATTGTACTCATTGCATGATTGACAGCGTCAAAAATTGACATTCCAGCAAAACTTAATAATATTGCCTCTAAAAATGTAAAAGAAACATAAATCAACCAAAGTCTTTTAGCTGTATCAGTAATTCTAGGATGTAATTTATCGTTATTAGGTCCAGGCGCTTCTGCAGAAAATAACTGTATCCCGCCTATCCCTAATAAAGGTAAAATAGCCACTGCTAAGACAATAATTCCCATTCCTCCTATCCAGTGAGTCATACTTCTCCAAAAAAGAATCCCCAAGGGCAAAGATTCAATATCTTGAAGAATTGTTGCTCCTGTTGCGGTATAACCTGACATAGTTTCAAAGAAAGTGGAAGGTATATCAACCATACTATTAGTGAAAATGAAGGGAAGCATCCCGGAAATAGTCATCATCATCCATCCTAGAGTAACAATCACATATCCTTCTCTTTTTTGAATTTGTTTATCGTATTGTCTTCCAAAAAGCATAAGTAAAGCGCCGAGGGATAAAACTAAAAAAGAAGACAATGTAATTTCAAAGGTAACCCCATCTTTATAAAAAAAGCTCACTAGGGACGATATCAACATCAAACAGCCATTGAAGAGCAATAAAACACCCATCAAAAAAATTACAATTTTATAATTGAAAGAATGCATAAGCCGTTTATAAAAATAAACTCTCAATTCGTTTGATGGACCTTGGTAAACAGCAGACTACTATTCGGTCCCCCGGAAGAATCGTATAATCACCTAAAGCAATTATACCTTCTCCTTTTTTGATTACTCCTCCAATTATAGCTGTTCGTGGGAAATCAATATCTATTATCTTATAGTTTGCTACTTTAGAATTAGCATTAACTACAAATTCTAATATCTCTACATTCAAATTATTGAGTGTAGTCATATCGACTACTTCTCCTCGACGAATATATCTGAAGATCGTATTCGCTGTAAGAAGTTTTTTATTTATTAAAGTATCAATCCCTATAGAATGTGAAAGTTGAAAATAATCCATATTCTCAACCAAAGCAATTGTTTTTTTTACTTTTTTTGAGTGAGCCATCAAACAACTCATGATGTTAGTTTCTGAATTTTCAGTGACCGATATAAAAGCATCCATAGCAGATAGATTTTCCTCATCGAGTATTTCAGCATTTCTACCATCACCATTTATTACAAGTGCATTTGGTAACAGATCTGCAATTTCAAAAGCTTTCTTTTTGTTTTTTTCTAGAACTGTCACATTAAATTTTTTATGACATAATTGACGTGCAGTATTATAACCAATTCGACCTCCACCTAAAATCATAACATTCTTTATAGATGCTTTAGTTTTTCCTGTTAACTTATATAATTCCTCAACTCCTTCTTTTAAGGTTATAAAGAAAACTGTGTCTCCCACTTCAAAACAAGTGTCTCCACGGGGAATCAATGTAATTTGAGTTCCTTTTCTTTGAATAGCAACTGGCATAAAGTGAACATCAGGGAAAATAGAAGCCGCTTCTTTTACATTTTTTCCTACAAAGGGAACCTCTTCTTCTAAACGAGTCCCAATGAGAGTTAAAGCTCCTCCTTCAAATTCATAACTGTTTGAAAAAGCAGATTGATCTAAAAGTTGTTGAATTTCTTCAGCAGCTAATTCTTCCGGAGAAATAAGCTCATCTACACCAATATCTTGAAAACTAATTCTTTCTTGAGCTTTTATTAACTCAATATTGGAAATGCGAGCAATAGTTCGATTACATCCAAGTTGTTTTGCTATTGCACAAATTGTAATATTAATTGATTCTTCTGCTGTAACAGCAATAAAAAGGTCGGAATTTACAACCTTAGCCTCTTCCATTAGTGACAATGACATAGCATCTCCATATAATGCACGAATATCTAGATGGGATTCTGCGTAATGCAAACGTTCTTTGTCAGAATCAATTAAAGTGATATCTAGGGACTCTGAGGATAGTAGCTTAGCTAAATGGAAACCAACTTCTCCACCACCTGCAATAATTATTTTCATAGTATTGTATCGAAATACAATACAAATATACGAATATTACCCTTCGAAGTCTAAAAACTAGAATAACATGACATACAAATCATTATACTTAACTAGGCATAAGACGTACTATTATATTTTTATAATATTAATTTTTAAAAACTTTTTATTGAATCTTAAAAAACTTTTTTAAAAAAATATCAGATGGAAAAAACAGTTAAGCCAAATCAAAATAATCCTGAGACAAAAAAAATACAGGTAACTAAGATGTTCAACGGAATTTCTAGTAACTACGATATCCTAAACAAAATAATTACTTTAGGAATTGATACAATTTGGCGAAAAAGAGTTGTTAGTTTAGTTAAAAAAAATAAACACGATTCCATTTTGGATATTGCTACAGGCACTGGTGATTTGGTGTTAGCTTTGGCTAAACTAAAAACTTCAAAAATAATTGGTTTAGATATATCACCAGGAATGTTAAGTATTGGAAAAGAGAAAGTAGTGTCTAAATGCTTAGAAAATAGAATCAATATGATGTTGGGAGATTCCGAATCATTAAAATTTGACGATGCCTATTTTGATGTTGTTACAGTTGCATTTGGTGTTAGAAATTTTGAAAATTTAGAAAAAGGACTCCAAGAAATTAATAGGGTTTTAAAACCTAAAGGAGTCCTTGTAATCTTAGAAACTGCTGTTCCTAAAAATCAAATTCTTAAATCCTTATACACTTTTTATACACAGAATATAATACCTTTTATGAGTAGTATTTTCTTTAAAGATCACTCTGCTTATCAATATTTATCTGATTCTGCAGCTAATTTTCAGTGTGGAGAGGCGTTCAACAATATTTTAAGGGAAAATGGGTTTATAGATGTAGATGATTTCCCACAAACATTAGGGGTGTCTTCAATTTATTTTGCAAAAAAATCATAAAAATTATAAAAATATTTGGGTAGTTCTTTTTTGTCTATTGGCAAATGGTTTATTTGCACAATATCCAAATGTTAAGGAACGAATTATAAACCTGCCTAATTTTGATAAGCGCCCTGTTCATTACGGATATTTTCTAGGAATCAATCAATATGATTTTAAGTTTGATTATGTTGATTCATATTACAAAGATATGATGTATAAGGATATAGCTGTAATCCAGAAAAAAGGATTCAACGTTGGACTTATTGGAGATTTGCGGATAAATGATTATTTTAATGTTCGTTTTGAACCAGGACTATATTATAATTTAAGGGAACTTGTCTACCCTGAATATCCCCAATTTATTAAGGAGTCGGATCGCAATCGGGAGGTTAAATCAACTTACATTCACCTTCCCATTTATATAAAAATAAACGCAAAGCGAATAAATAATTTTCGTCCATTTTTACTCGCTGGTTTTTCTTCCGATTTTAATTTGTCCAGCAATGCTAAAAATTCAGATGACAATGCAAGTAATGTTTTTAGAACCTCAGCAAAAAATTTAAATTATGAATTGGGATTAGGATTTGAGTTTTACTTGTATTATTTCAAATTTTCACCCTCTTTTCGTGGTATCTTTTCATTTCAAAATGAATTAATACCTGATGAAGTTGGTCAAGCTAGTCCTTGGACAGGAAATATTATTAATATGTTTAGTCGAGGAGTTTCACTCATCATTACATTTGAGTAATTAAGTCTTTCTATATATTTCACTCAAAAAAATAGCTGTGGCTGTAGCAACATTTAAACTTTCAGCACCTTTAGTTTGCCGATAGTTAGGAATGGATAATTTATAATCTAATAAGTTATTTATTTCTTGAGAAAATCCATGAGATTCACTTCCAAAAATATAACTTCCAAATTCAGGTAATCTGACTGAATAAATTGATTTTCCTCGATAATCAGCACCAAAAACGGGCTTTTCTAAAGATTTAAGGTGTTCTGAAAGGTTTTCTAAGTAATGACAAGTTACTCTAACTAAAGACCCCATTGAAGCATGAACAGTTTTTGAATTGAAACAATCAACAGTGTTAAAACTACAGATTAAGTCATCAATCCCAAACCAATCACAAAGTCTAATAATGGCTCCAAGATTTCCTGGATCTCTTATCCCATCAACAGCAATAGTGATAGGCATCTTATTTAGTAATTTAGGTTTTGGGATCTCAAAAACACCTAAAACAGGACTAGGATTTTTAAAATGAGTGATTTGATTCATAACTGATAGATCAACCTTCTGAGCCTGAGGATGAAAATTGTTTTCTAGTGAAAATAATATTTTACATGGCCAAGAAGCAGAGATAAACTCTCTAACTGTTTTTTCACCTTCTGCAACAAAAAGGCCGTTTGCCAAACGATGTTTTTTTTGTTTTAACTTAAGGATTTGTTTAAGTTGAGTCTTTCTGACCATAAAAATGACTTATTTTTGAGTAACAATTTAGATTAATGTATCGATCTCTCGCAAAATTAATCATTCTATGTATCTCCATCTTAATTTTAAGTGGATGTTCTGGTACTCGAGCTTTTAAAACGAATAAATCAATTGTCGATCGTATCGAAATATATGAAGAAGACCGTTTACTAAAAAAAAATCCTGTTAACTTTATTATCAAAACCTCAACTAATAAAAAATTTCTTGGTATACCAGTAGGTAAAATTCTCTACGAAACTTCACATCCTGAACCAAAAATACAATTTGAAAATTGGGTTAATAAAAAGAAAAATCGAAGAAAACGTCTAGAAAAATGGATTTCAAAAAAACAAATTATTGCCTTAAGTGACTATAGTGAGAAATTTAACAAATGGTTACAAAAAACTGGAGAAGCTCCAGCATTTATTGATAGTATTACTGTTAAAGATTCTAAAAAAAGAATTCTTCAGTATTATAAAAACTTAGGTTATTATGATGTTTCTGTAAAAACTGAAACTCAACAAATTAGTGATAAAAAAATTCTTTTAAAATATCTGATAAATCCCAAAAGCAGATATCTTATCGATTCAATCTCATCTTCTATTGAATCATCTGATCTTAAAAATATATACTCAAAAAACAAAAAAAATCAAAAAATAAAAGAGAGAGCTCCTTTTGAAATAGAAAAATTTGAAGAAGAGCGTGAACGCTTGTTTTTATTATTTAGAAATAATGGAATCTACAATTTTCAACAAAATAGTATACAATTTACTGCTGCTATTGATAGCACAGGACAAGACTTGAAAATTCCTGTAAAGATTCAAATTGATAATATTCAACAAAGAATAGGTGATACCCTTGTTAAAATTCCGTATACTCAATTCAAAGTAAAGGATGTTGTTGTTTTTATTGACAACATTGACTTTGAAGACAATTTAAATCAATACTCAGATTCAATTTTTTATGGAAATTTTAATTTATTCAGTAAAGGCAAGCTAAAATTTAATCCCAAAACTATAACCTCAGGAATTTCAATTAAAAAAGGGGAATTATATAGTGATGAAGATCGTAATTTAACTTATCGATATTTTACAAATCTTAAAAATTTTAAATACCCTAGTATAAATTATTCATTAATTTCAGAAGAAGAAAATGCTCTTCGTGCTTCAATTTACTTGAGTCCAAAAGAACGATTTTCTCTTGGCTTTGATTTAGATTTATCTCATTCTAATATTCAGGATTTTGGAATTGGACTCGGTGGAGGGCTCGGAATTAGAAATGTATTTAGAGGAGCTGAGCTACTAGAATTAAATATAAAAAATACTTTAGGAGCATCCAGGGATATTGCACAAAAGGGAGATCAATTCTTTAACTTGTTTGAACTAGGAGCTGATTTAAAATTAACTGTTCCTAGACTTCTAATACCCTGGGTAAAAAAAGACTTGATTGCATTATTTATGATCCCCAAAACAGAAATTATTCTCGGAACATCTTTTCAGGAAAATATTGGTTTAGATAAACAATTTTTTAAGGGAGTATATCAATTTGACATTAGACCAGATAGTAAAAAAAGAATTCAATTTAAGTTAATTGATCTTGAATTTGTAAACAACAGAAACTTATCTAATTATTTCAACGTATATAAAAATTCTTATGATCGCTTAAATCAAATTGCTAGTGAATTTAATACAAACGGAAATCTAACAGATCTTTCGAATAATCTATTGATTCCTAATGGTGCAAATGAATTTATAAAGACAGTTTTAAATAATGAAACTGCACTAAATATTGAAGATCAAGAATTTAAAACCGTCAATACGGTCAAGGAGAGACTTGATAGACTTTCAGCGAATAATTTAATCTTAGGTTCTTCTTTTAGTTTTAACATTAATAGCCAAGAAAGTATATTTGATGAAAAATTTTATCAGCTCCGATGGAAGTTTGATTGGGTAGGTAATCTACTAAATCAATTTTTGACAAGTTTAAGTTCTAATCAAAATGAAGAAAATAAAAATATATTAGGAGGAGTTAGCCCATCGCAATACATCAAAACAGAAATTGATTACATAAAACATTGGCCTTTAGGTAAGGACCATGTATTTGCCCTTCATGCCTTTACTGGTATTGCGATTCCTTATGGAAACTCGACTAATATGCCATTTTCAAGATCTTATTTTTCTGGAGGTGCTAATGAAAACAGAGCTTGGAAAGCTTACAAACTTGGGCCTGGAAGCAGTAGTAATATAAATGAGTTTAACGAAGCTAATTTTAAACTTTCCTTTAACTTGGAATATCGTTTTCCAATCACAGGTCCCCTTAAAGGAGGACTTTTTATTGACTTTGGGAATGTATGGAATATTTGGGACGATGTAAAAGACTCAGCTATGCGTTTTGATGGTATAGAGGACTTATCCGAAATTGCTATTGGTTCTGGTTTTGGTCTTCGTTATGACTTTGATTTTTTTGTCTTTCGATTTGATACAGGATTTAAAACTTATAATCCAGCACTACCTTTAGAGCAAAGGTGGTGGAGTGAATATAATTTTAAAAATGCTGTTTTTAATATCGGTATCAATTATCCATTCTAAAATCAAATAAGTTTCTATTTTTGCAGCAAAATTTAAATTAATGAATTATTCTATTCCTTCCGGAGTTATTACCGGAGATAAAGTTCAAGAAGTGTTTAAACTCGCAAAAGAAAAAGCTTTTGCTCTTCCTGCTGTTAACGTCATAGGGAGTAATACCATTAACGCTGTGTTAGAAACTTCAGCTGAATTAAATAGTCCTGTTATCATTCAGTTTTCAAATGGTGGGGCACAGTTTAATGCTGGAAAAGGACTATCAAACCATGATCAAAGTGCAGCAATTGCTGGAGCAATTGCCGGAGCTAAACATATTCATGAAATGGCCGAAGCTTATGGAGCCAGTGTAATTCTTCATACTGATCATTGTGCAAAAAAGTTATTGCCATGGATAGATGGCTTGTTAGAAGCTAGTGAAATTTATTATAGACAATACGGTAAATCTTTATTTAGCTCCCACATGATTGACCTTTCGGAAGAACCAATCGAAGAAAATATCAGTATTTGTAAAAAATATTTAAAACGAATGTCTAAAATGAATATGACTCTCGAAATAGAACTTGGAATTACTGGAGGTGAAGAAGACGGAGTAGATAATAGTGATGTAGATGCTTCAAAGCTTTACACTCAACCAGAAGAAGTTGCTTATGCATTTGAAGAATTAAATAAGGTAAGTAAACAATTTACAGTTGCAGCTGCTTTTGGAAACGTACATGGAGTTTACAAACCTGGAAATGTTAAGTTGACTCCTAAAATCTTAAAAAACTCTCAAGAGTACATTTCAAAAAAATATGATCTCCCAAAAAACTCAGTTGACTTTGTTTTTCATGGAGGCTCAGGTTCAACACAACAAGAAATTGAAGAATCTATTGGATACGGTGTTATCAAAATGAATATTGACACCGACCTTCAATTTGCATTTACTGAGGGTATCCGAGATTATATGAACAATAATATTGAATACCTAAGAAATCAAATAGGTAATCCTGATGGAATAGACTACCCCAATAAAAAATACTATGACCCTAGAAAGTGGCTTCGACTTGGTGAAGAAACATTTAAATCTCGTTTAAAAAACGCATTTAAAGACTTAAATAATATTAATACGCTATAATTTTCTTTTATTTATATCTTTGATTAAAACGAGTATATGAGTTGGTTTAAACGTAGTGAAAAAGGGATTCAAACCAAGACTGAAGAAAAAAAAGATATTCCCAAAGGGCTTTGGTATCAAACTCCAACAGGTAAAATAATTGAAGCCAAAGAACTTGCTGAAAACAAATATGTTAGCCCCGAGGATGATTATCATGTTCATATTGGAAGTAAAGAATACTTTGAAATACTATTTGATGATAATGAATTTGAAGAATTAAATGCAAAATTAAAATCTAAAGATTTTTTAAAGTTTGAAGATTCTAAAAAGTATATAGATCGTCTAAAAGATGCTCATAAAAAAACAGGTTTATATGATGCTATAAGAACTGCAGTAGGACAATCAAAAGGAAAAAAACTTATTATTGCTTGTATGGATTTCAGATTTATTGGAGGCTCAATGGGTTCTGTAGTTGGTGAAAAAATTGCTCGAGCAATCGACTACGCAATTGAGTATAAATTACCTTTAGTAATCATCTCCAAATCAGGAGGTGCAAGAATGATGGAATCAGCGACTTCTTTAATGCAGATGGCGAAGACCTCAGCAAAATTAGCTCAACTTGCTGAAGCAAAAATTCCTTATATTTCTCTTTGTACTGATCCAACTACAGGTGGAACAACTGCTTCATATGCTATGCTAGGTGATATCAATATTGCAGAACCAAAGGCTTTAATCGCTTTTGCAGGTCCAAGGGTGGTAAAGGACACTACCGGAAAGGAATTGCCTGAAGGCTTTCAAACCAGCGAATTTCAATTAGAAAAAGGCTTTTTAGACTTTATTTCTCACCGTAATGAATTAAAAACTAAAATAAATTTATATTTAGATTTGATTTTAAATCATCCTCTTCGACAATAAACTTATAACTACTTAATTATATTTTTATATTGTCTAACGTTTGTTTAATTGTATATTTGCCGATCGTTAATATAAGCTTATACATAAAAATCATTAAAATTAATATTGGCATGTACATTTCAAGAAAAGTTAAAGAAGATATCTTTAAAAAACATGGGAAATCAGAAAAAGACACTGGATCAACTGAAGGTCAAATTGCGCTTTTTACCCATCGTATTCAACATCTATCAGAACACCTTAAACAAAACAGAAAAGATTTCAATACTGAACGTTCACTAGTCCGTTTAGTTGGAAAGCGAAGAAGTCTTCTTGATTATTTGAAATCTAAAGACATCTTGCGTTATCGAGAAATAGTAAAAGAATTAGGTTTACGTAAGTAACTTAAATCACTTTAAATACAAGCTGAATCATAGTTTTTCATTGGTTGCATCAACACACAACAAGAATATTAATCAAAATATGAAAAATGATACCAAAAACATTTAAACAAGAAATCCGTCTTGAAGACGGTAGAATTATTACAATAGAGACCGGAAAGTTAGCTAAACAAGCTGATGGCTCTGTAGTTGTAAGAATGGGAGACTGCATGCTACTGGCAACTGCTGTGTCTGCTCGAAAAAATAGTCCAGTTGACTTCTTACCACTTACTGTAGATTATAGAGAAAAATTTGCTGCTGCTGGAAGATTCCCAGGAGGTTTTTTTAAACGTGAAGCTCGTCCTAGTGACCACGAGGTTCTTACTATGAGACTTGTAGATCGAGTTTTACGTCCCCTTTTCCCAAAAGACTACCATGCAGAAACACAAGTGATGATTCAGCTGATGTCTCATGATGAAAATATAATGCCCGATGCGTTAGCTGGATTAGCAGCGTCAACTGCAATTCAACTTTCAGATATCCCATTTGAATACCCAATCTCTGAAGTACGAGTTGCAAGAGTAGACGGAATGTTTGTTATAAATCCAAGTAGAGAGCAATTAGATTCATCTGATATAGACATAATGATTGGTGCAAGTGAAGATTCTGTTGCCATGGTTGAAGGAGAGTTTGATGAAATTTCTGAAGAAGAAATGTTAGATGCAATTGCATTTGGACATGAAGCAATCAAAGATCAAATTAAGGCTCAAATTGCACTAGCAGAAGCTGTAGGTAAAAAAGAAATTCGTAGTTATGATGAAGAGGATAAAGATGACACTTTAGAAAGTCAAATTCACAAATCTACTTATCAAAAGTATTATGATATCGCAAAAAAAGGACTTTCTAAATCAGAACGTTCCGAGCAATTTTCAGAAATAAAAGAAGAATCAAAGGCTTCCTTCTCTGAAGAAGATTTAGAAGAAAAAGGAGATCTAATTTCCAAATATAACAACAGTGCACAGAAAAAAGCTGTTCGTGATCTAGTTCTTGAAGAGGGCATTCGTCTAGATGGGAGAAAAACTACTGATATTAGACCTATCTGGTGCGAAGTAGATTATTTACCCTCAACTCACGGTTCAGCAATATTTACACGTGGTGAGACCCAAGCATTGGCTACAACAACACTTGGAACTTCAAGAGAAGCCAATATGATTGACTCTCCATCACATCAGGGAGAAGAAACTTTTTATCTACACTATAATTTTCCTCCTTTTTGTACTGGGGAAGCAAGACCGCTAAGAGGCACCTCAAGACGTGAAGTCGGACACGGTAATTTAGCACAACGCGCCCTCAAAAAAGTAATTCCTGACAATTGTCCTTACACGGTTCGAATTGTATCAGAAGTTCTTGAATCAAATGGCTCATCGTCAATGGCAACAGTATGTGCAGGGACTATGTCTTTAATGGATGCTGGAGTTCAAATTAAAAAGCCTGTTTCTGGAATTGCAATGGGATTGATCACAGACGGAGAACGCTTTGCAGTACTTTCAGATATTCTAGGTGATGAAGATCACTTGGGTGATATGGATTTTAAAGTAACAGGAACTGCTGATGGAATAACCGCTTGTCAAATGGATATAAAAATCAAAGGATTACGTTTTGATATTATGACTCAAGCTCTAAATCAAGCTAGAGATGGCAGATTACACATATTAAACAGCCTAGTTGAGACAATTTCTAGTCCTAATGAAGACGTAAAAGCGCATGCACCAAAAATGATTACTAGACGTATTCCAAACGAATACATTGGAGCGCTTATTGGACCAGGCGGAAAAGTTATTCAAGAACTTCAAAAAGAGTCAGGTTGTACAATTGTTGTAAACGAAGATCCTGTAACTGAAGAAGGTATAATTGAGATATTAGGTACTTCTCCAGAAGGAATTATTATGGTTGAAGCAAAAATTGATTCTATTACATTTAAACCCAAGGTAGGAAATACTTATGAGGTTAAAGTAATTAAAATGCTTGATTTTGGTGCGGTTGTTGAATATACTGAAGCACCTGGAAATGAGGTATTACTTCATGTTAGTGAATTAGCATGGGAAAGAACAGAAAACGTTAGTGATATTGTTAATATGGGAGACGTTCTTGATGTAAAATACTTTGGTAAAGATCCAAGAACTCGAAAAGAGAAAGTATCTCGAAAGGCATTGATACCAAGACCTGAAAAAAAAGATTAATTTTTTAGATAATTTTTGAAACATTCAACTGTTTCGAACGTATTATAGTTAAAACACTTTTTAAATGAGACAACTTAAGATTACCAAACAGGTAACTAATCGTGAGACAGCCTCCTTAGACAAATATTTACAGGAAATTGGTAAAGTAGACTTAATTACTGCTGAGGAAGAAGTCGAATTGGCGCAAAGAATCAAGGCTGGAGATCAAATTGCTCTTGAAAAATTAACTAAAGCTAATCTTCGATTTGTTGTCTCTGTTGCAAAACAATACCAAAACCAAGGGTTAACACTTCCAGATTTAATTAATGAAGGAAATTTAGGCTTAATTAAAGCGGCACAACGTTTTGATGAAACCAGAGGGTTTAAATTCATCTCTTATGCGGTATGGTGGATTCGACAATCAATTTTACAAGCATTAGCAGAGCAATCTCGAATTGTTCGTCTTCCACTTAATAAGATTGGTTCGATTAATAAAATCAATAAAACTTATGCCTTTTTAGAGCAAGCTCATGAGCGTGCACCCTCTGCTGAAGAAATTGCAAAAGAATTGGATATGACTATTAACGACGTAAAAGAGTCACTAAAAAATTCCGGAAGACATGTATCTATGGATGCGCCTTTAGTTGAAGGAGAAGATTCTAACCTTTACGATGTTCTTAATAGTGGAGAATCCCCTAATCCAGATAGAACTCTGCTTCACGAGTCACTCAGAACAGAAATAGAACGTGCTCTTGAAACTCTTACCCCAAGGGAAGCTGACGTTGTTCGTTTATATTTTGGATTAGCAAACCAACACGCTATGACTTTGGAAGAAATTGGGGAAACCTTTGACCTTACAAGAGAGCGTGTTCGTCAAATTAAAGAAAAAGCTATCCGAAGACTAAAACATACCTCGAGAAGCAAAATTCTTAAGACATATTTAGGATAAATAAAAAGGCAACTTCAGGGTTGCCTTTTTTTATATCTTTACTTCATAAAAAATATGTATGTCTATAATAATAGCACCCTCTATTCTAGCCGCCGATTTTGCAAATATTGAACGAGATGTCAATATGATAAATGAGAGTAATGCTGATTGGTTTCATATTGATATTATGGATGGGGTTTTTGTGCCAAATATATCATTTGGAATGCCTGTACTAAAAGCAATACAAAAACATGCTAAAAAACCCTTAGATATCCACTTGATGATCGTGGATCCAGATAGATATATAGAGACATTTGCAGCCTTGGGAGCAGAAATTCTTACAATTCATTTCGAAGCCTGTAATCATTTACATCGAAGCCTTCAAAAGATAAAATCTTGTGGCATGAAAGCTGGAGTAGCTTTAAACCCTCATACACCCGTTAACAATTTAATTGATATCATCAGAGATATTGACTTAGTTTGTTTAATGAGTGTAAATCCTGGTTTTGGAGGTCAATCATTTATTGAAAATACCTTTGAAAAGGTTAAACAACTTAAAAAGTTAATAAAGGATAATCAAAGTTCAAGTCTTATAGAAATTGATGGAGGAGTTACAAATAAGAACGGTTCGGAATTAATATCCAATGGTGCAGATGTTCTTGTAGCCGGAAGCTATATTTTTAGTGCTAAAAATCCCAAATTAAATATTGATTTATTAAGGGAAAACTAGTATTGCTTTGTTTTAAATTGTACTCTTCGATTAATAGCTCTCCCCTTGGGATTATCATTATCTCCAATGGGGTTTATCACACCTAAACCTATAACTTCCAGACGTTCAGCAGGAACCCCTAGTTTTATTAAATACTCAAGTACAGCATTAGCACGTTTTTCAGAAAGCTCCTCATTATAAGTTTTATTTCCGTCAGCTGAAGAGTAACCTTCAATCATTAATACTCCTTCTGGATTTTCTTCAAGTAATATTTTAATTTTAGTAAGGTTATCTAGAGAAGTACGTCCATAAATTTTATAACTGTTTGCGGCAAAATTAATACGTGATCCAAATTCATTTAAAGTTTTTACAATTTCACTGGATAGCTCAGGGCAGCCATTATTTATTTTAGTTCCAACTTCATCCTTACAAAGATCTTCTTTATCATTTATTCCGTCTCCGTCACTATCAGGCCAAGGACATCCTTTATTTTCTATAGTACCCACTTGATTAATACATTCATCTTCAATATCAGAGATATTATCTCCATCTGAATCTGGACATCCATTCATTTCAATTGTTCCTGCTTCTTCAGGACATGTATCTTCTGGATCTGAAATACCATCATTATCAGAGTCTTTACAACCATTTAGCTCAATAATACCAGGGATTTCAGGACATTTATCTTCTTTGTCAATTATCGAATCACCATCAGTATCAGGACAACCTCCATATTCTTTTAACCCAGAAACATCAGGACATTTATCTTTTTTATCTGGAATACCATCTTTATCTGAATCACCTGAACCAAAATTATAGCTTAAACCTGCAAAATGTTGGAAATGGTCAAAACCATCATTTTCATTCATATTTCTGTATGTAGATTGCAGATTAATAGCTAAGCCTTCAATTATTGGAAAACTAAAACCTACCCCTCCAAAAAAAGTTCTACTAGTTTCTGTAGAAGGAAAAAAACCTAAACGATCAATTCCATCTGAAAATTTTGAAAAACCATATCCCACAATAATGTGAGGAATAAAAGAGCTACTTAAAATATTAACTTTGACAAACCCGTCTAAAGAATTATATTTGTAGGGTAAATTAGGATCAGTTAAGTTGTTTGCATTTCCTAAAGAAAATTGTGTTCCTAATGAAATCCCTGAACTAATGTGCTTACTAATTCCAATAGCAGGACCTCCAAAATTGTGCCCTTTTGCAGCATTCTCTCCCTGAAGATTTATTATGTTTGAGTTAACTGAAAATGACCAGGGTTTTTCAAGTGATTGTCCATGAACTTTACCCATAACAATTATCAAAAAGATTGAAAAAAATAGCTTATATAATTTCATAAGAATTATAACAATGTTATTAAACTAAAATTAAAAATATCTTTAGTTAATGAACACAATGCCATTAAATATTGATTAATCAAGGTCTTTACTTGACTTGAAAATTGAAGGAAATTTTCTTTCGATCCAGTCTGGAATATAATTTTGGTTTGCATCCTCTTCTAATCCTGTAGCTGTAGAAATTACTGCATATAATATAACTCCTCCTACTAAAACAATGGCTCCAATAATTACAACTACAATTTCACTCATATCAAAATTATAATCCTAAATTACAAAAATAATTAACATATAATAAAATTTATAAATAAATTTAGTTTGATAGCATTAAATCTTCTTGTAAAACAAGAGTGAAATATTTCAAAAAATCTTTGGCGTTTTGCATTGAAAAAACAAGTGGAGGTTTGATTTTTATAACGTTATGATCAGGACCATCCGTACTCAAAAGGATTCCATAAGACTTCATACGATTTACAAAATAATCTGCTTGTTCTGCTAAGGGTTGAAGCTGTTTATTAACAAATTCTACTCCCAAGAATAGACCCTGTCCTCGAACAGATCCTATAATTGAATACTTAGAGGATAATTCTAGTAGATTTGTCTTTAAAAAGTTTCCTACGACTAAAGAATTTTCTTGAAGTTTTTCGTGTTCAATAACTTCTAATACAGTCTTTGCAATTGCACATGAAACGGGATTCCCTCCAAAAGTATTAAAAAACTCCATTCCATTATTAAATCCTTCTGCTACCTTTTGTGTGCATGCAACTGCTGCAATAGGATGTCCATTGCCTAAGGGCTTTCCGATAGTTATGATGTCGGGTATCACATCGTGCAGCTGAAATCCCCAAAAATGAGAACCCACTCTTCCACATCCTGTTTGAACCTCATCTACAATACAAATTCCATCAGCTTTTCTAACCTCATCGAAAGTCTCTTTTAAAAATCCTTTAGGAAGTTCGATTTGTCCTCCACAGCTTATAATTGGCTCTATAATCATACCCCCTAGAACCTTTTTCTCCTTTTTTAAAGATTCAATTATTTTCTTTACCTCTGCAACATATAATGAAACAGTTTTATCTCCTCTATACATACCCCTAAAAGAATCAGGTATTGGAAAAATATGAGTACTACTTGGTTTTCCGTTACCTCCCCTTCCATCAAATTTGTAAGAACTTACATCAATACATCTATTAGTGTTTCCGTGGTACCCTTGTTTAGAAGCAATAATTTGATTTGAACCAGTAATAGTTTTAACCATCCTCAATGCCAATTCATTTGCTTCGCTACCAGAATTAACAAAATGTATGATACTCAACTCTGGGGGTAAAGTAGTAATTAAATGTTTAGCTAAACGAGTTATGTTTTCGTGTAAATAACGAGAATTTGTGTTTAGTTGACTCATTTGCGCCTGTCCTGCCATCACAACTTTAGGGTGTTCGTGTCCAACGTGAGAAACATTATTCACCATATCAAGAAAGTGTCTCCCATTTCGATCAATCAAATACTCTTTTTCCCCCCGCACAATATGAAGTGGTTCTTTATATTGTAAACTCATTCCCTTTCCAAGGCTTTTCAAGCGATCAGATAAAATTAAATCAGCAGGATTTTTTTGTTTAATCTTCAAAGATTCATTCTGAAAAATAAAGTTTGGATCTGGACAAATAGATTTCCAAGTTTTAATATGATTATAATAACATACTCCTGGAAAGTCATTTTTATAATCTAATTGAGAAAGCATAATCTGGAAGTGTAAATGTGGAGCCCAATTTCCATTTTCGGATGAGCTACCGATAAATGCAAGAAAATCTCCCTTTAATATTTTACTCCCAACTCCAACTTTTTGAATACTTTCAAGAGCTAAATGTCCGTAGAGAGTGTAAAATGTAAAAGATTTAGTAACATGCTTGAGAATAATCGTTCCTCCATAGGCTTTTTCACCTTGGTCATTAAATACTTTAACAATGGTTCCATTATAAGGTGAATGAACAGGAGTATATTTTGGTACCCAAAAATCGATCCCTAAGTGAATGCAGCGCTTCTCTAGACCATTATTACCAACCTTATTGTAAGTTTCTGATGTATAGAGTGATCTCGGTTCTAAATAACCTCCAGCTAGGATTTTTTTTGGTTTTTGTTTTTGAAGTTGTTTTATTTTAAATTTAAATAAATCAAGATTATTAAATTCTTCTTTAAGACCTAACCAAGAACTTGATACACTAAGGTCTAAGTGGTGAACTTCTGTTATTTCCAGTGAAGGAAAAAGTTCCCTAGGCGAAGTTGTTTTACTTTTTGACCAATCATAAAATAAATGAAATTGTGGATGAGGTTCTAAACCACAAGCTTCCCTAAATCGGTAGAATGCAAATTCTTCGCTTATTTTGGACCATTTTCTTATAAGTTTCCAGGCAGATCTTTCACTGATTAATAAATATTCATTAAGAGGTGATTTAACTTTATTTATTGCAGCTTTTGTTACTGAAACTATAAGTCGCATTGCAATAAGTATATAAAGAAACTCAAGCTCTTTTTCATAGAGAGGAAATTTACTATGATAACCTTTAATAACTGGAATTGCGGCTTCTAGTGGATCGTTGACTTCAATAATTGCATAAGCACAACAAATTGCTACATCATTTATGATTTGAGTATTAATTGCATCTCCATAATCAATGAGTGAATTCACAAAGGGATTAATAGTAACATTTGTAACAATTATGTTGTTATCATTAGCATCATTATGAACTAGACTCTTTCTAAGGATTTGATACTGATTCTGGATTTTTTTAAATGAGACTAAAAAGGGATTAAGTAATGAGATTTGTTCATCATCAAAAAGTGATAAATGACTTTCTACCCAAAGACTTTGAGCCAAATCCCATTCAAAAAGACGATGGGCATACTTATGATCAAAAGACTTTAATCTTTCTGTTATTTCTCCACAACATTGACCCAAGCTCCACCTTAATGAAGTGGTAATTGGATTAACAGTACTCCAAACTCTTCCAGAAGTCCAAGAGATTAAACGGATATATCGAGTTTCTCCTGTTTTGTTATCAAATTTAGTTGTGAAATGGCCCTTAAGATTCTTTAATAAATCTGGAGCAGGACTATTTTTAAGATGCAATAAAATTTTTTCTTGAAAATCTAAATATGATTTGTCCCCGTTCGCTGGAGAAATTTTTAATACAAATTTATTTTCATCTGCAACCTTGACCTTAAAATTTAAATCGACTTCTCCTGGAAGTGGACTAAGAACCCCCTCAAAACCATAGTGAGTTTTTAGCAAATACTTAGCTTGTTTTACATCGATCTTATTTTCTACTTTTTGATGCAATTAGTCTTAATTTTATAAAATTAAGATAAGCAATTCTCTTACAATAACCTCTGTGTCCTAATTTTTCAAAATAATATAAAATTAAAGCTTAAATGTTTATAATAAAAAAAGGTTTTTGTTTTTATAAGTGACCCAGGGAGGATTCGAACCCCCAACCCTCAGAGCCGAAATCTGATATTCTATCCAGTTGAACTACTGGGCCATTTAGAGGTTTAAAAACTTTTTAAGCTAAATATTCAAAAACTTTATTTTTTAATAAAACACAATAATTTAAAAATACTATATTTTGAGATAGATCGGGAAATAAAATGAAACAACTGTAAAAGAAATATTATTTTATTTTAAGAGAAATTAATTTTTATAAAGATAATTTCTTTTTAACAAGCATAGCTATAAGTTTTCCTTCAGCTTTACCACCTATTTTTTTACTGGCTAAACCCATCACTTTACCCATATCCTTAATTCCTTCTGCACCAGTCTGAGAAATTACATCAGAAACTATTTTAGCAACTTCTTCTTCTGAAAGTTGTTTTGGAAGAAAGGATGCAATAATTTCTGCTTGTGCTTCCTCGGGTTCCGCTAAATCTAATCGTCCTTGCTCTTTAAAAATAGTTGCACTTTCTTTTCGTTGTTTTACCAACCGCTGTAGTAGTTTTATAGATTCTTCTTCGTTGAGATCTTCAACTGCACTTGAGGCTGTTTTAGCTAATAATAACGCTGACTTAATCGCTCGAAGTGATTCAAGCTTAATAGAATCTTTTGCCCGCATAGCATTTTTTATTTCTTCTGTAAGATTGTTTAGTTTTGGCATGATTAATCTACGTTGTCGTGTAAAAAAGAATTATTTGATCGTATCTGAGGTTCATTATTACCATCGTTTTCAATAGATAATCTTGATTGAGCTTCAGGCAAATCACCATTAAGATCTAGCCCTTTACGTTTATAGGCTGGCTCTTTTTCGAATTCTTCGACTTTTTGATATTGGTGAGTAAATTGATAATTATAGGCTTTTAAATGTGCTTTTCTCGTTTCAGATTGAGATGATATAGTCTGATTAATTGATTGTTCAAAAGGATTTGAATTATTATTCAAGTCAGAATTAGAATCACTTTCTTCTAGATTTTTTTCTGACAAAATACTTTCATCGAACTCCTTATTAGGTTCAAACTCAACATTTAAAACCGCTTGATCAAAATCTTTTTCTAATGAACTATTTTCAATATTAACTTCCTTTTTTAGATCTTGTGTTATTGATGAATTGTGATTTTCTTTTTCAGAAAAAGGAAGTTCAAAATCCATTAAAATCTGACTTTCTGATTCTATTACTTCAGGATCAATAACATTCATTTCAAAAAGCGAATTATTCACATCATTAAAAACAAACTCTTCTTCATCAGATAAACTAACTTCAGATACTTCATAAGAATTAATTTTTTCTATATTATCTTTTTCAAAAATTTCACTTACCGAATCAAACTGAGGCTCAAAAAGTTGTTCTTCTGATATTTCTGAAAACTCATTTTTAGTCATTTCATCAATTTCATTTGAATTCTGGGATTCAATTGGCGAATATTCATTCTTTATTTCTTCTCCCTCTAATATTTTAAAATTGGAATCTTCTTCAGAAATTAAAACCTCTTCTTCAGTTAATAACTCTTTTAAGTCAGACTTAATTTCAATTCCGTTAAATACTTCATCTACATCCACCTCAATATCATATAAAATTTCATTCATAGAAATTATTGGATCTTTATTAATAGGAGCCACTTGATGAAAAATCTCCTCCTGATCAGTTATTGGCTCATCAATATTGATTAATGGTATATAAGGAGAATCTTGTTCACTTAAATCGTGAACAATTTTTTGATCGTCTTCAAGAGAATGAATAATCTTTTTAGCCTCAGTATTTGAAATTTCATTTTGTTGTTCTTGCCCAAATCCAGTTGCAATTACTGTTACTGAAATTTCATCTCCTAAGCTTTCATCTTCACCTACTCCCATAATTATATTAGTATGGTTCCCAGCTTCTGTTTGAATATAGTCATTAATTTCTCCAATTTCATCAATTGTGATCTCATCGGATCCAGAAACAATTAATAGAAGTACATTTTGACAACCTGTAATTTTATTGTCATTAAGTAATGGTGAATCTAACGCCTTGACAATGGCCTCTTGAGCACGGTTTGTTCCAGATGAGGAAGCAGAGCCCATAATAGCCGTCCCAGAATTTGTAAGAACAGTTTTAGCATCTTTTAAATCTATATTTTGAGTATAATGATGTGTGATAACTTCAGCGATACCTCGAGCTGCTGTTGCGAGTACCTCATCTGCTTTAGCAAAGCCTGCTTTAAAACCTAAGTTTCCATATACCTCTCTGAGTTTATTATTATTAATAACAATTAGGGCATCAACAGTTTCTTTAATACGCTCTAAACCTTTTTGGGCTTGTTCCAGTCGTAATCTTCCTTCAAATTGAAAAGGCATAGTGACTATTCCTACTGTCAAAATATCTAAAGATTTTGCCATTTGAGCTATTACTGGTGCTGCACCTGTTCCAGTTCCTCCACCCATTCCAGCCGTAATAAAAATCATCTTTGTTTGCGTTGACAAAACACTATGGATCTCATCTTTACTTTCTTGAGCAGCTCTTGCCCCTACTTCAGGATTTGCTCCTGCACCAAGACCTTCAGTAAGACTTGCTCCAAGTTGAATTTTTGTTGGAACACCACTCTCGGTTAGTGCTTGAGCATCTGTATTAGTAATTATAAAATCTACACCTTTAATTCCTTGGTGAAACATATAATTAATTGCATTACTTCCTCCACCACCAACCCCAATTACTTTGATTACATTACTACGATTTTTGGGTAAGTCAAAATTAATTCCCTTTATTTCTTCATGATTCATCTTATACTCAGTTTTAAGCGTTATCTAAAAATTCTTTTAACTTCTCTCCAAAACGGTCTAAGATCGATTTTCGTTGTCGATTAACTTCTTTTGAAGATTGATCTTCATTTTTTGAAGCTTCTATATCCAAAGGAGCAAATTCACCTGATGGCATTGCAGCAGGCATTTCGTCAAGAGCGCTCATTAATAAACCTACAGAGGTTGCAAAGAGGGGGCTTGAAACAGCTTCTGTAGTATCTCCTGCCAAATGTTCACTTGGATAACCAACCCGTGTATCCATACCTGTTATATATTCAACTAATTGTTTTAAATGTTTTAATTGACTTCCGCCACCTGTTAGAACAACTCCTGCAATAAGCTTTTTCTTCTGATCATTATGTCCATAATTTTTAATTTCTAAAAAGACTTGCTCAATAATTTCTACTACTCTAGCATTTATAATTTTAGAAAGAGTTTTTAGAGAAATTTCTTTTGGGTCTCTTCCCTGTAGTCCAGGAATAGAAACAATCTCGGTATCACGATTTTCACCAGGCCAAGCAGATCCAAACTTTATTTTTAATAATTCTGCTTGCTTCTCAATGATTGAGCAACCTTCTTTGATGTCCTCAGTAATTACATTACCTCCAAATGGAATAACAGCTGTATGACGAATAATACCATCTTTAAAAATGGCTAAATCTGTAGTGCCCCCTCCTATATCGATGAGTGCAACACCGGCTTCTTTCTCCTCAAAACTAAGTACTGCTTCTGAAGATGCTAAGGGCTCTAAAGTAATATTAGACATATTTAATCCTGCGCTTTTAATACATCGCCCAATGTTTTTTATTGACGAGACTTGACCAACAACTACGTGAAAATTTGCTTCTAATCGACCACCATGCATTCCTATAGGCTCTTTAATTTCAGCTTGACCATCTACCTTGTATTCTTGTGGTAATACATGAATAATTTCTTCTCCAGGCAACATAACTAATTTGTAAACCTGCTGAATTAACTTTTGAATATCATCTTCATCAATTACAGATTCTGGATTTTCACGTGTTATATAATCACTATGTTGAATACTTCTGATGTGCTGCCCTGCAATTCCAACCGAAACATCAATAACATTATATCCTGAATTAATTTTAGCTTCTTCAACAGCCTGCTGAATAGATTGTATAGTTTGTGTAATATTGTTTACTACACCACGATGAACACCAAGACTTTTTGACTTTCCGATTCCCAAAACTTCAACTTTATTAAATTCATTTTTTCTTCCCACTAAAGCGACTATTTTGGTAGTCCCAATGTCAAGTCCAACTGAAATGTTTTTTTGCTCCATAATATTAATACATTGTAGCTACAACTTGATTAATGTAACTTAAATTGATTTTTTTATAATTTGTCAAACTGTCTTGAACCTTTTGGAAGGCACAAAAAACTTTTAGTTTTTTAATCTTTTCTTTGATGCGTTTAGGAGATCCAAATATTATGTTAAAATCAAATGATTTTAATTTTAATTGATACTCATCTTTAATCAATTCCACCTTATGCAATTCTCCAGATAAAAATGGATCTTTTTTCAGATTTTTAATTACATAGGCTGAAGTTTCAAATGAATGAGTAGAAGAGATAGTTTTGAATAATGGAAACTTCGACGAGTCTGAGCTATTAAACTTAAATAAAATTCCATTTACATCAGAATAAAGTGATGGGTTTGAATTCAATTTGAATAAGGGTTTTCGTTCAGTAATTTGAAAAGTTAACTCTCCTTCAGGAAATAGAAAAATCTCTACGTTTTTGAACTCTGGGATTTTATTCATTTTATTTTCAAGTATATTCAAATCTAAACTATCTTTCTGCAAGCTATACTTCGAGAGCAAGTTTTGTGTTAACAATTTATTAACGATAGAATCATTTAAAAAACGAGGTGAATTTGAATAACTCACATTGATTTTTAAATTGTTTTTTTGATGATATTTGAAGTTTGAAAACAAAAAGCATCCAACAAGAATTAGACTTATAAATATTAAAAATAATATGGATTTATTTAATTTCAAAGACTTATAAATTCTCGTTTTAATTTTTTAATTTCTTCTCCTATATCACCAGCTCCCAAGAGAGCAAAAACGTCTGCGTTACTAGATTTTAATATTTTTTTTATTTGATTTTTTTCGATATATCCTTTTTTGGTATGGGAAATACCATCAAATAAAATTTTTGCATTAACACCTTTAATAGGCTCTTCTCTTGCAGGATAGATATCCATTAATATCACCTCATCGAACTTACTTAAAGTAGTTTTAAAATCATTCATGAAATCGCGTGTTCTTGAAAATAAATGTGGTTGAAAGACAACACAATTTTTTTGTTTAGGATAAAAAGTTTTGATGGTTTTGAATACACTATCAATTTCAGAAGGATGGTGTGCATAATCGTCAATAATTACAATATCTCTCCATCTATATAAATTCATTCTCCGATAAACACCAGGAAAGCTTTCTAAGGCTAAAAGTGATTTGTTTATATCTATCCCAGCCTGATCTGCCATGGCTAATGCACCTAATGCATTTGAAACATTATGAATACCCATTTGATTAAAAAAAATATCTTTGAATTCTCGATTTGGAGTAGTTAAATCAAAACGATAGCCTTTTTCTGTTATTTTAAGATTGAAGGCTTTATAATCTGCAGCCACCTCAATACCATATGTTAATCCTGAAATAGGTAGACCATAAGCTACAATTAACTCATTTGATACCTTTTTAGAAAACTGAACAAAGGCCTCTAAAAATATATCTTCAGATTCATAAATATCCAAGTGATCCGCTTCTACTGAAGTAATACATGCTATTGTCGGATTAAGATGGAGAAAGGAACGGTCATATTCATCAGCCTCAACAATTATAGATTCAGACCCAGTTTGTATTAAATTAGATGAGTCATTATTAAAAAAACCACCCATTACTGAGATAAATGATTGATTAGTCTTAGAAAATATATGAGTTAATATGGAAGAAGTAGTAGTTTTTCCATGAGTTCCAGCAACAGCTAATGTTTTCTTATTGATACAAACTTTGGCCAGAAATTCTGCACGCTTAATTACATTATTTCCTTGCTTTTTAAGAAATACTAACTGAGGATGAAAATCAGGAATCGCTGCTGAATAAACAATTTGAACATCAGTAGATAAAAGCAAGTTTTGTAAAGCTTTCACAGAATCATCAAATATGATTTTAATACCATTTTCAATAAGCTGTTCAGTAATATCAGATGATGTCTTATCGTAACCATATACCTCGCAACCTTCTTTTAAACATAAACGTGCTAAAGCAGACATTCCTACTCCTCCAATGCCAATAAAATAAAAAATATTTTTTTGTTTAGTTATCATTAAGTTGTATGATTTCTCTTATAATATTTTGAGTTGCATTTGGTCTAGATAATCGTTTTAAATTTTGTTTCAGCTCTTGTTGAGTTGATTCATCACTAACTAAAATCAAAAAATATTTTTTAAATTTTTCTTCCAAATCTTTTTCTTCAACCATTAAGGCTGCATTCTCTTTAACTAAAGCTTGAGCATTACGATATTGGTGATTTGCAGTTACATTTGGAGATGGAATTAATAATATAGGCTTCCCTACACAGCTAAGCTCCGAAATAATCCCTGCGCCTGCACGAGAAATTATAAAATCTGCTGCTGCATAAAGTTGTTCCATTTTTGAGATAAAAGGTTTAATAACAACTTTATTTGAAGCATCTTTTTTATATTTTTCAAAATATATTTGTCCGCATTGCCACAAAACTTGAAGATCTAATTCATTGAAAAGATCTAAATTTGACTTAATTAGTTCATTAATCCTTTCAGAACCTAAACTTCCTCCTAAAACTACAAGAGTTTTAATTTTGGGGTTTAAATCAAAATGTTTTTTGGATTTCTCACTAGAAATTAAATTAACTAAATTTGATCTAACGGGATTCCCTGTTAAAAGTATTTTAGATTTTGGGAAAAACTTTTCCATACCATCATAAGCAACACAGATTCGATTTGCATTTTTACTCAAAATACGATTAGTGAAACCAGGATATGAATTCTGTTCTTGTAAAATGGTTGGTAAATCAAGCAATTGAGCAACCCATAGTAAGGGACCGCTAGCGAAACCTCCTGTACCTATAACTATGTTTGGCTTAAACTTCTTTAATACTCGGAATGCTTGAATAATGCTTATAACTAACTTTAAAGGAAATAATAAATTTTCGAAAGAAAGTGAACGTTGAAAGCCACTAATCCATAGCCCTTTTATAAGAAAACCTGCTTTAGGGATTTTTTCCATTTCCATTTTCCCTTTTGCCCCTACAAATAAAATACTAGTATTTAAATTTATTTTCTGCATTCCTATTGCAATGGCTAAAGCAGGAAAAATATGACCTCCAGTACCCCCACCAGATATAATTATTTTAATAGGTTTCACTTAGAACTCTTAAAGGATTATTTTCACCCAAATGGGTCTCTTTTTTTTCAGTTTCTTTCTTTGCACTTATACTTAAAATAATACCCATTGATATACAAGTCATCCATGCGGAAGTTCCTCCACTACTTATCATAGGTAAATTTTGGCCAGTTACGGGTAGCACTTGTAGAGCTACCCCTATGTTAATAAAAGCTTGTGAAATAATAGGTATACCTAGACCTATGACCGTAAGCTTTCCAAAAATATTTATGGTTTTATACGAAATCACAACTATTCTGTAAAGCAACAATAGATATAAAATAATAAGACCTCCTCCTCCCAAAAGCCCGTATTCCTCAACAATTATCGCATATATAAAATCTGAAGAACTTTGGGGTAAGAAATTTTTCATTCTACTTTTTCCTGCACCTAATCCAAAAATTTTACCTGTTACAATTGCTGTTTTAGCGCGCTCTACCTGGTAGTTTCCGTCAGTACTTTTACCACTTCTAAAATTCTCAATTCGATTAATCCAAGTATCCACACGGTTAGGAAAAGCTTCTGGGAAAGTTTTTATTGATAAAAAAAACAATAATATAAAAACTATTCCTACGCATAAAACAGTCATCAAATATCGTAAAGGATAGCCTGCTAAAAAAGATAAAATAAATACCATAGTAAATAAGAGTAATGCTGACGAAAGGTTAGAAGGAAAAATAAGTGAAACAATTATAAATACAGGAAACCAAAAACGAATTAATGAACTTTTTAACGTTGGTGTTTTGTGACTAATTTTTGATAGGTAAGTTGATGAATAAACCATTAAAACAACTGAAGCCAATGTGGATGTTTGAAAACTTAAACCTATAATTGGTATTCGAATCCATCGACTGGCATTTGCTCCTGCAATTAAGGTTCCTTGACTAGCAGTGTATATAAGTAAAAAACCTACAATCGGAAGCATCAAAATTGAGATACCTTTAAAATAATTATATGGGATTCGATGAACTGAGAACATCAAAATAAAGCCAATAACCAATATAATGAAGTGTTTTAAGAGATAGCCCCATGGAGTGCCTTTGCCAATTACATAAACTAAGTTAGTGCTTGCACTAAAAACAGGTAGAAATGAAAAAATAGCCAATAAGGCCAAAATTCCCCATAACACTTTATCCCCTCTTAATGCTTGAAACATAGTTTATAAATTTCTTACTGCATTTTTAAATTGATTTCCACGATCCTCATAATTTTTGAATAAATCAAAGCTTGCACAAGCAGGAGATAGCAATACAGTATCTTTTGCAATAGAAACTTTATGAGCAATTTTGACAGCTTCACTCATTGACTGGGTTTCAATAAAAATTTCACTTACATTTTCAAATGTATCACGTAATTTTTCATTATTTAAGCCAAGACATATAATTGCTTTTGCTTTTTTTCGAACCATAGGAAGTAACTCATTATAATCATTTCCCTTATCAACACCTCCAACAATCCAAACCAATGGACTGTTAATACTATCAATAGCAAAAAATGTCGCATTGATATTTGTGGCTTTTGAATCGTTGATATATTGAACATGCTGAATGGTAAGTACTTTTTCCATACGATGTGGTGCGCCTTTAAAATGATATAAACTGTCACGAATAGAGTCTTTACTTACATGCAATAAACTTGCTACAGTTGAAGCAGCCATTGCATTCAACAGGTTATGCCTTCCTGATAAAGGAAATTGTGCGGAATTAATCATGATTCTCTTTTTTTTATGTTTTATTATGATTTGATCTTTAGTGGCAGTTACCCCTTCTATATCTGAACTTACATCTAAGGGGATTTTTTTAGATTTTAAATTTTTCTTTTTTATAACTCTATTTAATACTGGGTCTTCAGCATTAAAAAGGAAAAAATCTTTTTCAGATTGATTTCTTAAAATCCTAAGTTTTGATTTTATATAATCCTCAAAATTATAATTATACCGATCTAAATGATCAGGAGTAATATTTGTAATAACTGCAATATGTGGAGCAAATTCACGAATATCATCAAGTTGAAAACTACTGATTTCTAAAACGTAATAATCAAATTTAGTTTGAGCAACCTGTAGAGCGAAGCTTGATCCAATATTCCCAGCTATCCCAACATTTAGTCCTGCATCCTTTAAGATTTTATATGTGAGCATAGTGGTCGTAGTTTTGCCATTAGTTCCTGTTATTCCAATTAAAGTTGCAGATGTATGTTGAGCAGCAAATTCTATTTCAGAAATAATAATTTTACCTTTATCAAGCAAAGTTTTAATTAACTTAGTGTTAGAGGGAATTCCAGGACTTTTAATTATAAAATCTGCTGCTTTTATAGTATTAATTGTATGCTTTCCTGCTTCCCATTGAATACCCTCTTGATTTAAAAAATCTTGTAAATCTTGGTCAATCTCTTTTATATCAGAAACAAAAACTTCATAGCCTTTCTTTTTTCCTAAAATTGCTGCACCAACTCCACTCTGTCCCGCTCCCAATATGACTATTCTATTTTTCATTACCTGAGTTTGAGAGTTACAATAGTTAGTACAGCAAGAATAATTCCTAAAATCCAAAACCGTGAAACAATCTTACTTTCATGAAAACCAAGTTTCTGAAAATGGTGATGCAGTGGTGCCATCTTGAATATTCTTTGTCCAATACCAGTCTTTGTTCGGGTATATTTAAAATAACTGACTTGCATAATTACTGACAGTGTCTCTATAAAAAAGACTCCACACAGTAAGGGAATTAATAATTCTTTTCTAACAATTATAGCTATTACAGATATTACAGCTCCAATGGATAAACTTCCTGTATCTCCCATAAATATTTCTGCTGGATATGTATTATACCATAAAAATCCAATTAATGCACCTAAAAAAGCAGAGATAAATACGACAATCTCTCCAACATAAGGGATGTACATAATATTTAAATATGAAGCAAAATTTATATTTCCCGAAACAAAAGAAAATATTGCTAGTGCAAACACAATAATTGCTGAAACACCTGCTGCTAAACCATCTATACCATCTGTTAAGTTAGCTCCATTTGATACAGCAGTAATAATAAAAATAACAATCGGAATAAAAACTAGCCAAGTGAATTTAGAATCGATACCGGCCCAGCTAATAAGAGAATGATAGTTAAATTCATTATTTTTAAAGAGTGGAATAGTCGTCAGACTTTCTTTAATATCCTTAGTGTTTTGAGAAATTTCAACTGAGTATTCTGTTTTATTCACCCTAGAATCAAGTTCTGTTCGAACTTTAACATCCGGATGAAAAAATAGAATAGCACCTACGAAAACTCCCAACACGACTTGTCCTGTAACTTTAAACCTACCCTGAAGGCCCTCTTTTTTTTTCTTAAATATTTTTATATAATCATCGAGCCATCCTATCAAACCCATCCAAACCATGGAAACCATCAAAAGTATAATGTATATATTGTTTAAATGGGCCAATAATAAAACAGGAAATATTGTACTAAAAATGATAATTACCCCCCCCATAGTTGGAGTACCTTCTTTTTCTTTTTGTCCATCTAATCCTAAATCACGAATATTTTCTCCTATTTGCTGACTTCTCAAATAATTGATGATTTTTTTTCCAAAAATCATAGAAAAACCCATAGAAAATATAATTGCCATCGCAGATCTAAATGAAATATATTGAAAAACACTTGCGCCTGGAAATTGGTATTGTTGTTCTAAAAATTCAAATAGGTTGTAGAGCATCTCTAGTCTAAGTTTAAAAATATTTGTTTTGCAATTTTTAGATCACTAAAAGAATAATATTTCCCTTGGATCTCTTGGAAGGATTCATGTCCTTTTCCAGCAATTAAGACTACATCCCCATCCTGAGCCAACTCAGCTGAAGTGGCAATTGCTTCTTCTCTTAAAGTTATTTTTGATATTTTTTTAAAATTTTCTTGTGACACTCCATCTATCATCTGTGAGATAATCTTTTCTGGATCTTCATTGCGAGGATTATCAGAAGTGAAAATAACTTTATCGCTATGTTTTGAAGCTATTTGTCCCATTATTGGCCTTTTTTCTTGATCTCTATTTCCTCCACAACCTAAAAGAGTGAAAAGTTTTTCATTTCTAGTACGAATTTTATTTATCGTTTCTAATACATTTTCTAAAGCATTAGGCGTATGAGCATAATCAATTATTACTGTGATCCGATTTGGAGTTTGAAATATTTGAAAACGTCCCTCAACATTTTTAAGGCAACTGATTTGTTTTAAAATATCTAATTGAGAAAATTCAAAAAGTTCTGCAACAGCATAAACAGCCAAAATATTTTGCATATTAAAACCACCAACTAAGCTAGTCCAAACTTCTTGGTTTTTTATTTTTATAAGCATGCCAGAAAATTGTTGTTCAAGAAGCTTTGCTTTATAATCAGCATTTTGTTGAATAGCATAAGTATATTTTTTTGCCTTAGTATTTTGAAGCATAAAAGCACCATTTTTATCGTCTAAATTTGTCAATGCAAACGCATTTTCAGGTAAAGTGTCAAAAAATGATTTCTTAGTATCTCTATAATTTTTAAAATCTCCGTGATAATCTAAATGATCATGAGTTAAATTAGTAAATACTCCTCCCGAGAAAGCTAATCCTTCAGTTCGAAATTGATTTATTCCATGAGATGATACTTCCATAAAACAGTGAGTGATACCCAATTTTAGCATATTATTCAGATGTACATTTAATGATAGAGCATCTGGAGTAGTGAAGCTATTATTATAAACTTTATCTCCGTACTGAATCTTTACTGTAGAAAATAATCCACAATCACATCCTTGTTTAGTGAATAGTTCAAATAATAATGAAGCGATGGAGGTCTTACCGTTAGTTCCAGTGATACCTACCAATTTGATTTTTTCTGAAGGATTATCGTAAAAATTAGAAGCTATAATTCCTAAAGTTTTTGCTGTATTTTTTACTAATACATAAACGACATTCTTCCCAAGTTCTTTAGGAATTAATTCACAAATAATCGCTTTTGCTCCTTTTTCTATGGCTTGTGAAATAAATTTATGACCGTCAACTTTTAATCCTTTTTGAGCTATATACAAGCTGTCTTTTTCAATAGTCCTACTATCAAAGCTCAGCGATGAAATCTCTGTATTAGGGTTTCCATAAATCCCTTCAATTTCTACCTTATATAGTATGTCCTGTAATTTTTTTATGATAATTCTAAAATTATTTGTTGTTTATTGTGAATCAGTGATCCTGGTTTAAGAGATTGTGATTTAACTGACCCTGATCCTTTTATTTTAATCTTTAAACCGCTTTTTTTAACTCTTTCAAGAGCTTCTAATTCTGGTAAACCAGTAACATCTGGAACAACATCCTTTGATTTTACACTTAAAGCTTCTAAATCTTTTTTAGATACGTTCACCTGGTAAGGAGTATCATTAAATATTTTTTTAGCAATAGTCTTAAAAATAGGAGCAGCGACGGTAGCTCCGTAATAACCAATAGATTTATTGGGTTTATGAATCACTACAATACAAGAATATTTTGGATTTTCAACAGGATAGTACCCTACAAAACTTGAAATATATTGTACATCCTTTTTTGTATAATCAACCTGTCCAGTTCCTGTTTTTCCTGCCATTTTGAGCAATGGGTCTTTAATACTATGGGCAGTTCCCCAATTCTTATCTACAACGTTAAACAACATTTTTCTAACCTTATCTAAAGTTTCTTTTGAGCAAATCGATGGATTTAAAACTTGTTTTGAAAAAACTTGAGTAGGTGTATTTCCAAAATTGCTAATTTGATTTAAAAATCTAGGCTTTACCATTTCACCGTTATTAGCAATAGCATTATAAAAAGCTAAAATTTGAAGTGGAGTAAAACTAACTCCATAGCCGTATGCCATCCAAGGTAAATCTAAACCATCCCAATCAGAATCTTCAGGATAAGGAATCTTTGGGAGACCCTCACCTAAAATGGGGATTCCCAGAGGTTTATTAAGTCCCATATTATACAATCTATCTACAAACTGCTTGGGATTGTCTTTATAATGATCGTATATAATTTTAACTAATCCGACGTTTGAAGAAACCTCAAAAGCTTTTGCAGCTGTAAGGATTCCATAACCACCTCTTTTTGAATCCTTAACCTTATACTTGCCATAAAACACCATTTCGCCTGTTCCAGTATCTATGTTAGATTCTTCATTGATCACGTTATCTTCTAAAGCAGCGATCATACCCATTAACTTAAAAGTTGAACCTGGTTCAAATGTTTCTCCTACTGCATAATTTAATTTTTCGAAATACTTTCCATCTTTAGTTCGACCTAAATTAGCAATAGCTTTAATAGCGCCAGAATTAACTTCCATTACCACTACTGTACCGTGATCAGCTTTAAATTTTTCAAGTTGAGAAAGCAACGCATTATGAGTAATATCTTGAATATTGACATCAATTGTGGTGAATAAATCAAACCCTTCTGTAGGCTCTTTTTCATTTGAATCACTAATTGGCTTCCAATGTCCATTAGCAATTTTTTGTTTCAATCGCAATCCTTTATCACCACGTAAATATTGAGAAAATGCACCTTCTAAACCGACTCTAAAATAAGTACCATCTTTATCTTTTTTCTCGTAACCTATGGTTCTCTCAGCAATTTTCCCAAGGGGATTTTCACGCTTAATTTCTTGTTCTACAATTAAACCTCCTTTAAATGTATTTTGATTAAAAATGGGAAAATTTTTATAACGTTTTAATTGATAATACGAAAGATCTTCATCTATTAATAGGTATCTATTTTTTTGTAAACGAGCTTGTTCGATCATTTTCAAAATCTGAGCTGACGATTTAATACTAATCATTGCAATGGAATCTGCAAGAGCTTTTTTGTATGAATTAAATAAATATTCTGAAGGTGTAACCGTATCCCAATATAATTCGTAACGGGATATTGAAGTTGCTAATATATTCCCGTCTGCAGCATATATATTACCTCGACTTGGCTCTAAAACAATATTTTTAACAAGTGAATCAGGTTCAAGTCCTAATCCTAAATCATTTTCATAAAACTGGATATAAATGAGTTTACCAATTAAGAATAAAGCAAATATGAACAGACTAATCGCAATCATGTAAAACCGATTCATTATTAATTGCTGTGCAGGTCTTGATTCTTTATTCATTTAAAATATTTATTTTTATTGGTGGTGACGAAGCAGGACCAACTCCTTTTTCTTCCAATATTCGAGTTATATTTGATTCTTTTCTAAGAACTAAAAGTTGCTTTTTGGAATCAATAAATTCACCCTTAAGTGACTTTATATCAGTATTTAAGGAAGCTATTTTAAAAATTTTATTATCTGCACTATGTCCACTTGATATCATGATAACTGCTAATAAAGAAAGGAAGAGTATCATTCGCCAGTTTTTAAAAGCATCATCTTTTATCAAAAATTCAATATTAAGTATTGATCTCAAATTGTTCATTTTTTCTCTGCAATTCTTAATTTGGCACTTCTAGCCCTAGAATTTATTTTAATCTCTTCTATTGAGGGGACTCTTAACTTTCCTATTTTAATTAATGGATTTGTAGAATTTCCATAAAAATCTTTTTCCTCTTCTCCTTCAAAATTTCCATTTTTAATGAATCTTTTCACTAGCCTATCTTCAAGAGAGTGATACGATATACAAACAATTCTTCCTCCAGGCTTTAAGATCTCCGTAGCTTGTTCTAAAAAAGTCTTCAACACCGCCAGCTCGTCATTCACCTCTATTCGAATTGCTTGAAAAATCTTAGCCAAGACTTTAATTTTAAATCGTTGAGGCACCAAAGGCTCGAGCAGATCTATTAAATCTTTAGTTGTTTTTATATCACTTATAATACGAGTATTGGCGATTAATTCGGCAACTTTTTTTGAGTTTCTCAACTCACCGTAATTGAAAAATAATTTAGATAATGCTTCTACTGAGTATTGATTTAGAACCTCATAAGCATCCAAATCTTGTGATTGATTCATTCGCATATCTAACCTTCCTTCTTCGCGAATAGAAAACCCTCGAGAACCTTCGTTAAATTGATGAGAAGAAACTCCAAAATCAGCTAAAATCCCATCAACTTCAATTACACTGTAATATTTCAAATACTGTTTGAGGTGTCTAAAGTTTGCAGCTATAAGTTTAAAACGAAAATCATCTATTCGGTTCTTGTAAGCATCTGCATCTTGATCAAATCCATACAGTCGACCATTATCGTTCAACTTATCAATTATACCCCTAGAATGACCTCCCCCTCCATAAGTAACATCTATGTAAACTCCTTGGGGTTGAATTTTTAAACCCTGAAGCGTCTCTTTGAGTAAAACTGGATTATGATATTGTATCATCATTTTTATCTCCCATAACTTCTTCAGCTAAAGCACCAAAATCGAGTGTTGCCTCATCTATCGCTTTTTCGTATAGCGATTTATCCCAAATCTCAAGAATATTAACTGCGGAAGAAACCACAATCTCTTTTCCAATCTGTGCATGTTTTACTAAATCTTTTGGAATCAAAAGACGTCCTGAAATATCCATTTCTACTGTCTTTACTCCAGCTGTAAAACGTCTTATAAAATCATTATTCTTTTTATTAAATCGATTTAAGCTATTAATCTTTTCCATGAGTAAGATCCATTCCTTCACTGGATAAAGCTCCAAACAGGAATTGAATACTGATCTTTTTAAAACAAATCCATTTGTAATAACACTAGATAATTGTTTCTTTATTGCAATAGGCATCAAAATTCTACCTTTTGTATCCGCTTTACATTCGTAAGTTCCAATTAAATGCTGCAAAATTCTTTACTTAGATTTGATCAAATATAAATTATATTTACCACTTTTTCCCACAAATTACCACATTGTTAATAAGTTTTATCGCTTTTTTGAATAATTCACAATACCGTCAATAGCTAAATAAAATCAGCCACTAAATTGTAATTGTCTATATTTGAGCATAAATTTTGAGTGAAGCTGACGTAATGAATAAAATCATACAGGAAGATGAATTTCGGTACATAGAGTCAGGCAAAGGACAGCCTTTGATTATTTTACACGGACTAATGGGGGGATTGAGTAATTTTAAGGGAGTAATGGATTATTTCCCAAAAAAAGGTTATCAAATCATTATTCCAGAGTTACCTGTTTATAGTTTACCAATATTAAATACTTCAGTTAAATCATTGTCAGAATTTCTCTTAAAATTCATTGCCTTTAGAAGCTTGAAGAATTTTATTTTATTAGGAAATTCACTTGGTGGACATGTTGGCTTACTTTTTGCCAGGAATCATCCTGAGCTAGTTAAAGGCCTAGTGATAACTGGCAGCTCAGGTTTATATGAAAACAATTTGGGTGATGGATATCCTAAGCGTGGAGATTATGACTATATTAAAAAGAAAAGTGAAGCTGTTTTTTATGATCCTAAAGTAGCTTCAAAAGAAATTGTAGACGAAGTTTTTGAATCCGTAAACGACAGAAATAAATTAGTCCGAACTCTAGCCCTAGCAAAAAGTGCTATTCGTCATAATATGGCAAATGACCTGCCAAAAATGAAAACTCCAGCTGCTATTATTTGGGGTAAACAAGATACGGTTACACCTCCAAACGTTGCAGAAGAATTTCATAGTTTACTCCCTAATTCAAATCTATATTGGATTGACAAGTGCGGACATGCTCCAATGATGGAACATCCTAATAAATTTAATAAAATTCTTCAGGATTGGCTTGATACTAGAAAACTTTAGAAAGCATGCTTGTCAAGTCTGCCAAATTCATTATCAGCAATACTGATGTCACAAAATGTCCTAAAAGTCAAATTCCCGAATATGCCTTTATCGGTAGATCAAATGTTGGAAAATCCTCTTTAATCAATTCAATTTGTAGTAAAAAAAACTTAGCTAAAACTTCTTCAAGACCCGGAAAAACTCAATTAATTAATCACTTTTTAATTAATAAAAGTTGGTATCTAGTTGATTTACCCGGCTATGGGTATGCTAGGGTGTCTAAAACTAAAAAGAAAATATTTCAAACATTTATAACCAATTATTTTAAAAGTCGTTTCAATTTAGTTAGTGCATTTTTACTTATTGACATTAGACACGAACCTCAGCCTGTAGATTTAAAATTTATGGAGTGGTTATGTGAAAATCTTATCCCTTTTTCAATAGTCTTTACTAAGGCAGATAAGCTTAAGCCCATGTCTATAGAAAGAAATATTTCAAATTATAAAAAAGAAATGCTTTCTACAAACTGGGAAGAAATTCCGCGTATGTTTATAACTTCATCCCATCATAATACAGGGGGCAAGGAAGTTTTGATCTGCATCGAACAACTTAACAAGACTTATTTAAAAAACATTAATACTTAAGGCTTTTTTAATTCAAGCTTTTCTGCAAAATAGTCACAAAAATCTCTCATAGTTGATGTCATTTTTTCGTCCTGGGTAGCTCTGTAAAAGGTATCACTTAAAGAAACTAAAGTTTGATGAAAAAATAATTGCATTTGATCTACAGGCATGTCTTTAACCCATAAATCCATTTTTAAAGATTCTTGGTTTTCTGAATCCCAAAATGAAAGTAAAATGGCTTTTGTGTTCATATTTAAAATTCCACCGTCTGGAGCCGTCCATTTAATTTCCTCTGGAATATTATTCTCATCCATATTAATATCGATAGAAATTTGAGTTTTTTTTACAATAGCCATTAGTGTTTTGGTTTATATTTTGATTGATTAAAAAGTTCTTGAGCAGGCATTTTTAGTAATTTTTTAATAGCGATTCCAGGTTCTTGTTTGTGAAAACTTCGCACAATTTGCCAACCAATCCAGCGACCTATTCTCCCTGGAGATTCATTATCTAACTGTAAATAAAATTTTGAAAAAGGAGCAGGATCAATAAAACGCTCAACCCATTCAACATTTGTATCGTACAAAAGCTGCTTTTCGATAAAAAATTTCCATATATAAATTTCATTTTCAATAACCCAATTTAATTCATTATCATTATATGCAATTTTAATGGCGTCTTTTTCATGAGGAATGATCAAATCTTGTAAAAAAAGTTTTTTACCTTCATAAATCATCTGAGCTAGAAAAGTCCGATCTTCTGAAGGAGGAATTGAAAAAGCACTAAACTTATCTGCAATTTGAGATACAATATATTTTTCGTCTAATTCTTTTCGAATATAATTTGGTATACCTTGGTATAGAACATGATCAGATCCAAGAAAAGTATCAAGGGAAATTAAAAGTAAACTGTCAGAGTATACCGTCTTAATCTGATAGTCAACATTATTAGTTAAAGTAATTACTTGTGGAGTTTTTGTTAAAGGAAAATAGTATTTTATATATTTAAATAAATTTGAAACTTTTCTTTCTAAAGGTTTAATATCTTTATAAACTTTAATTACTGCATCTTGCAGCAAGAGCTGTAAACTATCATTTTGACGCTTTATCCAGACACTATCAGAAAATTGTTTAGGGAACAAAAAAGGGTATTTTTTTTTCAGTTCAGGAATTACGTCAGGAGTTTGATTATAAAATTTTAAATCAAAACGTTCAAAGGTCAAATCAATAGGTATAGATTGAATGTTCTCTTCATTGCTGTTTTCTCTTTTACAGGATGAGAAAAATATAAAAAAAACAAGAATAACATTAATTAAATACGAAAATGAAAAAAGATTTTCATGTCTCAACTCAAGGTTTGTCATCGTGCTTACAAATAATGTATTTTTACACAAATTTAGTTTCTATAAATGATTTAAGCATGAAATCTGTTGAAAAAATAGAAAATCATATTACTAACTGGTTGAAAAATTACCTGAATAATTCAAACATGAATGGTTTTGTGATTGGGATTTCAGGGGGAGTAGATTCTGCAGTTACATCAACCCTTTGTGCTAAAACCAGTAACAAGGTTCTATGCCTTGAAATGCCAATATTACAAGATTCCAGACAAGAAAATCGTGCTAGAAAACACATTGACTGGCTTAAAAAGAAATTTCCTAATGTGACTTCTTATAGACTATCACTTGATAAAGTATTTTCATCTTTTCAAGACACTCTCCCAAATACTAAAAAAAAAGATGTTCAGTCATTAAGTCTAGCCAATACTCGAGCAAGACTTCGAATGACAAGCCTATATTATTTTGCAGCATTAAATAAATACTTAGTTGCAGGTACGGGAAATAAAGTAGAAGATTTTGGAGTAGGTTTCTATACCAAATACGGTGATGGAGGAGTGGATATAAGTCCCATTGCAGACTTAAATAAAACACAGGTATTTGAATTATCTAATCATTTAGGTATTAATAAAGAAATTCAAAATGCTTCTCCTACTGATGGTTTATGGGGAGATGATCGCACTGACGAAGATCAATTAGGCGCCACATATCCTGAACTAGAGTGGGCTATGGAAGCCTATAAAAATAAAACTTCAAGAGATCATTTTTCAGATCGAGAAAAAATTGTTTACAATTTATATGTTAATTTACATGCCCAAAATCAACATAAAATGACTCCTATTCCTGTTTGCCAAATTCCAAAAGATTTTTTATAAAATCTTGATTTAAGGTTGTTTCAAATCACTCGATTTAATTTTCTAGAGAGTAGTTTTTTAAGGCCCTGATACTGCATAACTTCTTCTAAAAAATCTGGGTCTTTATTTTTAAGATTAAGCTGTTTTGCAACATTCATTAAATTTTTAATTTTTTCATCCACTAGATACCTTCTAAAGGTCAAAATTGTTTCAGTAACAAGCTGTCCCACAACACTTTTTCGATCTTTTACAAAAATATTTTTCTTTTCCCAATTATGCAGTTGATGTTCCTCATCTGCTAAAAGAATGTCAGTTAAAATTTTACCTAAATTAGGATCTTCTTGATGAATAATTTTTTCGAGTTGAACTTTACCTTCTATTTGAAACTTTTCTATTAGCTGTGAGTATAAAGACTGAAATTCTGGCTGAATCATTTCAACTTCGTCTTGTTGAAGATCAAGGAATATTTTTTCATGCACTTTAGAATGGACCGTTTTAGATTCCTCAATCAAATTTCCTTCTTTATCAGAAGACACTAAAAGTTCGTCAAAAGACGCTTCATCATTACCATACTGCAATAAAATACTTATGATTTGCTTCTCAAGTAGAATGATTGGATTTACTGACTTGGATTTAATGTCACTTTTTTGATTAGACAAAACTTGTTTGTCCATATTGGAGTCTATCTTTCGAATCGGAACAGATTTTTTGTTTTTTTCCTGTGCTAGTGTATTAAATAAAATAACTTCAGAGACTTCCATCTTTGATGAGCATTCCCTAATGTAAATCTCTTGTTTAATAGCATCTGGAATTTTGGAAATACTTTGAACAATTTCCCGAATTGTAGTTGCCTTTTTTACGGGGTCATTTGCTGCTTCTTTTAATAGCAAATCTGTTTTAAATTGAATAAAATCCTTAGCTTCATCTAATAAGTAAGTTTTTATTTCATCTAAGCTATGTGACTTGGCAAAACTATCTGGATCTTCCCCCTCAGGAAAAGAACAAATCCGAACATTCATACCCTGCTCAAGAATAAGATCAATACCACGAATAGCTGCACGTAGTCCAGCTGCATCTCCGTCAAATAGGACGACTACGTTAGATGTAAGCCTTCTAATTAATTGAATTTGTTCAGATGATAGTGCAGTACCAGATGAAGAAACAATATTTTCTATCCCTTTTTGATACATCTGGATGACGTCAGTATAACCCTCAACCAAAAAGCAAATATCCTCTCGTACAATAGCTTTTTTTGCTTCGTATATTCCATATAAGACTTGACTTTTATGGTAAATATCACTTTCTGGAGAATTAAGATATTTCGCTGTTTTTAAATTAGATGAAAGAATTCTTCCTCCAAAACCCTGAATGCGGCCAGCCATACTTCGAATTGGAAATATTACCCTACCTCGAAAACGGTCTACAACTCCACGATCATTTTTAATAACTAAACCTGTATCAATAATATTTTTTTCTAAATAACCTGCTTTAATTAATATTTTAAAAAAATGATCCCTTTGTTGAGCAGAATAACCCAATCCAAAAAAGCGAATAGTGTGGTCAGAAAAACCTCGCTCTCTGAAGTAACTTAAGCCAATTGCAATTCCTTCAGAAAATTCCCACAAATCTTTAGAAAATTGCTCCTGAGCAAATTTGTTAACCATAAAGAGGCTTTCTCTTTGGTTGGTTTTCTTCTTTTCTGCTGTACTTTGCTCAGTTTTTTCAATTTCTATATTATATTTTTTTGCTAAAAACTCTATTGATTCAGGATATGTAAAGTGTTCGTGTTCCATCAAAAAAGCCACTACATTACCGCCTTTTCCACTGCTAAAATCTTTCCATATCTGTTTAACAGGCGAAACCATAAAACTAGGAGTTCTTTCTTGAGAAAAAGGACTTAAACCTTTAAAGTTTGATCCCGACTTTTTTAGAGAAATAAAATCGCCTATAACCTCCTCTACTCTTGCAGCTTCGTATACTTGATCTATGGTGCTTCTTGAAATCAAAAAAATGGTGTTTTGATAAATTTAAAAATTTCTTGGTTAACCCAAAGAACAATAATTGAGTTTATATCTTTCGTTCGATAACAAAGCTAACCATCAACTCGAGAGCATCACGATATTCACTTTTTGGAAACTCAAATAACAACTCTAAAGCTCGCTTTCTAAAATCCTCCATACGAGCTTTAGCGAAACTTAATCCACCCTTATGTTTAACAAACTGAATCAACTCAAGTACTTTTTCTCTATTTCTGTTATAATTCTTCACTATATTAATAATCTTACGTTTTTCAGAGGAAGAAGCCATATTAAGAGCATATATAAGAGGTAGGGTCATCTTCTTTTCTTTTATATCTATGCCTAAAGGTTTACCAATTTTTTCTTCTCCGTAGTCGAAAAGATCATCTTTAATTTGAAAAGCCATTCCTATAAGCTCTCCAAACAAGTGAATTTTTTTGACTTCTTGTTCATTACATCTTACAGACTGAGCACCAATTGCACAACAAGATGCAAGTAAAGTCGCTGTTTTTTGACGTATGATATCATAATAAACCTCTTCAGTAATATTTAAGGTTCTAGCTTTTTCAATTTGCAATAGCTCACCCTGACTCATTTCGCGTACTGAAACTGATATTGTCTTTAAAAGGTCAAAATCTTCATTTTCAATTGACAACAGCAATCCCTTTGACAATAGATAGTCTCCAACTAAAACAGCAATTTTATTTTTCCATAATGCATTGATAGAAAAAAAACCACGCCGCCTATTACTGCCATCTACAACATCGTCATGAACTAAGGTGGCTGTATGAATTAATTCAATAATTGAAGCACCTCTATAGGTTCTTTCATTAATTCTGCCTTTGCCTAACATTTTAGCTGTAAGAAAAACAAGCATTGGTCGCATCTGCTTCCCTTTTCTATTTACTATAAAGTGAGTAATTCTATTAAGAAGAGCCACTTTAGAGGACATTGATTCAGTGAATTTTTCCTCAAAGAGCTCCATTTCATTATATATTGGTTTTTTTATTTTCTCAACAACTTTCATATTAGAAAGATAGTATTTCTATAAGTACTCCCAGTATTTCATTATCGATTTTCATTTAATTATAATTTATTAGCTAGTTGCCCGCAGGCAGCCGCAATATCTTCTCCTCGAGAACGTCGGTAGGTTACTTTAATTTTTGACTGAGTAAGTGCTTTTAAGTAAGATTCTATGATTTCTTCTGAGGCCTCCTTCATCAAAGAGTTGTCAATTGGATTATATTGAATTAAATTAACCTTAGATGGAATTTGATGACAGAATTTTATTAGGGCTTGAATATCTTCTTTTTTATCATTGACACCTTCCCAAATTACATATTCAAAAGTAATTTGTTTTTTAGTGTATTGATACCAATAGGCTAATGATTTAGAAAGATCGTTTAACGGGAATTTATTTGCAAAAGGCATGATTTTTTCTCTTACTTCTTGTCGAGCACTATGAAGTGATACAGCTAGATCAAATTTAACCTTATCGTCAGCCATTTTTTTTATCATTTTGGGAATCCCTGAGGTTGATAGGGTTATGCGTCTAGGAGACATTGCGAGTCCATCTGGATCAGTTATTTTATCAATTGCTAACAAAACATTTTTATAATTTAATAGAGGCTCGCCCATACCCATGAAGACAATGTTGGATAAAGAACGTTTAAAATATAATTTACTTTGCTTATCCATAGCAACAACTTGATCATAAATTTCATCTGCATTTAAGTTTCGCATTCGCTTTAACGCTGCTGTTGCACAAAAAACACAATCTAGGCTACAACCAACCTGAGAAGAAACACAAGCTGTAGTGCGTTTTGAAGTTGGAATTAATACTGATTCTACAATGAATTGATCATGAAGCTTAACTGCATTTTTAATAGTCCCATCAGTACTTCGCTGTTGGAAATCAATATTAATATGATTTATTTCAAAATATGTATTTAATAAAATTCGATGTTCTAATGAGAGATTGGTCATCAAATCAAAATCATGAACCCCTTTTTTCCAAAGCCATTGATAAACTTGATTACCCTTAAAAGAAGGAATATTGTGGGACAAAAAAAAGTCTTGAATTTCTTTCCTACTCAGTACTCGAATATCTTTTTTAGTGTTTTTCACTTTTAATTATAAAAAATCGCAATACTGAGAATTTAGCTATTTATATAACCAGCATTGCATCTCCATAAGAATAAAAGTTATATTTTTCTTTTATGGCAACTTTATATGCGTGTTTAATGAAGTCTGGATCTGCAAAAGCAGAAACCATCATTAACAAAGTTGATTTAGGAGTATGAAAATTAGTTATCATGCTATTAGCAATTGAAAAATCATAAGGCGGAAAGATAAACTTATGAGTCCATCCCCGATACACATTTAATAAACCTGAGGAAGAAACTGAACTTTCAAGTCCTCGCATTACAGTGGTACCAACAGCGCAAATTTTTCTTTTCTTAGCTTTTGCTTCATTTATTTTAGAAACTGCTAAAGCATCAATAATCAGCTCCTCAGAATCCATTTTATGCTTTGACAGATCTTCAACCTCAACCGGGCTAAAAGTTCCCAGTCCGACATGTAATGTAAGCTCTGCTAAGTCAATACCCTTAATTTCTAGACGTTTTAGCAAGTGTTTTGAAAAGTGAAGCCCAGCAGTTGGTGCTGCAACAGCTCCCTCATGTTTAGCATAAATAGTTTGGTACCTTTCTTGGTCATCTTCTTCTATGGGACGTGTAATATATTTTGGTAAGGGAGTTTGTCCAAGTTCAGTTAACTTAGAGCGAAAATCAGAATAACTTCCATCAAATAAAAAACGTAATGTTCGTCCTCTAGAGGTAGTATTGTCAATAACCTCAGCTACTAAACTATCGTCATTTCCAAAATAAAGTTTATTTCCAATCCGAATTTTTCTCGCAGGATCAACTAATACGTCCCAAAGTCGTTGTTCTTGATTAAGTTCACGAAGTAAAAAAACTTCAATACGTGCCCCTGTTTTTTCTTTATTCCCAAATAGACGGGCTGGAAAAACTTTAGTATTATTCAATGCCATTAAATCTCCCTCTTCAAAAAAGTTAATAACTTCTTTAAAGGCGTGATGCTCTATAGTCTCTTCTTTTCGATTTAGCACCATCATACGAGACTCATCTCTTTCATTTGCTGGTCTTTGAGCTAATCGGGATTCAGGAAGTTCGAATTGAAAATCAGAAAGTTTCATTTATTAATTTTAGAATGCAAATATAGGATGTTCAAGTAGGGGTTGTCAAGTAAATTAACAATTATATCTTATCTATTTTAAAATTAAGACTATTCAAGTCCTCCCAAAAACTAGGATAAGACTTTGAAACTACTTCTGCTTTCTTAACAGATAAGGGAATTTTAAGAGCTAATGGAGCAAAAGCCATTGCCATGCGATGGTCATTGTAAGTGGAAATAGTTATTCCTTTTTGAAAATCTTGATCTGAGGCAAGATGTAAGCTTTTGTTTGTAACTGAAATTTTTGCTCCTAGTTTACTAAGCTCTGTATCCAAAGCCACTAAACGGTCAGTTTCTTTGATTTTTAAAGTATGTAAGCCCTCTAGGTCACAAGCCACTCCCAAACCATAACAGCTTACTGCTATAGTTTGAGCAATATCAGGAGCATTTGAAAGGTCCCATTTAATACTTTTGGGTGATGAAATACTTTCTTTTTCTAAGATTAAATTATTTCCTTCAAAATAAGAATTTACTCCTAACTGTTTATATATGATTCTTAAAATCGAGTCACCTTGCAGGCTTTTCGATTTATAATTACTTAGATAAATTTTAGCTTTATCAGATAAGGCGGCTATGCTAAAAAAGTATGAGGCAGAGCTCCAATCAGACTCAACTACTTGAATTGTATTTTTTGATTTCGAGGTGTTTTTAACTAGAATTCGATGTCCTTTAAACTCAGTTTTAATTCCTAACCTTTTTAATAAATCTAGTGTCATATTGATATATGGCATTGAGGTTATTGTCCCTTTAAGATTTAATTCAATCCCAGCTTTTAAGACAGCACCCAACATTATTAAAGATGAAATATACTGACTGCTAATATCAGCAGGAAGGCTTATCGTGCCTCCATCTAATTTCTTGCCTTTTATTCTTAAAGGTGGATAACCTTGTTTTTTTTCGTATTCAATAGAAGCTCCTAAAGATCTGAGGGCATCAACAAGAATCTTAATTGGTCGTTGTTGCATTCTTTCGGAACCAGTCAAAATGACCTCTCTACCTTCTAGTTGAGAAAAATAGGAAGTCAAAAAGCGCATAGCGGTTCCGGCATGATTTATATCAATGAAATCAGAAGTAGATTTTAATGCCGCTTGCATAATAGAACTATCGTCTGAATTAGATTTATTTTGAATTTTAAAATTAGGAAATAGAGATTGTAGAAAGAGTAATCTATTAGTTTCGCTTTTAGAACCTGTGATTTTTATTTTCCCATTACAAATTTGTGTATCGTGAGAGAGATTAAGATGCATCTTTGACCTAGGGTTTTAACTTGGAATTATTGTGGTGTCGATCGTGATCACGTTCGGATTTTTTTTTTAGCTTCTTTTCAAAAGCAGCATTTATATCTACCCCAGTTTGATTGGCTAAACAAAGAGCTACAAAGATAACGTCAGCTAGTTCTTCTCCAAGATCTTTGTCTTTATCTGATATTTTTTCAGATTGTTCCCCGTAGCGTCGAGCAATAATACGTGCTACTTCTCCTACTTCTTCTGTTAATTGAGCCATATTGGTTAGCTCATTGAAATAGCGTACTCCATGAATTTTAATCCAATTGTCAACTGCTCTTTGAGCTCCATCTAATTCCATCTTCAAAAATAAGAATTAATGTTGGCATTGCATAGCAGATGAAGTTTTAGATAAAAAACTGTTTGATTTCATTTATTGAATATACAATTGGACAATGATTATGTACTGCTTCGTGATGAGAATTAAAATGAATAGCTTGCATGCCAACGGCTAATGCACCTTGGATATCAGCTCCATAACTATCGCCAATCATAACTGAGCTAGATGCTGATGTTTGTGCGATCTCTAATGCAGTTATAAAAATTTGAGGTTGTGGTTTTTTAAAACCTATTTTTTCTGCAGTAAAAACATGATAAAAGTAATTTTTTAATCCTGAATTGGCTATTTTGAAATGCTGAACTTCTTCAAAGCCATTTGTAATAATATGTAATCGATACTTGTCTTTTAGTTGCTTAAGGAGGTCGTGAGTCCCATCAAATAAGTGAGGAAATGTACTTAAATGAGTTATATAAAGATCTGACACTTCTTCAATTTGATTTGATTTTATTTCAAATTTTATTTTTTTAAATGTTTGAGATAAACGTTGAATACGGAGATCTTTTTGACTGATTTTATTTTCTCTATATAACTTCCAAAAAGCATGATTTATAGGTATATAATGAGAAAGAAAATCCTTTATTTTTATTGAATAATTTAGTTTATTAAATATCAAATTAAATGCCAAAGCAGAGTTTTTTTCAAAATCCCACAATGTATGGTCTAAGTCAAAAAAAACATCAGTAATTTTTCTAGTATTAATCACTTTTTAAACTTGGTATAATCTATAAATTTTGTTTTAATAAAGTTTTGAGACAAAGAGTAATAAAATAGTTCACATTTATAAATATAATTTTAGATAAAATGTAAAACAATTTTTAATCTTAGAATTTTTTTTTGAATTATATTTAAAATTCTGAAACACGAGCCTTTAGAATCTCCCAATCTAAGTCTCCAAAACTTCCTGAACTCATCATCACAAGGACCTTGTTTTCATACTTTTTTTTGAGCAAAAAATTTAAAAGAGAGTCCTTATGGTTAAAAATATTAATTGAAGTACTCCTAAATGCTTGTTTAATGGATTCAGGAGCAATAGGTGCTCGTTTTTTTATTTTCAAAGCTTCGGGGTTATAAAAAACTACAACTTCATCGGCTTGATCTAAAGAATGTGCATACTGTTCAATAAATTCAGAATCTAGACTACTATATGTGTGTAATTCAAGACAAATCACAATTTTATGATTTGAAAATTGTTTTTTTATAGCTTTTGAAGTTGCCGTCACTTTACTTGGTGCATGAGCAAAATCTTTAAAAAGAAAAGCTGTTTTACTTTTTACTAGACATTCTAATCGCTTTGAGGCCCCAATAAAGCTCGGAATAGCTTCATAAAATTCTGATGCATCTAAACCCATTAATTGAGTAATCCACTTTGCTCCTGCCAAATTCAATAAGTTGTGTTCTCCAAAGACTGAGAGGGGTAAATTACCCTCAGTTGTTTCAAGATAAGTAATGCTATTATTTATATAATGTTTTGGAGTTTTGTAAGGAATTTTTTTTATAGAATGTGGGTGCGCTTCGACCAGTGATTTTAATATTTCATCTTCTTCGTTATATATCAAAACACCCCCTGGTTGAATAGAATTAATAAAAGACTCAAATTGTTTGACATAATTTTCAAATGTTGGAAAAACATTTATATGGTCCCATGCAATTCCACTAATCAAAGCAATTTCAGGATGATACCACAAGAACTTCGATCTTAAGTCAATTGCAGAAGATAAATATTCGTCTCCTTCCAATAAAATAAAATCATTATCATTCGAAATTGAAAGTGTTTCACTCATAAATTTTTGCTGGGCTCCAACCATAAAATCAGTTTTTATTTCATGGTAATGTAATACATATAAAATCATTGAAGTGATGGTAGTTTTTCCATGGCTTCCTGCAATAACAACTCGAGATTTGTTTTGTGATCGAGCTGCCAAAAATTCAGGATATGACTGAATTTTTAATCCCTTCTTTTGTGCTTCAAGCAATTCTGGATTATCTTTTTTTGCGTGCATTCCTAGTATAACAACATCAAATTCAGAATTAATTTTTTCAGGAAACCATCCTAGATTTTGAGGAAGCAATCCTGAAGCCTCTAAATTACTTCTCGAGGGATCATAAATAGCATCGTCACTTCCGCTAACTTTATGACCCAAAAGATGCATTGCAATTGCTAGACTGTGCATAACACTTCCTCCTATAGCAATAAAATGTAATCGCATCATGATTTCAATTCTTTGAGTAAAAATTTTAGTATTTGATCAGGGGATTCTTTTAAATTATATAGAGCTTTTGAAATTAAAAAATTCATTTGTTCGATATTTTTTAGTCTCTTTGCCAAACGGGCACTTTGAAAATAAACCCATGCTATAGGAACAGTATCTCTTTGACCGTATGTACGAATAAAATGGGATAAAGCACATTGACCCCATTTTAATTCTAATTCGAAATCTGCTGCAATTCTTCCCAAATCATAGGCAAGATTTCTTCGCTCATCTTTAATAAAAGTTAAGGAACAAAAAGAATAGTTTTGATTTAAAAAATCGAATAGCTGATTGTAGACTTGTTTTGCACTATCAAAATCTTCATTAATTTCATGCATTGATCCTTCTGCCAAAAAACCCTCTACAGGGTTTAAAGATTTTATTTTTTTTATATGTTGTTTTGCTTTATATGTACTTCCCCCCAGAATTATAGGTAAGGACAACAAAACATCTACTTGAGCTCTCAAATATTTGACATTCATTGGCTCTAAGCGAACTGCTTGTTCAAAAGCAGGTTTCATAATATTAACATACTTAAGAGAAGATAGTATAGGGACCTCAAGAGCACGAAAACCAGAAGCTCCACCTAAAATAAAATATCTTTCAGCAGTAGGATTAACCTCAATAGCTTTTTTAGCATAATCAATAGAAGTCTCCCAATCTTTATAAATAAATGACAAGCTGGCTAAGGAGTCCAAAGTTTTTACAGCTTTAGTTTGTTCGTAAATCTTAATCAAATTCTCAATCTGATTTTGATAAAAAATATCTGAATCGAATGAATAGGAGGAAATCGGAGTTATGTCTTGTGTGAAAGATTCAAAGCTTTTAAGAATAAATAAAATTAATACTAATCTTTTTATCATTTTAAAGGTTTAAAAGTCTCCAAAGTGAGTCTTTAAGTTCAATTAAATTATATTGATTAAGACTCGAAATTATTAAGTGCGGGGCTTTAAAAATTGAACTCATCTCCGCGGCATATTCTTTTTTTAATTCATCATCTAACAAATCTCCTTTTGACAGAATCACCATATATTTTTTATCTAATAGCTCTGAATTATATTTCTTAAGCTCGTTAAAAAGGATTTCAAACTCAGCTTTTAAATCTTTAGTATCAGAGGGGATCACAAAAAGTAAAATAGAATTTCTTTCAATATGTCTAAGAAAATAATGTCCTAATCCTTTTCCTTCAGCTGCACCTTCAATAATCCCTGGGATATCAGCCATTACAAACGAGCGATATTGCCTATAATCCACAATACCTAAATTGGGTTTAAGTGTAGTAAATTCATAATCTGCGATTTTAGGCTTGGCACAAGTCAAAGCTGCTAGAAGAGTTGATTTTCCAACATTCGGAAAACCCACCAAACCTACATCGGCCAGAACTTTTAACTCAAGAGTTATTTGAGAGCTAGTGCCCTTAGTCCCTGGCTGAGCATAACGTGGGGTTTGGCGTGTAGAGGATTTAAAATGCCAATTTCCTCGACCCCCAAGACCACCCTTGAGTATTATTTCTTTTTGATCCTCATCCGTAATTTCGAATAATACATCATTTGTTTCAGTATTTCTAATAACTGTGCCCAGGGGAACCTCAATAAATATGTCCTCTCCTTGATTTCCACTGCTTCGGTTTTTACTCCCATCTCCTCCATGACCTGCTGAAAAATTTTTTTTAAATTTAAAAGAATATAAGGTCCATAATTGCTTGTTAGCTTTTATTATTACATGACCACCTCTACCACCATCTCCCCCATCAGGACCACCCTTGGTGATGAATTTCTCTCGATGCAAGTGTATAGAGCCTTTTCCTCCATTTCCTGAAGTCACAAAAAGTTTCACGTAATCAACAAAATTGCCTTCAGTCATTTTGTTTTATAAACTATCTATAAGCTTTGTCAGACGTCCTGTAATTTGATCAATAGTCCCAATGCCATTTATACTATAAAATTTATTTTGATTTTTATAATAAGTTTTTAGAGGAGACGTTTTTTTATTGTATTCTTTAAAACGGTTACGGATTTTTGTTTCATCTTGATCATCAATTCTACCACTAGACTTTCCTCTATTCAAAAGACGTTTAACCAATTCATTATCGTCGGCCTCTAGAGCTAACATGAAATTGATTTTAATATCTTTTCTAGTTAAAAAAGCATCTAAAGATTTAGCTTGAGATTCCGTTCTAGGAAACCCATCAAAAATAAAGCCTTTGGCTTGAGGATTTTTATCTACCTCTGCCTCAAGCATATCAATTGTAACCTGATCAGGAACCAAATTGCCTTTATCCATGTATGATTTTGCTAGAATTCCTAGTGTAGTTTTTTCTGTTATGTTATTTCGAAATAAGTCTCCAGTTGAAATGTGAATCAAATTATATTTAATTTTTAAAAATTCTGCTTGAGTTCCTTTTCCTGCGCCAGGTTTTCCAAATAAAACAATATTAATCATTATTATATTTTGTCTAAAGATACCCATTTTAGGTGGCTTTTTTCCTTTCCAAAAAACTTATCCGTATTTTTGCTAAAAGTAAATGATGAGATTTTTTTCTGGACAACATACTATTGGAATATTGGGAGGCGGACAACTAGGAAAAATGCTCCTTAACATTACTCGCCAGTGGGATATTCGAACAAAGGTAATGGACCCTAGTGATCAATCTCCTTGTAAAATTAGCTGTAATCAATTCGTGCAAGCAGACCTTATGGATTACGATGCAGTAATTAAATTCGGAGAAGATTTAGATATTTTAACAATTGAAATTGAAAATGTTAATACAGACGCATTAGTTGTTCTTGAAAATCAAGGAGTAAAAGTTTATCCCCAAGCTGCAGTTCTTAAAATCATCCAAAATAAATGTCGACAAAAAGAATTTTACATAAAAAATAAAATTCCTACTGCATCCTATCAGCTTTTTGAATCCAAGGAGCTTTTAAAAGATGCTGTAGCTAGAGGATTTGTTTCATTCCCATTTGTTTGGAAATCTGAATCTATGGGCTATGATGGTTATGGTGTAAAAATTGTTCGGTCAAATCAAGATTTAGAAAATATTAATGAAGGTAAGTGTATGGCCGAAGACCTAGTTTCCATTGATAAAGAATTAGGGATTATTGTTTGCAGAAGCTATAAAGGAGAGACCCAAATTTACCCATGTGTGGAAATGGAATTTCATCCTGAAGCTAATCAAGTTGAATATGTTTTGAGCCCTGCACGAATATCAAAATCCATAGCTGAAAAAGCTAAAAAAGTAGCTCTATCGGCATCAAAAGCTTTTAAACATGTTGGCTTATTGGCTGTAGAGTTGTTTTTAACTAAAGAAGGAGAAATATTAGTAAACGAAGTTGCTCCACGACCACATAATAGTGGTCACTATAGTATCGAGGCTTCCTATACTTCACAATTTGAACAGCATATTAGGGCTATTATGAATCTTCCCTTAGGAAGGACAGAAAATAAAGTAGCAGGGGTGATGGTCAATCTTGTAGGAAAAGAAGGATACACTGGACCTGTTCATTATAAAAATATTGAACATATTTTAGCAATTGAAGGTGTAAAACCCCATATTTACGGAAAAAAAGAAACTCGACCGTTTAGAAAAATGGGACACATTACCATTATAAATAAAAATTTAGACGTTGCAAGAAAAATTGCAGAAGAAGTAAAAGAAACTATAGAAGTAATTTCAAAATAATATGGCAGAAATAGGAATAATTATGGGAAGTAAATCAGACCTTCCAATTATGAAAGAAGCAGTTGAAATTTTAGATACTTTAGGAGTAACTTCTGAAGTAGATATAGTATCTGCACACCGAACCCCAGAGAAAATGATGTCTTACGGAACTCAAGCACATACTCGCGGTATTAAAGTAATTATTGCAGGTGCTGGCGGGGCAGCTCACCTTCCTGGCATGATTGCTGCCTTGAGTCCTCTTCCAGTTATAGGAGTTCCTATAAAATCTAGTAACTCTATCGATGGCTGGGATTCAATACTCTCGATTTTACAAATGCCCGGTGGGGTACCTGTGGCAACAGTAGCATTAAATGGAGCTAAAAATGCTGGGATTATAGCTGCTCAAATTTTAGGTGTTCAAAATGAAAAAATTCTGAAAAAAATCATAGACTATAAAAACACTCTAAAAGAAAAAGTTGTTCAAAGTAGTGAGCAGTTTAAAAAATAAAAATATTGAGTAATCCATTACTTACTGCATTTCATACTGATTTTGAATCAGCTCCCTTTTCCAAAATAAAAATAGAACAGTTTACACCAGCCATAAAAGAAGCTATTAAAGTTGGATTAAGTGAAATTGATACGATAATTAATGAAAAAGAAACTCCAAGCTTTAAAAATACAATAGAAGCTATGGATAATTGCGGATCTCTTTTGGGGAGAAATACTTCCTTACTATTTAATCTAAATAGTGCAGAAACAAATGATGAGCTTCAACAAGTAGTTCAAGAAGTTGCGCCTTTACTTACCAAATTTCAGAATGACATTCGCTTAAATGAAGACTTATTTAAACGTATTCGATTTGTCTATGAGAATGAAGATCATAAAAAATTGAGTGTAGAGCAAGTCACACTTTTAGAAAAAGAGTATAAAGGATTTGTTCGTAATGGTGCTTTGTTAGACGAGGCTTCAAAGAATGAGTTAAGAAATATAGATGCTAAGTTGGCTCAATTAAGTTTAAGATTTGGAGAAAATATATTAGCTGATACTCAAAATTATCAACTTCATATTAAAGATGAGAAAAAACTTAAAGGGTTACCCGTCTCTGTAATTGAGATGGCAAAATTCAATGCAAAAAATAAAAATAAAAAAGGGTGGGTTTTTACATTAGATTATCCTAGCTATGTTCCCTTAATTACATATGCTGAGGACAGAAATCTAAGAAAAAAAATATGTCTTGCTTTTTCAAAACGTGGCTTTCAAAAAAACGAAAATAACAATTCAAAAATTATATTAGAAATTATAACTCAAAGACAAAAGCGCTCAATACTGCTAGGCTACGATTCCCATGCAGATTTTGTTTTGGAGGAACGTATGGCTAAATCAGTTAAAAATGTTAATGCCTTTTTAGATGATTTAACTGAAAAAGCTAAACCCTTTGCAAAACAGGAATGGAAAGCAATGGAGTTATTTGCTAAAAAAAAATTAAATCTGAAAGATTTAGAAAAATGGGATTCTGCTTTTGTTTCTGAAAAATTAAAAGAAGCTGAACTTCAATTAAATGAGCAAGAACTTAAGCCCTATTTTGAATTAGATCAAGTGTTAAATGGATTATTTGAAATAGTAAAAAAACTTTATGGAATAGAGTTTAAAGAAAATACAGAACTAGATGTATATCACTCCGAAGTTAAGGTCTTTGAAGTTTATAAAAATGATAACTTTTATGCATTACTATACACTGATTTTTTCCCAAGATCTGGAAAAAGGAGTGGTGCTTGGATGACCAGCTATCGGTCTCAAAAAAAAGATCAACGTCCTCATATTTCAATTGTATGTAATTTTTCAAGACCTACCGTAACACAACCTTCCCTTTTAACTTTTCAAGAAGTGACGACTTTATTTCATGAGTTTGGACATGCCCTACATGGAATATTAGCTAATACTAATTATAATGGATTAAGTGGAACAAACGTATATTGGGATTTTGTAGAGCTTCCAAGTCAAATAATGGAAAACTGGTGTTATGAACCTGAAGCTTTAAAGCTTTTTGCAAAACATTATCAAACTGAAGAGTTGCTACCCCAAAATTTAGTTGAAAAAATTAAAAAAGCAGCTCATTTTCAACAAGGGCTTCAAACTTTAAGGCAATTGAGCTTTAGTTATCTTGACATGTCTTATCACAATTCCAGCGCTTCTAATATTAAAGACGTAAAACTACACGAAAAGAAACAAGTTGAAAGTCTACAATTTACCAAAGATATCCCAGATAGTTGTATGAGTGCCAGCTTTTCTCATGTTTTTCAAGGAGGTTATGCAGCAGGATATTATAGTTATAAGTGGGCAGAAGTTTTAGATGCAGATGCGTTTGAATTGTTTATTGAAAAAGGTGTATTTGATTCTAAGACCGCTACAAGTTTTTTTGATAATATACTTTCTAAAGGTGGAACTGAGCATCCAATGGTTTTATATAAAAAGTTTAGAGGCAAAGAACCTGATACATCCGCTTTACTTAGAAGAGCAGGATTAATAAAATCAAATGAATAAAGGGATATGTTCAAGAAAAACTACCATGATAAGAAACCTCCTTTTAAATCGTATATTTTTTTAAATCCTTGAGATTTAAATACTTTTGAAGCTTTAGAACTTCTACCTCCCATTGCACAATAAAGAAGAACAGGCTTATTTTTATTTAATTTAGAAATTTTGTTAGCAAAATCAGTTGAATTGTAATCAATATTTTGAGCTTCTTCAATAAAACCCTTGCTATATTCCTCAAAAGTTCTAACATCTATTAATTGAACATCTTGATTCATCAAAACTTGAAATTCGTGTTTTTCCAACAATTGAATCTCAGACTTTTGATCAACACAAGCAAAGAATAAGATTATTAAAAAGAATTTTTTCATTACGCTTTTTTATTTCTTGATTATCATAAAATTAAGTAATTAAATAGAAACTTCCAGCCCAAAAAAAAGGAATGGACTCAACCCACAAACTACTTAAATATTTTGATTTATTTGGACAGGAAAGTTTTAATAACAAAGCAAGAAGAATAAAGCTCGGAATAGAACTTAGTGTCATGGGTGAAATAAAGTCAAAACAAATTATAGTAAAAATAGAATTTACAAACAAAAGAACATACCCTAAAGTCTTAGATTTAGAAACTCCTAATTTTTGAGGAATAGTATTTAGGCATGTAGAATCAGAATCCAAATCACGAATATCAAACGGTAAGATTGCAACATATATATATATGCCTTGGATTAATACTAACTGTATAAATAATCTAATCTCAAAAATTGTATTAGATAAGAAAGGAAGACAAACAGTGATTAATATCCAGGTTAATACAACCAAATAGACTTTCCATCCTTTAGTATTTCTTAAATTATTTAAATCTTTATTAAGAGGGAAGGTGTAAAGTAATACCAAAATTCCTCCTGTAACAACTATAATTTTTGACAAGATTGTTAATTGAATAAATAAGTAAAGACTCAATAACAAACACGCTAATGATAGAAAGAAAATAACATAAGAAAAACCGTGATTTCTAATGTTCCATATTATAGGAAAAAACTTGATAAAATTATAGGCAAATAAAGCAATACAAAAAATAAATATTAACATTGATATAGATAACTCGTACTGACTCAAGCTTAAAGAAATTGAAGCTAATGAAACTACAGCTAAAGCCACGTGAATACTTGATTTTATATAAAAATCTAAAAATTTTAATACTGTTTTTTTCACGTGTAAATATCGAAAGTTTCTTGTATGCGTCTAAATTTTTTATAAGTTATTTTTAAATCAAAAAAAGTAGTCTAAAAAAATCAAAAGGAAAGTGTAATTTTAAACTTTAAAACATGACTATGAGAACCGATATGTTTCTGGGAAGACATTTAGGACCAAATGAAGACGAGATTAAAAAAATGTTGAATAAAATTGGAGCTTCTTCATTATCGGAATTACTTCAAGAAACCATTCCAGAGTCCATTAGGTTAGAAAAAACATTAGAACTTCCGGAAGGAATCAGTGAGTATGAGTTTTCTAAACATATCCATTTAATTGGAAAAGAAAATAAAGGCTTTGATACTTTTATAGGATTAGGTTATCATAGATCCATATTACCAGCAGTTATTCAAAGAAATATATTAGAGAATCCTGGATGGTATACAGCATATACCCCATATCAAGCCGAAATAGCTCAAGGAAGGCTAGAAGCTTTGTTTAATTTTCAAACAATGATTTGTGATTTAACGGGTATGGAACTTTCCAACGCTTCCCTTTTAGATGAAAGCACTTCAGCGGCCGAAGCTATGACAATGCTTTTTGGAGCTCGAACTAGAGAACAAAAAAATAACAAAGCATACCAATTTTTTGTAGATGAAAATATCTTACCCCAAACACTTTCTTTACTCAATACCCGTGCAAATCCTCTAGGAATTGATATTATTTCTGGAAATCCAGATGATTTTAACTATACTTCTAATTTCTTTGGTGCAATCTTTCAATATCCAGGAAAAAAAGGAAATATTCCAGACATAGATATCTGGATCAATAACGCAAAAAAACAAGGTTTATGTACAGTTGTTGCAGCCGATATTATGAGTTTAGTTGTCCTTGAAAGCCCGGGAAAGTTTGGTGCTGACGTAGTTGTAGGCACTACTCAAAGATTTGGAATTCCATTGGGGTACGGAGGGCCTCATGCTGCATTTTTTGCTACTAGAAATCGTTATAAGAGAAATATTCCTGGTCGAATTATTGGTCAAACTGTTGACTTAGATGGAAACTCTGCTCTGAGAATGGCATTACAAACAAGGGAACAGCACATCAAAAGAGACCGTGCAACTTCAAATATATGTACTGCTCAAGTCTTACTTGCTGTTATGGCTGGAATGTATGCAGTTTACCATGGTCCAAAAGGACTAACATTTATTGCTGAAAAAATTCATAAAAACACATCCAAGCTAAATCAAAATATAGAATCCCTTGGATTTATTCAAAATAACTCTAACTTCTTCGATACTCTCCAGATTAAGATTCAATCTGATTCAATTAGAAGTCTTGCTGAAGCTAGTGAAATTAACTTTTATTATCCAGATCAAAATACCGTTTGTATTTCTTTAAACGAAACAACTTCTGAAAAAGATATTGTAAACATCACTTCTATCTTTGAATCTTATGTAAAAAAAACTGCTCAAAAAATTATTCCACCCCTAAGTCATAAGCTTCCAGAAAAGCTTTTGAGGAAAAGCTCTTTTCTTGAACATACTGTTTTTAATTCCTTTCATTCAGAAACTGCATTAATGCGTTATATAAAATCATTAGAAAGAAAAGATTTAGCATTAAATCATTCGATGATTTCTCTTGGCTCATGTACTATGAAATTAAATGCTGCTTCTGAAATGCTACCCCTTAGTGATCCAAATTGGGGAAATATGCACCCATTTGTTCCTTTTAATCAAGCAGCAGGTTACAATATTATTCTTTCAGAACTTACTAATCAACTCAATAAAGTAACTGGTTTTGCTGCGACATCTTTACAACCAAATTCAGGAGCACAAGGGGAATATGCTGGCTTGATGGTAATTAGGGCCTATCACAATAACAATAATGAGTCTGGGCGAAACATTTGTTTAATTCCTGCATCAGCTCACGGAACTAATCCTGCTTCGGCTGTTATGGCAGGAATGAAAGTTGTTGTTACGGGAACAGACACGAAAGGGAATATTGACTGGGACGATATTCATGAAAAAGCTTTACTTCATAAAGAAAATCTTGCAGCATTGATGATAACATACCCCAGTACTCATGGCGTTTTTGAAATTAAAATTAAAGAAATCACAAAACTTATTCATGATTGTGGTGGACAGGTTTACATGGATGGAGCAAACATGAATGCTCAAGTGGGTTTAACAAGTCCCTCTGCAATTGGTGCTGATGTTTGTCACCTTAATCTTCATAAAACTTTTGCAATACCACATGGTGGAGGCGGACCAGGAGTAGGACCAATTTGTGTTGCTGCTCATTTATCACCTTTTTTACCTGGGAATCCAATAATAAATACAGGGGGAACAAGTGCAATTACTTCTATCTCAGGAGCTCCTTTTGGTTCTGCTTTAGCTTGTTTGATCTCATATGGATATATTAAAATGCTTGGAGGTTCAGGTTTAAAAAAGTCGACAGAAATAGCAATTTTAAACGCAAATTATATTCAGAAACGTCTTGAAGGTGCATTTGATGTTCTTTACTCAGGAGAAAACGGACGATCAGCTCATGAACTTATCATCGACTGTAGAAAATATAAAGAACATGGTATCGAAGTTGTAGATATTGCAAAACGCTTAATGGATTATGGTTTTCATGCTCCAACAGTTTCTTTTCCTGTTGCAGGAACTATGATGATTGAACCAACAGAAAGTGAAAATATTAACGAAATGGATCGCTTTTGTGAAGCAATGATATCAATTCGAATGGAAATTGATTCAGAGAATGAAAATGATCGTGAATTACTTAAGAACGCACCACATACCTTAGATATGGTAACTGCTGATAATTGGAATTTTCCCTACTCGCGTCAAAAAGCAGCATTTCCATTAGAGTTTGTTAATGAAAATAAATTTTGGCCTACAGTGAGAAGAGTCGATGAAGCCTATGGAGATCGTAATTTAGTATGTAACTGTAACTCTATAGAATCCTACGTAGAGAGTTGATTTTTAAGTTATTATTGATATTATCTTATTAATTTTTTACTTGATTTTATATATTTAGACTTCGTATCAATTTTTATATAATTCAAGGTTCAATTTATTATTAAATTACTTTTGAAATTGTATATGAATATTAAGATTACAGGTACTGGAAGTAGCATTCCTAATAATATTGAACTCAATTCAAGTTTTTCAAAGCATTCTTTTTATGATGCTAATGGTAGTGTGATTTACAACTCAAATGAAGTTGTTATAGAGAAGTTCAAGGCTATAACAGGTATTGAAAAGCGACGCTATATTAACGACGATCAAACTGTTGTTGACATAGCTATTGAAGCTGCAAAAAAAACAATTTTAGACGCCAAAATAGATCAAGAATCAATTGACTACATTATAGTTGCCCACAATGTTGGTGATATTACATTAAATTCAAATCAAGTCAATACATTACCAAGCTTAGCTTCGAAAGTAAAAGCAGGACTTAATATAAAAAGTCCAGACTGTGTGGCTTACGATATTCTTTTTGGATGTCCGGGATGGGTTGAAGGTGTAATTCAAGCAACTGCTTTCATAAAAGCTGGAATGGCAAAAAAGTGTTTAGTTCTAGGGGCAGACACGCTTTCGCGTGTACTAGATCATAGTGATCGTGACTCAATGATCTATGCCGATGGAGCAGGAGCATCAATGATTGAAGCTTCAAAGGGTAAAGGGGGAATTTTATCTCATAAAACTGTCACTTACACTTCCGAAGGGGAAGCAGATTTTATTTTTTACGGTCCTTCTAATGACAAAGGAAAAGGAACTAAATATATAAAAATGCATGGTCGAAAAGTTTATGAATTTGCGTTGAGCAAAGTCCCTTTAGCCCTAAAAAAATGTCTTGAAACTTCTGGTAAAAGTATTGATGATGTTAAAAAAATATTTATTCACCAGGCCAATTTAAAGATGGATGATGCAATTGTAAAACGTTTTTACAAACTCTATGGAAAAGCCATGCCCAATAATGTTTTACCTATGAATATTCAAGAATTTGGTAATAGTTCTGTTGCAACAGTTCCAACTTTATTTGATCTAGTTCTTAAGGAAAACTACGGGGGTCACAAACTCAAAACAGGTGATTTAATTCTATTTGCTTCGGTTGGCGCAGGAATGAATATTAACGCTATCACTTATTTGGTTTAAAAATAGAATCTAAATTCTATATTAAAAAATATCTTTTTTATCTAAAATAGCTACCTTTGAGAGTGTATGAAATTCCTTTCAAACATCGGAAAATATTTCTTAATGATCCAAAGTGTTTTTGGAAAATTCACTAAATGGAATATTCTCAAACAACTAATTTTAAAAGATATTGATGTCCTAATCATCGGATCGTTAGGGATAGTATCTTTCATTTCTTTTTTTGTTGGAGGTGTAGTTTCAATTCAAACAGCATTGAATCTTGAAAATCCTTTACTTCCTAAAAATTTAATTGCTTTTGCAACACGCCAATCAGTAATTTTAGAATTTGCTCCAACCTTTATTTCAATTATAATGGCGGGAAAAGTAGGATCATATATAACTTCTAGTATTGGAACTATGAGAGTTACTGAACAAATTGATGCATTAGAGGTTATGGGAATTAATACATACAATTACCTAGTTTTCCCAAAAATTATTGCATTATCACTATATCCTTTAGTAATTTGTGCTTCAATGTTCCTTGGGATTTTTGGAGGGTATATTGCATGTGTATACGGTGGGTGGACAACTAGTGGTGAATTTATAGAAGGGATTCAACTAGATTTTATTCCTTTTCATGTAACTTATGCTTTTATAAAAACTGGGTTTTTCTCTTTTGTATTAGCCACAATTCCTTCATTTCATGGATATTTCATGACTGGTGGAGCTTTAGACGTCGGAAAAGCTAGTACAGTTTCATTCGTGTGGACTAGTGTAGTTATCATCTTATTAAATTATCTGTTAACTCAACTATTGCTAACCTAAATGATTAAAGTCAAAAATATAAGTAAAGCTTTTGACGGTATTAAAGTACTTAATCAAATATCGACTGTTTTTGACAAAGGAAAAACTAATTTAATTATTGGTCAAAGTGGATCTGGAAAAACAGTTTTTATAAAGTGTCTTCTAGGACTCATTGAGAGTGACTCAGGATATATTGAATTTGATAATAAAGCTTTTAATACAATGAGTATAAAAGAACGTTCTATTCTTAGACAAGAAGTTGGGATGGTCTTTCAAGGTAGTGCACTTTTTGATTCTATGACAGTAGAGGAAAACATAATGTTTCCTATGCAGATGTTTACTAATAAGGAAGAAAGTGAAGTTCGTGATCAAGCTAATATTGTTATTAAAAGAGTAAATCTTATTAATGCAAATGAAAAATATCCAGATGAAATTTCGGGAGGTATGAAAAAACGTGTTGCTATTGCACGTGCTATTGTGATGAATCCAAAATATTTGTTTTGTGACGAACCCAACTCAGGTTTAGATCCAAAAACAGCTATTCTAATTGATAACTTGATTCAAGAAATTACAGAAGAATATAATATCACAACCGTAATTAATACTCATGACATGAACTCCGTTATGGAAATTGGTAAGAAAATCGTATTTCTCCAAAATGGCAAAAAAGCTTGGGAAGGAACTAAAGAGGATATTTTCAATACTGACAATAAAGCAGTTTCTAATTTTGTCTATTCGTCAGATCTTTTCAAAAAAGTAAGAGAGGTATATCTTAAAACCTAATAATAAATTGGTTTTACTTCTGATTGAGGACTAAAAAGATAAATTTTACCTGTTGATTTTTCTCTACATTCAAAAAGTGTCCTTCGTTTTTTTAACTTAATAAAAACACGGTCATTTTCTAAGGCAAAATGTTTTCCGTCTTTCAATTGATAAATTAATGTTTTAGAACTTGAAGGATCAAACTGTCGTAAAGCAATTATTAATTTAAAATCACGATCTGTACTTGCCTTTGGATTTTTCATATGATTAGCTAATAATCTACAAATTGGCTCAGGAAAAATGTCTGGATTTAAAAAAGGAATCAAAATCTCACGATAAATTGATTTCCACTCTAAACCATGAGGTTTAACTTTGTAAGGATATAACTGCGAAACTTTAAAGTGAGCTAACTCATGGAGTAGAGTAATTAAAAAACGATAGGGATTAGATGTATTATTGACTGTGATTAACGAAGTTCCGTTAGTATATCGTCTAAAATCTCCATGTTTTGTTTTTCTTTTTTTAGTAATCTTAATAGCTATATTAGAAGCCTGTAAAATTTTTTTTATTTGATATTTTGAACTTTCGGGAATTAATGATAGTAATTGCTTCATTTTCACTAAGGAGTAGAAGAAGAAATGGGTAGAATTTTTCCATTATAGTACTTTTGGCCGGTTATGGCGAAATCTAGTATATAGGAAGCCATTTTTTCAGCGGAAATTGGAGCTTTTAATCCAGGAAAAGCCTCTTCTAACATTTCTGTTTGTACGGCACCTAATGCTAACGAATTAAAGACAGGTCCAGTCTCTTTATATTCCTCTGCTAATAATTCTGTTAAAATATTTACGGCACCTTTACTGCTACTGTAAGCAGACAAACCTGGGAATTTTACACTTCCATCTATTCCTCCCATACTACTAATATTAATAACATGACCTTTGGTTGAGATTTGAGGAAGAAGCATCCTGGTTATTGATGCTAAACCAAAAAGATTTACTTGATATATAGCTTCAAACTCAGCTTTAGTAGTGTCAGAAAAGGGTTTATTTAAAAAAGCACCAGCATTATTTACTAAGGCATCGATAGTAACTTCCTCTTTTTTAAGCTCCAAAATAAAATTTGAAAGTGACATTTCATCAGAAATATCTATTGATATTGGATAAACAAAATTTGTGAAATCAAGATTTTTTATATTTCGAGATAGTGCATAAACTTTATATTCTTTTTTTTCTGCAAGCTTTACTAGTTCAAAACCTATACCTCGTCCTGCTCCGGTAATTACAATTGTTTTTGACATGAATTATATATAAGTGAAATCAATGTTGCATCCTAAAGAACCATAGTCAAGGGATTCTCTATATATTCCCGTAGCGTTTGAAGAAACTTGGCTCCTGTAGCTCCGTCAACCACACGATGATCACTAGCTAAGGTTAACTTCACAGTATTTCCTATAACAATATTTCCGTTTTTTACTACAGGTTTTTGAATAATAGCTCCAACAGATAAAATAGCACTATTTGGTTGATTTACAATAGATGTAAATTCTTGAATTCCAAACATTCCTAAATTAGAAACAGTAAATGTACTTCCTTCCATTTCATCAGGTTTTAATTTTTTTTCACGAGCCCTTAATGCAAAGTCCTTAACTAAAGCTCCAATTTGTGGAAGTGTTTGTTCGTTCGTAAACTTTACTACAGGGACAACTAATCCATCCTCAACTGCTACAGCTACACCTACATGAACATGATGATGTTGCGTAATCTGATGATCCTCCCATTTAGAATTTACTTGAGGATGTGTCTTCAATGAAAGAGCTACAGCTTTTACAACAATATCGTTAAAGGAAATTTTAGTATCAGGAATGGAATTATATTGATTTCTAAAATCAACAGCATTGTCCATATCTAATTCAACACCAAGATAGTAATGAGGTGCTGAAAATTTTGATTCTGAAAGACGTTTAGCAATAGTCTTTCGCATTTGGGAATTTGCAATTTCAGTAATGGATTCTAATCCTTTTGGAGTGGGAGGCTGACTAATTACTCCCGATATTTGTTGGAAATTATCAATGTCCCTTTTAATAATCCTTCCTAAATCACCAGAGCCTTCAATAATTCTTAAATCAATTCCTTTTTCTATAGCTAATTTCTTAGCTAATGGCGAAGCTATAATACGATCATTTTTGGATAAAAATTGGGGAGCGCTAGCGGTCTCAATACTTTTAATCAAAGGAACATCATCTCTTTTTTGGTGAATTGATTTATCCTCAGAAGGCTTTATATCTTCTTTTACATCGCTCGAGTTAGAAATACTAGATAAAGATGAAAGGACTTTATCTACATCAGTTCCCTCTTTTCCTATAATAGCTATAAGACTATCTACGGAAGCAGATTGACCCTCGTTTAATCCAATGTGCAATAATGTTCCCTGATAAAAGGACTCAAATTCCATAGTTGCTTTATCAGTTTCAATTTCAGCTAAAATATCACCTTCGTTAACTTTGTCTCCAACACTTTTATTCCATTTAGCTACAGTACCCTCCTCCATGGTATCACTCAGGCGAGGCATGGTTATAATTTCTACACCTTCAGAAATAGTTTTATCTTCATTTATTTCTTCAACTTCTTTAGTAACTTCATTTTTTGTTTTCTCTATCGGGGTTTCTAATTTGGATCCAGAAATTAGATCTGATATATCTTCACCTTTTTCCCCGATAATAGCCAAAAGAGTATCTACTGGAGCATTACCTCCTTCCTCAATTCCTATATAAAGAAGATTTCCTTCATTAAAAGACTCAAACTCCATTGTGGCTTTATCGGTTTCTATTTCAGCTAAAATATCTCCTTCATTAATTTGATCTCCAACTTTTTTAAACCACTTTGCTACAGTTCCTTCTTCCATAGTATCACTCAACCGCGGCATGTTTATTATCTCTGCCATTTACTACAATTTGTGTTTTAAAAATGGATAATCTTCTTGTTCATAAACTGCATCATACATCAAACTTGGATCTGGGTAAGGTGAAGATTCAGCAAATTTTTCACATTCGATTACTCTTTCTTTTATAGATAAGCCGATTTCATCAAGATGTTTTTGTGATGTATATTTTTTTGACAAAATCACATCTTTTACTTGAGTAATTGGATCAATTTTTCGATATTCTTCAACCTCATCTTTAGTTCTATATTGTTGTGCATCAGACATAGAATGACCACGATATCTGTAAGTATTCATTTCAATGAATGATGGTCCTCCTCCCTTTCTAGCGAGAGTAATTGCCTTATCCATTGTTTTTGCAACAGCTGAGGGATTCATGCCATCACAAGGCTCACATGGCATATCGTATCCTAACCCCAATTTCCAAATTTCTTGATGAGAAGCAGTTCTTGCAACAGAGGTACCCATTGCATAACCATTATTTTCAACTACAAAAACAACTGGTAATTGCCAAAGTGTCGCCAAATTTAAGGTTTCGTGAAGAGAGCCTTGACGTACAGCGCCATCACCCATAAAACATAATGTAACATTATCACGGTCAAAATATTTATCCCCAAATGCCATGCCTGCTCCTAGAGGAATTTGACCTCCTACAATTCCATGACCTCCATGAAACTTATATTCTTTTGAAAAAATATGCATTGAACCACCAAGACCTTGGGATGTACCAGTAGCTTTTCCGTATAATTCGGCCATCACTCTTTTTGGATCCACTCCCATCCCAATTGGCTGAACGTGATTTCTGTATGCTGTAATCATTCGGTCTTTACCAATTTCCATAGCATGAAGCGAACCAGCTAATACGGCCTCTTGACCATTATATAGATGTAAAAATCCCCTAACTTTCTGTTGAATGTATACTGCAGCTAGCTTGTCTTCGAATTTTCTCCAAAAAAGCATGTTAGTATACCAATTCAGATAAGTTTCTTTTGTTATTTTCTTCATAAAAACTTAATGACTATTACGATAATAGTCTTCAAAATTACTCATTTCTCTTCTATATTCAGTTAATATTTAAGCTAATTCTTGGATACATTACAAACTATTTTCGCTATCATAATTTATGGTTGACTGGGATGAAGACTGGTCAAGATTCATTGATAAAGAAAATCGAATGGTGTTTTCCAATGGATTTCTAACTCTAGATGTTGAAAACAAATAAGAAATATCTATATCAATAAAATTCAAATTAAATCCAGCTCCCATGGTAAAGTAGCGTCTTGAACCTTTTTCTACACTTTCATTAAAATAACCTGTTCTAATTAAAAAAGCCCCTTGGAAACTATACTCCAGCCCCAATGCAATTGTTATTTCACTTAACTCTTCAGATAATCCATTTGGGGAATCAGTAAATGATTTAAAAATACCACTAACAAAGTCAATATCAGGTTGACCGTAACCTATTATGTTTTGGTTTTTGTCATATACAGCAACTGGAGTAGGGACTAACAGCTTACTAAATTCTGAATATAGACCTATGCTATTGTTTTCATCAATAAATAGTTCTAAGCCAGCACCCGTTCTCAAATTAGTTGGAATAAAACTTTTTTGTTCACCTGAATCATAATTAAGCTTAGGTCCAATATTTGAAATATTTAAGCCCGATCTAAAAACTGCTTTTTTAGAGCTTAAATCAAAAACTTCGCTTTTATAAAAAGCCGCAATATCTACTCCTAATGTACTAGCCGATGAATTGTCTGAATTAGCAGCTATTTTAAGATCAGAAAAAATAAATCTGCCCGCTACAGCCATAGAAAATTCAGGACTCAATTTAAGAGAATAAGACAAATCTAAAGTTAACTCTGAAGGACGCTCCATTCCTTGATCTATAATTGAGCCTCCAATAAAGTCGTTAAATTGGATTTCACCTAAGCTGAAATAACGTATACTAGTTGCCCAAGAACTTCGTTCATCAACTTTGTTATAATAGGTAATATTACCCAAAAAAATATCATCAACTAATTTACTTAGGTATGGAGTATAACTCAATCCAAATCCTTTTTTATTAGAAGAAAAAACATATTTAGCTGGATTCCAATATTGAGAATAATTATCTACAGAGGTAGCAACACCTAGATCACCCATTCCAGCTGCTCTAGCATCAGCGGTGATCAACAAAAAAGGCACACCAGTTGTGATTACCCGATTTGAATTTTGAGCAAAAGAAAGAAGTGAACCTAAAACAAAATTAATTGTAAAAAAAGTAAACGCTCGCATGAATTATAATCTTTAATTCAAACGTTTATTTTTAAAAAATCTTATACCATTATTAAATATTTAAGTGTTTTAAGATTATTGAGCAATATTTGAGGAATACAAACGTTTTGTTAATACAAAATAAATTAAATCAAAAGTTGCAATATCAGCTAAAATCTATTATTCGTATATTGCAATATGTTTATTGAATTAATAACAAACTATATGAAAGTGAGTAACTTAAAATTATTTTCAATCATATTCATTGGGATGCTCATCTTTTCCGGTTGTGGTGGAGGTAGTAACGCTTCTCGTGGTACAGGTTGGGATATAAATTCTAAAAAAGGTGGATTTCAATATAATACAGATTTTGATGACCAAGAAACAGGACCAGGTTTAGTATTTATTGAAGGTGGTACCTTTACAAAAGGTCAAGTTCAAGATGATGTTATGAGAGATTGGAACAACTCACCCTCTAAACAACATGTTATGTCGTTTTATATCGACGAAACTGAAGTTACTAATATGATGTACATGGAATACCTTGACTGGTTAGAATTTGTTTTTCCAACAAACGAAACTCGTTATCGACAAATTTACGAAGGAGCTCTTCCTGACACTCTTGTTTGGAGAAATCAATTAGGATATGTTGAAGAACTAACTGCTAATTATTTACGCCATCCGGCATACGCTGAATATCCTGTAGTTGGAGTAAATTGGCTTCAAGCAGTTCAATATGCCGAATGGAGAACCGATCGTGTAAATGAATTTATTTTGGAGAGAGAATCTTTTGTTCAAAAAGATGTTCGCTATAACGAGGTTGGTACTAATAGCACATTCAATACACAAGCATACTTAAAAAGACCTGAGACAACTTATGGTAATAAAATGGACACATTAGCTGGTAAAAACTCGGAAGAAAAGAAAGGGGATTCAATAGTAAAAGTATATGCAGGTGTTGAAAAAGGAATTCTCCTACCCTCATATAGACTTCCTACAGAGGCAGAATGGGAATACGCTGCTTTATCATTAGTTGGAGATAGAGAATACAATAATTATCGTGGAAAGAAGAAATACCCTTGGTCTGGAGAATACACCAGGTCTAGTGATAGACGTACTGAAGGTGATCAGCTAGCAAATTTTAAATTAGGGAAAGGAGATTACGGAGGAATTGCTGGATGGTCTGATGACGGTGCTGACATCACCATACAAGTAAAACAATACCCTCCAAATGATTTTGGTGTTTTCGATATGGCTGGAAATGTTTCCGAATGGGTATCTGACGTATACAGGCCTATTGTTGACGATGAAGCAAGTGACTTCAATTATTATCGCGGTAATATATATACAAAAACTTTAATAGGAGAAGACGGTAAAGCACAAATAGTGGCAGCAGATGAGCTTGTATTTGATACACTTCCAAATGGAAAAGTATTACTCAAACGTTTACCCGGTGAACTTGAAGAAATTGCCATTGATGAAAATGAAACTTTTTTACGCCAAAATTTTTCAGAGAGTGACAATCGAAATTTTAGAGATGGAGATACTGAGTCTTCTAGGAATTTTGCAGCAGGAAAAAGAGATTTAGACGATAGTTCCAAACCAGAAACAACCCAAATGTACGATGCTCCTACCCCTCCTAAAATCGTAGATGGCATTCGAGAATATGACAAGAATTCTAAAAGAACTACGCTAATTACTGATGAAGTACGTGTTTACAAAGGAGGTTCTTGGAAAGATCGTGCTTACTGGCTAGATCCTGCACAAAGAAGATATTTACCTCAATATATAGCTACGGACTACATCGGGTTTAGGTGCGCTATGTCACGATTAGGATCTAAAAGTCAAGTCAAGAAAACTGCTCGTCACAAAAGACGCGGTTAAAACTAAAGAATCAAGCATCTTACTTAAGATGCTTTTTTTTTACCATGGAGATACAAAAACTTTATAGAATCTTTTTAAATTCAAAGGGAGTTTCAACTGACACTAGAACTCTGCAAAAAGGAACAATATTTTTTGCATTAAGTGGACCTAATTTTGATGGTAACCAATATGCTGAAAATGCAATAGAAAAAGGGGCTTCTTTTGTAGTTGTCGATAAGCTTGATTCAATTGAATTAAATTCTCAAGTTATTTTTGTAAAAAATACTCTTACTGTTCTTCAGAAATTAGCTACTCATCATAGAAAAATATTGAATATTCCAATTATTGCTATTACAGGAAGCAATGGTAAGACAACTACTAAAGAATTGATTCGTGAAGTCCTTTCTAAAAAATTTAATGTTCTTGCTACAAAAGGAAATTTTAATAATCACATTGGCGTCCCTTTGACACTCCTTAAATTAACCAAAAAACATGAAATTGGAATAATCGAGATGGGAGCTAATCATTTAAGTGAAATACAATTACTTAGTGATATTTCTCTTCCCAATTGGGGATATATTACAAATTTTGGAAAAGCTCATCTAGAAGGTTTTGGGGGTAAAGAGGGAGTGATACAGGGAAAATCTGAATTATACAAACACCTTGTCCTCAATGACGGCCAAATTCTAATCAATGGTAATGATCCTGAACAAGTAAAGCAAACCAGAAACCAAAAAGTAATTCAATTTGGTAGTCAAGAAATTCATGATTTTAAAATAAATTTCACTTCAAAAAATAGTGGAATTCAACTCGAATTCCAAGGACTAAATTTTAAAAGTCCTCTACATGGAGATTATAATTTGACCAATATTGCAGCATCAATTGCTTTTGGAGTAATCTTTAAGGTTAAATTAATTAATATTCAAAATGCTATTGTCAGAGTATCAGTCAGAAAATAATCGTTCCCAAAAGTTGAAAATTGGTAATGTTGAATACGTTTTAGATGCTTACAATGCAAATCCAAGTAGTATGGAAGCTGCTTTAAAAGCTTTTTCAGAAAATAAATCTAATTCTAAAACAGTTATTTTAGGCGATATGCTAGAATTGGGAATTTATAGTAAAGAAGAACATGAAAATATACTAAAGCTTTGTCTTGAATATAAATTTAACAATATTTTTACTATAGGGAATCATTTTAATACTACATCAATTAAAGCTAAGGAGATAATTAAATTTGAAAGAATAGAGGTATTTAAAAAATATTTAAAAAAACAAAATATTCTATTTGATTTTGTCTTAATCAAAGGTTCACGTGCTCTCAAATTAGAGGATTTGATCCCATTTTTAAAATCAAAATAATTTTAATGTATAGAGGATTCCTTATTCTGGTGATATCAATACTTTTTTTAAAATGTGAGAAGTCTGATGATCGGTGTGGAATTATTATTCAAAAGGTAGAGATACAGACAACATTGTATTTTGTTTTGCAAACAGATGAATATATAAATTATTACAATAATCCTGGCCAGCCAAATCTTCCTGATGATGGAGTAAGGCAAGGTATTGTAACAAGAGAAGCTTACGATAAATTTGAAATTGGTGAGAAGTATTGTTCTGAAATATGAACTCTTATTTTATGTTTGCCCCTTGTATTATTTCATTTACAACCTCTGGATTAAGAAATGTTGATGTATCTCCTAAATTAGTGAAATCTTTACTAGCTAACTTTCTCAATATTCGACGCATTATTTTTCCTGATCTAGTTTTAGGTAATCCAGAAACTATTTGTACTTGATCAGGTTTTGCAATAGGGCCAATAATTTTTCGAACTGTATCTTTTATTTCCTCAATCAAACTCTCCTGTGATCGACCTTCCATATCACAAATTACATATGCATAAATTCCCTGTCCTTTTATTTCATGGGGATAACCTACCACGGCTGACTCGATTACTTTAGGATGCTCGTTAATAGCATTTTCAACTTCAGCTGTCCCCATACGATGGCCTGATACATTCATCACATCATCAACTCGTCCAAGTATTCGCAAGTAACCATCGTGATCTCGTTTTGCACCATCTCCTGTAAAATACATTCCAGGATAAGTGGAAAAATAAGTATCCTTACAGCGTTTATGGTCACCATATGTAGTTCTAATCATAGAGGGCCAAGGAAACTTGACACAAAGATTCCCCTCTACATTATTTCCAACCAATTCATTTCCTTCAGCGTCTAAAATAATTGGCTGTATTCCAGGCAATGGCAAAGAGGCGTGTGCTGGTTTATTGGGAGTAATCCCAGCCAAAGCTGAAATCATTATACCGCCAGTTTCTGTCTGCCACCAAGTATCAACCAAAGGACAATTTCCTTTTCCAATATGGTCATGATACCAATGCCAAGCTTCTTCATTAATTGGTTCACCAACAGACCCAATGACCTTCAAGGAACTTAAATCGTATGGTTCTAAGGGCTCCAAACCATAAGCTTGAAGTGCTCGAATCGCTGTAGGTGCAGTATAAAATTGATTTACTTTATACTTATCTATAATTTCCCAAAAACGTCCAGGATGAGGATAGGTAGGAACTCCCTCGAACATAAGTGTTGTTGCACCGCTTAACAAGGGCCCATAAATTATATATGAATGCCCAGTGATCCATCCAATATCAGCAGTACACCAATAAATATCATTTTGTTCATATTGAAATACATTTAAGAAAGAATATTGTGTATAAACCATATACCCTCCAATGGAGTGAACTACCCCTTTAGGCTTTCCAGTGGAACCTGAGGTATATAAAATAAATAAAAGGTCTTCTGCATCTAAAGTAGCAGCTTGATGATCTATACTTTGACCCTCTATGACTTCATGCCACCACAAATCTCTGCCTAGTCTCATTTGAACCTCTGCATTTGTTCTTTTACAAACAATAACTTTTTCAATAGAAATAGTTTTTTCAAGAGCTTCATCGACTACTGACTTAACAGCAATATTTTTTGCGCCTCTATAGTTTCCATCAGATGTTATTACAATCTTTGCTTTACAGTCATTTATTCTGTCAGCAAGTGCCGAAGATGAAAATCCAGCAAAAACTACAGAATGAACAGCCCCAATTCTTGCACAAGCAAGCATTGCTATAGCAGCCTCTGGAATCATTGGCATATAAATTATAACTCTATCTCCTTTTTGGACTCCTTGCGATTCTAAGGCATTTGAAAACTGGCAAGTACGATCAAAAAGTTCCTTGTATGTTATATGAAGAGCTTTTTCATTAACATCATTTGGTTCCCAGATTATTGCCGTTTTATCTCCATGGGTAAAAAGGTGACGTTCAAAAATATTTTCAGTAATATTCAGTTTTGCATTTTCAAACCAGCGAATTTCGGGGTTTTCAAAATTCCACGATAAAACTTTATCCCAAGGCTTCTGCCAATGAAAAGATTCTGCAATTCTACTCCAAAACTTTTCAGGTTGGTGAACACTTTTCTGATATTCATGAATATAACCTGATAGCGATTGTATTTTATTATTCATTTTGGATAGTAATTTAAATTGTTTTTAATGAACCGATCTGTTTAAACTAGTCGAACCTCTTGGAGTTCGGATTCGCTCTGTCAACTCTTGAACTTCTTTAGGTGGTGGAGCAGTGAATCTTGAAACTAAAATAGCTATTATAAAATTAAAAAGCATCCCAAGAGTTCCAATGCCTTCAGGCGAAATTCCGAACCAATAATCTTCAGGCAAACCAGATCCACCTAATTGTGGTTTAAAGTAAATAATATAAGTTGCGGTAAATAAAATTCCTGTTATCATTCCTGATACAGCTCCTTCACGATTCATCCGCTTATCAAAAATTCCTAATATAATTGCAGGAAAAAATGATGAGGCTGCTAAACCAAAAGCTAAAGCTACAACCTGGGCCACAAAGCCTGGTGGATTTAGTCCGGCTAAGCCAGCAGCAACTACAGCAACTGCAATCGCAACACGAGCAGCAAAAAGTTCACCTTTCTCACTGATATTAGGTTGCAAATAATTTTTTAATAAATCATGAGATATTGAAGTAGATATAACAAGCAGAAGGCCTGCAGCTGTTGAAAGTGCTGCTGCTAAACCTCCAGCTACTACAAGACCAATTACCCAGGGTGGCAGATCAGCAATCTCAGGATTAGCTAGAACAATAATATCTTGATCTACTTTTAATTCATTATTAGTCGTATCTGATACATATTGAATTTTACCATCTCCATTTTTATCATCAAAAGTCAGTAAGCCTGTTTTTTCCCAATTAGAAAACCAGCTTGGAGCATTTTTATAGGGTGTTTCTGATAAAGTATTAATTAGATTTGTTCTAGCAAAAACAGCTACTGCTGGAGCTGTGGTGTAAAGAATTGCGATAAATAATAGTGCCCATCCTGCAGAAATTCGCGCATCTTTAACTCTTGGAACTGTAAAAAAGCGAACAATTACGTGGGGTAAACCAGCTGTCCCAAACATTAGAGCTCCAGTTATAAAAAACATATTAATCAGATTATCCTTATTAACCTTTGTGTAGGCATCAAATCCTAAATCTACTGAGAGCTGATTTAATTTTTCTAAAAGATAAACACCGTCGGTTCCTTTAGACCCAAAGCCAACTTGAGGAATCGGATTTCCAGTCATCTGTAAAGAAATAAAAATAGCAGGAACTGTAAAAGCAAAAATTAAAACACAAAATTGAGCAACTTGAGTATAGGTAATTCCTTTCATGCCTCCTAATACTGCATAAAAAAATACGATTCCAATTCCAATAAGGACTCCAGTATCAAATGGAACATTAAGAAAACGTGCAAAAGCGACACCTACTCCTTTCATTTGACCTACAACATATGTAAAGGAAACAAATAATGCACAAATCAAAGCGACCAAGCGTGCATTTTTGGAATAATAGCGTTCTCCTATAAAATCAGGTACAGTAAATTTTCCAAATTTTCTTAAATAAGGGGCTAATAAAAGAGCTAAAAGGACATATCCTCCTGTCCAACCCATTAAGTATTGTCCACCAGAAAAACCCATAAAAGCAATTAAACCTGTCATGGACAAAAAAGAGGCTGCTGACATCCAATCTGCAGCAGTAGCCATTCCATTTGCTATAGGATTTATACCTCCCCCAGCAACATAAAATTCTTTTGTAGAACCTGCTCTAGAGACAATCGCAATTATTATATATATAAAAAATGTAAGCCCTACCAAAAGATAGGTCCAAGTTTGTGCGCTCATAATTATTATTGAAAATTAAATTTCATCAACATCAAATTTTTTATCAAGTTTATTCATTAAATAAACGTAGACAAAAATTAAAATAACAAATACATAGATTGATCCTTGATGGGCAAACCAGAAACCCAAGGGAAATCCAGCTATATAAAATTGATTAAGTGTATCTGCTAAAAGGATTCCAAAAAGAAATGAAACTGTAAACCAAATTGAAAGAAGTATGCCTAGGTATTTAAGGTTTATTTTCCAATAGGAAATTGACTTTTTACTCATTACTAAGTTTAATTTATTGGTATATTAATATTGTAAAGATATTTTATCATTGATTAATCTAAAAAAATTAAATTCAAAAAAAATAATCATATACTATCTCTATATTTTATAATACGTCCAGTGTTTTTTAAACCCTATTTAATTAATTCTCATACGGAATATTTGACCTAAATGTTCTATTAATCCAATCATAAGAATGCCTCATAAAAGTATTTTTGTAAGAGTCATTATAATAAGAATTTGCTCCAACTAGATAATTTATAGGTTGAACTGCTCCATAATTATTTTTGATTAATATATTGAATTCAATATCCTGCTTTTTATTTTGATTTTTTTCAAGAATTTGATTCATATCTGAAAGTATTTGACGAATCAAAAGGGTTGCCTCCAAATGATAATACTCGCTGTCGTTTGAAGTTTGGAATGGGAGTTCGGAAGGGTAACTTAAATAAACAGTTTGTTTTTGAGCAAATAATGATGAAAAACAAAATAAACCTAACAAGATTAAAATTGAAAATCGTTTTGTGGATTTAAGATTCATATCTGATAAATATTAATTTTTTAAAAATAGGGAAACATTATCAATTAAGTAGTAAAATTTTATTGTTAAAAATTATTCAAAGCCTATAAAAAACTCGATTTTTCAAGAATACAATAATAAGTTTTTAAGTAATTAAGTTTATTATCTTTAATTAAATTTTAGGAAAAGTTTAATTTAAAATATCCCATGAAGAATAAATTTAATTCAGCTTGTAATTATTTCTTTTCCAATTTCTGGTTGAAAAAAATATTTCCTACAATAGTATTATTTCAAATTATAGCTTGTTCGAATGAGGGACTGTTTTTTGAAGATGCTTATGTAATAGAGAACGTTGGGATAATCGATCCGATTGACGGATTAGAACTGAATATGTCTGTGGTTATTAAAGAAAATAAAATTTTAGATATTTTTAAAACAAGAGAAATGGTACTTTCTCCAAAAAATAAAGTATACAAAGGCACTAATAAATTTATAATTCCAGGTTTATGGGATTCACATATACATTTCGCTTTTGAAAAAGATCTTGCAACATCAATGCCTAATTTATTCTTATACCATGGAATTACAAGTTTAAGAGATACCGGAGGTGAATTTGATTTTGTAAATAAATTCAAACAAGAGGCAATTAGTAATCCCAAAACAAAAAGTAGAGTCAAAATTGCAGGACCATTAATTGACGGGAAATTTAATGTTTATGATGGCAGTAATATCTACTTCCCTAAATTATCAATACAAAATATCGATAATAATCAGTTAGAACGAAACGTTAGGCTTTTAATTGATAAAAAAGTAGATTTCTTAAAGGCTTATGAAATGTTAAGTCCGGCTCAATTTAAGATGTTATCCAATCTTGCTAAAGAAAATAATTTAAAGCTTACTGGTCATGTTCCACTTAGTATGAGCGTTATAGAAGCTTCGAATTTGGGTTTAAACAGTATGGAACATCTAAGAAATTTAGAGCTTTCAATGACCAAAATGTCTGAAAAGCTTTTCCAAGAAAGAAAAAACCTCTTGTTAAATAAATCATCCATTAAAGGCTCTGAGCTAAGATCCTTAATTCATAGTAAACAACGAATGAAATCAATTAATGATTTAGATTCAATCAAGATTAATAATGTTATCGACGCATTAATTAAAAATGATGTATGGCAAATACCTACACTGATTTTATACAAGAATTTTGCAAACAAAACATTTAAAAATCCGGATTATTTGCAATTTTTGAATTTACTTCCTGAAGAAAGAAAAGAAGTATGGATTAAAAAAATTAATGCTATAGACAACGTTATAAATAAGGATGTCGTTGAATATACTGTATGGTCAAAAAAAATGGTTGACTTCATGCATGATAGGGGTATATCTTTTATGGCAGGCACTGATACTCCTATTGGTTTTTTAATACCTGGACTAAGTTTACATCAAGAAATTCAAGAATTATATGAATCAGGCTTATCAGAATTAGAGGCTATTCAAACTGCAACTATCAATCCAGCTAAATATTTTAATCTTGAGAATTCTTTAGGTAGAATTAAATCAGGTTTTATTGCAGACTTAATTATTCTTGATAAAAATCCCCTTGAAAGTATTTCTAATACGAAATCAATTCATGCGGTCATTAAAGAAGGTCATTTAATGAATCGGTCTTATCTTGATTCCTTAATGAAATAATTCATAATCTTTAAAAAAAGAAGATTGAATCTAATTTTAATTTTCGGTGTTAATGAGAAAAATACTAAAAAATGTAACTATTTACTCTCTAGGCTTATTTTATCTAGTTATTGGTATAAAGCATTTTACCAATCTAGATTTTTTTCTTATCATAGTTCCTCCATACATACCTTTTCCTGAATTTATGGTTTATACTTCAGGAATCTTTGAAATTCTATTTGGTTTTTTACTCATCCTTAAGAATACACGTAAATATGCAGCTATAGGATTAATTTTTTTATTAATAGCTGTATTTCCAGCAAATATTTATCTATTTAAATCAGATATAGCACAAAATATTTACAATATAACTAAGCAGCAAGCCTTAATTAGGTTACCATTTCAAATTCCTTTAATATTAATTGCTTATTGGCATTCTAAAGAAGAAACTTCAAAAGAATTTGATCTTATATGCATGATTGTATTTATTCCAACAATGGTTTATTTTTTATCTTTAAGCTTGTAGATTAGTAATCTAAATTAAAATTATTCGATGCGCATTTTATTGATTTTACTTCTAATTTTTGGAATTTCTTCAGGTCAGAATCTAATTGAAATAGAAAAAATTGTCCTCCATGTAATGTATCAAAAAATAAGCTTGATTATGTAAAATCTCAATGGTTAAGTTTTGCACCCGGTGATCTTATAAAGGTAAATTCTTTAACTCAAAAAAATATTCTCCTTCAAATGTCTTTTTCAATAATAATTGGACAACAAATAAAAAATTATTATATGTTGATCAAGATAAGGTTGAAGGATTTAAAATGCAACGATATGAAATTAATCCATGGTGGATGAAAAAGGGTTTAGATCCTTGGAGTGACTCTCCACATTGGGGATGGAAAGGTCAGTATAAGGAGCCTAACCATAATTTTGATGAATGTGTTGATGATAGATTAAGATGGATGTGTGGGTATTCATTTGTTGTTGATTTGCCAACTAATTATAGTAAGGATGTAAAGTATCCCTTACTTATTTTTTTACATGGAACAGTAAAATCAAAAAAAATGACATTTTACCATAGAGAAAAAATTAGAACTGAAATATTCAGCCCTCAAAATGATCCATTTGTTTATGCAGCTCCGATTAAATTAGAAATTGACTGGGATCCAAAAAAGATTAAAGATGTCATTGAAAATATAAAAAATAATATAAATATAGACCCTGAAAGGATATATTTAACTGGATTAAGTATGGGTGGGCGGGGTTCTTTTATAGTTGCCTCTGAACTTACGAAAACATTTTCTGCAATCATGGCTGTATTCCCGCATCATGGTCCCTATAGTTACATTAAGCTTGCACACAAACTTAAAAAATTACCAATTCTAATTACCCACGGCGAAATAGATAAAGTTTCTTCATTTCAAGTTTCTAAAAAAATGTCAGATTCACTAAAATCGTTGGGTGGAAATGTGATTTTTAAACCAAGGAGAAACATAGGTCATAATTCGTGGTATGAGCCATATAAAGATTCTACAAATATTAAATGGCTTTTATCTTGGAAAAAAGAATAAAGTTATTTGATAATAATTCTAATTTAGAGATTCTCCTCCTTTTTCTCCAGTTCGAATCCTATAGGCTTCTTCAACGGGTAAAATAAATATCTTACCATCACCTACATTATCAGTTGCAGCTGATTTAAGAATTGCATCTATAGTTTTTTGCACAAAATTATCATTAACAACTATAGAAAGAAATCTTCGTTGTATCTCAGAAGTGCTATAGGAAATTCCTCTGTATACATGACCCTCTTTTTCATTTCCAACTCCTGTTACATCCCAATAACTGAAAAAATTCACTTCTACATCATGTAAAGCTTCTTTCACCTCAGCGAACTTTGATTTACGAATTACTGCCTCAATTTTTTTCATCTTTAATTTGTTTTATTCATTATTATAAGATTGAACTCCAAATGAAGAGGCGTCGATACCAGCCTCCTCATCTTCACTTGAAATTCTGACTCCAATTGTTAATTTTAAAAATTTCATTATTATAAAGGTAACAGTAAATGAAAATAGAGCTATTGTAATTACCCCTAAAATTTGAGTAATCAACAAAGAAATACCACCTCCATAAAATAAACCACCTTCAATAGCAAAAAAACCAACAGCCATTGTCCCAAAAAGACCATTTACTCCGTGAACAGCTATAGCTCCCACAGGATCATCTACTTTAATTTTATCAAAAAATACTACTGCTACGTCAACCAATACACCTGCAATAGCACCAATAATTATAGCTGATGTTGGACCTACAACATTACAACCTGCTGTAATGGAGACTAATCCTGCTAAAACTCCATTAATTACCATTGTTATGTCAATTTTTGAATAAGTAAAATAAGTGTAAATCATAGTTGCTATTCCTCCCGATGCAGAAGCTAAAAATGTATTTACCACAACCGAACCTATTAGCTCCCAATTTCCGACAGCTCCAAGGGATGATCCTGGATTAAATCCAAACCAACCAAACCATAAAATAAATGCTCCCACAGAAGCTAATGGAAGATTGTGACCTGGAATTGTATTTGATTTACCATCTTTAGAATATTTCCCTATCCTTGGACCTAAAACTATTGCTGCTGCTAAGGCTGCAAACCCCCCCATTGCATGAACAGCTGCTGAGCCTGCAAAATCATTAAAACCCCTAATTGCTAACCATCCATTTGGGTTCCATACCCAATTAGCAACTATAGGATATACTAGAGCGCAGAAAAAAATAACAAGAATAGCATAAGAAAATAATTTCATTCTTTCTGCTAAAGCGCCTGAAACAATTGAAATAGCTGCAATTGCAAAACCTAGTTGAATAAACCAAAATAAATTATTAGAAACGGTTAGCCCAAGTCCTAAATCTTTATTCATTATTCCAAAATCTATTGCAAACCAACCATTAGATGAGCCATAAGCAATTCCAAATCCAACTATGAAAAATGCAATTCCTCCAAATGTAATATCAATAATTACTTTCGCAATTATACTCATTGCATTTTTGGAACGAACAAATCCTGCTTCTAATAATGCAAAACCTGCTTCCATAAAAAATATAAGAGCTGCACATAATGCAACCCAAACTGTGTCTATTGCGAAAATTTGTTGATTAAGTAACTCTGTATAATCTTCCATTTATTTATTTGTTTTTTTTTGAAAACTACAAAATGATTTTAATCTTTTTTGAATAAATGTAAATTCATTGCTAGACTTCAGTTATGTTAATTAAATCTTGACATTATTATTAGAATAAGACCTACTATAAAGAATAAGAACATTAACGAAATTAAAATATTTATTTTTTTAGATGCATTTTCAAATTCATTCCAGACAAAAACTCCCCAAGCAGCAGCAATCATTGTAGCTCCTTGTCCCAAACCATAAGAAATTGGATATCCTGCCATTTCACTTGAGAGTAAGCTAAGAGTCATTCCTGCACACCAAATTATACCACCAAATACCCCAATTAGATGAATTTTAAAATTAGAATTCTTAAAATAATCTTCAAATTTTACTTTAATTCCATCTAAGGGTTTGTACATGAAGTAAGTATTCCATAAAAAGTTTGAAATAAAGATTCCAAAAGAAAATATTAATAATGCACTATAAGGGGTAAACAGTCCATCTTTAGGAATAGTAAAATTTGATGACATAGAGGATGCAACAAATCTGTAAAATAATCCCATTAGAATTCCTCCGATAACAGAAATCATAATTCCTTTAGTTGATGATTTGTTTTTTTCACCAGATTGAAGTTTATAAGCAAGGGCATCTATAATTATTGCCAATCCAATTAAGAAAACACCTAAAAATAATAATATAGGATTGCCCACAGGGGTTGCAACATAATTTACCAAAACACCTAAAATTAATGCTATACCAATTCCAACTGGAAATGCAACAGCCATTCCTGCTATACTAATTGCCGCAACAATTAATAAATTAGCAAGATTAAAAATAATACCTCCCAAAAATGCAGAAATATAAGATGCTTTATTTGCTTGTAATAAATCATCTATTAATGGTCTTCCGTTTTCACCAAAACTTCCAAAAGTTAAACCGATCAATAATGAAAATAATAATACTCCAATAGAATAGTCCCAATAAAATAATGTGAATGACCATGTTTTTGGTGAAAGCTTTTGAGTATTAGCCCAAGAACCCCAACATATCATTGTAAAAAAGCATAAAATCACTGCCAAATAATAACTTTCAACTATAAACATAAATCCCTATATTTTTTTTCTAGTTCGTTAATATAAGGTATTGAATCCTGAGCCCCCATTTTAGTAACGGAAATTGAAGCGGCAGAATTCGCAAACTCGACACTATCATAAATTTTCATCCCAAAAGATAAAGCTGCAGCCAAAGCACCATTAAACGTATCTCCTGCAGCAGTTGAATCAATAGCTTTTACTTTTTTTGGAAGTATATGGCCCTCCCTGTGCTCAGTTATATAAAAAACTCCTTTATTACCCATTGTTATAAATACATTTTTAATCCCTTTATCAATAAGCTTATGAGCTGCAACCCTTGAGGAATCAATATCAAAAACTTTAATTCCAGTTAAAGACTCAGCTTCTATCATATTAGGTGTTATAGTATGAATACATTTTAAATAATCATCATCAATTTTTTGAAATGGAGCTGGATTTAAAATCAACTTTATTCTTAACCTATAACATAAAGAAATTATAAATTCAACAACTTCTAATGGAATTTCAAGCTGAATCAATACCAAATCGTTAGGCTTTAACTTTTTCTCAATAAAAGCGATGTCTTTTATTTTTAATTTTGAATTTGCTCCAGAGGCTACAGAAATTAAGTTTTCACCTTCTTTATCAACCATGATTAAAGCAACTCCAGTATGCTCGTCTTTTTCTACACAAATGTATTCAGTATTTATACCGTGACTTTCATATTCTTTTATTGATTTATTTCCTAAAGAATCATCTCCAACTTTACAAATAAATATTACTTTACCTCCCAATTTTGATGCTGCAACTGCCTGATTAGCACCTTTCCCACCTTGAAAAGAACAAAAATCACCCCCAATTATAGTTTCCCCTGGTTTAGGGATTGAATTTGATTTGATAACCATATCTGTATTTGAACTTCCAATAATATAAATATCACTTTTCATTTTTTTTAATAATTTAATTAATCCTTACATTATAAGAACAAAAACAAATATTTTATAATATAACTCAAAACTTTAATTAACTAAAGTTTTAAAAAAATATACACATGAAAAAACTAATTTTAATATCCTTTATGGTCGCTTTTATTTCTTGTTCTGATCAGAAAAAACAAAATGAGAAAATTATAAAAGATTTGAATTTAGTATATAAAGACTATACTCCTAATGGAAATGAAATAGTTATATCAAGGACTAATTATTTTAATAAACTTAAAGGATTTTGGCTTGCACAGTGTATTGCAAACTGGACAGGACTCATAACTGAAATGGATAAAACAGGGAATATTGGTAAGGTAAAAACTGGAGCATTTTATACAAGAGAAGACTGGGGAGGAGAAGATCAACCAGCCTTTTGGCAACAAAAAGAAGAAATATCAAGAACTATTGATTTTGTGTTTGAAGGATCTGATGGGATATGGGGTGCTGACGATGATACAGACATAGAATACATATACCAACATTTGTTATACACAAATAAAACCTCAAAATTAACAGGTGAACAGATTCGAGATGGTTGGTTAAAACATATAAAAAATAAAGAAGAAAATTTTTTATGGGTCTCTAATCAAAGAGCTTTGGATTTAATGATAATTGGTATAGTTCCACCTAATACAGGTGACCCTAAAAATAATCCTGACTTTGATATGATTGATGCCCAATTAACTACTGAAATTTTTGGCTTTTATTCTCCATCAAATCCTGATTTTGCTGTAAAAATGGCTGAACTACCCATACAAACTACTGCAAGATTCAATGCTGAATGGATATCAAAATTTTATGTTTCAATGTACTCTTTAGCAGCTAATCCAGATCCAAAACTTAGTATCAAAGATAATTTACTAACAATTGCTGAAAAATCTAGAGATCAACTTCCAAATGATTCATATGCTTCTAAAATGTATGATTTTACAAAAAAGCAATATGAAGATGGACTCCCATGGGAAACAATAAGAGATAATGTATATCAAAGATATCAAGTTGAAAATATGGATGGATACGATTATTCATCTGGAATATCTGAAGAAGAAATTGAAAAATGTAATGGTTGTGCTGCAGCTGGAATTAATTTTGCAGCGAGCTTAATCAGTTTATTTGCAGGCGAAGGAGATTTAAAAGAAACTATAAAAATAGCATCGCTTATGGGATGGGATTCAGATAATCCTACCGCTACATGGGGAGGTCTCATTGGATTTATGATAGGTCATGATGGTGTTGAAAAAGCATTTGAAAGAAGCTTTTCTGAAGAGTATAATATTCACAGAACGAGACAAAATTTTCCAACCGGAATAGATAATTTTACTAATATGGCCAAAATTGGAGTATTTATAACAGACAGAGTAATTCAAGATGAACTTGGAGGAGGAATTGATCTCGATAAAAACCTTTGGTATATTCCAAACTAAATTAGAAACTCAAAATAGATTCAAACCAATTTTAGATGTATGTTTCTTAAATATATAATTCATTTACTCAATTGATATTAAAACAGTTTTATCTTTAGAGTACAGATGAAAAAAAATAAATTCCTTATTTATTTAATAATTGGGATACTTCTTTTGATAAAATTTGGTGTTTCAGAAAATAAAACTTTTGAAGACTTATCCTCTTATTATGTGAATTCTTATTCTCAGTTCATGGAAATCGATTCAAGGAAAATACATTTTCGTGATGAAGGTAATGGATATCCAATTGTATTGCTACATGGTACTGGTGCATCTCTCCACACTTGGGATTCTTGGACCACAGAGTTGATAAAAAATCATCGAGTAATTCGTCTTGATTTACCTGGATTTGGTTTAACTGGACAAGATCCTTTAAAAAGATATTCGTCTATGGATTATGTTAATTTATTAGATAAATTTTTAAATAGATTGGGTATAAATGAATTTCATTTAGCTGGAAACTCATTAGGAGGACAAATAGCGTGGTTGTATGCATCAAAATTTGATCATAAAATAAATAAACTCCTATTATTAGATCCTAGTGGTTTTTCATTTGATAAAGTTCCATTTGTCATTCAATTAGCTAAAACCCCTTTAATAAATTTATTTCTTCGTTATTTTACACCTAGAGCTTTTATTAAAAAAAATCTGAAAGAAGTATATTTTAATGATTCTCTAATTACTCCAGAATTAATTAATCGTTACCACAGTCTTACCTTGTTTGAAGGAAATAGAAATGCATTTATTGATAGAGCAAATATAAAACGTGAAGATTATTCTTGTAGAATGAAATATATTCAAACGCATACACTAATTATTTGGGGAGAAAATGACTATTGGATTCCTGTGAGTGATGCTAATAGATTTAAAAATGCTATAAAAAATTCAAAGGTCATTATAATGCCTGAAACAGGTCATATTCCAATGGAAGAAAGACCCAAAGAAAGTCTTAAAATCGCATTAGATTTTATTAAACTCTAATAATTTAAAATAAGAATAAGAAGTTATAATGAATTTAGAATTAGGAGAAAAATTCACTCACTTTTTTAAAAAGAAAATCATCCTTTTAAAATTGCATCAAATCGATAAAAATAGCTGATTTCAATATCATTTTTTTCTACCCATACCGTCAGGTATACCTTTATAATATCTAAATATTTCAATAGCTTTCCCACTATCAAACTTTACTCTTTTTTTTAGTCTATTAATTACTTTTTGTTTTTCTCCTTTTGGATAATTATCTAGATCAGGACCAAGGTATTTTTCCCATCCACTAGACCATTGGCTAATATATTTTGAACCGGATGTAATCTTTAAATCAAAGAATCCTGAAATATCAACTGTTGTATTTTTATCATCTATATTTCCACCATAAAATAAAAATTCAGGGACAGCATAAGCTTTTAAATTTTGATATATAAGAAACATCAGCAAAAATAATATATTAACTACTGGTGTATCTACTCAAAAATGTATTTCAATAAAAAAGTTATATTAAATTCACAATGTAGATATAGAAGACTCACTTTTAATTCAAGAAAAAAACATAACTATCGTTGATAAAAATGACTGACTGAAAAGGTTCTTTGAAAACAGAATAAAGGGGTATTAAGGTATCTTAAGGTTTGTTATATTAGTAGCTATAAAACTTAAAAAAATCTGAAATGAAACAATTTATTTTCATACTATTTTTTGCTAACTCTTTGAGTTTTTCTCAATTCAATGAGATTAAACTTTTACAAAAAAAATTAATTGTCGATGAAATTACTGGCAGTAATGTCGCACTAGTTTATAAAGAAGGTAGTGTAGTTTATTTCAATATTCAAAACTCCGGTAAAATAGGAGATAAAAATATATCTAATCAAAGCTATAAACCTTACAAGGAAACAATTTTTCCAATTTGGTCAATGTCAAAACCAATATCAATAGTTGCTACAATGATTCTTCTAGAAAGGGGCTTAATTAAATTAACAGACAATATTTCTAAATATATTCCAGCAATGAAGAATATGAATTGTGAGACTGAAAGTGGAATTCAACCCTGTGAAAATCAAATCAAAATTATAGATCTCCTAACTCACAGATCAGGCTTGGGTTACTATAGTGATCCAGGATATGGATATGGATATACAAATTCTATTAAATATGATAATCTTGAAGAATTTACCAATGATCTATCAGAAGTTGTTTTAAAATTTGAACCTGGATTAAAATATTTTTATGGAATAAATCAAGCAGTTCTTGGTCGTGTTATTGAAGTTGTATCAAATCAAACTTTTTTTGAGTTTTTGAAAAAAGAGTTGTTCGATCCACTTGAAATGAATGAAACAAAATTTTACCTAACTAAACAGGAAAGGGACAGATTTCAGCCTCTTTTTATAAATACAGGAGCATTAAAAGGTTTCACTTATGAGTTAAATGAATTGTCTTACAAAAAAAATAATGAAGCCTATTTTGGTGGAGAAGGACTAGTCTCAACATTAGGAGATTATTCTAATTTCTGTAAAATGCTTCTAAATGGCGGATCTTATAATGGTAAAAAAATCATAAGTCAGAATAGTATTAATTTAATGACAAAAAAATACTCACAATCATATCCAAATGAAGAATTCGCAGATACTAGAAAATTAGGTTTTTATTACGGATTTTCTCTTTTTGTTTTAGAAAACCCAGAAATAGATAATACTAACTCTACTAAAGGAATATATGGATGGTCTGGTTATCATAATACTCATTTTTGGATTGATCCCGAAAAACAATTATTTGCAATATTTCTTTCTAGGTCAAGGCAGGGTGTTTCAAACATTGACACTCAAAAGGAGTTTAGAAGAGCTGTTTATAAAACAATTATGAATTAATCAAATCCTCTTAATTAAGTTCAGGAGTAGAAATATTTTAGAGTTTTATAACATTATTAGAATCAATGCTTCAAAGTATTATAAGTTGAAGTATGAACTAAATAATAAGTAATATATTTGGGCACTTAAACGGGCACTATATAAATGTTAACTCTTACGGGTGTTTAGCTCAGTTGGTTTAGAGCGCTACCTTGACAGGGTAGAAGTCGGGGGTTCGAATCCCTCAACACCCACAAAAGGTTCACAAAATAAAGTGAGTCTTTTTTTATGTCTTTACGAATTATATACGAATTTATAGGATCTCTACTCCGGCTTTTTCTTCTTGTGAACGAACCTTTACCTAACTTGAAATATATAATCTGAACCTGACTCTGTTTTTATATTAATTTTATCTCCAACTGATAGATCAAGTAAAAGTCCTCCAAAACTATAAGCTGTTTCTTTACCTTTTTTAACATACTTCGCCCACTTTTTGTCATTTATTCTTTTAGTATAAAGTACTTTATCACCAAAAGAAAAATTTAGTGGATAACCAACTACATCTGATTTACTAACAAACCTTCTGCCATATTGCTTGTCATTAGACGCTTTTTTAATATACAATTCAACCCACTCATCTAAAAAAGTAGCAGGGTTATCGGTATATTCTATAATTTTTATTTGAATTTCTCTTTCTCCATAATCGGTAAAGTAGACTTTTGCATTACTATTAGTAGTTGCACTATTACTAAAACTACCTAATAAAACAATTTGATTTATTGTTTCTCCGGTTTTATCTCCAAAATTGTCAATAGTTTCAACTGATGTCCATTGTTGCCCAAAAGAAACTAATGGAACAAACATTAAAATAATAAGTAATTTTTTCATTGTATTGATTGTTAGATAGTTCAATATAACTACAATATTTTAACTCCGTGTATTTTTTTACCAATCGTCATCAGTTGAACCACCTGAACTACCTTTTTTGTAGTAAGTATCTAAACGTGTAGCAAGAGATGAGAAATAATCCCTCTGTGCATTAGCAGTTTTTACACCTGCTTTGTCATCTTTCCCTTTTTTGTTTTTAAGTCTTCCTTCAAATAAAACCGTAAACCAACCACCTGCAACATATGCTGAAGCATTAGGTGCTTGATACACTTCCAATTTTGTTGGTTCAAATCTAACCTTACCATCTTTAAATCTTATTTCAATAGAATATCTGTAACCATCATAACCCATTGTCTGCCCAAGCGCTCTATAAAAAAATAATGGTGTAGAAGACGAGCCTTCTATTCTTATATAATCACCTTCAACCTGACCTTTTATAACTTCAGAAGGAGTATTGTATGTTTCATTTATCCAACCTATTGTCTTTTCATATAATTCAGCTGCAGTACCTTCGGATTCTATGACAACATATTTATCTAATACTTGATATGTTCCACTATTGATTTTAAAACCTGTATCTCTTACTTCAGTTGTTGTTCCAAATTCTACTTGTGAGTAAGAATTGACACTTATCAGAATTGCAATTAATTTTATAAAGTTTTTCATTGTATTGATTGTTAGATAGTTCAATATAACTAAAATATTTCTACTCACTTACCTAAAGGTCTTGACTCTACCTCAAACTCACCTGTTTCTTCATTCCTACTGTGTATGTTTATAGCAATAGGTTCGCCATCTGTCATAAATAGGGGATAGTCTGTAATATCTCTTTCACCTGAAGTGTGCTTTAGTCTTGGAACTAAATATTGTAAACCTATCTGTAATATCTTTATTTTTTGGTCTGTTGTTAATGTACTTATATTCAAAGATGATATTACATCATCCATTACTAACTGCAACTTATCTTTAACATCTGCAGTAAGTTTGTTCGGTGAGCCTTTTGGTCGTGCCATAGTATTTAGTAGTATTTTATTTCTAACTGTTTCTTATTTAGATAAACAAAGGGGGGTGTTTAGGGGTAAGCTGAACATAGTACCCCCCAATGCTTATCAATGAAAACCCAAATAAAGAAGGATCAACTGAAGATGTTTGTTGCGTTTATTCTTATACTTGTTAGATACGTGGATCAAACTGAATATAATTACTTGTAGCTTTTTGAATCTCTAAAGCATAAATGTGGCTATGTTTTTGGAGATCTTGTATAGCCTGAATAAACTTGTTACCTGCTATTATTTTTCTATTCTGCTTTTCGCTTGTAGTCCATACTTCAAAGTCTTTACGCTTAACCTCAACTTGAGGTACGTTTTCTTTAAACCCTACCGAAACCTCTAAAGCATCGTACTGACTTTGTATTTCTACTAACTCTGAAACATTTATTTCTTTAGCTTCAATTAACTTGTCTGCTGAAAGTCCTAATTGGTTTCTGTCTTTGTAAACTACTAAAATTGCATCCCTGAAATACTCTAACATATTTAAGTGCAACCGTTTTAAGTTGATCTTCTTTTCTATTTCTATTGTATTATGGATCCAAACACTTGCTTGATCAAGTAACTCTAACTTTTCTGTAGCTTTTTCTTGTGCCTTGTTGTATCCGGTTTCGTCAAATGAAACCATTAAAGGCTTGAATTTATTAATACTCATTTAGCATTGTTTTTAAGTAAGCATTTATTACCTGTTCTCTTGTATAGTTACCACGTAGTCCTGCTCTTGCTTTCATACGTTCTATATCTTTTACTGTCAACTCTGTAGTTAGAGTAGTTCTAACTTTTGACTGTTTTGGTTTTCTTTTGTAACCTCATCTTAGCACCTTGTACTAACTTTATATTATAATTCGCCATTTTTATCTATTGTATTATTTAACACTCGTGTTCTAACATAAGATGATAAACTCATCCTATTCTTTGTAGCTTCTAATTGTAGAAACTCTTTGTCTTGTTTAGACAGCCTTAACCGTACAAACTCTTTCATAGTTGTATATATATTAATTGTTATAAAATGAAATAATAGTAATGAAAGTAGAGCCTAATTAACTCCACTATTTTGACTCCTTACCAAATCAAGAACGATCCGTAAGCTATTGTAAGTCAATAAGTTATACCATTACTCTACTCTACTGATACCTTGTATTAGGTAACCATCCGTAAGCAAGTCTTGATATTAATTGTGCCTTGTTCGTGATACTCTTTATTCTCGTGATCAAACACAAATGGGTAATGTTTTTTTAAATGTTCTGTTTCAAGTGTAATGCTGTCAACTAAAGCGTGTCCGGTAACTAAATTTTTAGCACCGATCTTTTTAGTTATGTAGCTTATTGCACCCTCTACTGTAGCAATAGGCTCAAAGTATTTTACTTCTTTAGTAGCGTGTCTTTTCATTGCTGTAGCTAATTCTACTCTGCCGACTTTATTAGAGCCGGAGTCTACAACAAAATGTACGTGGTTGCACTTCAAACTCCTATCCTGTTCTATTGTGTAGTAGATGTATTTTATAGCTTCATTAGATCCTTTAGAAATACAATAATTAGCAACCGTTTGCTTGAACAACTTTAAAGCATTGACACTATTTACTTTTGTCTTTAACGGTCGGTAAGTGCCTACATAAGACCAATTAAACGCCTCATTACTCAACCATTTAGCATAACCTTCACGATACCTTTCTGTAAAGGTCTTTTTACGGTTATTTCATATTGTTATAAGCCTGTTCTGTTATTACTCGCTTCATAACTTAAATAGTATCACAAATAGTACCATTGTGGCACTTTGTTGAAAAGTCGAGGTTAATGTTCTTAACTCTCATCTAACTTTTATTATTTCTTTTGCTTTAGCAACTTGTGGACTGTCATCTTGTACTGCACTTGTGCTAACATCTATTTTGTCTAACAATTCTTGCTTAAACATTGGAGGCTTAACATAAAGCTGTTTTCTCTTTTCTATAAGTTTCTGTAATTCTTTTGGATATTTGTTTTTAGCTACCTCTTTACGAACTATTCTACCGTTTTCTATTACACGTGTACCTTCTTTAATATCATTTAATAGTGTTTGGTATCTAACCTCATCCTCTCTACTAAACTTTGTTAAAATACCTCTACTTAATATTGTAGATCTATGAAGTATTGGTACTGTTCTACCTTGTAACTTCTTATCTACTATCCCAAATGGTATAAATGGTACGTCTTTTTCATTAACTCTTACTGTTCTCTTTTTGAAAAGATCTAAAGTTATTTTAACAATTTCTAATAGTCCAAATTCTTGAAAAATATGAATCTGAAACACATCCTGCTCAACTTGTTCTTTGTCGAGGTAATGTTTTATAACTCCGGATGTAGAATGGTTTAAATACCGGTCTATTTTCTTGTCATCAAGTCCTAACCTCGAACCCATTTTTGTAACTGTGTGTCTTGCTTGCTGTGTAGTAGTGCCAACCTTATCTGATAATGTAGATGAGTAAATCTTTCTAATTCTCTCCCACTTCTCTGCACCTGTTTCTGTATCAACATCAAAGTTGTAAAGTCTTAATAGATCCTTACCTCTGTAGCTGTAATTGTTAAAGCTGATAGCATATTTAAGTAATTCTAATACAATTAAAGTTGGTGTAAGGTTTACTTGTGTAATTGCATCAACACCTGAATCACTTGCACCTCTTTTACTTTTACCTCGCTTTAAATGGATATGATAGGGCGTAAAGAAACGCTTACCACCGTCAAGAACATCGGCTTCAGGTAAATAGTCCGTTAAATCGCCTCTATTGTAGTCTTTATTTACAATATGATCCTCGTTTAGCCTTGCAATGTCTTTACCGTCTAAACCAAGTAAACAAAAACTGTAAAGCCAAAATAAATAGGCTTCAAATTGTTTCATTGTTTTAATGTTGTTTAGTCCGTCTAAAAGAATCCCTTTATTAGTAGGTTTGTTTTTATCACTTGCTTTTTCTGAAGGTAGAAAGCCTAACTCTGTAAAAGGTCTTTTTCTTGATAGCTTTGCTTTAACTGTAACCCAATTCAAAGACTTAATTAAACTTGCTTGATAGTTTTGCTTATAACCACCTTTTCGAATTATGTAAGTAGCAATATTTTCTATAGCTGTTTCGTCCTGTAGATGACTGAATTCTATTGGTGTGTATTTTTTTAAACCTTCTTTAGCTAATTTGCCTTGTAAGGCTCTAATATTGTCATAATGCTTTCTTAATGTTGAAGATCCTGTTTTAGCATCCGGTTCGTATTGCTTTACAAAGTCTAAAATAGATCCGGATATTTGATGCCTACCAAGTAGCCTGTCAAAAGCTGTAGAATAGCCAATTAGTCCGGACATTAGTTGAGGTTTCACTTCTTCTATCCGGCTGTAAATCTCGTCTATTTTCTTTGTGTAATTAGGATAGTTTACACGATGTTTAGCTGTAATATGTCCATAACTTTCATCCCAATGCTCTACTTTCACTTCTACCCCAATATCCGTTGTCTTCTTTTTGTTGCCTTTGATACGTAGCTTAATTTTATAAAAGCCTTTGTTGTTAGGCTTTAAACTATCACTTGTAACTTTTATACCTATGTAATTACTACTCATTACTACCCTTGTAAGTTATGTGCTACTAAAGTATCGAACTATTTTCGAACTACCAAATTAAAGGTATTGTATTTGCTTAACCTAACAATGACGATACTTAAGGATACATATAATAAGGACAAAAATACTTGTAATTACTTTGACAGGGTAGAAGTCGGGGGTTCGAATCCCTCAACACCCACAAAAGGTTCACAAAATAAAGTGAGTCTTTTTTTATGTCTTTACGAATTATATACGAATTTATAGGATCTCTACTCCGTGTTTTTCTTCCTGAACTTAATGAAGAGGATATACCTATAGTCTTAAATATTACATTGGAACCCCTATCATTAGCTCAACCCAATTACCATTTATGAGTATATCTATTACATCATGTTTATCATCAACTTCCTGGCGAACATCTGGATTTCCATCATTATCAAAATCAAGCCAACTTCGATATGTATCCCCAAATCGACCAGCTTTTATTCTTGGAATATCGATAAATTTAGCATCTTTTACTGGTGGATGAACAATCAACGAATTAATATACTCTTTATTAAAATCAATATATTTTTTTGGAAGTGTTTCTAAAATTATTGCTTCAACTTTATATTCATCACAACAATCTTGTCCCAAATCAGGTTCCGGATATATTACTTTTTCAACACTTTTAACTATAAATTCTAAATTTGGCAACTCCTTTTCTAAAGGGACTAATTGCACAATTTCTCCAACTTTTAGGGTTTTATAATATTCAGTTAATAGATTGTATGTAATTTCTATCTTGTCTGATTTTAAATTTATATCCTTGATATTTAAAGATGCTTGCGAAACAGTTGTGAAGACTGTCCAAGGTTGAGGTTTAAATTGAATTAAATATCCGTCAAAAACATATCCAGAGATATTATTTTCTGAAATAATTTTTACCCATTCCCCTTCAATTTGTTTTTTAACCCCTGTTCTTTTATCAGTATCGTTTATAGTCAATTTAATAGCTGTTCTTGATTCAATTGAAACAAATGTTCCATATGAAAGAGTTGATACTTTTTTTGCTTTAGCTTCAGGAGCCTCACGAACGTTTAGACCTCCTTTTGCGGAAACATAATAATCCATTTGCCCAAAAGAAACTAATGGAACAAACAATAAAACAAGAAGTAGCTTTTTCATTGTGTTGGTTGTTAGATAGCCTTTATTATTTCTGCTATAAATGAAAATACTACTACCAAAATAATAATAGTTAAAAGGGTATTATAAATTATTTTAAAAACTTTAAATGCATTTTCCTCTTTTTTTTAAGCTTTAGAGAATGAATGAAAAAAATACATTACTTAATTACTCACTTTCATTAGTATAGTCCAAGTATATCCCTGGTAATCAAACTTATCATCCTCATCAAAAGTGTCCCACGTCCCTTGGGTTACAGGAGCTGATTCTACATATCTTTTGCTTAAATTATCAAATCTTTCAAGTGCAAAAGATCCCACCACTATTTCATTACTTCTATTTACATCATTATTGTTTCCGTCAGAAGATGGCTCACAAGAAGTAAAAGTAATCAGTAGAGCTAAAAAGAGAAATAGAATTTTCTTCATACCCTAAAGTAAAAAAAATATATATAAACTCAATCTCTAGTAGTTCCCTGGGGAAAATATTTGTCAATAATATAAGCAGGCTGCCATGGGTCTAACTTTTGAACCAAGTCTTTATAGTCATATTCTTTAGATTGAATCCTGGAAGGATATAGATTTATAGTGTCATCTGTAGCAATTCTGTGAAACTGAAGAAGGTCCATCATCTCTTTAATTTTAGTTTTATAAGCAGATTTTTTTGCTAGATTGTTAAGTTCATTATGATCTTCTTTTAAATTATAAAGCTGTTTAACATTAATTTGAGGATAATAGATAAGTTTCCAATTCTCGTTTCTTACAGCTCTAACAGTATTTCTATAAGCTGTATATAGACTTGAGCGCACATGTTTTTCCTTCTTATTTATAATATCCATCAAAGATTCACCATCGATGTTTTCCGGTTCTTTGAGATTTAAATAATCGATTAGGGTAGGGAAAAGGTCAAACAAATAAACAAGGGCCTTAGAAGTTTGAGCTTTAGGAATTTTAGGGCCACTTATGATCATTGGAACTTTAGTGCTATGCTCATAAAGGTTCTGCTTACCTAAAAGACCGTGACTTCCAAGAGCCAATCCATTGTCTGCTGCATAGATAATTACAGTATTATCATATAAATCATATTTCTTGAGGCGTTTAATTAAATCTCCTACACGATCATCAATATGCTGAATTAGAGCATAATATTCTGCTATAGAAGACTGAATGTCATCATGGGTTCTTGGCCATGGAGCAAGAGTCTCATCTCTAACATTAAAATCATCAAACCTAAAGGGGTGTAGTGGTTTAAAATTTTCTGGAACTGGAATTTCATTATTTGAATAAATACCAGAATACTTTGGAGAAGGAGATCGAGGATCGTGAGGTGCGGTAAATGCAAGATAACAAAAGAAAGGTTTTTCTTTTTTAGATGCTTGATACCTATCAAAATAATCTAATGTTGCTTCTGCAAAAATATCAGTTGAAAACCCCTCATTGTGAGGGTTATTCAACTTATTGTATTCATCTAAATCTCTTAAAGGGACATTAAAGTGATCACTCATTCCTCCAAGCATAACTTTGGCTCCTTCTTGAAAGTTAGTCTCAAAACTTTCTGCTCCGTTATGCCACTTTCCTGTTGCAAAAGTTTGAAAACCATTTTTACTTAAATAATTTGGAAGGGTTTCAACCTCTTCCAATCGGTCATAAACATGAAATAGACTTTTTCCACTTAAAAGCATCGCTCGACTAGGAGCGCAGATCGCTCCATGGTGACCACCCATAACATAACAATTTTCAAATAGTACACCATTTTTTGCTAAATCATCAATATTAGGGGTCTTTATATATGGGTTCTGAGCAATACCAAGAGCATCAGCTCTTTGGTCATCTGCAAAAATAATAAGGATATTTGGTGTGTTTTTTATTTCATTAGTTTGACGTCTATCGCAGGAGATTATAAAAAAGAAATTAATTGCTGCAAGAATTACTATAAAGTTATGTTTCATAATATTAAAAATAAAAATATTTGATTTCTACATATAACTTAAAGAAATTAATTATTGGATTTTATCAGTTTGAACAGGATCATAAAGTCCTGGAGCAGAGATGTTTTTATGAATATCAGTTAAGTTATTGCCCTTTATATCATAGATGTCACCTGTCCAAGAATCTATTACAAAAGATTCATTAACTGGAGATGGCAAAAATCTATTTGAAAATGATATTATAAGTGCTGAAATAATAATAGTGGCAGCAATTAAAAAAGTGTTTTTATTATTCATTAATTAAAAATAGGACAAAGTCATATTACTACCTATAAATAATGTAAATTATTACTGTTGAATAAGTACGATAGAGGATATTTAATCACCTATCTATTAGCTGTAAATGCATTTTATATTATCTGATTTTACAAAATAAGATTTATAGTTAGTAGCTTTTGGATCTGTACATCCACACAAATTTAAAAGTTCAATATTTTTGAAATCAATTGGGTGACTTTCAGCCTGCACTGCAATATATCCCTCACTTAAATATTGTCCTTCTTTTGCAATCCACTCATCCTTATTGGTAACTCCCATAGACTCCCAATCTTTCCCTTTTCTGGATTTACTTATAAAAGCCCCTCCAATTTGAGGGTGCTCATATCTTAAGACTGTATCGTTTTCAATTAGGTGTGCAATATACTCTTCACCCATCACTACAACCTCTACACTTACCCACTGATCTCCATCATATGTTTTAGAATTTGAATCAATACAATGTCTATAATCAATTTTGCCAAATCGTTCTACAGCGGTTCCTGGTGAACATAAATTAGCTGTGTTTCGTTCTTTACCATTACTTAAACCCCCAGTAGTTGAACTTCTATAGATACAGGGAAATGCTGCTCATAAGTATTGCTTACAGCCGACTGAGAGTGAACCATAATCCCACTGTTTCTAATGTTCCAACCTTCACCTCCAGGAGTTTGATCACCAACAAATCGATAGTCAAATCGTAATTTATAGTGAGAGAAAGATTTTTTATAATACATATGGCCATATTTATCATCAAAATCTTTGTATTCATCGTAAACAATTCGCATTATTCCATTTTCGACCTGAAAAGTATTGAGATAATTATCATTTAAAGGACGATTAGCAATTTTAATATCCCAATCATTAAAATCTTTTCCATTAAAAAGTGATATCCAATCCTCAGTATTTGAGTTTTGTTCATCTACATTATTTGAAGCATTAAAGAAATAACTCAAAAGGCCTACTATTAAAAAATACAATGGATACTTCATATAATTTATTTTCTCTTAAACTAAATATAGTATTATAAAATACAATACCATTAAAGTTATAAAAAAAGTTAGTTGAAGTTTAAAGCATAAAATAGATAGGCAAAGTAAACAGCCCAGGTCTAAAAAAAAGTGGCCTTAAAACTCGATGTGACAACTCATGAAAGTCAGATTCAACTTGTACTCGTTTTCCGTAAATGTGGGTAATGTATTGTTATATTATTTTTTAATAAATAAAGAGTTCAAATCTGATCATTGGTAGTTCTTTACAAAGAAAATTCATCGATGATGTCAGCTACATATTTTACAGATTTAATATTACCAACCCCTTTCCCAGCTTGCCAAAATTGAACTGAATCGTCAAAGGCAGTTTTGTTATAATTTTTAAGTCCTTGACTCATTAAATACATTCGAGCGTACCTTTTCAATTTAGATTGTCGTAACATAAAATTGATTACAGGACCTGTTCTTAAACCACCCTGCATTACATCTTTTGTTTTAATAACAGAGGAGTTATTCCCTGCTATCTTATTGGTCCAAACAATATCTTCCTCGGAAGATTCAATAATTGCTTGCTTATAACTTTGGGTTACTTTACACTCATGAGTTGCTAAAAATCTTGTGCCCATTTGAACACCAGCATATCCCATCTCTAGAGCTTTTTTGTAATCTTCTTTGTTACTAATACCACCAGCACAAATTAGAGGAATACCAATATCATGTAAATCCTCTATGAATTTTTCAGCAGACTGAATACCAGTTTGTCCTCCCCCTCGCCAATTAATACAATTCAATCCATCCACCCCACAATCTTTCATTGCTAAAGCTATTTTTTTATTGGGTACGTCATGGTAAACCTTAATTTGATGCTTTTTGGCTACTTTTACTATTTCATTGGGTTTTCCTAAAGAAGTTAAAAAAAATTTCACCCCCTCTTCAATGGAAATTTTCATCCACCTTTCCATTTGTTTGTGGTACTTTTTATTTGCCCCTCCAAAAATTGTAAAATTAACCCCAAATGGGTTTTTAGTCAATTTCTTAATCAATTGTAATCCTTCTCTAAAGTCGTGTCCGTAAAGAATAGTCAATGCAAGTGGTTGAACAACACCGAAGCCTCCAGAGTTTGAAACGGCTGCAACTAATTCTGGATTTGAACCTGGGTACATTGGTCCACCCACTATAGGTACTTTTGCGCCAGTATCTTTTAAGAATTGATAAGTTAATTTTTCCATACCCTAAATCTAAAAAAATCTGTCTAGTTTATTTTAACTTCTCTATATATTCGAACTTGCTCAAATCATTTCATTTTGAAAAAAGTAAAATATAAAGTCAATATTTAAGATGAGCTGATTTATTTTCTAAGAATTTTACTATATCGTAACACTAATTTTTTTATTAAATTTGGTTATGGAGTGGTGGAAAGTAGTTTACGTTGCTACAGTAACTTTATATTTAGGTTATTTAATATTTTCATTCTTTGATAATAGTTTGAGTTGGAATGTAATTCCTACAGGAATAGTTCTTCTTTCTTTATTTTGGCTTATTTACAAGAAAAAATAATTGACTTTAAAAAGCTAAATGATAATTATTGAATTTGTTTATACCCTAATTGAATATTTTGAAACTTCCTGCAGTTCTGTTAATTTTCAATCAAGTCAGTATTATGGATTATTCATCAAAAGAAGTTTCTTTGAAAGCATACTTTACAAGTAAATTAAGAGATGTATATTCTAGAGTTTTTTCATGGGTAGCCTCAAGGATTAATTTTGGAGCTTTACCTGCTTTTTCAGCTTGAATCCACCTTGTGACACAAAGACACCACTTGTCGCCCACTTTTAAGCCAGGAAATTGGTAATAAGGCATAGGTGTTATCAAGTCATTACCCTTTGAAGCAGAAAATTTTAAAAAATCTTCTGTCATAACAGCACAAACAGTATGAGTTCCTGTATCTCCTATTTCAGTCCTACATAAGCCATCTCTAAAATAGCCTGTCATCGGATTTTTGCAACAAATTTTAAGTGGTTCTCCAAAAATATTTTTTTCCATTAAATAAGTTCATAAGCGTCCAAGAATTAGCAAGGAAATTATGATCAATTAATTAATTCTAATGGCAACTAAATGTAAAGTTGGGAAATATACTTTTATCTACAAATACTTAAAAAACGACCTTGCTTGTCTCTTCTTTTTACTCTGGCTTTTGCCCTGTCAAATTGAATACGAGTATACCTTTTCCCATCTATGAAAACAGAGTCTACTCCAGCATGAAATTCAAAATTAATTATTCGCCTTGACATATTCCAAATGTATAAAAATTTATTTATTTAAAATACTCGTTAATTGATTGAAAAATTATATTTTGAAAAGGTTTTTCTTGAATAAAATTTTCTTATTCTTGTTTTCGCTTCCAAATTTGAGTCCTACCCAAAAAAGAAAAACCTAAAAATCCTCTAACTTTTAAAGTATTTGGATCTTCTAAATTTAGATAACAATCATATACTTTTCCTGACTTTGGATCCATTATAGTTCCACCTTCCCATACGTTATCATCTAGAATCAAATCTTTTACAATGGTAATCCCAGCGATAGGCTTATTCTTTTCATCTCCCTTACACTCTTTGCAAAGCTTTCCTTGATCTTCTGCTAAAAGTAACCGGATAATTTTCCCATAAAGTTTTCCATCTTTCTGGTATAATAAAACCTCGGATTTTTCTTTTTTTGTTTCATCATCTTGAGTCACCCATAATCCTTCTACTAAAGTAGGCTGTGAAATAAAAGAAAAAAGGGTAATCAAAATAGTGCAAAATTGTATCATAAGATTAAAAATTTGTTTTTACTAAAATTATGAAATCTCTTCTTATTTTTGAGTAATTAATACTTTAAAATTATGTTATTCATGAAACGATTTAAATTTCTATTTATCCTATTACCACTAGCACTATTTATTTCTTTTTTAGACAAAAAAGTTTTAACGGGTTTCTTATCGTCAAATGAAATTCCTGACCATTATATTTTTTTAGGCTCCTTAGTAATTGTTATCTGTATTTTGATTTTTGCTGTTCTACGTTTTGATAAAAATGTAAATTCCTAACTTAATAATTAACTTTTTTAATAAATAATCTATGAAGCACATTCAGCTTGATGATCTCAATGAAATGTCAAAAATCTATCGTCTCAATTTGGTAAATAGTATTACTGGATATAAATCAGCCCATTTGATAGGCTCTCAATCTTTAGATGGAAAAAATAATGTTGCTATTTTTAGCTCAGTAATTCATTTGGGTAGTAATCCTGCATTAATTGGATTTATTCTCCGCCCCACTTCGGTCCCAAGGCATACTTATTCTAATATAAAAGCAACAGGAATATTTACTTTAAATGCGATTACAAAAAAACAAATTAAAGATGCTCATCATACATCTGCAAAATACCCTGAAGAAATCTCTGAATTTGATAAAACAAATCTAAAAATTGAAAAAAAAGGAGATTGGAATGCTCCTTTTGTCAAAGATGTTCCGATTCAAATGGGGTGTCGCTATCAAAATGAATATCATATTAAAGAAAATGACACAAAATTGATTGTTGCTAGTGTCGAACATTTCTATATTTCAGAATCATTACTTTTAGCTGACGGCTGGGTTCAATTAGACAAAGGCAATATTGTAGCAATTAATGGTCTTGACGGATATGCTGATCCAAAACTTTTAGAACGCTTTCCATATGCAAGACCCAAAAGCTAGTATGAATTCAAATACTTTTATGGAGGAATGGTCGGCTTATGCTCTAGAGCATAGTCAATCTATACCTGATTTATTATTGGAATTAGAAAAAGAAACTTATCAAAAAGTATTACAGCCAAGAATGTTAAGCAGTCCACTACAGGGCCGGTTTTTAAGTTTATTGTCTCAACTTATTAAACCAAAAAAAATTTTAGAAATAGGTACTTTCACTGGTTATGCAAGTCTTTGTTTAGCAGAAGGTTTACAAAAAGAAGGCGAGCTTCACACTATTGATAATAACGCAGAACTAGTTCACCTACAAGAAAAATATTTTACTAGGAGTGAGTATGTGAAAAATATACATACATACTTGGGAGATGCAATAGATATACTTCCTGATATTGATGGTCTATTTGATTTGGTATTTATTGATGCGGATAAAATTAATTATGACGCATATTTTGAGCAAGTGCTTCCAAAAACTAAAAAAGGAGGTTTAATAATTTCTGACAATGTGATGTGGAGTGGAAAAGTACTTAATAAAGCTAGCACCAAAGATAAAAGCACAGTTGCTTTACAAGCTTACAATATAAAGCTTAAGCTGGATTCACGAATAAAAACAGTATTATTACCATTTAGAGACGGTCTTACCCTAAGCTGGGTCCTTTAGAGATCACGCTTTATCGAATCCCCTAAATCCGTAAAGTCTTTTTTTACTTTATCTACTTCCTTTTTAAAATCTTGAGTCAATTTTTTTGTAGAATTTTCATCACCTACATCTGCACTTTTTTGAATTTCACTTTTAATATCATTTGTAGCTTGACGTACTTGAGTCATACCTTTAGCCAAGGTTCTTGCTATAGAAGGAATTTTATCAGCTCCAAAGACTAGTAATACAATAAAAAAAACAAAGACGATTTCCGCCCCACTTATAAATAAAAACATATTTATATTTTCAACAAATATAAGAGGTTTAAGAAATAAATGCCGAATTCATTTATAGATTGAGTATTGAATGTCACTATCCTTTTATTTTCTCTTTAAACTTTTCAAAATCAGATGGAGCCTCTTTTTTTGGCCAATTATTATTATCCAAATTAACATCTGCTGTTTCAAGATCAGGATCTACTGTCACACCAACTAACTCTTTGTTTGAAGCGATTACTTTTTTAACACTTGAATCATTTTTTCTCCACAACTGAACAGGATAAGTAATTCGTTCAGTACTGCCATCAGAATAACTATATTCAACTATAAGGGGCATAACTAGACCTCCAGGTTTTTCAAATTCTACTTGGTAAAAATATTTTGGTATTTCAGTTTTTACATCTATTCCTTCACTTAGTAAAAAATCTTTAATTTTTTGGGAATTTTCAATAGGATTTTTACCAATTAATTTGGGATCAAACGATTCGTTATCTTCATCAATCTTAAATACCATATCAGGAAGATTATCTAAATTGTATCCATAGGATTCTAGTTTAGTTTTTGCTTTTTGGTCTGGTGAATCAGAAAAATAATATCGTTTCACATTCTTAACTCCGATATCAACTACATCTGTAGAGTAAAACCAACCTCTCCAAAACCAATCTAAATCAATTGCCGAAGCATCTTCCATAGTTCTAAAAAAATCCTCTGGAGTTGGGTGTTTAAACATCCATCGCTGAGAATATGTTTTGAAAGCATGGTCAAATGCCTCATTCCCCATTATAGTTTCTCTTAGTATATTTAACGCTGTTGCTGGCTTGGCATAAGCGTTAGGTCCCAATTGGTATACATTTTCAGGATTAGACATTATAGGAGAAATGAAATCCTGATTTCCTGCCATGTAGGGCACTATCTTATTTGGTGCTCCCCTACTTGATGGATATTTCTCAAGATTTCCAATAGATTCAGGATAAGAAACTCCAAAATCTTGTTCAGTTAAATATTGAACAAAAGTATCCAAGCCTTCGTCCATCCAACCCCATTGTCGTTCGTCGGAATTAATTATCATTGGAAAATAATTATGACCTACCTCATGAATGATTACGCTGATCATTCCAAATTTTGTTCTTTCAGAATATGATCCATCTTCTTCTGGCCTTCCAAAATTGAAACAAATCATTGGATATTCCATACCTATTCTTTTTGCATGGACTGAAACTGCTTTTGGATAAGGATAATCAAAAGTAAATTTTGAATATGTTTTTAAAGTTTGAATTACTGCTTTTGTTGAATAATCTTCCCATAAAGGATTACCCTCTTTTGGATAAATTGAAACTGCCATTACCTTATTTTCTCCAACTTTAACTGCTTGACGTTCCCATATAAATTTTCTAGATGAAGCAAATGCAAAATCCCTAACATTTTTAGCACTATATCTCCAAGTACTTTTCGTTTTTGAAAATGATGATTCTTTAAGAAAAGCTTCATCTTGATTTACAATTAATATAGGTTTATCAAAACTCGAATTTGAATCTATAAAGCGCCTATATTCAACTCTTGTAAGGACCTCTTTAGGGTTTAGTAAACTTCCAGTTGCTTCCATGATATGGTCAGAGGGAACTGTTATATTTACCTCATAATCTCCAAATTCTAGTGCAAATTCTCCATTCCCCCAAAACTGAAAATTCTGCCATCCTTCTACATCGTTATAAACACAAAGTCTAGGAAAGAATTGAGCTATTGTATATACTTTATTTACATCGTTTTCAAAGGTTTCATATCCAGAGCGACCACCATATTCCATTCTATTGTTTATGTTATACCACCAATCAATTTTGAATTCAAAAAATTGACCTGGAGCAAGTGCTTTTTTTAAATCAACTCGCATCATGGTTTGATTTATTTTAAAAGGAAGAATATTTCCTTCAATATCTTCGACCGAATTAATAGTAAAACCTCCGTCAAAATCTTCATTAGTGTAATTTCTTAAAAAAGAAGATGGACTTTGTGATACGGAGTTTCCTGAACTATTTTTATCTAGATTAGGAGCATTTTTCTTTCTAATGTTTTGATCCAACTGTAACCATAAATAAGGTAGTTCGTCGGGAGAGTTATTAGTATATTTAATGGTTTCTTTCCCATACAATCGACTGTTCTCATCATCCAATTCAATATCCATTACGTAGTCAACTTTTTGTTGGTAATATTCTACTCCTGGAGCACCAGAGGCATTATGATATTTATTAGGATCAGCAAACTGATCATATAGTTGTCTAAATTTATTATCGTTCTTATGGCCTTTTTGGACTTGAGCCTCAACATTAAAAGAAAATAATAAAATTAGGGCTAAAAAATCTTTACAAATGACACTAAGTTTTCTCATAATCAAATATTTTAATCTAAAAATTAAGTAATATAAATATACAAAAATGAGGTCTTCGTTCTAATCTACTTTAAAACTTACCATGTTTTTTGACGAATGCAATAAAAAACTTTTACGTTTAGTTCCGTTTTTAAAATGAAGAATGTTCTGTTGATCTTCAAAAAGATTGAAAAAAATAGTATTTTGAATACTCATTATTTTTGGGAGTTCTAAAATTTCAATTTCCATATAACATTGAAGAATATCGGATTTATATTCCCTCCCTATAAACTTATGTTTTATCCAATCTTGGTTTAATTTAATTCGAAATACCTTTTTAAAAGTTTCTTCAAGAAGCAAGTCAATTTTTTTTGCATCAGAATCTGGATAAAGTCTTAACTCAGGATTATTCTGCTTTAGTAAAAGCTCAATATCATCGATAAATAATTGACATGTTATTTGAAGGGTCTTTTTTTCTTCTTTGAATACAACATTAGTTGTTGTTACATAAAATTCATGATCATTCTCATTTGAAAAGGAAGATGAAAAAAATAAAAATAAAATAGGAAGAAAATACCGCATATTATATCTAGTATTTATTAATTAACTTGACCATTCTTAAACTCTTTACTTCTATTTATTAAGTAATCGATCAATTGAAACTGCATGTCTTGCTTTAACAAGCTACTAGTCTTCATATTCTTATCTATAAATATTAAAAATCCCATAACTTGATCTTGAGGTAAATCTAAATCATTTTCAAAAAATCTATCATCAAAAACCAATGGCAAAATCTCACTGGGCTTCATTTTAAGTTGCTCCTCAACTGTTTTATTAGAAAATGCTTTTGCTATAAGTTTTGCTATGTTAACAAAGTCAATTCCATTCGATATTACTCGATCTCTAACAGCCTTATTTTCTAATCTAGAGGATTTGTCAGTATCATAATCAAATCCCTTAAATTCCTCTTCTTTTAAATCTAAAAATTTTTCGACATCTTGAGTTGTAACAACGACCTCCTTAAGCTCATTTATATTTTCATTAACTGTTACAACTAAACGATTCTTTTTTAAAATTTCTGATGTTATTTTTACCGCCCTAATCTGATATTGAACAGATGAAAAAATAATATTGTCTCCTTCGGCAACCTCAATTTCAAATTCCCCTTCACTATCTGTAATAGTATTTGTTTGGGAGGTATTATTTACAACATTAGCAGCAACTACTTTTGTATTTTTATATAGAAGTTGACCTTTAATTAATTTTCGCTCCTGTCCAAAAACAAGAATTGAAAACAGGAGATAAAACCACAAAAAAAATGTATTTTTCATCTTATAAAGATACTTTTGTAAGTGGTAAAAATTGCTTTTTGAATGTAAATTTTTAAAAATGACATTTAATATTTTGAAAATTGAGGTCAATATGACATATCCTTTAAGACATGCTCTGTTAAGAAAAGGAAAGCCCTTAAAAAGTTGTTACTTTGAAATGGACAAGGACAAGGAAACTATTCATTTAGGAGCTTTTAAAGCCAAAAAAATTATTGGTGTTCTTAGTGCGTTTCAAATATCTTGTCCTCAATTTGAGAAACTTCAAGGTGTTCAATTAAGAGCAATTGCAGTAGATCCCAAATATCAGCGTAATGGTATTGGATCACTTCTGATTAAAAGTATTTTTCACCGTATTAATAAAAATGTGGATTATATCTGGTTAAATTCCAGAGTTGCTGCAAATAATCTTTATAAATCAAATGGGTTTAAACCACTTGGAAAACAATTTGAGATTGAATCTATTGGAACCCATCAACGTTTTATTAAAATTCTTTCTAATGAACTTTAAATCATTGTCTTTGCTTGTTTTAATCATAAATTTAAAACTACTCTTTGCACAAAATGAATTAAATTTCTCTCAAGATTTACTAATGGGAAAAGAAGATTCAAAATTATTCAGTAATTCTATTGGTTTATTATCTGAAACTGCAGCTGCTTTTGAAAAAATGAAAATAGCTGCTCAAAAGGCAGGATTTAAGATTGAAATTGTCTCTGCTTATCGATCATTTAATCGTCAAAAAGATATTTGGAATAGAAAATATAGATCTAATGAAATTAATGGATTTAGTCCTGATGAAAATATTAAAAAAATAATTGAATATTCTACTCTACCAGGAACTTCTAGGCATCATTGGGGAACAGATGTTGATATTATAGATGGATCTATACCTAGACAAGGAGATGTATTGATCACAGAAAAATTTCATGGTGACGGACCATATGCTGCATTAAGAGTTTGGATGGAAGAAAATGCATCTCAATTTGGTTTTTTAAGACCTTATTCTATGGACTCTGAAAGAAAAGGCTTTAAATATGAACCTTGGCATTACAGCTATGCCCCACTTGCAATTCCAATGCTAAAGGCTTATCTAAATCTGGATTTAAACTTATTATTAGTTCCAGAAGACTTGGAGGGAAGAGAATATATTACTCCTTTATTTATAAAAAAATATATTGATCAAAATATACTAGGGATTTCATCAAGTTTAAAGCCCTCTAATTAAGACAATATTCTTTTTAAAATCCTTAAAAATTAACGAATAAAAACTGGATACATTATATTCTTTGTCTCTTCATCGCTGTAATAATATCCATCTTTTGAAAACGAATGAATATCCTCAAGAGAGGAAGTATTTTGTTCTATTAAATAACGTGCCATCATACCGCGTGCCTTTTTAGCAAAAAAAGAAATAATTTTAAGTTTACCATCTTTAAAATCTTTAAACTCGGGACTAACTATAGTATTTGAAATTAAATCACTATCAATAACACTAAAATATTCTCTGCTAGCTAAATTGACAACTAACTCATCCTTTTTTAGCTCATCTTTGAGCTGTTCCGTTACCTTTTTTTTCCAAAAAGAATAAAGGTCATTATTAGATCCAATTGAAATTTTAGTTCCCATCTCTAAACGATAAGGTTGAATTTGGTCTAAAGGTCTTAGCATTCCATATAGACCTGATAAAATTCTTAGTTGAGTTTGCATTTTATCAATTTTTTCTTCAGGTAAAGTGTAAATATCAAATCCAGAATAAACATCTCCACTAAATGTAAAGATTGCTGCTCTTTTTTTTTGTTCTTTAGATTCTGTTAAAGAAAATTTCTGATTTCGGTCCCAATTAAGTTGAGCTAATTTTTCTGATATATTCATCAGTTTTTGTAGAGCTTTAGGAGATTTTTTATTAAGAATAGAGTTAATGTGAATTGCTTCATCAATAAAATTTGGCTCAGTAAAACGTTCAGTAGGTAAGGACTTTTGAAAGTCAAGGGACTTAGCTGGTGAAATCAATATTTTCATAAATAAAATTTTTATAAATAAAATTACATGCTTTTATTACCATTCACAAATCAATATAGCTAAAGAGTTATATTTTTAAATTATAAATTCTTATGTTGGGCATATTGACGCCATTTTTTTAAAGCATCACTGAAGTCGTCTGGTACTGGAGAATTAAATTCTAATTTTTTACCTGTTACAGGATGAATAAATCCCAAAGTTTTTGCATGTAATGCCTGTCGCGGTAGCAATGAAAAACAATTATCTATAAATTGGCGATATTTAGAAAAACTAGTCCCCTTTAAAATTAGATTTCCACCATAACGTTCATCATTAAATATAGTATGTCCAAAATATTTCATGTGTGCTCTAATCTGGTGTGTTCTTCCTGTCTCTAACTGACACTCAATAAGTGTAACATACCCAAAACGTTCCAAGACTTTGTAATGAGTTACAGCTTCTTTTCCTTGAGAGTTGTCCTCAAAAACGGCCATTTGTAATCGATTTTTTGGATTACGTCCAATTGCACCTCGATAGGTTCCAGAATCTTTTTCAAAATCTCCCCAAACCAATGCAAGGTATTTTCTACTTGAAGTTTTATCAAAAAACTGTTTTGCCAAATTAGTCATCGCTAATTCTGTTTTAGCAACTACTAATAATCCACTAGTATCTTTATCAATCCTATGAACCAACCCAGGTCGATTATTAGTGTTTTTAGGTAATTGTCTAAAATGGAATAATAATCCGTTAAGTAATGTCCCCGAATAGTTCCCGTGGCCTGGGTGAACAACAATACCTGCTGGTTTATTTACAACGATTAAAGTTTCATCTTCAAATACAATATTTAATGGTAAATATTCGGGTATGAGTATGTTTTGATATGGAGGATGTGAGAATAAAACTCTGATATGATCACCACCCTTGACTTTATAATTTGACTTTACCGCATTTTCTCCAACAAAAATACTACCAGATTTTGCTGCTTGTTGAATTTTATTCCGTGTAGCATTTTCAATACGAGTCATCAAAAATTTATCAACTCTAAGTGGTGATTGACCTTGAGCTGCAATAAAACAGTGATGTTCATAAAGAGATTCTGTAGATCGAATTTCTTCTTCAGATTTAGATTTATCTCTTTCCATTTCCTAATACTAAATCAATTTTACTAGTCCTAGGTAATAATATTCCTGGTTCGATCTTATTTCCCTTAAAACGAATCTCAAGAACCATGTCTTTACCTATATTATCTCTGTAGGTATAATCTCCAATTTCAAAGCCGGAGGATTTTATAATAGATTCTGCATTTCGTTTGGTAATTTGAATTAGATTAGGTACTGTAGTTTTTTTAAAACCAGAAGGATTAATAGTGAAGTATATTTTTCGGTTTTCTTTCACCTCACTACCTGGAGAAGGCAAATGTGAAATAACTGATAAAGGTTCTCTTTTTGGATCAAAGCGAGAAGAATCAATTATTTCAAATCGCAGGTTTTCATCTTCAATTAAAAAAGGCAATTCACTTAATTGAATGCCTTCAAAGTTAGGAACATCTTGATAATTATTATGTTTCGTGTAAATATTTAGACTTAAAGAAATAAAAATAAACAACAAGACCGAAGACAATCCGATAAAGAAAAGTTGTTTTACAAAAGATGTGCTAAATAAAAAACGTAAAAAAACCATAGATTAAATTCATCGACTAAGATAATAAAACCTGAGCTTTTTGATTGCTTTGAAATGCTATACCTTTGTAAAAGAAATTAAAATAATGTACAGAAAAAAAGTAGGTGTTGTTTGTGGAGGATACTCCTCTGAATATGAGATCTCACTTCAAAGTGGTAAAAATGTTTTTTCTATGATTGATAGAGAAAAATGGGAAGTTTTTTATATTGTTTTAACAAAAGAATCATGGACTGCAAAAGACGATTCTAGTAATGTTTATAATGTTTCTAAAGGAGATTTCTCACTTAATAGATCAGATATTTCAATTAAAATAGATTTAATTTTCAACCTCATTCATGGTTCTTTGGGCGAGAATGGCCAGCTTTCCGCGCTATGGGAACTTTTAGAAATCCCTTTTTCGAGCTGTAGTAGTTATAATGCAGCACTAACTCTAAATAAAAGAGACTGTCTTTCGGTTCTAAGAGAATGGAATATCCCTACTGCTAAACATTATACTCTTGATAAAGGAGATGATTTAGATCCCAAAATAATAATAGATTGTGTAGGCCTACCATGTTTTGTAAAAGCTAATAGATCTGGAAGTAGCTTTGGAGTATATAAAGTCTACAAAAAAGATGACTTAATCTATTCTATAGAAAAAGCCTTTGAAGAAGATACACAACTAATTATCGAGAGTTACCTTGAAGGACGTGAGGTTTCAGTAGGTGTAGTGAAAATTGATAATGAAGTTTTTGTTCTTCCTGTTACTGAAATTATTTCTGAAAATGATTTCTTTGACTTTTCTGCAAAATATGAAGGAAAGTCTAATGAAATCACACCAGCTAAAATATCTAATCGTTGGATGAATGATTTAAATCAAATATCAAAAAAGATTTATTCAAAATTAGGCTTAAAGGGAATTATTCGGAGTGAATTCATTTTTGTCAATGAAACACCACACATCCTAGAGATTAATTCAGTACCAGGTATGACAAAAAAAAGTATAATTCCTCAACAGGTTAATGCACTAGGAATGGATTTTTCAGAATTTTTGAATAAAATTTTAATTCAAACAGAACGCTCTAAAAATTAAGTTAAATATGAAAAGATATGTATTTCCTGGTTCTTTCGATCCAATTACATTAGGGCATCAAGATGTAATTCTTAGAGCATTGCCAATGTGTGACGAATTAATTATTGCTGTTGGAGAAAATATAAATAAGAAATATTTGTTTTCCTTAAAAGAGAGATTATATTTTATTAATAAAACCCATGGTCATGAACCTAAAATTAAAGTTGAATCATTTCAAGGATTAACTATTAATTTTTGTAAAGTAGTAAATGCTACTGCCATTATAAGAGGACTTAGAAACCCTGCAGATTTTGAATTTGAAAAAAGTGTAGCCCAGGTGAATCGAAGATTATCCGGTATTGAAACACTTTTTTTACTTACAGCAGCAGATTATTCTTATATCAGTAGTAGTATTGTGAGAGAAATTATTAATAATAATGGTGATTATTCTTCTTTAGTTCCAGATGCAGTAAAAAACAGTAAATAAATTAATCCAACGCTTTTAAAATAATTTTTATGTTTTCATATGCATTTTTCATTAGTTCAGGTATTTCAGTATCTTTTTTCCAAACAGCCATTTGAATATTTTCTTCAATTTGAGGAGCTAAGGGACCTAAATAGTTCGACTCCATCAAAAACCAGTTAGTTTTTTTAACTTTAAACTTTCCACTAGCATTATATATATGGTATGTTACAGGTAAAGGTTTTTTAATGATTAAGTCACTTACCCCTGTTTCTTCGATTACCTCTCTTATTGCCGCTTTAATTAAAGTTTCTCTTTTTTCTATTTTCCCTTTTGGAAGATCCCATTTATTATTTCTGTAAATAAATAAATAACGTCCATCTTGATGCTTAACCAGTCCCCCTGCAGCTTCCACAGATGGAAAAGTTTTGAAGAAATGTTTTTCGATTTTTTTAACATTTGAGTGGTACAAATATACCTCCGTCACAACTCTATCTTTAAGGGCTTTTATTATGGAGTTTGCACTAGCATATTTAATAAAAAATAAAGGGGTGGTTTTTGAATTATTACTTAAGACAGTTGTAAAATGAAGTGACTTCTGATTGTAAAAAACTTTATACATTTGTGTATGATAATTAATGAAAATGTAGCAACTAAAACTGCTTTACATCTCTTACAAATTAATGCAATTAAATTGAATCCAGAAAATCCTTTTACTTGGGCAAGTGGATGGAAATCTCCAATTTACTGTGATAATAGAATTGCTCTTTCATTCCCAAAAGTAAGAGATTTTTTAAGTAAAGTTATTTCTGAAAAAATTAAAAAAGATTTTGAAGGTCCATTTATTATAGCAGCAGTTGCAACCGGTGCTATAGGAATTGGCATGCTAGTAGCTCAGAAACTAGACTTACCTTTCATATATGTTCGTCCTGAACCGAAAAAACATGGTCAAAAGAATCAGATAGAAGGGCAGTTTAAGGAGGGTCAAAGGGTTGTAGTAATTGAAGATTTAATAAGTACTGGAAAAAGTAGTTTAAATGCAGTAAAAGCGCTGAGAGAAAGGAGTGCTCAAATTTTAGGAATGATGGCTTTGTTCACATATCAATTTTCTATCGCAGAAGAAGCCTTTAAAAAAAATAATGTTAAACTTCAAACTCTTTGTGATTATTCGTATTTACTCTCTGCAGCTTTAAATAAGAGGACAATATCTGAGAACCAATTAGAAGATCTAAAGACTTGGAGAAATAACCCCTCAAATTGGACTCCTAAAGAAGATTAGGGTTATACAACATTCGAATTTGATTAGTATCTTTTTCTAATATTTGTTTTTCATCTGTTTCTATAATTAACTTTCCCTCTATAGAAACTCCCTTTGGAATAGCCATGAAATTAGATGAATTTGATTCAAAAGCGACCCTTTTATTTTTTTTCCAAAGTTTATCGTTATACTGAATGAGTATATTATCTAGGTTTTGAAAATTAGTTTGAAATAAGAATCTATGCAAATATTGCATCAAGACATCTAGAAGCTTTTGTTGATCCCAAATTATCCCTGTAACTTTTCTTAAAGAAGTCGCATTTGGTATATTTTGAAATGATAGTTGATTTAGATTTAATCCTACGCCGATTACTGAAGCAGTTAATTTTCCTTTTGTAAAAAAATTCTCTATTAAAATACCACCAATTTTTTTATTTTCTGACAAAATGTCGTTAGGCCATTTAATATTAAGGTTAGGTATCCTAAGTTCTGTAAGTGCTTTATGGATTCCCAATGAAACTATAAGACTTATTAAAAATGGATTTGATATTTCAATATCTTTGAATTGTCTGAAAACACTAAAGGTCAAGCTATCTTTAAAGTCTGAATACCATTTATTTTGGCGTTGACCACGACCTGAGGTCTGGTTAATTGTCCAAACCAAATCTCCATCCGATACATTACCCTTTTTGTATTTATTTTTTAAATAATCATTAGTGGATGAAATGGCATTAAGTTTGATTAAATTAAAATAGGTCATATAAGTATGCGTAAGCGCACCAAAATGTAATAAATTTGTGCAAAATATTGATGCCTAATGGCAAATAAAAAAGAAAATGCTATGATTCTTATGGAGGAAATCATCCAAGGGATTGAGAATGTTAAAGGTGAAAGTATTCAAAAGATGGACCTAAGGAAGATTGAAAACACACCTTTTGAATTCTTTGTAATATGCAGTGGAAACTCTAATACTCAAGTATCAGCAATTGTAAACTCAATTCAAAAGAATGTAAGTAAAAGATTGCATGAAAAACCTTTACACACTGAAGGTCTTGAAATGTCGGAATGGGTTTTAATTGATTATGTCAACGTAGTAGTTCATGTATTTCAAAGAAAAACTCGAGAATTTTACAACATTGAAGAACTTTGGGGTGATGCTATAAGTACCCAAATTGTTTCAAACTATTAGATAATATGAAAGAAGAAAAAAAGCCAACGCCTCAAAAATTTAATATCTATTGGATTTATGGTGCAATTATTTTTGTCTTAGTAGGGCTAAGCCTTTTTGGGGGAAACGATTGGCAGACTATGAATAAGACAAATATTTCAAGCTTTGAAAAATTCTTAAACAATGGAGATATTAGTAAGGTTGTGGTTATACGAAATAAAAGCAGTGTTCGAGTTACCCTTACGCCTGAAGCTTTAAATAAGAGTGATCACCAAGATATAATTACAAAAAATATTTTAGGTCAAGAAAATAGTCAAGGACCACATTACCAATTTGAAGTTGGAAGTCTAGAATTATTTGAAGAAAAACTTGAAAAAGCAAGAAGTAAGGGAATTCCATTCCGTCTAGAGTTCATTACGGTTGAAAATCGATGGATGGACACAATTATTGGCTTTTTACCAATAATAATTATTATTGGAGTTTGGATTTTCTTAATGAGAAGAATGTCTGGTGGAGGTGGTGGTCCTGGAGGACAAATCTTTAGTATCGGTAAATCCAAAGCAAAACTATTTGACAAAAATACAGACGTCAAAGTAACTTTTAAGGATGTTGCTGGTTTAGAAGGAGCTAAAGAAGAGATTCAAGAAATTGTAGATTTCCTTAAAAACCCTCAGAAATACACTGTTCTTGGTGGAAAAATACCAAAAGGAGCTTTATTAGTTGGCTTGCCAGGTACTGGAAAAACTTTACTTGCTAAAGCTGTGGCAGGAGAAGCTAAAGTACCATTCTTTTCACTTTCTGGATCGGATTTTGTTGAAATGTTTGTCGGAGTTGGAGCTTCTAGAGTTAGAGATTTATTTAAACAAGCAAAAGATAAGTCTCCTGCAATTATTTTTATAGATGAAATTGATGCAATAGGAAGAGCGAGAGGAAAAAGTAATATGACTGGTTCAAATGATGAACGTGAAAATACACTAAATCAACTTTTAACTGAGATGGATGGATTTGGAACCAATACAAATGTAATTGTTATAGCAGCTACTAACAGAGCAGATGTTTTGGATAAAGCTTTAATGCGTGCTGGAAGATTTGATCGCCAAATCTACGTAGATCTTCCAGACTTAAATGAGCGAAAAGAAATTTTTAAAGTCCATTTAAAACCTATTAAAACAGTCAAAACTCTGGATGTTGATTTTTTGTCAAAACAAACACCTGGATTTTCTGGAGCTGATATTGCAAATGTTTGTAATGAATCTGCTTTAATTGCAGCTCGGAAAAATAAGAAGTCTGTTGGAAAACAAGATTTCCTAGACGCAGTTGATCGCATTGTGGGTGGTTTGGAAAAGAAAAACAAAATCATAACTCCAGAAGAAAAAGAAACAATCGCTTATCATGAGGCTGGACATGCTATAATCAGTTGGTTGCTTGAGCATGCTGCGCCACTTGTAAAAGTCACTATTGTTCCAAGAGGACAATCTCTAGGAGCCGCCTGGTATCTTCCTGAGGAACGACAAATTGTTAGAACAGATCAGATGCTAGACGAGATGTGTGCTACATTAGGAGGTCGTGCAGCTGAAAAAGTTATTTTTAATAAAATATCTACAGGAGCCCTTAGCGATTTAGAAAAAGTTACACGTCAAGCAAAAGCAATGGTTTCAGTTTATGGATTAAATGATACTTTAGGAAATATAACATACTATGATTCGTCAGGACAATCTGATTATAGCTTTTCGAAGCCTTATTCCGAAGAAACAGCCCAGGTGATTGATAAAGAAATTTCAAAAATTATTGAAAAACAATATGATCGTGCAATTGAACTACTTAAAAAATCAAAAGGTAAACTAAAGCAACTTGCAGAACGACTTTTGGAAAAAGAAGTTATTTTTAAAGATGATTTGGAAAATATCTTGGGAAAAAGACCTTTTAAAACAAATAATGAAAAAATAGAAGAAGCAAAAGCTCTCGTTAAAAAAAAATGATTTAGTTCATGGGTATATGGAATAAATTTTTTGGGGCAAAAAAGCCAGAAAAAAGTCCCTACTTTCCTGACAGTGAGGGCCCTTTAGATTTAGGTTTTGTAAAAAAATTCACTTCCTTTGGAGGATTTTTTCTCTATAACGACTCATCAGAGCTTGTTTTAAAAAACTTTAAAGAAATTTGTACTGAAAATAATTGGAATCAAAGTGAAATAATTTCTCTTAACCAAAATCTTGCACAACGTTTTCAAGTAAGTTTTGTTGAGCAAGCATCAGGAAAATTAGATAATTTCAAAGCTATATTGATCCATTGTGAATTTTTAATAAGTAACACTGGTAAAATCCTACTTAGTAACAATCAAATCAATCACTTTAAAATCAAAGCACTTCCTAAAACTATAATAGTTTCTGCAAAAATAAGTCAGATTGCAAGAGATGTTAGCCAAGGAATGGCTCAATTAAAAAATAAATATATTAATACCATTCCAACTAACATAACTACGCTAAATATAAAACGGAAAAGCTCTAATGATAAACAAAATCAAGAAGAGCAGACTGATTCAAAAAACATATATTTGTTGCTTGAAGATTATTAATTTATGAAAGATTTGACTATAAGGAGCGTATCTGGGCTTCTCTATGCAGCTCTAATCATTTCAGCAGCTCTTACTTCTGATATTATTTTTATTACTGTCATCTTTATATTTTCTTCTCTAGCACTTTACGAATTTCAAAAATTAATTCAACATAAAAGCCCGGTTCCTTTTATTCTATTTGGAGTTATTGTATATCAATTTTACTATGTAAAGATAAATCCTTATATACACCTTTCCTTGATGTCGCTTTGTATTGGAATAAACTTTTTGCTCTCATATTTCTTGTTATCACAAAAAAAAATAAACCTTTTACCGTTGCAGAAAAGCGGATTAACAATTTGCTATTTAGTAGCCTCAGGATATTTTATTATTGCAACCTCTTCTCTTGGCTCATCATTAGAAAACGGAATTTCTATAAGTATGTATCTTCTTATTTGGGTAAATAATAGTTTTGCATACCTTTTTGGAAAAGGTTTAGGTAAAAGACTTTTATTTGAGAAAATTTCGCCCAAAAAAACCTGGGAAGGATTTTGGGGAGGTGCATTGATGTGTTTTTTGGTTAGTTTTATTTTGATTCCTTATCATCCAGCCTACCCTTTTTGGACCTTTCCTTTTTTAGCATTAATTACAGCAATAACTTCGACTATAGGGGATCTTATTCAATCAAAATTTAAACGTCAAGCAAAAGTTAAAGACAGTGGTTCACTTATTCCAGGACATGGTGGCTTTTATGACCGCATGGATAGTGTTCTGTTCACAGCTCCCTTTTTTTATTTATTTTTAATGATAATAGCTTATGTTTCATAAAGAAGGATATCAAATTATTATGACGTCATTTGTAATTGCTGCTGCAATTACTTTAGGTGTTGAATTCAAATTAGATAATCAATTTTTATTAAAAATATGCCTTCAAATCCTAGCCCTAACTCAATTAGTTTTAGTTCTTCAATTTTTTAGAAATCCTAAACGTGAAACACCAATTAATGAAAACCATCTTATCGCTCCAGTTGATGGAAAAATAGTTATCATTAAGGAGGTATATGAGAAGGAATATTTTAAAGATCTTCGTATCCAAGTATCTATTTTTATGTCTCCACTAAATGTACATGTAACTCGCTATGCAATTAGTGGGAAAGTAAAGTTTAGTAAATACCATCCTGGAAAATATCTAGTCGCATGGCATCCAAAATCTTCAGAACTGAATGAGCGAACAACTATTGTAATTGAGAATAAAACCTTTGGAGAAATATTATACCGACAAATTGCAGGAGCAGTCGCTCGAAGAATCGTTAATTATGCTGAGGAAGGAATACAGGTTATTCAAGGAGAAGATGCTGGATTTATAAAATTCGGATCTAGAGTAGACCTCTTTTTACCTCTTAACACCCCAATTAGCGTCAAAGTCAATGATGTTGTTAAAGGTGGTGTTCAAACAATTGCTCGTCTTCCCTAAAGAGATTCCAAATTCTTTTCTAATAATAAAATTTTTTCTCTTGCATCTGATGCTTTTTTTCGCTCCAAATCAATGACTTTATCAGGTGCATTTGCAACGAACTGTTTGTTGGAAAGTTTCTTTTCAACCGATGACAAAAACCCTTTAGTATAATTGAGTTCAAGAGTCAATTTTTTCTTTTCTTCCTCTGGATTTTCTGCTGTATTTGTTGGAATGAAAAGTTCTAAATTTGTTATTCTAAAATTCCCTCCAATCAAACCTTTAGGGGGGCTGGAGAAATTCATCTCTGATACACCTCCCAATTTTAAAATAGTTGATTTAAAATTAAAACTGCTCTTATCTGCATTGATATATAGGCTGATTTTTTCTTTATGTGAAATATTTTTTTGTTTTCTAAAATTCCGAATACCTGCAATGATTTTTTGAGCTAATTCAAAATTATATATACATTTTTCGTTGAAATCCTGAGCTTCAGGCCAAGAAGAGACTGTAAGCGCATGCTCTGGTTTTCGATCAGTAATAAAATGCCAAAGCTCTTCGGTTAAAAAAGGCATAAAAGGATGTAGTATTCTTAAGTTTTTCTCAAATAAGACAATTACCTTACTATAGGTTTGTCGATCAATTGGTTGACCATATTCGGGTTTAATAAGTTCTAATAACCAAGAGCAGAAATCCTCCCAAACAAGTTTATAAATAGACATTAAAGCGTCAGAAATTCTATATTTCTCAAAGTTTTCATCAACCCAAGCCAGTGTTTTTTCAAAATTATTTTCATACCACTCAAGGGCTTCCCTCGCTACTTCTGGTGCTTTTAAATCTTCTTTAATTTCCCAGCTTACTATCAAACGGTAAGCATTCCAAATTTTATTGGTAAAATTCTTTCCCTGCTGGCATAAGGACTCATCAAAAAGCAAATCATTTCCTGCAGCTGAACTTAGCATCAGTCCAACTCTAACTGCGTCAGCGCCAAAGTTCTCAATAAGCTTTAGAGCGTCCGGAGAATTTCCCAATTGTTTGGACATTTTTCGCCCCTTTTTATCACGAACTAAACCTGTAAGATAAACTTTAGAAAAGGGTTTTTCTTCTCTAAAGGCATACCCAGACATAATCATCCGTGCTACCCAGAAAAACAAAATATCAGGACCTGTTACCAAATCTTGAGTTGGATAATAATATTGAATTTCTTTATTTTTTGGATATCGGATACCATCAAAAACAGAGATAGGCCATAACCACGAGGAAAACCAAGTATCTAAGACATCTTCGTCTTGACGAAGGTTATCTATCGTTAAATTATCATTACCACTTTTTAATTTTGCTTTTCCCAATGCCTTAAATTCATCTAAAGCAACTACATAATCCTCTTTACCATTTCCATAATAATAGGCTGGAATTCTTTGTCCCCACCAAAGCTGTCTTGATATATTCCAATCTCGAATATTTTCCATCCAGTGGCGGTAGGTGTTTTTAAATTTTTCAGGTAAAAGTTCAATATCGTCTGAATTAAGAACCCCATCTATTGCTGGTCGAGCTAATTCTTCCATTTTTAGGAACCACTGATCGGATAGACGAGGTTCAATAACGGCCTTCGTACGCTCAGATATACCAATATTATGTCGGTGTGACTCTTTTTTGATTAATAACCCTTGAGTTTCTAAATCCTTAGCAATAATCTCTCTTGCTTTAAATCTGTCCAAGTCCTGATAAATACCACCATTTTCATTTATGGTTCCATCTGGATTGAAAATATCAATAATATCAAGTTGGTGCTTTTCACCTAAAAGTTTATCATTTTGGTCATGTGCTGGAGTAACTTTTAAACAACCAGTACCAAAATCCATAGCGACATAGTCATCTTCTATAATAGGAATCAAACGATCAGTCAATGGGACACAAACTTTTTTACCTTTTAAGTGCAAATACCTTTCGTCCTCAGGATGAATGCAAACTGCTGTATCTCCTAATAGTGTTTCTGGACGTGTCGTAGCTATGATTATTTTTTCTTCACTATCCATTACTTGGTAAGCAATATAATAAAGGTTTCCATTTTTTTCTTCAAAAATAACTTCTTCATCAGAAAGTGTGGTTTGAGCCTCTGGATCCCAATTAACCATACGAAATCCCTTATAAATGAGTCCATCATCATGAAGCTTCTCAAAAACCTGAAGTACAGATTCTGTCATTTCTGGATCCAAAGTAAACTTAGTTCGATCCCAATCACAACTACATCCCAATTTTTTTAATTGTTCCAAAATTACCCCTCCGAACTCATCAGTCCAATCCCATGCATGGATTAGAAATTCCTCTCGAGTCAAATCGCTTTTATTGATTCCTTCAGACTTCAATTTAGCAACTACCTTGGCCTCTGTTGCAATAGAGGCATGGTCTGTCCCCGGAACCCAACAAGCATTGTAGCCCCTCATTCTTGCACGACGTAGAATAATGTCTTGAAGTGAATTATTCAACATGTGACCCATATGTAGAACACCAGTTACATTTGGGGGTGGGATGACTATAGTGTATGGTTCACGCTCGTCAGGAGTAGATTTGAAAAATTTATTTTTTTGCCAAAAAGCATACCATTTACTCTCTATTCCCCTGGCATCAAATTTGGAAGGAATTTCCATGTGGAATTTTTGATCTAATTTTATTATACAAAAATAGGAACACTAATGTTATAAACATAATGACTCATTAATAAAGAAAAATTTTATTTTTACCATTAAACTCAGTTTCTATGAAAATCATGAAATATCTTAATTTGTTTTTACTCCTTTTTAGCATCTCGATCTATGCACAACAATCTTCACCTGAAATAGAATTTGAGACTACTACCATTGACTATGGTGTAATTCAAAATGGAAGTGATGGAGAACGTGTTTTTAGCTTTAAAAATACTGGAACTGCAAACTTAATTATTACAAATATTAGATCTTCTTGTGGGTGTACTATTCCAAAAAAACCTGAGGCTCCCATTGCACCTGGGGAAGCCAGTAAAATTATTGTTAGCTATGATACAAAAAGAATTGGTCCTTTTAAGAAAACAATTACAGTATCAACAAATCAAAAAAACAGTCTGGATATAGCATTGAAAATTGAAGGAACTGTAATACCTTAAAAAGGTTTAAAAATTTTTTAAATTCTGTTTAGAATTAAAAAAATTGTTGAAGGCAAAAAAACCTCTTATTTTTGCTCCTTTATTTGACCTATGCCCCATCTATCTAAAAAAGGAATTGAACTTCCAACTTCACCGATTCGAAAGCTTGTTGTTTTTTCTGAAAAAGCAAAAGAAAATGGAATCGAGGTACTCCATCTCAATATTGGACAACCCGATATCGCAGCCCCTAAAGAAGCCATTAAAGCTGTAACAAGCTCAAATTTAGATTTATTACCCTACGGACCTTCTCAAGGAACTTTATCCTACAGAAAAAAGTTAGTTGAATACTACAATAAACACAAAATATCTTTATCTACAGATGATATTATTGTTACAACGGGTGCTAGTGAAGCTTTAACTTTTGCTCTTAACGTTATTTGTGATGCAGGAGACGAGATTATTATCCCGGAACCTTTCTATGCAAACTATAACGGTTTTGCAAGTGCAGCAAGTGTTAGTGTTGTACCTGTCATCTCAGAATTTAATTCTCAATTTCAGCTTCCAGCTTTGGAAAATATTGATGAAAAAATTAATGCAAAAACTAAGGCTATTCTATTGTGTAACCCCAGTAATCCAACAGGTTACGTATACAGTAAAAAAGAAATTGACACACTTTGCGAACTTACTATTAAACACGATATTTTTTTAATAGTTGATGAAGTTTATCGAGAATTTATATATGATGGTGACCCTCACTATTCCATTTTGAGTAATGAAAAATATAGTCAACACACGGTGATGATTGATTCGGTATCTAAACGTTACAGCATGTGTGGAGCTCGCGTAGGTTCGTTGATATCAAAAAATAAAACTCTTATTCAAAATGTACTAAAGTTTGCTCACCTTCGCCTTTCACCTCCTACCTATGCATTAATGGCTAGTGAGGCAGCACTTTCAGCTCCAGAGAGCTATTTAGAAGGAGTGATGCAAGAATACACAGCCAGAAGAAATACACTTATAAAAGAGTTAGCTAAAATTCCCAATGTAAAGATATCACATCCTATGGGAGCTTTTTATTGCATTGTAAAATTACCTGTAACAAATGCTGAAAACTTTTCAAAATTCTTACTAACAGACTTTAACTTAGACAACAAAACTGTAATGTTAGCACCTGCAAAAGGCTTTTATTCTTCTCCAAATGTGGGACTTAATGAAGTTCGAATAGCATTTATTTTAGACCAAAAAAAACTAATTTTGGCAGCAACAATTTTGAAAAAAGCTTTAGAAGCCTATAAGAAATTTGTATCTTGAATTATGCTCAAATTTGAAGAGAATATTTCTTTAAAGCCCTATAACACATTTGGCATAGAGGTTAAAACTAAATACTTCTATAAAATAACCAACTCCCATGAGCTTAAAGAAATTATTTCAAGAAATCAAAATATTCACTTTAGAGTTTTAGGAGGTGGAAGCAATGTGCTTTTCACTGACAATTTTAAAGGTCTGACACTACTTATTGCCAACAAAGGAATAGAAGTTTTAGAAGAGTCAAAAGAAAATATCACTGTTGAGGTTCAAGCTGGAGAAAATTGGCATGAATTTGTTTTGTGGTGTTTGAATCACAATTATGGTGGAATAGAAAATTTAGCTCTAATACCAGGAAGTGTAGGAGCAGCACCAATTCAGAATATTGGGGCTTACGGAGTTGAACTAACCTCAGTTTTCAAATACTGTAAGGCATTGAATAAAGATACTCTTGAAGAAGAGATAATCACCAAAAAAGATTGTGGATTCGACTATAGATCTTCTATTTTTAAAACCATTAAAAAAGGAAAATATATCATAACTTCAGTATGTTTTAAACTTCAAAAATTTCCTCACAATGTTAATATTAAATATGGTGTATTAAAACAAACGTTTCTAAATAGATCTCCAAAGATTCAACAGGTTGCAGCTGCAGTAATTAAAATTAGACAATCTAAACTTCCAAATCCTAAAATACTAGGTAACAGTGGTAGTTTTTTTAAAAATCCACTAGTTTCAAAATCACACTATGAGCTTTTAAAAGCAAGCTATCCTGAGCTACCATCCTTTTCCTCTTCTAATGAACAACTTAAAATTCCCGCTGCTTATCTTATCGATCACTTAGGGTTTAAAGGCACCATTCACGGTGGTGTTGGAGTACATAAAAATCAAGCTTTAGTTCTGGTTAATTTAGGTACAGCCAAGGGAAAAGAAGTTTTAGATCTTGCTAAAAAGATACAATTAGCAGTCAAAGAAACTTTTAATATCTCTTTAGAAACAGAAGTAAATATTTTATAGTTACTTATTCCTTATTTTTTGAGTCTATCAAAATAGTTACAGGCCCATCGTTTTCTAAAGTCACCTTCATGTTAGCTCCAAAATTCCCAGTTGCTACCTTAGACTTTAAAATAGAATCTGCTTTTTTGATAAAGTAATTATAAAGAGGGATAGCATGTTTATGATTTGCAGCTCTTATATAAGAAGGACGGTTTCCGTTTTTAGTAGCTGCCATTAGAGTAAATTGACTGATAATCATTAACTCGCCACCCTTATCTATTAACGAGCAATTCATAACTCCATTTTTGTCATTAAAAATTCGCAGATTCAGTACTTTATTAACTAACCAGTCTACATCTTCCAGTTGGTCTGCCATTTCAATCCCTAACAATATCAAAATCCCGTTTCCGATTTCTTCACTTTCCTTTTCTTCAATTATAACCTGAGCCTTTCTGACTCGTTGTAAAACAACTCTCATATTCTTTTATTTAACGATATGATGTATCATTTTCTAACATTTGTAAATAGCTTAGGTATCTAGTTTCTGCAACTTCTCCTTTTTTAAAAGCATTAATTACAGCACATTTAGGCTCATTTTGGTGCAAGCAATTATGAAATTTACATTCCGTTTTTAATTTTTTAAATTCAGGAAAATAATTTGCAATTTCTTGAATTTTCATATTCACCATACCAAAACCTTTTATCCCAGGTGTATCTATCAACTTCATCCCATTGGGTAAAGCAAACATTTCAGCAAAAGTAGTAGTGTGAGTACCCTGTTGATACTGGTCTGAAATAGAAGCTGTTTTTAAATTTAAATCTGGAGCTATTACATTAATTAAGGTAGACTTTCCAGAACCACTGTGTCCTGAAAACATACTCACTTTGTCTTGCATCATAATTTCAATCCCATCAATATTTTGTCTTTCAGTTGCTGAAATTTTCAAAGTCTGGTATCCAATTTTATTGTAAATAGTTGCCAAATCATCAATTGCTTTCACTTGTTTGGGACTACAGGTGTCGAGTTTATTGAAAACCAGAATAGATGGGATTTGATAGGCTTCTGAAGTAACCAAAAAACGATCAATAAAAGATGTGGAGGTTGGAGGGTTGTGTAGTGTAATAATTAAAAATATCTGATCAATATTTGAAGCTATAATATGGGTTTGTTTGGAAAGGTTTACAGACTTTCTAACAATGTAGTTTTGACGTTGTTCAATTTCAATTATTGTTCCTTTCGGTTTTGTTATTTGGGTATCTACTTCAAAAATGACTCGATCTCCTACTGCGATGGGATTGGTACTTTTTATTCCTTTTAAACGTAGTTTACCTCTAATTCTACAATCATAAAAAACTCCTTCAGATTCAACTATGTACCAACTTCCTGTAGATCTAAAAACAAGGCCTTTTTTCAACTTTTTTTTACAAAGTAACAGTTTTTTTTTAAGCTTTTTGGATTTATTGGAAAGCATGCAAATTTGTATATTTACGAAAAATTAATGGCTCAAAAAACCCTTTTGATGATTTTGGATGGTTGGGGAAATGCTCCAGACCCAAAAGTTTCTGCACTTGACCAAGCGCAAACACCTTACATAGATTCATTATACAAAAACTATGCTTCAAATACTCTAAGAACAGACGGAGTATATGTAGGTTTACCAGAAGGTCAAATGGGAAACAGCGAAGTAGGCCACATGAATTTAGGTGCAGGAAGAATTGTATATCAAGATTTAGCAAAAATAAATCTGGCAGTTGAAAGTCAAGAGCTTAAGAATGAAAAAGTTCTAATTGAATGTTTTGAATATGCTAAGAAAAAAAGGAAGAAAGTACATGTTTTAGGTCTTTTATCGGATGGTGGAGTTCATTCCCATATCAAACATCTTGAGGGTATTATTGATTTAATTGAAGATTATGAACTTCCCCAGGTTTACCTACATGCTTTTACAGATGGACGAGATGTCGACCCTAAATCTGGAAAAAAATTTGTTAATCAAATTGAAAATAAATTACAAGGAAAACACACCAAATTTGCTTCATTAATAGGTCGCTATTATGCTATGGATCGAGACGAACGTTGGGAACGAGTCAAACTTGCTTACGAGCTTTTAGTCCACAGAAAAGGATCTCCATCATCTAATTTTGAAAAAAGTCTTCAAAAAAGCTATGACCAAGGAATTACAGATGAGTTCATTAAGCCTATATACAAAGAAAATATCTTAGCAAAAATAGAACAAGGTGATGTAGTGCTCTTTTTCAATTTTAGGACAGATCGTGGTAGAGAGATCACAAGGGTACTTTCACAGCATGCATTTCCAAAATATGAAATGAAACCTCTTGATTTATACTATGTGACCCTTACTAATTATGATGAATCTTTTAAGGGAGTAAAAGTTGTTTTTGACAAAGATAATCTTCAAGACACATTAGGTGAAGTCTTGGCTAAAGCCGGAAAAACTCAAGTTCGTATTGCTGAGACAGAAAAGTACCCACATGTTACCTTCTTTTTCAATGGAGGTAGAGAAGTTCCTTTTGATGGAGAAGAACGAATTTTATGCCCTTCTCCCAAAGTAGCTACATACGATTTAAAACCTGAAATGAGCGCATTTGAAATCCGAGATGCAATTATTAAAAAAATTGAAAATGATCCTCCTGACTTTATTTGTCTAAATTTTGCTAATCCCGATATGGTTGGACATACAGGAGAATTTCAAGCTGCTATTAAAGCCTGTGAAGCGGTTGATCAATGCGTAGGTTATGTTTTAAATGCCGCGCTTAAAAAAGGCTACGCTAGTTTAGTAATTGCAGATCACGGCAATTGTGAAACAATGATAAATCCTGATGGAAGCCCAAACACAGCTCACACAACAAATGCTGTTCCTATTATCTTAGTTGATAAAGAGAAAAAAAGAATAAAAGAAGGAATTCTTGGAGACATAGCACCAACTATACTAGATTTATTGGAAGTCGAAATTCCTAAAATAATGACTCAAAAATCTTTATTAATAAAATAATGAATACTTTCCTTTCATTCATATTCATATTGTTTTTGGCTATAAAAGCTAAAACCTTGATTGGGGAAGAAATAAATCGTATTGTTCAAATTTTTGAATTTAACCTTTTAAACTTTTCCGAAATCCAAATAAAACGTGGCTTCATAAATACATATATCGGCTTTTAATATGGGTGCAATAGTTTTAAAATCCCTAGAAGAAATTGAATTAATTCGTGAAAGTGCTTTAATCGTTTCGAAAACTTTAGGAGTACTTGCTTCAGAAATAAAACCAGGAGTCACTTCTATAAAATTGGATGAGATTGCAGAGACCTTTATTCGAGATCATAATGCCGAACCAGGATTTTTAGGATTATATGATTTTCCGAATACTCTTTGTGTAAGTCCAAACGCTCAGATTGTCCATGGTATTCCAAACGATATTCCTCTTGAAGAGGGAGATATAATCTCTATTGATTGTGGTGTATTAAAAAATGGTTTTTATGGAGATCATGCATACACCTTTCCAGTTGGTAATATTGACTCTAAAGTTGAAAAATTACTTCAAGTTGCCAAGGCATCTTTATATGAAGGAATTAGAAGTTTTAAAGAAGGAAATCGTATTGGAGATTTGGGGTATAAAATTCAAAGATTCTGTGAAGGTAATGGCTATGGTGTAGTACGTGAGTTAGTTGGTCATGGCTTGGGTATAGTGATGCATGAAGGTCCAGAAGTTCCTAACTATGGAAGAAGAGGGACTGGAAAGAAGTTTTTAAATGGAATGGTATTAGCAATAGAACCTATGATAAATCAAGGAACCTATCGTATCAAACAACTAAATGATGGTTGGACTATTTTAACTGCTGATGGAAAAGCAAGTGCTCACTTTGAACATAATGTAGCACTAGTTAACGGAAAACCTGAACTTCTTTCTAGTTTCCAATATATTTATTCTGCTCTAGGAATCGTAAGCGATGAAGAAGAAGGATTGAGAAAAAACCCTTTGTTAATATGAGATCTTTATTAAATCTATTTCCAAGAACTTGGTTAATTAAACTAAGTATTTGGTTTAGACCACTTATCAGATTTTATTTTAGAGGAAGTAGGTTTATAGATCCAATTGACGGAAGTTCATATAGAAAATTTCTATCATATGGATATCAAAGTATAAGACATAATGCACTTTGCCCAGGTACACTTTCACTTGAAAGACATAGATTACTCTGGCTTTATTTAGATCGAGAAACAGATTTTTTAAAACTTCCCTTAAATGTTTTACATATTGCTCCTGAACAGGTTTTTTATAAAAAATTTAAGAGTTTTAATCATTGGAAATATATTACAGCAGACCTTACCTCCCCATTAGCCGATTTCAAAGTAGATATTTGTAAACTACCATTTGACGATAGCTGTTATGACCTAATACTCTGTAACCATGTACTGGAACATGTAAATGATCACATCCAAGCCATTAGCGAATTACACCGAGTTTTGAAAAAAGGTGGAACTTTAATAGCTCAGGTTCCAATAGACGAAAAATTAGAAACAACTTTTGAAGATAATTCCATTACCGATCCCATTGAGCGTAGTCGTATTTTTGGTCAATACGATCATGTAAGAATTTACGGCAAAGATTTTATCTCTCTCTTAAATCAATCTGGTTTTAAATCTAAGGGAATTCCATATGCTAATAAGTTATCAGAAGTTGAAATCAAAAAATACAGCTTACAAAAAGAAGTTATTCCAGTTGCAATTAAAAGTTAATATTATTTTATTCCAATGAAAAGTCTGAAGAAAATACCTCTTCAATTTCTCCTTCTTCATCTTCTATAATCCAATACGCTTCAAGATCAGCCTCATTCTCAATTAAAGCCTTACCTTCTTCAAATGGCATAACCATTAATGCTGTAGCAAATGCATCTGCAATCATACAAGTTGAAGCCAATACAGATGCACTCAAAACTTCTGTTGGAAAAGAATTTCCAGTTTTCGGATTTATAGAATGGACTGAACGCTTACCCGTCTCAGGATTTATTTTATATTTTCGATAATTCCCTGAGGTTGCTAAAGCTTTATTTTTTAAGCTTATCAATTGGATAAATTTTCGCTCTTTAGACTGCTTTGGATGGTCAATAGCAATCTTCCATACTTTTTTAGTTTTTGGACTCAACCCCTGAGCTACAATCTCTCCACCAATCTCAACTAAAAAGGAAGCAATATTTTTTGATCTTAGATGATTTGAAATTACATCGACTGTGTAGCCCTTTGCCAAGGCATTAAAATCAAAAAATATTTTTTGATGAGTTTTTTTTATTGTTTTTTCAGAACTTAAATAAGTTTTATCCCATCCTGTATAGGCTAGTATTTCATTTCGAATTTCTTTTGAAACTGAACTTGAATTTAATTCTGGACCAAAGCCATATGCATTAACTAGAGCTCCTACAGTAGGATCAAAATATCCATCTGTTTTTTTCCAAACCAAAGAAGCTGTGTTGTAAACTTTTTCAAAATGTAGATCAATTTTAAGTAAGCTATCTCCTTTGTTAATTCTAGTAATGTCCGAATCTGGTATATAAGTTGACATAGATGAATTAATTACTTTTATAATAGAATCAACTTCTTTTTCTAAAACCTCTTTACTTAATGAAAAATCGGAATAATTAATAGAATATGTTGTGCCGAGTGCAAAGCCACTTATTCTTTGATTTACATTTTTTTCAACTTTTTGACAGCTTATTAATATTAGTAATAGTAATAAACTATATGATTTTTTCAAGACCATTGAAATTGACAACATAGGGATTATTTTTTATTAATGGTAGATTGTAATCTTTAGCATTTGCTAATCCTACTCCTGCAAAATATAATTTTGCATTATTTTTTTTCGCATGAATTTTTACTTTATTCATTTGCTTAATATCATATGATTTGGGTGACTTCGGATATAAACATGCATTAACAACTACAAAATAAAGTACTTTATCCTTCACACACACATATTGTGGTGAACGTTTTATTTTAGAATTTATAGCTAAAAACTCATACCCCTCTGCTTCTAAGAAGGATCCAACCTCTTTCATAGCAAGCTGATGAAGCTCTTGCAAACTTATTGTTTCCACATTTGTAAAAATAAGTCAAAATATGCCATTAGTGAGTTAATCCATGGAATTTATGTAAATTGAAATTTTTAAAAAAATAAAAATATGAACTTGACAAAGTGCATTTTAGCTGTATTTTTTATCACAAATATTACGAGCTGTACAGTTACATCTTATGAGACTCTAAAAGCCACTTCTGGAGGTTTTCCTTATGAATATGTAACAGATGACCCTACCAAAACTAGAATTTATACCCTCGGAAATGGGCTAAAAGTTTACTTAAGTAATTTTGAAAATGCTCCAAGAATTCATGTTTATACTGCAGTTAAAGCTGGAGGGAAAAATGATCCTGAAAATAATACCGGCCTTGCTCATTACCTAGAACACATGATGTTCAAAGGGAATAAACACTTTGGAACAAAAGATTTCAAGACCGAAAAAATTCTCATTGACTCAATTGAACAGCTTTTCAATGACTACTCTAAACTTACAGATTCTAATGAACGTTCAGATCTTTATAAAAAAATTGATAAGCTTTCCAATAAAGCTGCTTTATATGCTATTCCAAATGAATACGATAAAATGATTTCTATGATGGGAGGAAAAAGACTAAATGCATACACTACAGAGGATCGAACAGTTTACACGGTTGATATTCCTTCAAATGAATTAGAACGTTTTCTAACCCTTGAGGGCTTGCGTTTCAAGCAGATTGTGAATCGTCTTTTTCATACTGAAATAGAGACTGTTTATGAAGAGAAAAATAGAACCTTAGACAGTGATGGGAGAAAACAATATTGGGCCCTTTACCAAAGTCTTTTTAAAGATCATCCATATGGAAAACAAACTGTAATTGGAACAGTTGATCATTTAAAAAATCCATCTATCACAGAAATTAAAAAATATTTTAATAGCTATTATCGTCCAAATAATGTAGCTATCTGCATGAGTGGAGAGTTAGATTTTGATAAAACAATTAGACTGATTGACAAACATTTTGGTAATTGGGAGCCTAATTTGGAAATTCCTAAAATTGATTTAAAAAAACTTCCTGAAATTACGAGTCCTATTTTTAAAGAAGTACTTGGTCCAGATAGAGAATCTGTATGGTTAGGCTTCCGTTTTGATGGAAAAGCTAAAGATGATCTCCTAAAAGTAGATTTAATAGATATGCTTCTTTCTAATAGAGCTGCCGGACTAATTGACTTGAATTTGGTACAAAAGCAAAAAGTTTTAAGTGCTTTAGCTACAGTCTTGAAATTAAACGATTTTTCTATTCACAATTTTAGAGCGAATCCAAAAGATGGACAAAGTCTTGAAGAATTAAAAGATCTACTTCTTGGGGAAATAGAAAATATAAAAAAAGGAGCTTTTGATATTGATCTTATTGAAGCCGTTATAAATGATCTTAAAAAATCAATTATGCAACAGGATGACTCAGAAAATGCTAATTTATATAGAGCAGATAAAATGGTTATGGCTTTTACAAGGGATGAGCCCTGGGAAGATCATGTTTCCTATTTTGAAAAACTTTCGAAAATCACTAAAAACGATTTAGTTGAATTTGCCAATTTGCATTACAAAGAAAATTATGCTGTAATTTATAAGAGAACTGGTAAAGATCCAAATATCAAAAAAGTTACTAAACCCAAAATTACAAAGGTGCAATTAAATCGTGAAGACCTATCTGAGTTACATAAAAAACTCATAAAACTAGAGATTAATAAGCTGCAACCAAAATTTTTAGATTATAATAATGATCTAGACTTATACAGTATTGGTCCTCTGGAAGTTATTTCTAAAGAAAATAAAGACAATGATTTATTTCAACTAACTTATCGTTTTGGTTTTGGTAAAAATCTAGATCCAAAAATCGAGTTAGCTGCAGGCTTAATGAATTATAGCGGAATAGAAGGTTTAAGTCCCGAAGATTTAAAAAAGAAGTTTTATAATCTTGGTGCCGAGTTTAGTTTCAATACTTCAGGAGATGGGGAGGAAACGTCAGTCACTCTAAGTGGACTTAGTGAAAATATGGAGGCTTCTATTCAACTTTTTGAAAAGCTTTTACAAGGCCCTATTGCTTCTCAGGAAGCATTAAATAAGCTTGTTGGACGTATTATAAAATCACGTTCAGATGCCAAAAAAAATAAAAATATAATCCTTAGAAACCAATTATATGCGTATGGAAAATATGGAGAAGTAAATCCCGCTTCAAATAATTTAAACACTAAGGATTTGGAAGACTTAAGGGTTGAAGATTTAACCGATTTGATAAAAAACTTATCAAATTACTCACATCGTATTCTTTATTATGGAAAAATGAATCAGAATAGTTTATCTCATATGGTCAAAACTTATCATAAAATTCCTGAAAGCTTTTCTGAAATAATAAATATTGAAAATTACAAGGAAAAAATTTATGATCAAGAATATATCTTTTGGACCCATTTTGATATGGTTCAAACAGAAATTATTCTCTTAACAAAGCTAGAGTTATTAGATAATGCTAAAACAGCAGCAATTAGGCTGTTTAATCAGTATTTTGGTGCAGGGATGAATTCTATAGTTTTTCAAGAAATTCGTGAAGCACAAGGATTAGCTTATTCTGTTTATTCTACATTCAGTCAAGCAAATAAACCCGATCGATCAGATTACCTTTATTCATATATTGGAATTCAGTCAGACAAACAAAGTGAAGCTTTATCTTCAATGTTTAGCTTAATTAATAACCTTCCTGAATCTCAACAAGCATTTGAGATAAGCAAAAAGGCCATTTTAAATAAAATTGAAAGTGAGCGTATTACAAAATCGAGTGTATTATATAGTTATTTGAATGCTGAGAAACGTGGAATTAATTTTGATATACGTGAGCAGGTTTACAATGAAGTTAAAGCTATGGATCTAGAAAAACTTTTAAAGTTTCATAAAACATATATAAAAGATAAACCACATAATATTTTATTAATTGGAAATCGAGATAAAATAGACTTTAAAAACTTGAAGAAATATGGTATAATAAAAGAAGTTTCTCTCGATGAGCTTTTTGGTTTCTAATTTTAATATTACAAAAGAGAATCAATATTATCCTCCAAAGTCGTCAAACCTAACATTTTCTGGTGGAACCCCAAAATCTTCTGCCATTAACTCAACAGCTTGATTCATTAGTGGTGGCCCACAAAAATAAACCTCAATATCTTCTGGTGCATCATGATCATTAAGATAATGATCAATTACTACCTGGTGCACAAAACCATTAAAACCGTCTCCATCAGAATTAAGACTAGTTTTTTCTTTCCAATTGTCTTCTTCCATTGGTTCAGATAAAGCAATGTAAAACTTAAAGTTTGGGTAATCTTTTTCCAAAGCTCTAAAGTGATCAATATAAAATAGCTCTCTTTTAGAACGTCCACCATACCAGAAGGTAACTTTACGCCCAGTCTTAAGGGTTCTAAAAAGTTCATACAAATGAGATCGCATTGGCGCCATTCCTGCTCCTCCTCCAACATATAACATTTCAGAGTCAGATTCATTGATAAAGAATTCGCCATAGGGTCCTGAAATAGTAACTTTATCTCCTGCGCTCTTTGAAAAAATATACGATGAAGCTACGCCAGGATTAACCTCACTCCAGTCATTCTTTGCACGATCAAAAGGAGGAGTTGCAATACGAACATTCAACATTATTTCTTTTCCTTCTGCTGGAAAGGAAGCCATGGAGTAAGCACGTTCAACAGTCTCTGGATTTTTCATTTTCAAAGGCCATAATTTGAACTTATCCCACTCTAATTTAAACTTATCCGGTTCTCCTGGATGTTCTTCTGGATGGGCAGAAATATCGATATCTTCATATTTAACTTCACATTTTGGAATCTCAATTTGGATATAGCCTCCAGCTTTGTAATCCATTTCTTCGGGTATTTCAACCACAAACTCTTTAATAAAAGAAGCAACATTCCAGTTTCTAATTACTTTTGCTTCATATTTTTTAATGCCAAAAACTTCTTCTGGAACTTGAATAACCATGTCCTGTTTTACTTTTACTTGACATCCTAGACGCCATCCTTCCGCAACTTCTTTTCGAGAAAAATGAGGTGTTTCAGTAGGAAGAATTTCTCCTCCTCCGTCTAACACTTTACATTTACATTGGATGCATGTACCCCCTCCACCACAAGCTGAAGGTAAAAAGATTTTATTATTACCTAAGGTGCTTAATAAAGTACTCCCTGAAGATACTTCAACTTTGTTGTCACCATTAATTTGTAAGGAAACCGGCCCAGAAGGCAATAGTTTTGCTTTTGCACCTAAAAGCATCCCAACTAACATAAATGTGATGGTTAAAAAAACAACAATACTCGCAATAACAACTGTATAATCCATTCTTAAATTATAATTTAATTCCCATAAAGCTCATAAATCCTAATGCCATAAGCCCTGTTATTATAAAGGTAATCCCTAAGCCTCTTAATGGGGCAGGCACATTTGAATAAGTAATTTTTTCTCGAATAGCAGCAATTGCTAAAATAGCAAGCAACCATCCGATTCCTGATCCTAAACCATAAACTGCTGACTCTACAATACCTGAAAAATCCTTTTGCTGCATGAAAAGTGAGCCACCAAGAATAGCGCAATTAACAGCAATAAGTGGAAGGAAAATCCCCAGAGCTCCGTATAAAGCAGGAGCAAATTTTTCAACAATCATCTCAACAAGCTGAACCATAGAGGCTATTACAGCTATAAACATTATGAAACTTAAAAAACTTAAATCAAGATCTACATAGTCCGAATCCAACCAAGATAAGGCTCCAGGACGAAGTAAGTAAGTATCTAAAAGGAAGTTGATTGGTACTGTAATTGCTAAAACAAAAATAACAGCAAAGCCAAGACCAACAGCTGTTTTAACAGTTTTAGAAACAGCTAAATATGAACACATTCCCAAAAAGTATGCAAAAATCATATTTTCAATAAATATACTTTTTACAAAAAGGTTTAAATATGCTTCCACGTTTATTTAATTTTTTTCTATTAGTATTCGATTTCTATAACGTTGAACCCAGATTATTAATCCTACAGTAATTAAAGCCATAGGTGATAATAACATTAATCCGTTATTGACATATCCCATTTCATATATTATATCAGGAATCACTTGATAGCCAAATAATTTTCCAGAACCCAAAAGTTCTCTAAAAAAAGCAACTAAGATTAAAATAAATCCGTAGCCAGCAGCATTTCCGATTCCATCAAGAAAAGATTTCCAAACTCCATTTCCTAATGCAAAAGCTTCTAATCTTCCCATCACAATGCAATTGGTAATAATTAATCCGATGAAAATTGAAAGTTCTTTACTTACATCATAAGCATATGCACGTAAAATTTGATCAACTAAAATTACCATAGCGGCAACAACAACTAATTGAACTATAATCCGAATTCTATTTGGAATTAAGTCTCTAAGTACAGAAATGATAACATTACTGGCTGCCATCACTGCCATTACAGAAATACTCATCACTAATGCTGGCTTTAACTGAACCGTAATAGCCAGAGCTGAACAAATTCCTAGTACTTGAACAGTTATTGGATTATTATCATCCATTGGGTCAGACAATAACTTTCGATTTTTCTTTGAAAAAAGTGGCTCCCTCTCTTTATTTAAAAAAAGAATAGTGGGTTGCTTTTTGGTCGATCTTTCTTTCATTGTTTTATTAATTTATTGCAACAATTTGTTCTTCAGCTTTCAAATAAGGTAAATAATGAGTTAAGCGTTCAATGATCATGTTGGTAACTCCGTCTCCAGTAATTGTAGCTCCAGAAATTGCATCTACCTCATGATCATTTTTATCCAAATCTTTGGGATCATTGTTTGTTTTTGAAACATTAATTCCTACCAAATTTCCTTGCTTATCAAATACTTTTTCTCCCAAAAAACGATTTTGAAACCATTGTTGAGTAATTTCAGCTCCCAATCCAGCTGTTTCTCCAACATGATCAAATACAGCTCCTTTAATGGTGTTTTTATCTTCTTCTAAAGCAATATATCCCCAGATAGCATTCCAAAGTCCTGACCCTCGAAGAGGAACGATGTAAAATTTTTCTCCTTCTACGTTGGCTTCATACATTGGAAAACGTTGCTCAGATGAGGGTTTTTTTAACTCCTTATTTAATTTTATTTCAAAAGCATTGATATTCTGATCAACAGCTCCTTCTTGAGTCAAAGAAAGCTGAGCTTTTATGTACTTGTTATATAGAGCCTCAGCTTGTTCCCTATCAGAATCAATGCCAATTGTAGCAAGTATGTTTTGCATCTTTTCTTTTCTAACATTTGCATCTTGTAGATCTTTTAAGGAGCTTGCAGTAAATGCTAGAGTAGATGCTACAACCAAAACCATAAGGGTTGCAAATAAAAAAGTATAAATATTACTATCTCTGTTCATCTTTACGCAGTTTTAAGTTCTTTTGAGGCCAAAGCCCAACGCTTTTTGCGTTTATTAATGTTTCCATTAACTACATAGTGATCAATTGTGGGTGCAAAAACATTCATCAATAATATTGCTAACATAACACCTTCAGGATAGGCAGGATTAAAAACACGAATCATAATACAAAATATTCCAACTAAAAAACCATAAATCCATTTTCCTTTTGTGGTTTGAGTGCCAGATACAGGATCAGTTGCCATGAAAACAATTCCAAATGCAAATCCACCTACTACCAGATGGTTTAACCAAGAAAAGCTCATTAACTCATTGGCTCCCCAAAGGTTAAACAATAACCCCATAATGGCAGCACCTATAATTCCACCAGAAATAATACGCCAACTTCCTACTCCTGTCAATATAAGAATCAAAGCTCCCACAGCCACCCATAAAGTAGAAGTTTCTGCAATAGAGCCTGGGATTGATCCTTGAAACATTTCCATCATCGAATAATTTACTTCTCCACCAGCTGCCAAAGTACCCAAAATGGTCTCTCCAGAAATTGCATCTATGTTTCCTGCTTCAGAAACCCACACTTTATTTCCAGACATATATGTTGGATAAGCAAAAAAGGCAAATGCTCTTGCTGTTAACGCGGGGTTTAAAATATTCATACCTGTTCCTCCAAAGGCTTCCTTTGCAACTAAAACTGCAAATGCTGTTGAGATTCCAACCATCCATAGAGGAATATCCACTGGCATAATCATCGGGATCAAAAGTCCAGTAACTAAGTAGCCTTCATTTACTTCTTCTCCTCGGTAAACAGCAAAACCAAACTCAATGGAAAGGCCTACTACATAAGAAACAATAATCATAGGAATAATTTTCCATGATCCATGAATAAAGGCCTCTAAAAATGTAAAAGATTCTTCGATTTGAATATAATGCTGGTATCCGGTATTGTAAATCCCATAAATTAATGCAGGTAATAAAGCAAAAATAACTGTTACCATAGTTCGCTTTAAATCAACTGCATCACGGATATGAGCTCCTTTTTTTGTTGTGTGGTTAGGTACAAATAATAACGTATCAAAGGCGTTAAATGCTGGTGCAAATTTCTCAAGTTTTTGTCCTTTACCAAAGGGTTTCTTAAGGTTGTCTAAACTTTTTCTTATAAAATTCATACGTTTTCTTTTATCCTACTTCATTAATCATTAATTCTATGCCTTGACGTATAATCTCTTGGGCTTCAATCTTTGAAGTATTAGCATAATCTACTAAACCAAAGTCTTCTGGCACTACTTCATATATCCCTAAGGCTTCCATTTTTTCAATATCTTCTGTCATACAAGCTTTTATTAATTGCATTGGATAAATATCAAGAGGAAAAAATTTTTCCATTTCACCTGTAACAACTAGAGCTCGCTCTTCGCCATTGAGATTAGTATCTACTTCAAATCCTTTTCGATTAAACAAACGAGATAAAGAAGTATTTGATAAACTTAGAATTTTATTATCCTTAAATGGTAACCAACCAAACATTCGGTAATGACTTCCTTCAGGAATTACGGTTACCAAATTGTTGAAATAGCCTAGATGACCTGAAATAAAAGCTGTGTTCCCGGTAAGGACATCGCCATTTATGACTCTTACATTGTCAAATTTAATTCCAACCTTATTGAGTATAGGTGCTAATTCAGCCCCTATTTTAGTTCTAAAATATTTAGGGTTTTTAACAGCATTTCCAGAGACTGCGATTGTTCTTTGTGGTGAAAAAACTCCAGAACTAACAAACCTCCCAATGTTTACTACGTCTTCAGGGTTCACTGTCCATACATGATCATTCATGTTAAGTGGACTGAGCTTTTGGATGTGTAAACTTAAATTACCAGCAGGGTGTGGTCCTTCAAAAGAATAATGTTGAACACCCTCTATTGATTCAAAATATCCTGGAAATGATTTATCTAACCCTAAAAATACTGGTTGATCAACCAGCCTATTAAGTAAGTCAATTCCTAGTTGAAATTCTTTTTGATCTTCTTTTAAAACAAAGTGATAATCTTCACCTAAAGGATCAGTTTTTGCTGTACTTACAAATATAGATTTTGGAGTATCTAATGGATTGGCCATAATACCATAGGGCCTCTGGTGGATAAAAGACCAATTTCCACTTTCCATTAATAATTGCTTTAAATTATTAATATCCATTTTTTTCCACCCTTTAACTTCATGTATAATTGATTCTTGATTTGTAGAAGATTCGATTATGATATTTTCAATTTTTCGTTTAGGACCTCTTAAAATTTTTTTTATGGTACCCGAAATAGGGGAAACTATTTTAATATCAGGAGTTTTTTTACTGTAAAAAACTGGGGCACCAGCAAGAATATTAGAACCTTCTTTGAGACAAAGCTTAGATGTGGTTCCAAAAAAGTCATCTGGTCTCAATCCATAGGTATTAATTGACAATGTTTTATCAAGAATTTTTTCAGCTATTCCATTTAAACTGAGATTCGCTCCCCTTCGTGTTTCAATTCTTTTAATAACCTCCATTAAGTAACAATAAGTTATATTTTAAAATCGCCCAAATTTACTAACTAAACCACTTTTGATAAAACAAATATCAAGGGAAATGAATTATTTATATTAATTCTAAATAAGTGTTTGATTTTTTCATTAATAATGTTGTGATTTGGTTAACACAATCCGAACATTTAAATTTACTTATGATAAAAATGAGAGCTTTTGTTATTGTAGCTTTAAGTTTAATTTCCACATTTTTAATTAACGCCCAGCAGATTATTGAATATGCACCTAAGGATAATATTAAATCTATCAAATTTTTCGGCTCAGATAGTACTGAGAACTTTCCATTAGTAGCATTAGGTCAAAATATTACACTTATTTTTGATGATTTGAACGGCGATGAGGCTGATTATTACTTCAAAATTAAACACTTCAACCATGATTGGACTCCTTCAAAACTTTTTCAGAATGAATTTTTAGTTGGTTACGATAATTTGAGAATTAATAATTACAATACATCTTTTAACACTATTCAAAACTTCACCAATTATCGTTTAACTCTTCCAAATGAAAATATTCAATTCAGGGTCTCTGGAAACTATCTCATAGAGATATATGATTCTTATGAAGAGCTTGTTTTCTCCAGAAGATTTTGCATATATGAGGAAAAAGCTAGTGTTCAAGCAGCAGTATATCGCCCTCAAAATATGGCTCGTTTTACCACTCATCAGTCTCTACATTTTGGTATAACTCCTTTTCAAGGAGTGTTTCGAAATCCAGAACAAACCGTTTTTGTTCATATATTACAAAATAGGCAATGGGATTCAAATCTTTTGGTATTAAAGCCTCAATATTTTACAGGAACGACTTTAGAATATAGATATGAAACTCCAACCCAATTTGAAGGAGGTAATGAATACTATTTTTTTGATACTAAAGATTTAAGAATTACAGGTCCTAATATCAGCTACACAAATTTAGCTCAACTTTACGAAACCTATTTGAATGTAAATATTCCTAGAAAATATCAAAACTACACATATGCTCCCGATATAAACGGTGGATATGAAATTAGGAATATTATGCGTCCTGGAGATCCAAATACAGAAGCTGACTATAGTTACGTATATTTCAGCCTAGCAGCAGATTATGAATTAAATGATAATGAAATTTATATTTATGGCAGTTTTAACAATTATCACCTTGGCAATAATAACCGAATGTACTATAATCCCTCATTAGAGATTTATGAAGGTGTTTTACTTTTAAAACAAGGGTTTTACAATTACAAGTATGTAGTAAAAAAAGATAATCAGCTTGATAAAAATTTTCTTAGTGGTTCAAATGCTTTGACAGAAAATGATTATTTAATCCTAGTCTATTATCGAAATATTGGATCGCAATATGATGCTTTAGTTGCTTTTGGTCAAGTGAATTCTTTTCAACTAGACAATTAGCTTTTCTTTTATAATAGAGACATTGTTTTTTTTATTACTTTTAAATTAAATCATTTATTAATTACAATTAATAAGCTTTGATACAACAAGTTACAAGAGGTATTAAAATCTCCGTAAAAACAAAATTTGAAGGTAGTTTCCTAAAAGAAAATGTACCCCATCATGCATTTATGTATTTTATTACTATTGAAAATCAAAGTAAAAATGTGGTTCAACTCTTGTCTCGACACTGGAAAATTAAGGAGACGATAAATCGACCCCAGTATTCAAATGGAGTTGGAGTAGTAGGTAAAAAACCCATCCTTCGATCAGGTCAAAGTTATACGTACCAATCAGGAAGTTTAATTACATCTCCAATGGGATCCATGTCAGGAGCTTTTATCATGATAAACTTCTCTAATGCCAATAAATTTAAAGTTGAAGTTCCCCATTTTAAACTTAATGTACCTTATATTCTTAATTAAGATAATTTTATAAGACTTGTTAATTTGATTTATAAATACTTTTAGAAAAAATAATGTCTAATAGCATTCCTCAAGTTCCATTCCCATCAAATGAGCCGATATTATCTTATGCTCCAGATAGTTCTGAAAAAAATGAAGTTCTAAAGATGTATAACTCTATGTTTAATAAAACTATAGAGATTCCTATGAGAATAGGAAGTATAAATGTAAAAACAGGAGATCTGGGCAGTATGAGTCCTCCTCATGACCACAATCAATTACTTGGCAACTACCATAAAGCCAATAAAAAAAATATTGAAGATGCAATAAGTATTGCACTTGAAGCTCGAACTGCTTGGTCTAAAATGCCATGGCAATCTAGAGCTGCCATATTTTTGAAAGCTGCAGACTTGGTTGCTGGACCCTATCGTGCTAAGATAAATGCTGCAACTATGCTTTGTCAATCCAAAACAATTTATCAAGCTGAGATTGACGCAGCTTGCGAGTTAATCGATTTCCTTCGATTTAATGTACAATTTATGCATGAGATTTATGAAAATCAACCAGAGAGTAGTCCTGGAGTTTGGAACAGATTAACTTACCGACCTTTAGAAGGGTTCATTTATGCTGTAAGTCCCTTTAACTTTACCGCAATTGCAGGAAATCTATCAGCTAGTGCAGCCATGATGGGAAATGTAGTTATTTGGAAACCCAGTGATCACCAAGTGTACTCTGCAAATATTTTAATGGAAATATTTATAGAGGCGGGATTACCTGATGGAATAATTAATATGGTATTTGGTGACCCTGAAATGATTACAGATACCGTCTTGAAAAGCAAAGAATTCGCTGGGATACATTACACTGGTTCAACTTCTGTTTTTCGTAATATTTGGAGCAAAATAGGGAAAAATATTAATGGTTATAATTCTTATCCAAGAATCGTAGGAGAAACTGGAGGAAAAGATTTTATTGTAGCGCATCCTTCAGCAAAACTGAAAGAAGTTGCAACAGGAATAATTCGTGGAGCATTTGAATTTCAAGGTCAAAAGTGTTCAGCAGCTTCACGAGTTTATCTTCCAAAATCAAAAGCTAAATCCATAATTAAAGCGGTTAAAGAAGAGCTAAAGACTATTAAAATTGGATCACCGGCAGACTTTGAGAACTTTATAACTGCTGTAATTCACAAAGGTGCATTTGATCGATTAGTCGATACTATTGAAAAAATTAAAAAAGATGAGGATGTAGAAATTATTGCAGGGGGTAATTACGATGACTCTAAAGGATATTTTATTGAGCCAACTGTAGTGGTTACTTCTAATCCTAATTACGACACTATGAATAGGGAGCTGTTCGGACCTCTTGTGACTATTTATATTTATCCTGATTACGACTGGGAAAACACCCTAAGACTAATAGATAAGACCTCCGATTATGCCTTAACTGGGGCTGTATACTCACAAGATCGATATGCACTTGAAGAAGCATTAATTGCTCTTGAAAATAGTGCTGGCAACTTTTACGTCAATGATAAGCCAACTGGAGCAGTTGTGGGGCAACAACCATTTGGAGGAGCAAGAGGATCTGGAACGAATGACAAAGCAGGGTCTGTTTTGAACTTATTACGCTGGGTGTCTCCCAGATTAATAAAAGAGACTTTTGTACCTGATTCTGATTATCGTTATCCCTTTATGAAATAAATTCACTTTATTATATTGAAAAAGTGAACTTGAAAAATAAAAATCAGTAATATTTAAAAATAATTTTAAAATGAAAGGTGGACTATTTTTTTAGTTTCAAAAAAAGGTCTATCAAAATAATTATATAAACTATATTGAGATGCTTTAGGAAAATTTTTCAGCTCTTTAGTTAAATCCCCACCCTTCAAATAAAGTATCCCATTTTTTAATTTATGATTGCTTTTAGGGCTTATATTATTCTTAACCAAAGGAACAAACGACCCCATTTGAGCGACAGCTCGACTTACTACGAAATCTACCTTTTTAGTATATTGCTCAGCACGCATTTGCTGCGCATTGATATTTTTCAATTCTAAGTATGCCCCTATTTCTTGTACCACTTTAATTTTTTTTCTAATACTATCAATCAACTCAAATTGTACTTCGGGAAATAAAATAGCTAAGGGAATTCCAGGAAATCCACCACCAGTTCCCACATCTAGAACGCAAGATTTTGAATGAAACTTTAAAACCTTTGCTATACCCAAAGAATGTAATACATGTCGTTCATAAAATGAGTCCATGTCTTTTCTTGATATAATATTAATTTTTGAATTCCACTCTGAATAGATTGAAAACAATGAGTCAAACTGCTTCTTTTGTGCCAAGTTGATGTTCGGAAAGTATTTTAATATTATTTCCATTTTTTTTTATTTTACTTATTTAAAAATACTTTTTTCATTGTACTTTTGCTATAGAAACAATTTTTATGCAAGCTACTCAAAGCCTTCGCTTTTCAAGAAAAGACTCAAGAAAATTTTTTAAAACTTTAAATCAACGAGTTAATAATTATTTCAAAGAAAATAAAATTAAAAAAACGGGTGACTGGAAACTTTATCTAAAAACATTATTTATGTTTTCTTTGCTAATAACTCCTTATTGTCTTGTATTTATTTTGGATATCAGCTTATGGTTTAAGTTGCCAATGTGTATGTTAATGGGTATTGGTATGGCAGGAGTAGGAATGAATGTAATGCATGACGGAAACCATGGTTCGTTTTCGAAGCATTCCTGGATAAATAAACTTATGGGAAGTAGTATTTATATTCTAGCCGGAAACGTATTTAATTGGAAAGTGCAACACAATGTTTTACACCATACTTTTACAAATATTCATGGGCATGATGAAGATTTAGAAGCTGGAAGGATTCTTCGTTTCTCTAAACATGCAAAGTGGTTTCCACATCACAAATTTCAACATATTTATTCTGTTTTTCTTTACGGTCTTTTGACTATTAATTGGGCAATATTTACAGATTTTCAACAAATGAAACGCTATACATCTCGAAAGCTATCATATCTTAATAGTAAGCGCCCTAGTCTTCAATGGATCGGATTAATTATCTCAAAAATCGTGTATTTCTCTATCTGGATTGTGGCACCAATTATTTTTCTTAATGCACCTTGGTGGGCTATAATTATTGGATTTGTAGTAATGCATTACACTGCTGGATTAATTTTAAGTACAGTATTTCAATTAGCTCACGTTATTGAAGACGCAGATATGCCTAAACCAGACAAATCAGGTACTATGAAAAATACATGGGCAATTCACCAACTTTTAACTACTGTCAACTTTTCAACTAAAAATAGTTTTATTAATTGGTTTACAGGTGGTTTAAATCATCAAATCGAACATCACATCTTTCCCCACATTAGTCATATACATTATGCTAATATCGGTTCAATTGTTAAAAAAACTGCCCAAGAATTTAACTTACCATATAATGAATATCAAACCACAAAAAGTGCACTCTTTTCTCACTTTAGATTTTTAAAACAAATGGGGATTCAGCCCAACTAATACATTAAATGGATATACTTTCAGCAAGAATTAACAGTCTCCCTATCTCAGCTACACTTGAAATGGCGGCTAAAGCTAGAGAACTAAAAACCAAAGGAATTGATATAATTGGATTAAGCTTAGGAGAGCCTGATTTTAATACTCCTGAATTTATTAAGGATGCTGCAGTCCAAGCAGTTCAAGATAATTGGAATTCTTACTCACCAGTTGATGGTTATGCAGATTTAAAGACTGCCATTTGTAATAAATTTAAAAGAGATAACAACCTAGATTACAATCCTACCCAAATTGTTGTATCCACAGGTGCAAAACAATCTATCGCTAATATTTGTATGGTTCTATTAAATCCTGGAGATGAAGTACTGCTTCCGGCCCCATACTGGGTTAGTTATTCTGCCATAGCTACACTTGCAGAAGCTAAGTCTAAAATAATCCCGTCTTCAATTGAAACCGATTTTAAAATTACTCCTGAACAATTAGAAGCTGCAATTACACCAAAAACAAAACTAGTGATGTTTAATTCACCAAATAATCCAAGTGGAACAATTTATTCTGAAAAAGAATATCGCTCCTTGGGTAAGGTGTTGGAAAAATTTCCTGACGTATTTATTCTTTCTGATGAAATCTACGAACATATAAATTATGGCACTCCTCATTTTAGTATTGCTTCTATTCCAGAGTTATATGATAGAACTATTACTGTTAATGGGGTAGCAAAAGCATTTGCAATGACAGGATGGAGAATTGGTTATATCGGTGCCCCAGAATGGCTGGCTAAGGCCTGCAATAAAATGCAAGGGCAAATCACGTCAGGAGCAAATTGTATTGCACAAAGAGCAACTATTGCTGCTGTTGAAGCCCCAGTAAGCAATATCCAATATATGGTAGATGAATTTGCCAAGCGAAGAGAAATTATTATTCAATTACTAAGTGAAATTCCGGGTATTAAAATCAATCAGCCCGAAGGAGCTTTTTATGTTTTTCCTGATATTTCCTTCTATTTTGGAAAAACCCTTACAGGAAAAAAAATTGAAAATGCTTCAGATTTTGCTCTTTATTTATTGGAGTACGCACATGTAGCTACAGTTACAGGTGATGCTTTTGGCAATTCAAACTGTATTCGAATCTCTTATGCTGCGTCGGAAAAGAATATCCGAACTGCAGTTGCACGAATATCAAAATCCCTTCAATAATTTTCCAACTAAAATCAATGCGCTACATTTGTAACTAAATGTTTTTTTGTGATTACTAGCGACTTAAACCAAGTAAAAACTGCATTGATAAATGGCGATATTATCGCCTTACCAACTGAAACTGTATATGGTCTTGCCGCAAATATATATTTGGATAGTGCTTTAGAAAAAGTTTTTAAATTAAAAAAGCGTCCCTCATATAATCCCTTGATTGTTCACATATCAAACGCTGGCATCCTTGAACAAATAGCAAAAAATATACCTGCTAAAGCACGAGAATTAGCCAATGTATTCTGGCCAGGGCCACTTACATTAGTTCTTGAAAAACAAGATCAGATTCCTAATCGTATTACTGCTGGAAAATCAACAGTTGCAGTTCGAGTTCCGAACCACCCAATAGCGCTCCAACTATTAAAATCTTTAAATTTTCCATTAGCTGCACCTAGTGCAAACCCTTTCGGATCTTTGAGTCCAACCTCAGCAGAACATGTTGCTCTCTATTTTAAAGAAGAAATAAACTTTATTTTAGATGGAGGTCCTTGTTTTTGTGGTTTAGAATCTACTATCATTGGTTTTGAAAATGACAAACCCATTTTATATCGTCATGGTGCTATTTCAATAGAGGAAATTGAAAAAATTATTGGGCCAATAAAAATAAAAAATAAAAATAGTAAAAATCCCTCTGCACCAGGAATGCTTACTAGACACTATGCACCAAAAACCCAAATTCAAATAAATGACGATATTTCTCTAGCTTTAGCACAAAACCCTGATAAAAAAATAGGTGTTTTAAGTTTTAGGAAAAATAAAAAAATAAAAACTGAGATTCACCAAGAAGTTTTATCCATTTCGGGTGATTTGAATGAGGCTTCTAAAAATTTATATGCTGCTTTACACCGTTTAGATCAGATGAATTTAGATCTTATCATTAGTTCCTTTTTTCCTGAAAAAGGTTTAGGAAAAACGATTAATGACAGGTTAAAAAGAGCCATAAAATAATAGTCTAAAAGGCACTTTATATGTAATTCATATTCTTCTGTTTTAGTGCATTGTAGTAAGATGTAATACTTAAGTTGTGCCAAGGAATAACAAAAAAAATTCCTATTACAAAAAATAATAACCCTAGTAAATACCATGGAATAAATCGCAAATGTAAGCTAAAAAGTTCCCTTTTATGTCCATCCATCATTTTCCAGCTATGCTCCAATGCCTCATTAAATTGCATTTCGGGATGCTCTGCTATTATAAAATAAGTCATAGAAAAACCAAGGCTAATTATTATACCAGGAACTAGCAAAAAAAATAAGCCTAAAAGTGTAAGTGCATTTATAATAATAAATACCAACAAAACATTAAGTAAGGGTTTGAATCCTTCAAAAAGATCAAAAAAAGAAGGATTATTACCATTATAAATTTTTAAAAAATAAATACATAACCCTAATTGTAGGGGACCAGCTAGTAGAATAGAAAGTAATTCGCCGTATGTATTTAACTCAGATGGGCCTCCGATAAGCATTCCATAAACCATACAAACCACTACAGAGAGGGGCCAAAACGGTTTTAACTGCAAACGTGCATTTTGCATTAAGAGAACTAAATCCATAAAACAGATAATTTATAATTTAAGAGTTTAAAATCTTCTCTTGTTTATTTATTGATTCTTGGTGAATAGCTTTAAAGACTCTAAGAATAAATTCTTCAGATAACTCACGTTCTTGTCCTTCTAGTATCATTTTGCCTAAAATTTCATTCCAACGCTTATTTTGAAGAACTGCAACATTATTGGTTAGTTTTAAGTTACCAATTTGTTTAGCTACCTTCATACGCTTTCCTAGTGTATCTAATAGTGTTTGGTCAACAACATCTATTTGAGCTCGAAGTGTATTAAGTTCATGTTTATAAGCCTCTTCCTCAGTAGTTTTCTTTCTTACTTTTAAGTCTTTCATAATTTTCACTAAACGGGTAGGAGTAACTTGCTGTTTAGCGTCACTCCATGCATTTTCAGGATCCCAGTGACTTTCTATCATTAGGCCTTCAAAATTCAAATCTAAAGCTGCTTGAGATATATCAAAAATCAAATCTCGACGCCCCGCAATATGCGACGGATCACAAATCATTGGAAGATCAGGATATCTATTTTTAACTTCAATAGCAATCTGCCATTCTGGGATATTTCTATATTTTGTTTTTTCATAAGTTGAGAATCCTCTATGAATTAGGCCTAAATTTTTGATATTAGCTGTATATAAACGCTCTACACCTCCAAGCCAAAGAGCTAAATCAGGATTTACAGGATTTTTAACAAGTACAATTTTATTAGTACCTTCCAAAGCATCTGCTATTTCTTGGATAATAAATGGACTAACTGTAGAACGCGCACCTATCCACAAAATATCTACATCATTATCGACTGCCAACTTTACATGGTCTTTATTAGCGACCTCAGTTGCAGTTAACAAGCCCGTTTCTTCTTTTACCTTCTTGAGCCAACCCAATCCAATTGCTCCGACTCCTTCAAACATACCTGGTCTTGTTCTCGGCTTCCAAATTCCTGCTCTATAAACAGTTACGTCAGTATCTTTAAGTTCATGAGCAATTTTAAGAACTTGTTCTTCAGTTTCAGCACTACAAGGTCCGCCAATTACTAAGGGATGATCTAATCCAAAGTTATTTAACCATTGGCGCATTTCTTTTTTATTTTTCATCTTTATAATCTAATTTAAAATTATTATTGATTCAATTTATTCCTGCCAAAATTTCTCTTATGGCATTTGTCTCTTGAATTTTTTTAAAAACCGTTTTATAATCTTTTTGTTCCATTAATGATTTAAATTCCTTTAAATTGGTAATGTATTCATCTAAAACTTCTAAAATATTTTCTTGATTTTGCTCAAAAATGGGTGTCCACATTGAAGGAGAACTTTTTGCCAAACGAACTGTAGATGCAAAACCACTTCCAGCCATATCAAAAATAGCTTTTTCGTCTTGCTCCTTTTCCATGACGGTTTTTCCAAGCATAAAAGAGGATATATGAGAAAGGTGAGATACATAAGCAATATGCTGATCATGCTCGTTTGGATCCATTTCCTGAAGTTCCATTCCCATATTTTTAAACCATTGAACAGCCCACTCTAGAAGATCAGATCTTGTTTTATTTGATTCACACAAAATTTGTGCTTTTCCATTATATAATGTTTCATATGCTGCTGAAGGCCCTGAAAATTCTGTTCCTGCAATTGGATGAGTAGCTAAAAACTGATTTCGTTTGGGATGTAATTCTAATTTTTTACAAATCATTGATTTAGTTGATCCAACATCTATTAATAGAGTATTATCATTTATTTGATCTAATAAGGGTATAACTTTATCAAGCGCAGCGTTCACTGGTATTGCTAGTATAATTACATCCATATAATAATAATTCGAGGGTTTAAGACTCTGATCAACAATCTTAAGTTCTAGAGCTTGTTTTTGATGGAGATCATTTTTGTCTTCTCCATACAAGACAGAGTCCTCAATAAGTTTACGAGCCGATAAAGCAAAAGATCCACCTATCAAACCCAATCCAATAATACCTATATTCATGATTCCATTCTTTTAATTGCTTCTTTGATAGATTCCTCAGATACACACAAAGAGAAACGAATATAACCCTCACCTTGACTTCCAAAAATAGTCCCTGGAGTGATAAAAATATTTTTCTGATATAAAATTTTATCAATAAAGGTTTCTGCGTCAGGAGATCCTTCTGGGAGTTTAGCCCACAAAAAGAGACCTACACTTTCAGTTTCAACAGTAGCTCCAAACTTTCCAGCTAAATCTTCCATCAAGTTTTTTCGCTTTTTATAAATTTTATTTAACGATTCAAACCAATCTGGTTTCATTTTTAATGCTGCTATGGCTCCTTGTTGAACACCAAAGAACATTCCAGAATCCATATTACTTTTAACTTTTAAAGTCTGTTTTAAAACTTCTGCTTTTCCAGTAAGCATTCCAATTCTCCAACCTGCCATATTAAAAGACTTACTGAGCGAATTTAATTCCACAGCAACTTCTTGAGCTCCTGGTCTGGATAGAATACTTTGAGGTTTTTTTGTTAAAACAAAACTATAAGGATTATCGTTAACTAAAAGAATATTGTTTTTCTTGGCCCATTGAATTAAACGATCAAATATTTTTTCATTTACATCTGTACCAGTAGGCATATGCGGGTAATTGAGCCACATTATTTTAATTTTAGATGTATCAAGTGATTCTAAATATTCAAAATCGGGTTGCCAGTTATTCTCTGATTTGAGGTCATATAAAAGAGTTTTAGCTTGCATCAAACTAGCAACAGATGCATAAGTGGGGTAGCCAGGATTGGGAATTAATACTTGATCCCCTGGATTAAGGTAAGCCATTGATAGGTGCATTATACCTTCTTTTGACCCCATTAAAGGTAATACCTCCGTATTTGGATCTAAAGTGACTTTATAGAATTTTTTATAAAAATCTACTATAGCATCTCGCAATTCCGGTAGGCCTTGATAGCTTTGATACATATGAGCACTAGGATGATTCATCGCCTCTGTTAAAGCTTTAATAACATCAGGATGTGGATTTAGATCTGGACTCCCAATCCCCATATTAATTATAGGATTTCCACTTTTAATTAACTTTGTTACCTCTCTTAGTTTTCGAGAAAAGTAGTATTCTTTGATACTTTTTAAACGAACAGCAGTTGATTTCATCTTTGGTGTTGGGTATATTCGCCCAGAATTTTAAACTTTGAAGCCATTATAGCAATTAACTTCTTTGCCTTAGTATAATTAGAAAAATCTTCAAAAGTTACATCAACAAAAAATGCGTATTTACCAGGAGTTTCGATTACTGGAAGAGATTGAATTTTAGTTAAATTTAATTGACAATCACTCATAACATTCAAAACTGCTGCTAGACTACCTCTTTGGTGATCTAAAGTAAACTTAAGGGATGCCTTATTTATTTTATCCTCAGAAACCAAGCTCCCTTTTTTTTGTATAATTACAAATCGAGTAATATTATTTTTTATACTTTGAATGGAATGTGCTAAAATGTCTAAATGATATATATCAGAGGCTTCTTGACTTGCAATAGCTCCAATTCCCTTAATTTGATCTTTTGATATTCTAAAAGCTTCTTCTGCTGTATCTTCTGATTCGACCAAAACGATACTTGGATATTTTTGAAAAAAGTTTTTACATTGTAATAGAGCCATCGGATGAGAATGCACCTCCTTAATATCGTCAATTATCTGACCCGGTAGTACCATTAAATTATGATTTATACTCAATCCGTATTCTCCTACTATTTTTAAGTCATTTCGATCAATTAAAGCATAGTTAGGAATTATAGAACCGGCAATTGAATTTTCGATAGCCATAACTGCAAGGTCTGCACTATTCCGTAAAAGCTCTTTAACAGAAGTATCAAATGTTTCACAAGTGACTAAGGATAATTGATTTCCAAAGTAACGCTGAGCTACTATATGATGGAAAGATCCTTTTTTTCCCTGTATTGCTACTTTTATTTTTGCTTTCATTTTAATCCAAAAAAAAAGTCCCGATGATCTCAGGACTTTTTAATATGTTATTTTTAAATACTATATAGTCCTATTATCCTCAATGTTGAAGTAATAAAAATTATTATAGTAAAAAAAGGTTTTATTCATCTTTTAAAAATCATCACAAATGTACTATTGCTTTGATGAAAAACAAATTTTTAAAGTTTTTTTTTTGGTTTGTAAATAATTAATCACATGATGAATAAGGTCATGGTCTAAAAAAAGTACGCACTTTTTTGAGTCTTTTTATATTTTTTTAAAATATAAATATTTCCCAAATGGAAAAAAATTGACAAAAGGAAAGACTACTCAATTCCTTTTTTTAGGAAGAATTTATTAAAATATTTCATGATGTTAATTGCTAAACTTTTTTTTCAATAAAAAATAAAGCATTTACAAGGGAAGGAAAGATCAAAACATTTTTGTTTATTTAAATTTCAAATCCAAAAAAATTGAAATCCAAAAATCCTTATCTATATAATTTACTGGTTCTTAATGTAGGCGTTCTGTTTATAAGTACTTCAGGAGTTTTGGGACGTTACATAGCGCTTCCACCTCCTGTTTCTATTTGGTTTCGATCTCTAATTGCAATTTTAATACTGCTTCTTTATTGCCGATATAAAAAATTTATATTTAAAATTAAATGGAAAAAATATGGTTTGGCAGTTTTTTGCAGTGGTTTTTTAATGGCCCTACATTGGATTACCTACTTTTTCGCCTTACAATGGAGTAATGTTGCTATTGGAATGCTTTCCCTTTTTACATATCCTATTATAACTGTTTTTTTGGAACCCCTATTTCTTCCTGTAAAACTTCAAAAAAGACATTTATTTTTGGGTATTCTTATTTTATTTGGTATTTATTTTTTAGTTCCAGATTTTAATATTCAAAACACTTCTACTCAAGGTCTTTTAATTGGTCTTTTTTCAGCTGTTTCTTATTCACTAAGAAATATAATTTTAAAAAAAAGTAATGCTATGGGTAATGAATCTGTTCAGATGATATATCAACTAGCAGTTGTCATTATTTTATTATTACCGGTTCACTGGATCTATCCAAATATTGATATAAGATCTCAATGGCCTTATCTTCTAATACTTGGCATATTTACAACAGCCATTGGCCATACACTCTTTCTTGGTAGTTTTTCTCACTTTAGAATTAGTACAGTTAGTATTATAAGTAGCATACAACCACTATTTGGAATATTATTAGGGATTTTCTTTTTGAGTGAAATACCCAATCTGAAAAGTATATTAGGAGGAGCTTTAATTTTATTAACTGTAGTAATTGAAAGTAGAAGTTCAAAACCGAATAAATAAGCCAAAAGAAAAAAGTATCTTTAAACAAAAACTATATGAGTCTTGTCTTAGAAAAAATTTCTAAAAACTTTGGAGGTACTATGGCCCTTAAAGGAGTTTCTTTGACATTAAAAAAAGGGGAAATTGTTGGATTGCTGGGACCCAATGGTGCTGGAAAATCTACCTTAATGAGAATATTAACCGGTTTTTACAAACAATGGGAAGGAAAGGGTACTCTTTTTGAAAAAGACTTAAAAACAGAACTTAGGGACATCCAGAAACAGATTGGTTATTTGACAGAGAACAATCCACTCTATCCAGAAATGTATGTCAAAGAATACATAAAGTATGTTGCAGATTTGTACCGTTTAAAAAATCCACCCATTGAGAGTATTATAAAGCAAACAGGCTTAGAGGAGTATCAATTCAAAAAAATTCAAATACTTTCCAAAGGCTATAGACAGCGTGTAGGTTTAGCAGCAGCACTAATTCATAAGCCTAATTTATTAATCTTAGATGAACCTACCACAGGTCTAGATCCAAATCAATTGTTAGAAATACGTAATCTCATTCGGAGTTTTGGGAAAGAAAAAACAGTTTTACTTTCGACACATATTCTTCAAGAAGTCGAAGCTCTCTGTGACCGTGTTATAATAATTAATAAGGGGAAGATTATTCTAGATGAAAAATTAGAAAGCCTTAGGAATGACCAAAAACAAATAATTGAAGTAAGCTTTGACTATCGACTCGAAACAGAAGCACTTATTCGTATTCCAAATGTTTTAAAAGTAAAAAATACTCATGATTTTGAATATGAAATTCATATTAAGGGTAAAAAAGATTTACGGCCAGTGATCTTTGATTTTGCTCATGACAATGGACTCAAAATTTTAAAGCTGCAGATGAAAAATGAAAGTTTAGAACAGCTTTTTAATAATTTGACAGCTTAAATTTCCTCTAACTATTTTCTGATACCAAGATACGTATCTCAAATACTTTAATTATATCTAATTTAAACATCTATAGTTTTTTTAATATCGTTCCAAATATCTTGACGGTGTTCTAAGCTAACTGTTTCAAATAAATAGCTAGACTTCGATTCCATTTAAGATCACTTTATGAAAGATTTCGGATGTGGGCTCAAGTGTTTTTGATACAGAACAGTATTTATCGTAAGAAAGTTGTGCGGCACGTTTTGCTTTCTCGGCTGAAAAATCACCCTCCAAATAAATTAAAATGTCAATTTTATAAAATAACGCTGGAACCTCATCTTCATGGCGGTGTCCTTTGACTTCCATTTTTAATACTTTAGGATTAATTTTTTGCTTATTCAATATAGCGACAATATCGATTGCACTACAGCCAGCAACTCCCATTAGTAATAGCTCCATTGGACTCACGCCTTGAACCTCACCAGTGGTTTTACCCTTATTATCAAGTCGTATAGTCATTCCATTTGAATTGGTGACCTCGAAAAGATAATCTTCATTAATTCGTTCTAATGAAACATTCATAATTAGTTATTTTTAGAATTAAAATATTTTGGCTAAAATTTGAGCCATTTTCTCATTTTCTATCAAAAATGCATCATGTCCATGAATTGAAGTGAGTTCGTGATAAAAAATATTTTTTTTAATTTTTTTACCTATTTCAAAAGTTTTTCTGTCTTCTCCTGGGGTAAAAAATAAATCACTATCTATTGCTATTAAATGGATTTCTGCATTAATTTTTTTAATTATGTCTTCAACACTTTTGCCTTCTCTTTCAATATTAACAGAAGCCAAAAGATGATTCATCATTTGATATGCTTTCAATTTAAAACGCTTAGCTAACTTATCTCCATGATACATAAGCCAACTTTCAATGTTATATACCTCTAGTTCTTGATTTTTAGTTCTTCCAAATCTAGAGTCGAAAGATTGAGGTGTCCTATAAGTCAACATAGCATGTATTCTTGCATCTTCCAGAGGTTTTTTAGAGTTTTTCAAGATTCTGTTTTGCAGAAAAGTATTCGCTATAATCCAATCATTTGCCTTCCAATCAGCAGCTACGGGCACTAAAAATTTACATAATTTTGGTGCAATTGCAATCATTTCCCAAGCAATACCCCCTCCAATCGATCCTCCAATGAGAGCATGGAGAAATTTAACATCTAAAGCATGTAACCCTTTTAAAAAAAGGAAAGCAATATCACCTGCGTGAAAGTCTTCTGGGTTAGAAAAGGTTTGATCCATAACTCCGTTTCCAGGAATATTGAACCCTAAAACAGTATAACGATTAGTGTCTATGATTTTATCAGGACCAATCATTTCATTCCACCATCCCCCTTCCCCTGTAAGTTTTGAATCTCCAGTAAGCGAATGATTTACCAACACTACAGGCGCTGTACCTATTTGCTTACCAAATTGTTGGTAATACAATTTAATTGAATCAAATACAGCTCCTGAGTGGGTCTTAAAATCTAATATTGAAATCGTTTTGATCTCTGCCATAGGCATTAAATATGTTTAAAAGCAGAGTCTAAATCATCTATTAAATCTTTAATGTCTTCCAATCCTACAGAAAGTCGAATCAAATCTTGAGTAACCCCGGTCGATTTTTGAGCCTCCTCATTTAATTGTTGATGCGTTGTGCTTGCAGGGTGAATGATTAAAGATTTAGTATCGCCTATATTAGCTAATAATGAAAACAGTTGGGTATGATCGGCCACTTTTTTTCCAGCTTCAAATCCTTTTTTTAATCCAAAAGTTACAATTCCACTTTGCCCTTTAGGTAAATATTTTTGAGCTAAAGTATTGTACTTTGATGTTTTTAAACCAGGATAATTGACCCATGCCACCTCTTCTTTAGTGGATAACCAAGCGGCCAATTTTAAAGCATTTTCAGAATGTTTTTTCATTCTTATGTCTAAGGTTTCAATTCCTTGTATAGACTGAAAGCTATTAAAAGGGCTTGGGGCGCTACCTAAATCACGAAGTCCTTCAATACGGACTTTGGCAATAAAGGCAATATTACCCAAGGCTTCATGATAATTAAGTCCGTGGTAACTAGGGTTTGGTTCTGTAAATTCTGGAAAATTTCCATTAGCCCAGTCAAAAGTTCCAGCATCAATGATTACGCCACCTATTGAGGTTCCGTTTCCAGTTAAGTATTTAGTCAGTGAATGAATGACTATGTTAGCTCCATGTTCAATAGGGTTCAACAAGGCTGGTGAAGCCACCGTATTGTCAACAATGAAAGGAACTTTAGCCTTTTTAGAAGCGTCAGAAATTGATTTAAGATCTATCACGTCTAACTTTGGATTTCCTAAAGATTCTGCAAAAAATAAACGTGTATTTGACTTTACCGCTTTGGTGAATTCATTTGGATTATCTGGATCTACAAAAGTGGTTGTAATCCCAAAACGGGGAAGTGTATTTGCGAGGAGATTATATGTGCCACCGTATAAACTACTTGAAGCTACAATATGATCTCCTGTTCGTAAAATAACCATCAGAGTTGTTGCTATGGCTGCTGTTCCTGAAGCAGTTGCAACAGCTGCAACTCCTCCCTCAAGAGCTGCAAGTCGTTGCTCTAAAACATCATTGGTTGGATTATTTAAACGGGTATAAATGTATCCTGGTTCAGCTAGCGAAAATAAATTTGCAGCATGGTCAGAGTCTTTAAAAACATAAGACGAGGTCTGGTAAATAGGAACGGCTTGTGTTCCTTGGGTATTTTTTGCATCATGCCCTGCATGTAATGCTTTAGTTGATATTTGTGTGTTCATAATTGAAATTCTTTTTTTATTAATTTTACATAATCTAATTTTTCCCAGGTGAAAAGCTCTACTTCCTTCGATACTTTTCCGTTATATGGGGATTGAAACGTTTTAGTAATTTTGACAGGCTGACGCCCCATATGTCCATAAGAGGCAGTTTCTAAATACATTGGATTTCTAAGCTTTAGACGCTGTTCGATGGCATAAGGTCGCAGATCAAAAAGAGATGAGGCTTTAGCAGCAATCTCAGCATCACTAAGCTCTATTTTAGAACTACCATAGGTGTCTATAAAAATAGAAGTTGGCTCAACAACTCCAATAGCATAACTCAATTGAACTAAAACTTCATCTGCCAGCCCTGATGCTACTAAATTTTTTGCCATATGTCTTGCGGCATAAGCTGCACTACGGTCTACTTTACTTGGATCTTTACCGCTAAAGGCTCCTCCTCCGTGACCTCCTTTTCCACCATACGTATCGACAATAATTTTTCTTCCAGTTAAACCAGTATCTCCATGAGGCCCACCAATAACAAATTTCCCTGTTGGATTAATGTGATAGGTGATTTCATTTCCAAATAAATTTTGGATATCAGAGCGTGATTTATTAATAACTCGAGGAATCAAAATATTGATCATATCAGATTTTATTTTTTCTAACATAGCTTTTTCATTAGAATCAAAATCATCATGTTGAGTGGAAACAACTATTGTGTCAATTCTTAAAGGATTATTGTTATCGTCATATTCTATAGTTACCTGAGACTTAGAGTCTGGACGTAAATATTTAATTTCTCTGTCCTCTCTTCTGAGTAATGCTAGCTCAATTAAGATTTTATGTGAAAGATCAAGTGCTAAGGGAATTAAAGATTCAGTTTCGTTAGAAGCATATCCAAACATAATTCCTTGGTCTCCTGCTCCTTGAGAAGCTTTTTCTTCACGATCTACTCCTCGATTAATATCTTGAGATTGCTCATGTATCAATGAGATAACCCCACAAGAGTCTCCACTAAATTGATAAGCCCCTTTTGTATAACCGATATTATTTATGGTTTCACGGGCAATGGATTGAACATCGAGATAAGTAGAGCTTTTAACTTCTCCTGCTAGAATTACTTGCCCAGTTGTAACTAGAGTTTCACAAGCAACCTTGCTATCAGGATCAAAAGCCAGGAAATTATCTAATAATGCATCACTAATTTGGTCTGATATCTTATCAGGATGACCTTCACTTACTGATTCTGAAGTAAAAAAGTATGACATTTAATTGCTTTTCAGGAAGGATTTAAACGGTGCGTTTGGAAAAGCGACACTGCTTTAGCATTTTTTTTTCGAGGTTTGCAATCAGTCAAATCCTTCCTCGTTATAAGGCAAAAGTAAACTTTTTTTTTTATTTACAAACTTTTTTAATTTTATTATTATCGAATTAATCTATCAATCATAATAAAATCTTTTTTTTTACTCACTCCTCTTTTATTCTTAAAAAAAAGACCCTACTTTGCAATTAGATAATTAATAAACCATAATTATGCATATCGCTATAGCAGGTAATATAGGTGCCGGCAAAACTAGTCTTACAGAACTTTTAGCAAAACATTATGCCTGGGAAGCCCATTTCGAAGATGTTATCGATAATCCTTATTTAGATGATTTTTATAATCATATGGAGCGATGGTCATTTAACCTTCAGATTTACTTTTTGAAAAGTCGTTTTCAGCAGTTTTTAAATATTAAAAATGGGAAAAAAACAATAGTTCAGGATAGAACGATATATGAAGATGCACATATTTTTGCGCCCAATCTTAAGGCCATGGGATTGATGAATCAAAGAGATTTTAAAAATTATCAAGAACTTTTTGAATTAATGGAATCTCTTATTAAAGGACCAGATTTATTGATTTATCTTCGCAGTAGTATTCCTAATTTAGTCAACAAAATCCATAAACGTGGTAGAGAATTTGAAAATTCTATAAGTATTGACTACCTAAGCCGTCTTAATGAAAGATATGAAGCTTGGACCTCAACCTATGACAAGGGAAAAATTATAATCATTGATGTAGATGATATTGATTTTGTTGAAAATAAAGAAGACCTTAACAAAATCATTTCTAAGGTTGACAAAGCAATTATCAATTAAATTTATCTATTAAAATTAATTTAATAACGGTTGAAACTATTTATTTAACATATTGCTATTGTTAGGAATTGCTTTAATATTGGCAGTAGTTAAAGACTCCTGATTAATATCAGATTTTAAATTTTTCGAAAATTCTTCTCTATTTGTTTCCTCAATTGTTTGATCTACTTGATCTATAAAAAATTCAACTGTATCAGAATCAGTTTTAGCCTCTAAGTAAGAAGAAACTTCATTTTGATCCATAGCGATACTAGGTGCAATAACTAGAGCTACTACTGACATCAACTTAAGCAAGATGTTTAATGAAGGACCTGATGTGTCTTTAAATGGATCACCTACAGTGTCTCCTACTACTGCAGCTTTGTGTGCATCAGTTCCTTTTTTACCTTGCTCTTCTATAATTTTCTTAGCATTATCCCAAGCACCTCCAGCATTTGACTGGAAAATAGCCATCAGCACTCCACAGGTAGTTACACCTGCGAGTAATCCTCCGAGCATTTCTGCACCTCCAATGAATCCTACTGCTACAGGTACTACGATAGCTAGTACTCCAGGTAAAACCATTTCTTTTATAGAAGCTTGAGTTGAAATTGCAACACATTTATCATATTCTGCAACTCCGTCAGCTGCATCAAATATTTTTCTATCAGCTGCAGAAGCTTTGGACATATCTGAATCATATTTAATCATTACGTCTAATGCAGCTCTTAATGCAGGAATATCTCTAAACTGACGTCTAACTTCTTCAATCATAGCCATTGCAGCCCTTCCAACTGCATTCATGGATAAGGCTGAAAAGACAAATGGTAGCATCCCTCCTAATAAAAGTCCCGCCATAATTTTGGGTTGAGAAACATCAATTGCCATAACTCCTGCGGTTTTCATAAAAGCAGCAAATAATGCTAAAGCTGTCAATGCAGCAGAGGCAATAGCAAATCCCTTTCCTATAGCTGCTGTTGTATTTCCAACAGCATCCAGTTTATCTGTTCTTTCTCTAACCTCAGGATCGAGTTCTGCCATTTCAGCAATTCCACCTGCATTGTCCGAAATCGGTCCATAGGCATCAACCGCTAATTGAATTCCTGTATTGGCTAACATCCCTACCGCAGCTATAGCAATTCCATATAATCCTGAAAAGTGATGTGAAACTAAAATTGCAGCAGCAATTAAAATTATTGGAATTGCCGTAGACATCATCCCTACACCTAAACCAGCAATGATATTTGTTGCAGCTCCAGTTTCAGATTGCTTAACTATAGAATTTACTGGCTTATACCCAGTACCCGTATAATATTCTGTTACTTTCCCAACCGCTAAACCGGATACTAATCCAGCAATTGTCGCGTAGAAAACACCCATAGCACCGAAGGGTAATTCAGGGTGTGATTCAGGAATAAAAGCATTAATAATAAAATAAGAAGATACCAACATTAACCCAGCAGAACCAAACTCTCCAAAGTTAAGTGCAGCGTGAGGAGAACCACCTTCTTTTACTCGTACGAAAAAAGTTCCAACAATAGACATTACAATTCCTACTGCAGCTAAAGCCATGGGTAAATAAACTGCTCCAAGACCATCAAAATCTGGAGTGATGATTAAAGCTCCAAGCACCATTGTACCTATTATAGAGCCAACATAAGATTCAAAAAGGTCTGCTCCCATTCCAGCAACATCACCAACATTATCTCCTACATTATCTGCAATAGTTGCTGGATTTAAAGGATGGTCTTCAGGAATACCTGCTTCTACTTTACCTACAAGATCAGCACCTACATCGGCTGCTTTTGTATAAATACCTCCTCCAACACGAGCAAATAAAGCAATAGAGGATGCCCCTAATGAAAATCCTGAGAGTACGTTTAGTATTTCTATAATTTCCCAACCTTGACCACTATAAATTGCAAAAAGGCCACTAAGTCCTAAAACACCCAAACCTACAACTCCCAAGCCCATTACGGCTCCACCTGCAAAAGCTACTTCCAAAGCTTTACCTAAAGAAGTTTGAGCAGCATTAGTGGTCCTTACATTAGCTTTTGTAGCCACTTTCATGCCGATAAAACCTGCTAGAGCAGAACAAATAGCTCCAACAATAAAAGATACTGCTACCATTCCGTTGGAACCGACTTCTGCTTGTCCTTTAAAGAATAAAAGAACAGCAACAGCAGCAACGAATATGGATAATATTTTATATTCTGCTTTTAAAAAGGACATGGCTCCGTCTGCAATATTTGATGCTATACGTGCCATCTTTTCGTTACCTACCTCTTGTTTAGAAACCCAACTATTCTTTATAAAAACAAATAGTAGGGCTAAAACTCCGAATGCAGGCAAAAACTTTATTAATAATTCCATTATATTGTGTTGTTTGAAAGTGTGCGTAAAAGTAGTAAAACAATCTAGAATACAAAACCAATTTTAAATGAGGTTTCAAGGTTTTTAAAAATCCGAAATTATAGCAGGTATGATATATTTATTTATGGTACATTACTTTTTTTACTGCCTTAATGACATCTTCATGATTAGGCAACCATTCTTTTAAAAGTAATGGAGAATAGGGTGCTGGAGTATCAGCTGTGTTAATTTTTTCAATCGGTGCATCTAGGTAATCAAAAATTTCATTTTGTACCTGATAGGTGATCTCAGTAGAAATATTTCCAAATGGCCAAGACTCTTCGAGTATTACCAAACGATTAGTTTTTTTTACAGATTCAAATATTGCTTCATAATCCATTGGTCTTATGGTTCGTAAATCGATTATCTCAGTATCAATTTCTTCTTTAATTAATTCCTCAGAGGCTTTGAAAGCTTCTTTTAACATTTTTCCATAAGTAACTAGTGTGACATCTTTCCCAGATCTCTTGATATCGGCAACACCTAAGGGTAAAGTATATTCTCCCTCAGGAACTTCTCCTTTATCACCATACATTTGCTCTGACTCCATAAAAATTACTGGATCATTGTCACGAATAGCTGATTTCAATAAGCCTTTTGCATCATAGGGGTTTGAAGGAACAATCACTTTTAATCCTGGACAATTTGCATACCAACTCTCAAAGGCCTGAGAATGGGTTGCTCCAAGCTGTCCTGCAGAACCGGTAGGACCTCTAAAAACTATTGGACAAGGAAACTGTCCACCTGACATCTGTCGAATTTTTGCAGCATTATTGACAATTTGATCAATCCCAACTAAAGCAAAATTGAATGTCATAAACTCAATAATTGGACGATTTCCAGTCATTGTGGAACCAACACCTATTCCAGAAAATCCAGCCTCAGAAATGGGAGTATCTATAACACGTTTTTCACCGAACTCATCTAACATTCCCTTGGATGCCTTGTAAGCACCATTATATTCGGCAACTTCTTCTCCCATAAGGTAAATTGATTCATCCCTTCTCATTTCTTCGCTCATAGCTTGAGCAATTGCTTCTCTAAATTGAATGGTTTTCATTATAATTACATTTGGATGCAAATTTAATCATTAATTATATATTAATTCTACTCAATAAACAAGGAAAATATACGTTTGTAGAAAGTAATATATTTTAAAAAAATTAATAATTCTAAGATGAAGTTAATTCAAATGTCAGTAAAAGGAATTTCATACAGTGATACCCAAACTGGTGCTTATGCATTAATTTTAAGCGAAGAAGATGGAGAGAGAAAACTACCAATTATAATTGGAGGTTTTGAAGCACAATCTATTGCAATAGCACTGGAGCAAGAGATAAAACCAGCCCGACCTTTAACTCATGACCTTTTTAAAAGTTTTGCTGAACGTTTTAATATATTTGTAAAGCAAGTTATAATTCACAAACTTGTAGATGGTGTATTTTATGCTAGTTTGATCTGTGAGCGAGATAAAATTGAAGAAATCATTGATTCGAGAACCTCTGATGCTATCGCATTAGCCTTAAGATACAAAGCCCCCATTTATACTTATGATTACATCCTTAAAAAGGCAGGATTTACAGCTGCTGTATCTGGAAGTTCTAAAAAAATATCTGAGGATAATTGGATTCAAAATTTCGTTACTGAAAAAAGTAATGCAAAAGAAGAAATTGGAGACTTAAAAAAACTTTCTATTCCCAAACTAAAGACACTATTGACAAAACTTGTAAATCAAGAAAGCTATGAAAAAGCTGCTCGTGTAAGAGATGAGTTATCTAAGCGAAAAAGCTGAATCATTTATTGTTAATTTTTTTTTATAAACTTTATTATTTTAAGTTTTTAAATTTATTAAATGCTTCTATTTTTGACTAAATAGATTACATGAAGCAATATTTAACTCTTTTAAAACATATTCAAGAAAAAGGAATTGAAAAATCAGATCGAACGGGTACTGGAACAAAAAGCGTATTTGGATATCAAATGCGTTTTGATTTATCTGATGGGTTTCCATTAGTTACTACTAAAAAAATTCATGTTAAATCAGTTATTCACGAGTTACTTTGGTTTTTGAAAGGGACTACTAATATAGCTTACTTAAAAGAAAATGGTGTACGTATATGGAACGAATGGGCAGATAAAAATGGAGATTTAGGCCCTGTTTATGGTCATCAGTGGCGTAACTGGAATAGTGAGGGACTTGATCAAATCCAAGAAGTAATCAATACACTTAAAATAAATCCAAACTCAAGAAGAATGCTTATTTCAGCATGGAATCCAAGTGTTCTTCCTGATACCAAAGTTTCTTTTTCAGAAAATGTAGCAAATAATAAGGCTGCACTTCCCCCTTGTCATGCATTTTTTCAGTTTTATGTATCTAATAATAAATTGTCTTGTCAACTTTATCAACGAAGCGCTGATGTTTTTTTAGGGGTTCCATTCAATATTGCTTCATATTCTTTACTAACCATGATGATAGCTCAGGTTTGTGGTTACGAAGCTGGAGACTTCATTCACACCCTTGGAGATGCACACATATATTCAAATCACAACGAGCAAGTAAAAGAACAATTATCGAGAGAGTTGAAACCACTTCCAAAAATGAAAATTAATAAAAAAGTGAAGTCTATTTTTGATTTTACTTTTGAGGATTTTGAATTAATAAACTACGATCCTCATCCTTTAATTAGGGGGAGTGTTGCAATCTAAACTAGTCTTTTTTTAAAACTTCTAATAAACGATTGAGGTCTTTGTCTGTATTATAATAATGAAAGGAAATTCGTATACCTTTTCCACGAGGAACGCACTTGATATTATTTTTTATCAGCTTTTTATGTACCCCTTTTTCACCTTTTAAAATAAAAATACTACTGTGTTGAGCCCTTTGCAGAACCCAAGGATCAATTAAACCTGTATCGTTTAAAAGTTGTTTGGCATTTTGAGTTAGACTGTCTTTTTTCTTCATTAACAATCTAAAGTCTTGTTTTTCAAAAGCTTTAATCGCAAAACGTAAGCTAGCAATTGCCAAAATATTAAAATGTCCATTGAAAACTAGATTAAATAAAGCCAATGGTTTTTTTCGTATCATATCGATATAGGCTTCCGAAATCAACAGGACACCATTCCCAAAACCAGCTAAGAGCCACTTATATCCACTCGCCGCAACCACATCAAAGGGAGATGTATCAAAATTAAAATGATGTGCACCTAAAAACTGGGTTCCATCACCAACTATAATCAAGTTAGGGTACCGCTCTTTTAAGTCTTTTAAAAATTCTATATCAATAAATAAACCCGAAGCGTATTGCACAATACTCAAAGCAAGGATATCTATATCCCCTTTTGCTAACCTTTTTTCAATAGCCACTTCAATCTCTGGCTGCATTGGAATCTTGTGAATATTAAAATCACCTTCTTCAAAAGCTTTAACTAAAGACGGATATTCTTCTTGTATTAAAAGAATATTTAATTTTTTTGGCAATAAAGAAATTGCATTTCTAATTCCTATTGAAAAATTCGGAATCACAAAAGTATTTGCTGGAGTAGATCCAAAAAATTTAGCCAAAACATTATGGGTTTCTTCTAATGACGCGTATGCTTTTATTTTATAGTCTCCAGCGTTTTGAACATATTCATATTCATGCTTTCTCCTAAAAACTGCTAAATCCTTAGACATAGGACCAACATAAGCCGTATTTAAATAGGTACTTTTTGTTAATAATGGAAAAATTTCTAATGACATGTGTGAAAAAGAAAAGTGTATTTTTGAGCCAAAATTAATCTTTTCAATAGATGAATGATGTAAATTCCTCAAAAGAAATTATCCTAATCGCTGCAGCTGCCGAAAATAATGTGTTAGGTAAGGACAATAAATTAATTTGGCATATTTCAGAAGATTTAAAACGATTTAAACGACTTACAGAAGATCATTCAATTATAATGGGAAGGAAAACCTTTGAGTCTATGCCTAAGGCACTACCTAGAAGAAGAAATATTATCCTTACAAGAAATAAGGAATATAAAGCTGAAAATGCATTAATTGTCCATACCGCTAAAGAAGCTTTAGACCTTGCTGGAGATGACCCTACTCCTTTTATTATAGGTGGCGGTGAAATTTACTCGTTATTTCTTTCAAAAGCTGATACAATTGAACTAACTCGTGTGCATAAAAGTTTTGAAGGAGATGCATTTTTTCCTGAAATTAAAAGTGATGAATGGGAGCTTATTTCTAGCGAAAAAAATAAATCTAATGATGATAAAACCCTTACTTACTCATATCTAACCTTTAAAAAAATAGATAACAAATGAGGGCTTATGTTTTTCCCGGTCAAGGTTCGCAATTCCCAGGGATGGGAAAAAATTTTTTTGAAAGTTCAACCTTAGCCAAGGAACGTTTTATTCAAGCGAATGAAATTTTAGGTTTTGATATTACCAAAACTATGTTTGGTGACGATTCTGAAGCTCTAAAGGAAACTCGTGTGACACAACCTGCCATCTTTTTACATTCAACTATTTTAAGTGAAGTTATGGCTAATAGATTTCAACCAGAGATGGTTTCGGGACATTCTTTAGGAGAGTTTTCAGCTCTTGTAGCCTCGGGAGTATTATCTTTTAATGACGGATTGAGCTTAGTTAAAGAAAGAGCTATGGCCATGCAATCTGCATGTGATAAATTTCCAGGGACAATGGCCGCTATTTTAGGATTAGAAGATAAAGTTGTTGAATCAGTATGTAAAGATACTACTGGAGTGGTAATTGCTGCTAATTATAACTGCCCTGGACAGATTGTAATTTCAGGAAGTAAAAAAGCAATTGATAATGCATGTATTTCGCTTAAAGAAGCAGGTGCAAAAAGAGCTTTGGTTCTTCCTGTTGGCGGAGCTTTTCACTCACCTCTAATGGAGCCTGCTAAAGAGCGTTTAGCATCAGTTATTGAAAATACAATATTTGAACAGCCAAAGTGTGCTGTCTATCAAAATGTTTGTGCTACTGGAGTTATAGATGCTAACGAGCTAAAAGCAAATCTTATCGCACAACTTACTGCTCCAGTTCTTTGGACACAGACAATTAAAAAAATGATATCCGATGGAGCAACTCATTTTACAGAAGTTGGTCCAGGTAAAGTATTACAAGGTTTAATTAAAAAGATTGATCGAAGTATCGAAACTGAATCTGGAAGTTAAATTAATTGACTTTATATATCTTTTAATCACCCAGTCCAACAGCCTAATCAAAAAAACAAATAATTGTATCACATATATATTCAATTTGATCAATTGACAGTTCAGAATGCATAGGCAGTGAAATTACTTCTTTAACTAATTGATTTGTTACTGAGAAAGCAGAAGAGTCAACATTAGCTTTCGCGTAGGCTTTTTGTTTATGCAAGGGCACAGGATAATAAACTCCACAAGGAATTTTATTATCATTAAGATAATTTTTCAAAGCATCCCTATCACTGTTTATAATTCTCAATGTATATTGATGAAAAACATGAGAATTACAATTCGATTTTCTTAACGGAGTTATAATTTTATGATGATCCTTTAAAAGTTTAGTGTATCGTAGCGCAGCTTCTTTACGCCTTTCATTATAAAAATCTAAATACTTTAATTTAACTTTTAGTACTGCTGCCTGAAGAGAATCTAAACGAGAATTAACACCAACCACATCATGATAATATCGCTCATACATTCCATGATTAACAATTCCTCTAATAAAATGTGCTAAATTATCATCATTTGTAAAAATCGCACCACCATCACCATAGGCCCCTAAATTCTTTGAAGGGAAAAAAGATGTCGCGGAAACGTCTCCTAAAGTTCCTGTTTTAGAAACAGATCCATTCGAAAAAGTATAATCAGCTCCTATTGCTTGAGCATTATCTTCAACTACATATAAATTATGCTTCTTTGCTAAAGCTAAAATTTGTTCCATATCTGCAGATTGTCCAAATAAGTGAACAGGAATAATAGCTTTAGTTTTTGGATTAATAGCTTTTTCAATAGCTAAAGGATCAATATTGAAAGTATTTGGATTAACATCCACTAAAACAGGTTTTAACTTTAAAAGAGAAATAACTTCTACTGTTGCTGCAAAAGTAAAATCTGCTGTAATCACTTCATCTCCAGGCTGAAGTTTTAATCCCATTAATGCAATTTGCAACGCATCTGTACCATTCGCACAAGGTATTACATGTTTGACATCAAGATAATTTTCTAAATCCTTTTGAAATTCATGAACTACTGGTCCGTTTATAAATAAGGAAGAGCTTAACACTTCATGCATCCCATGAGCAACTTCTTCTTTAATAAAATTGTATTGTGAATTTAAATCCACCATTTGGATGGGATTCATAGCTTGATTTTTTTGTAAAGATAAAGAGGAAATTATCTTAAACTATGGTTTGAAAACGTTTTGGTATTTTAATTATACTTGGCCCTTTTAAAGGAGCTGGTTTATTCCAAGAATACCACTTTCTTGATTTATTTAAATAATGCCTTGCTTTTTCAAAGAACAGATCTCCTTCTTGAGGAGTTTGTGTTTCTAACTCTTTAAATAGTCGAAAACGACGAGCCATATGTCCCCTCCAGCCTAAACTCAAAAGCTCACTCTTATTTGACTTTTTATCAGTAATTTCTTTATTAACTAAACCAAAATGAAATAAAAATAAATTTGGATCTATGACATAATCTTTCCCTTTAATACGGTGAAATCCTGACCCCCATTCAAGAGGCTTAAAGCTGACTATTGGTTTGGTATATCGATCTGATACTTTAGCAAATTGTCTTTGAGATAAAAAAGTTTTTTTTAAATCTATACCATTTTCAAATTTTGGATGCTGTCCCACATCAAGACCTAAAGCTGAAATGGAATCTGTTTTAAAATCCTTTTTTAAATAGGCCTTAAGACTAATCTTCATTTTAGGATCCACCACTAAAAATTCATCTATATCCATGGCTAATACTGCTTTATATTTAGGATATAAAGTGCTCGCAAATTCAGAGATTTTTTTTGCTCGCTTACGATCCCCTTTAGCTCTTTTAAGATTTTGATGAGGAATCTGAAAACAATTTATTTTTGATGCTTCTTTAGGTAGGGGCTGATCCATCCCGTCAATAATAAGGTAGAGGTTTTCATAACCAAATTGAGTCCCATAGTAAGATATCCATTTATCAGCAAAAAAGACGTCATTTCTAACCATAGATATTGCTGCAACGGGTTTTTCTATCTTCATTAGATTTGAACTTCTAAAATACGGTTTAGGTTATTAAAGACTTTATTTTGGTCTGATTTACTTGCCAAATCAAGACTTTGAATACAAAGAAATAATACTCTCTTATCTGATTCAAATTGATTAAACTTTTTTTCAATATAGTTTTTTTTGTGACTTTTAGGTTGTGCATATACAGCTTGTGAGGATGCAAGATTTCTATTTCCAGAAACATATTCTAAATGATTAGCTAAAGCGACTGTATTAAATTGACTAAATTTTCTAAATCGATGTTTGATATTTTCCTCTAAAATTGCTGGATTTGTCATGAAATAATCCCTAATTCTTTTTTTATCCAATGCTAGTGGTGTATGCCCCGATCGAAAATAACGAAATTTAAAGCCTTGCAATAATGCTGCATTCCATTGATTGACTTGAAAAGATGCTGCCCTTTCGTTTTTTTTTCTTAAAAAAGTTTTATAAAAAAAAGATTTAAGTCCCTCCCACAATAGTCTTTCATAAGGGGGAAATACCCATTTACCTCTTAATACGGGGCGATTATTTTGAAACCAAACAGATGGATTTAAAGGACGTACTAAAAAAATATCATCGTTGAAATAAACAAATTGATTTGACAAGCCCTTTATTGCCCATAACATATTTGAAATACAAATACTGTTAAAAGTTGGAAGGTGATTTTCATAGCCCTTAAAAATTTCGGTATGATCTACGATACGAATATCAGAAACTCTGGTAGGATAATACTTCTGAACAACATCATAAACATTTGGATTTTGATTATCAGTGACTATGAAAATATTTCTTACAAAAGGGGCGAATTTGAAAATAGAAAGCACACAATAACTAATTTCGTTTAGGGAATTAAATCGAGTAGAATCTGCCCCAGAAACTGTTTTTTTTTGTTTAGGATTTAAATACCCTATACGCTTTTTATTCAAATCAGGATCAGAACCATCTACCCAGGCAATAACTACATCAATTGGTTCAGTACTTGCTATCATATCTAATATCCAAATATAGGCATTTGGAGCTGTCTGATAATCACAAATAAGATGCGAATGGTTTAATCTTTAGACAAAAAGGATTTGTATATTTAATTTTAAATTTTATTGATGCGCCGATTGTTTTATATTTTGCTTTTACTTTATATCCAGATCTTGTTTAGTCAAGAAAATTCCCCGAATATTATTTTAATGATTGGGGATGGAATGGGACTTTCTCAAATCACTACTGGGATGTATGCCAATGGTAATAAAACCTCATTAGAGAGGTTCGATTACATAGGTCTATCAAAGACACATTCGTTAGATTATTTAGTTACTGATTCTGCAGCCTCTGGTACTGCTATGGCATCAGGTGTAAAGACTCTAAACAGAACTGTTGGGATTGATGAAAACAACAACAAACAAAAAAGTATTTTGGAGATTTGTAAAGAAAAAAATTATAATGTTGGACTTGTTGTTACATCTGAAATTGTCCATGCAACTCCCGCTTGTTTTTATGCTAATGTTCCATCAAGATATGATTATGAAGATATTGCTCTCCAATTAAGTGAACATAATGTTGATTTATTTGTTGGAGGGGGGGAGAAATTCTTTAATAAAAGAAAAGATAAAAGAAATTTATTAGACGAAATGACTAGTTATACGTTTGTTGATGATTTTGAGGAATTTAAAGGCTCTTCTTCTAAAAAAATTGGCTTTTTAACCTATCCTGGAGAACCTCCTCCTAAAAATTTAGGCAGAAAACCTAGTCTTGATATGTTAACTGAGGTTAGTCTAAGAAAACTATCTAAAGACAAATCTTTTTTTATTATGATTGAAGGATCTCAAATTGATTGGGGAGGACACGATAACTCATTGAGCTATATTCTTTCCGAATTTAAAGAGTTTGATTTAGCTATTGCTAAAGCTCTTGAGTTTGCAAAGGCTGATGGAAATACCTTGGTTATTGTTACTGCTGATCATGAAACTGGGGGTATGGCATTAAGTGGTGGAAATGTAAAAAGGTCTCGGGTTAAAGCAGATTTCACTTCAGAAAGTCACTCAGGATCTATGGTTCCAGTTTTTAGCTATGGTCCCTATTCTGAATTATTTAAAGGAATTTATGAAAACACCGCTATTTTTGATAAAATGCTTTCAGCTGTAATGAGTAAAGATTGATCTACTTTGTTCTTGCCTTGCTAACAATAATTTTATCGAACATAGAATCACTTTCTATGACCTCATAGAAATCATTCATAAAATCAAACATATTTTGAAATTCTTTTGGCTCAGAAAATTGGCTTTCAAAGCTAGCAACCATTTCCATTAGCTCTGGTTTTTTATCAATAAACTGCTTGCGAACTTGATCAAAGTATTGCTGTTCTCGTTTAAAACCTCTATATACCCTATCCTGCACAGACTTAATACCTAAAGTTGTATTTACTGTAGCATAGCTAGGATTAACCCAACCTGACATATCAAAATCATAAGGTAATGGTATAATCTTTTTGTCTGAATACAATAGTTTACCGTTATGCTGGTATGCAGTTGAGAAATCTGTATTACCTAATAAAAACTGAAAAAGTGCAACGTGAACAGAAGTTGTATGATCCATTCCCATGGGATGAACGAATCTTTCGAAAACTCTTCCTTCATGACGCTTAGCAATTCGCTTGTCATCCTCTATTAAAAAACCTTTGAGTTGAAAGTTTTTAGTTTTCTTTCCTCGTTGTTCAGTAAAATCAATATTAACCCTTTTAGTTTTGAAATGATAAGGAGATATGTTTTCATAAATTTTGTAAGCGATAAATTCCTGAAGAATATTATCATTATTTTCTGCCTCTAACTTACATGGAAGTACAAGTTTCATAGTTTTGTTACCATCGAAAATAGTCCCTTTGTATTGATCTTTTTTGATTTTCATTTTAATGGGAGGAAAATAACATTCGGCACGTCTAAAATTACCTCTAGCACGAAGTCTCACATCTATTGAAGCCCATTTACCTTCATGAAGAAACTCCATAGATGTTTTAATAAAAGTAGTATCATTTGTGTTTTTATTTACTTCTTTATTAGAATAGCTCAATTTAATTTCCATTGGAGTTTGATCAGCATAAAGAGCATCTGATTTTAGTACATTTTGTGCACTGGTAATAATGGATATCAAGAAAATGATCGGGAGTAAAGCTTGTTTCTTCATATTATAGTTAATAGATTTACTCAAATATACAATTAATTTTTATGTCCAGATATCTCATAATAATCAATTTCAGAACCTTAATAACTCTGTTCTTATCCTTAATAGTTCCCTATATTGCTTACGAATTCAAAGTATTTTATAACATTGATTTGACTTTAATGAGCATTGCAATAATATTTCCTTTAGTTTTTACAATTAGAGGTGCTTTTAGAAGGAGGGAAAAAGCATTAGAACATTTGAGTCGTTTTAGAGCAAGTTTACTAACGGTTAAAAACTATTTCCATAATTCTAAAATGCCAGATGAATTAAAAGCAGATAGCAGTCAAGTATTACAAGAACTTAATGATGCTCTTTTTGGACATTTAAATACAAAGAATGAGGATACATCAGGTTATGATATTAAACTAAAAGCTGCATTTGATTTTATAACAACAAACAAAGAATCTATCTCTAACGGAACTCGTGAGAAAATCTATCGTTTTTTCAGAGATGTAATGGATAGTGCAGATAATTTAATTGCTATTCATTCTCATAGAACTCCTGTAAGCTTAAAAGCTTATTGTCTAATATTTATCTATATATTTCCTGTTGTCTACACCCCTACTATAATTAATAAGATCGGTTTAGAGAACCCTAGCTGGCTCACCTTCTTTATTGTCGTATTGAGCGAGTTTATTTTGATTTCGCTTTACAATATTCAAGATCAAATGGAACATCCATTTGATGATGAGGGACTTGATGATATCAAATTCAAAATCTTTAGGATCAACAGAAAATAAATTAAATCTTTTAAAAGTGAAAAAACTTCTCCTTTTTGGGACACTACTTTTTTTTTTAAAATGTGGAAGAATTACACCTGAAAAACAGTTAGATTCATTAATCAGTTCTTTTGAAAACTATAAAGACTCTCAAAAAGAAGAAAGCCCTCTAGGAAATTACGATGAATCACGTTTTGAGGATTATGCAAAATTTTGTGACTCTTTAAGGTTAGAATTAGAGGCTTTAAAGACTGCAGAATTTAATACCGATGCTCAAATTTCATATGACTTACTTCATTTTGTTTTAAACGAAGCTGTCGTTAAATATCAGTTTAAAACTCATTGGAATCCTATACTGTCTGACGCTGGTTTTCATTCGAGTCTTACCTACCGAGTTAGACCTCTAACAAATAAAAAAAGTGCACTTAAGTATCTTAAACTTTTAAAAGCGATTCCAAAGTATATAAATCAACAATCAACTTTAATAAAAAAAGGACTAGATGCTGGTATGGGTCAACCTCTAATTATTTTTAAGGGTTACGAATCTACATATGATCAACATATAACCAAAACAGCCGAAGAAAATTTTTATTATTCTCCGTTTCTAAAGCTTCCCTCTCAATTGAGTGTTATTGAAAAAGACTCTTTAAGGCAAGCTGCTAAAGAAGTAATCATTAAGGATGTTATCCCTGCTTTTAGACTAGTTAAAAGTTTTTTTGAGGATGTGTATTATCCCAATGCAAGATCAGCAATAGGAGTTTCTGAGACACCGAATGGAGCTGCTTATTATCAAAGTCGTATAGACTTCTACACTACTTTAAAAGAAACCCCTCAAAGTATTCACGAAAAAGGACTTGAAGAGGTATCTCGAATTCGCAAACAAATGCAAGATATTATCAAAGAAGTGAATTTTAAGGGCAGTATGGCTGACTTTATAAGGTTCCTTAGAACTGATCCCCAGTTCTATGCTAAAACACCTGAAGAGCTTTTAAAACATGCGCGTAATATTGCTAAAAAACTAGATGAACAACTTCCTCGTTATTTTAAAACTTTACCCAGAAAACCCTATGGAGTAGCCCCTGTTCCAGATGCAATTGCTCCAAAATATACAGCAGGACGCTATATAGGAACTTCTAAAGAAAGTACGGATCCTGGTTATTATTGGGTAAATACATACGATCTACCCAGTAGACCATTATATGCTATTCCTTCCCTTACTGCTCATGAAGCTGTACCTGGACATCATCTACAAGGATCTTTAAACAACGAATTACCTGAATCTATTCCGAAGTTTCGAAGGAACTTATATCTATCCGCATATGGAGAAGGTTGGGGATTATATACCGAGTTTTTAGCTGAAGATATGGGTATTTACACTACTCCTTATGAACACTTTGGAAAACTTACTTACGAAATGTGGCGTGCTTGTCGACTAGTAGTAGACACAGGAATGCATGCCTTTGGATGGACTCGAGAAGAGGCAGTAAATTTTATGGCTGATAATACAGCGCTTTCAATGCATGAAATAAACACCGAGATTGATCGGTATATTTCTTGGCCTGGTCAAGCTTTAGCGTATAAAATTGGTGAAATCACAATACGTGAACTTCGTAAAAAGGCAGAAAAAGAGCTGGGTGGGAACTTTGATATTCGAGATTTTCATGAAATTATTTTAGAAAAAGGAACAGTTACACTACCTATTCTAAAAAAGCGAGTCAACCATTATATAAATAATAAAAAAAAGGAATTTAATGACCGCTTATGATGACTTTTGTTAGCTTTTTAGCCTACACACTTTTTGTTGCAGTTTATTCTTGGTATCGCCTAAGGAAAGAAAATTTAAATTCTCAAGATGGTTACTTTCTAGGAGGTCGTAGTCTAACTGGAGTTGTAATTGCTGGTTCAATGTTACTTACCAATATCTCAACAGAGCATCTGATAGGTATGAATGGATCCTCTTATAAGAACGGTTTTATCATTATTGCTTGGGAGGTTACCTCTGCGTTGGCACTAGTTGCTGCTGCTATTTATTTTGTTCCTAAATATCTCAAGATGGGATTAACTACTATTCCTCAATACTTAGAGCAGCGTTTTGATCGAAATACAAGAACTTTAGTAGCATTTTTTCTTATGGTCTCATTTGTAGTGACCATATTACCTATAGTATTATACACAGGAGCAATCAACTTAGAAAGTATTTTTAATATTTCTGAAATATTAGGCATCTCACAACAACAAGGTATAACTCTTACTGTTGTTGTTATTGGTCTTATCGGTTCATTATATGCAATTATGGGAGGCCTAAAGGCTGTAGCAGTTTCTGATACGCTTAATGGGTATGGATTACTTTTAGGTGGCCTAGCTGTCCCTTGTATTGCTTTATTTAGTATTGGTGATGGGAGTATCCTTGGAGGATTGGAAAAAGTATATGAGCATGCCCCAGAAAAATTCAATGTAATTGGAAGTGCAGACTCCGTACTTCCTTTTGAAGTTCTATTTACTGGACTTATTATCAATCAACTTTATTTTTGGAGTATGAATCAAACTATAATCCAAAGAGCGCTGGGAGCAAAAAGCTTAGTTGAGGCACAAAAAGGATTATTATTTACTGGAATTTTAAAAATATTAGTCCCTCTGATAATTATACTTCCAGGAGTTATAGGGTTTTATTACTACGGAGACAGCTTGTTTGAAAATCAAGATATGATATATCCAGAATTGATCAAAAAAGTATTTCCTGTAGGTCTTATTGGAATTTTTGCAGCCATAGTAATGGGAGCAGTTTTAAGCACTTTTAATAGTGTACTAAATAGTGCTGCAACAATTTTTAGTATTGATCTTTACAAAGGATATTTTAATCCTAAAAGCTCAGATAAACGACTGGTTCAAGTTGGAAAAATTACCTCAACTATACTCGCTGTTTTTGCAATTCTTGTAGCTCCATGGGTAGCGAACGCTCCCGATGGTCTCTACCAGCTTTTACAACAATTAAATGGGATCTTCTTTATCCCTATTGCTTCAATTATGATTGCTGGATTTTTCACCAAAAACATATCTGCAATAGCTGCTAAAACTGCTTTGGGTGTTGGGCTAAGCTTTTATTTAATTTGCACTTTTATTTATCCTGTAAACATACATTTTGTACATATTTGGGGGATTGAGTTTATCCTAAATATGGGTGTAATGTATGGTGTATCTTATTTTTATCCAAGAGCTGATATTGCAGAAACCAGTATCCCTCCATTACTGGATCTTAAGAGTTGGAAGTATACCAATCACCTTTCTATAACATTGTGCGTTATTACCCTTCTAATTTATATTAGCCTTGGAACCTGGAATTAAAGGATTTTAATTATTCTACTTCTACAATCAATTCAATTTCAACTGCTATACCAATAGGTAGTGATGCCATTCCAACTGCAGACCGGGCGTGTTTTCCTCTTTCTCCAAATACTTCTACCATTAAATCAGAAAACCCGTTGATCACCTTAGGTTGATCTGTAAATTCTGTTGAGGAATTTACCATCCCTAAAACTTTGACTATTCTTTTCACTCTTTTTAAATCGCCTAATTCAGCTTTAAGTGTTGCAAGATGATTTATACCAGTAATTCTTGCTGCCTCATATCCCTGTTCAATAGTTAGATCTGCACCCACCTTTCCTGTTATATAACTCCCGTCTGCTTTTTTAGGACCACTTCCTGATAAAAATAATAGATTTCCTGTTTTGACTGCTCTAACATAATTAGCAACTGGGGCAGACACCTCTGGTAACTGAATTCCTAGTTTTTCCAATTGTGCTTCTGGATTATAAGAAGGATCTATTTTTGAATTATTAGATTTTTTTTGGGCTTGATCACAAGAAATAAAACTCAAAATCAATAGAAAGGAAAAAAGCGGTTTCATATGGAAATTTGATTAAAAACAATTTACAAAACTTTTACATTTAATCAATCAGTTTTATAAAAGATAAGTGACTTAAAAATTAATCAAATAAACCTTCAACTTTTCCGACCTTAAGGTTGTCTATTTTTAAATCATCCAAACCTTCTTGATCAAATGGATTTTCAATATAATCCTGAATATTATAAAGCGCCATCAAAACAAAACTCACAACTAAAACGAAAAATAATGGCATGAAATTTTCAATATTAGAACTACTAGCGCTAACAAAAGACTGAGAATTATACAAGAAGGGTGAGAAATATATAAAGATCAAACAATACTTTTTTAATGAAATTGGAGTTCCATGAATTTTGATACCTCTAACTTTCTCTGCGGAAAGAAAAAGTTCATTTTTAATTCTAATCAAACTATCTTTTTCTCTTTCATTAAAAAAGTTTTTGTATGAATCTATTAAGTATAAAACTTGTTTTCTTTGAGATCTTATTTGATCAAATATTTTTTCATCATTTTCAAAAACTAAATACTTTATAAGAAGTGATTGAACCTGTTGAAGTAATGTAAATAATTCATTGTATTCTTTTTCCTTAATCCCTTCTACAGCATAAAAAATATTAGTTAGGTCTATTATTTTATTTCTGAATTCAAGAAAAAGATTTATAGCATCCTGGCGTCTTTGATAAGCGCTAGTAATTGAAAAAACAAGTGGAAACACAATGGCGATGCTCATGATTGTAAAATCAATATTAAAATTGATTTTGTAATTTTTATACAAAAAATAAATTAAAACTGTTTCAACTAAAATAAATAGTAATCTGAAATTAAAAACAGATAAAATTGCTCTATAATCTTTTTTAAATGAGAATGCCATATTTATTTGATTAAAAAAAATTAGAATTGTTTATCAAATACCCAATTAATATACCCAAAAAAAGAATAATTATATTTTGTAATTTAAAAAATATGCTAAATCTTTTTTCCCAAGAATCTGGAATTTGATTATTGTTTTCATCAATAGAAAATCCTGATTTAGCACTGTATTTTGCATACCAATAAAAAATTAATACTAGAACCGTAAAAACTGTAACCGTAATTAATAATATATTTATCATAATAGAAACCTTATTTTAATTCTGTTTTCTTTCAAAGAAGCCGTTCTGTTTATTCCAAATAAAATCAGATATTGCTTCTTTCTTAAAAGGATTATATAAAACTTCAATAAACTGAGAACTGTCTGATTCTCTAAGCTTAACCTGAACTACATATGTGTGATAATTGTATATATCATAGTTGCTTAAAAAGGTACTATAAGAGTCCCAAGCGATATTCATAACAAAGGAAACATTATTAAAATCTTTTTTTACGTAGGCTACTATTTTATCATAAATTTCATAATTGTCAGGACCTGTTATTAAAAATCCTGGTATTTGATTTTTTCTCTCTCCATTCACTAATTCTTTATAGTCAAAGATTATTTTTTCAATATTTGTTTTTTCTGGTGCATTTTTAATTCCAAGCTCTTCAAGATTTGATAAAAAAGACCTTCTTTCTGCTTCTTTTTCATTTAAAACAAAATTTCTCTTTCCTTTATTAAAGTCATATTTTGAAGAAAATTTATCTGTATTCATGTCATGCTCAACTTCTAAATATCTAAATTCTTGGTTTTGGTTCTTGTTTTTAATTTGAACTCTTACACTATATTTTTCAATATGCGATTTAGAAATTGGATTAGTAAAAGTCTCATATGATAGCCAAACTACATTCCTAACTGACTCTACTACATTTGGATAATTAAATTGGACATAGGATGTTATAGCTTTATTTATTCCAGAATCAACAGGTGTAATTAAAATACCTCTATCACTATATTCGAATTGATTATGTCTAAAAATAAAATTTTCTGTTTTTTGTAGTTGAGCACAAACAGAAATTGAAAAAATTAAAAAAAAATATGTTAAAAAAAATTTCATTATTTCGATGTAAAAGTACTATAAATGAATTTAAAACATTTTAAATTTTGGGGTTTTACTTATTATTTATTTTTTTTACTATATAGTTATTCAGGGGTTGAAGGTCCATCTTTAGTTGTTTGATCCCCTTCCCCTAGGTTAATTCTAAGTACAAGTTCATGTGTTCTTAGGTTTAATTGCGAGAGTCCGTTATCTGTTGGAGTCTCATAGGCATATCCTATATCAAACATCCCAAGAGAGATCATACTCATAAGAGCCATCGAGCTATTGGTTCTTATTGAGAGTCCAATATCAAACTGATTCTGCCAACTGACCATTCCAGTGATATCAGCTGTGGTAGGAAGACCCTTTACCTTTCTAATCATCAGTGATGGTTTTATATAGATCCCGTTAGATACAGGAAAGTCTACCCCACCTCCTAAATAAGTATGCACCCTGTCTTTAGCTGTCACTGCTAGATTATCACCATTTCTTTTTACATTAAATAGCCTGGGTATAGAAAACGAGACCCAATAATTGGTAGCCTTAAAATAAGCTCCTGCTCCAATATTGGGATTAAATTTACTCAGACTTACCTGACTGGGATCGCCCACTGAAAGGTATGCACTTAAAGAAGTTGGATCTGCACTGTAGAAGTTACCACCACCTTTTAGCCCTAAAAACAGGGCAGACTCTCCACTGGTTTGAAGCTTGTATGAGAAGTCTACATAAGCAAAGGTTTGTTGTTCTATAAATACTTTATCAGATACCAAAGAGATTCCTAGTCCCACATTGTTTTCTCTGGCAGAGGAAAAAGCAAGAGCAAGAGTGTTGGGAGCGTCTTCAACTGAGGCCCACTGACTCCTTGAGGTAAAAGAAAGCATATTGGCCGCATCTGCTCCTGCATAGGCAGGATTGATCACATTCATATTATAACGATAAAGTGAGTAGTAGGATTCTTGTTGACCAAAGGTCAGTTCAGACAAAACTAGCAGTAAGAATACAATATACTTTTTCATCATCATCTTGTTAAATAAAGCCATCCTTCAAAATCTACTGAACTATTACCATCTAGATCGATCCTGTAATAATAGCTTCCTGCTGGGAGCTGTTTTCCATCTAAACTACCATTCCAATTATTATTATAAGGCTTGGCGGTAAATAGCTCTCTACCCGTTCTAGAATAAATCCATACCTGGTTATCTAGATAGCGATCAATCTCTCTAACCTGCCAGGTGTCATTTTTTCCATCTCCATTAGGAGAAAAGAAATTCACAATCTCAATCGAGGCTCTAAGTTCAGGGTTACTAAATCCTTGAGGGAAGCTGTTTGGTATCAGTGGATCTGTTCCAGCAACTTTCTCATCTAAGTTCGGGAAGCCATCTCCGTCCTGATCATTATATGGGTCATCATCCGCACTGTCTAGCTGATCAACCACTCCATCATTATCTGCATCTAAAAAGCTCGATTCTAAATAATTCGCCTTACCATCAAAGTCCGTATCGTCATCACGCGGATCTCCATTTCCATTTAAATCTTCATCAATGGTTAAAAGCCCGTCCCCATCATCATCGGTATCCACATGATCTAGGATACCGTCATTATCGGTATCTAGAGCAAAGCTCTCTCCAGGGAATTTAATCTCGTCCTCAGAAGGTACTCCATCTCCATCGTCATCTAGATCATAGTGATCCGAGATACCATCTCTATCGGTATCTTTTACAAAAGCAGAGCCACTACTGATTTCTTGTTTAGTAGGTATTCCATCGTTATCATCATCGGTGTCTAGATAATCTGGAGTCCCGTCTTTATCAAAGTCAAGTGCATCAGAAGGATTACCGTCTAGATCTTGATCAGCAGACTCATCAATAGATTTAATACCGTCCCCATCATCGTCATCATCTAGGTAATCAGGCGTACCATCACCATCACTATCTATTGCATCGCTAGGATTAAAGTCCCCATCGGGATCGGTTCCTTCAAACAAACTAAATATTCCATCATTATCATCATCTGGATCTAAAAAGTCTGCAAAGCCATCTCCATCGGTATCTAGTGAACCGCCATCAGCAAGAACTCGCTCTATGGCACCTTCTACATAAGAACCTTCAAAGACACTGTAGATATGATCTCCATCATCATCAGGATCAAGAGAGTTAATCAGTCCATCGGCATCAGTGTCGGAGCTAACCAGATCTGGAGATACTTCTTTGATAGGGGTAATATTTGTGTCTAGATCAAAGATCTCTTCACTATTTGGATCTACCTCTATAAACTCTTCTGTTTTTGGAATAGGCACATTTGGATCCCCAGCGGTAACATTAACATAAGCAATCTCTACCTCATAAACACCATCTTTATTAGCATCATCTGGGTTTTTAGGATCAGGCACATTTACAAAGGCCAAGTATCCTTCTCCAACATTACCTGTTCTTCTAGAATAAGCAGAGAAGTACTTCTGTTCTCCCTTAGCAGCAGGTTCACCACCCACTATTTTTACCTTATTCGCATCCGCTCCACCAACTACTTTTTTACGCACCTTCCACTTCCCTACATTACGGTCGGAGTTAGGATCTGTTTTAGGACGGACCGTAGGTGTTGTTTTTCCAAATTCTCCTCCTGCAAACTTCCCAATGCCAATAGAGATGTTATGGAATTGATAAAAAGTGACAAAGACATTCTCCGATACATCAGATACACCATCATTATCATCATCAATATCTGGAATGTCTCCAAGATCATCCGAGTCATTATCTGCATAGACATCTACAGAGTCAGGAATACCATCATCGTCATTATCACTACTAAATTCTGGGTTTAAAGGGAACTCATCTTCTGAGTCTATCACCCCATCTCCATCAGTGTCTTCATTATTAGGATCCGTCCCTTTAAGTTCTTCGATAAAGTCTGAGAGTCCATCAGCATCGCTATCTAACGGATTATCATTAGCATCTTTCGGATCACTGCCTGCTAGAAGCTCATCCTGATCGCTATAACCATCATTGTCATCATCGGTATCCTTATTATCACCTATCTGATCACCATCGGTATCAATTTGTTCTGTCTCATCCTCTGGGAAGGCATCCTCACTATCTGGAGTACCGTCGTTATCATCATCCGGATCAATCTCATCGGGTATACCATCCCCATCAGTGTCTTTTGTATACTCAGGATCCAGTGGGAAGGGATCCTCTTTATCATCTACCCCATCACCATCGGTGTCCGGATTCTCAGGGTCGGTGCCTAAGACCGCTTCTTCAAGATCAGAGAGGCCGTCGCCATCTAAATCTTCTGGGAAGTCTTCTTTGTCTAAAGGATCTGTACCTGCTGCGATTTCTATAACATCTGGATAACCATCATTATCGTCATCATCATCAGTATTATTACCAATACCATCAGAGTCCGTGTCCTGACTCTCTGTAGGATCGTAAGGGAAGGTGTCTGTTCTATCCGGTACCCCATCATTATCATCATCAGGGTCTAAAAGGTCTGGTATACCATCCCCGTCCTGATCACTATTGTGCTCTGGATCTAGTGGGAAGGCATCAATACTATCGTTGACCCCATCCCCATCAGTATCATAATTATTAGGATCTGTACCTATTATAATTTCTTCAGCATCAGAGAGTCCGTCCTTATCAGCATCCTCTGGTACACTTGCCGGATTAAGTGGATCACTACCTTCTTGTATTTCTATCACATCAGAGTACCCATCATTATCATCATCTAGATCCGCATTATCCCCTATGCCGTCTTTATCATTATCCCTAGATTCGTTAGGATCAAAGGGGAAGCGGTCACTGGCATTGTTAACCCCATCGCCATCTCTGTCAGGATCTTTATTATCGCCTATACCATCTCCATCTAAATCACTACTCTCTGTCGGATCAAAAGGGAAGCGATCTTTGCTATCTGGAACCCCGTCATTATCATCATCCGGATCAATATCATTTGGTATACCGTCGCCATCAAAGTCATTGGCAAGTATCTCATTTAACGGATCAAGAGGTGCAGGGTCTTCTCCATCGTTAAAGCCATCATCATCCGTATCAGGATCATCAGGATCTGTACCTATGATAGTTTCTTGCGGATCAGAGAGCTGATCGTCATCCCGGTCTCCAGGAGTACTATTAGGATCTTTAGGATCAGAACCACCGATGGTTTCTGTTACATCTGAGTACCCATCGTTATCATCATCCGGATCATTATTATCCCCTATACCATCGCCATCGGTATCCACACTCTCACTAGGGTTAAGTGGGAAGGCATCGTTTTGATCCAATACCCCATCGTTATCATCATCAGGATCCTGATGATCTGGGATACCATCCCCATCAGTGTCAGTTGAACTCTCAGGATCAAGTGGGAAGTCATCCTCTCCATCTTGTATTCCATCCCCATCAGTATCGGGATTGGTAGGGTCCGTACCCAATTCTTTTTCCTTAGCATCTGGGAGGAAGTCTCCATCTTGATCCTCAGGGAACTCCTCAGGATCTTTAGAGTCTGTGCCTAATTCTAATTCTAACAGATCATCATACCCGTCGTTATCGTCATCGGTGTCTATTAAGTCAATAATACCGTCTCCGTCGCTATCAACGTTTAACCCACCATCTAAAGGTTCTGGATCATCCTTATCACTAATACCATCACCATCGGTGTCCGGATTAGCAGGATCTGTACCGAGCTCTATCTCTTGGTTTGTGGTCAGCCCATCCCCATCAGGATCACGTGGGTAGTCCAGAGCATCTTTAGTGTCAGTGCCGTCCTCTATCTCTACAGTATCTTCAAAGCCGTCATTATCATCGTCCGTATCCGCATTATCTCCAATCCCATCCCCATCATAATCTGAAGTCTCGTTCGGATCAAACGGTAGGTCATCATTCTCATCTCTTACCCCATCGTTATCATCATCAGGATCTGTAGCGTCAGGTATACCATCGCCATCGGTGTCAAGACCCGTGTTAGGATCTAGTGGCGCAGAATCAAACTTATCACTCACCCCATCACCATCGGTATCTGGATTCTCAGGATCTGTGCCTAGCTCAGCTTCCTCAACATCACTAAGTCCATCATTGTCCCTATCTCTTGGGATACTGTTTGGATTCAGTGGATCTGTACCTGCAGCCTCTTCTTGAAGATCAGTAAAGCCGTCGTTGTCATCATCAGGATCAATACCATCGTTTAGACCATCCCCGTCTGTATCAGGCTGGTTAGAAGGATCCAGCGGATAAGGATCATCCTCATCTAGTAGCCCGTCATTATCATCATCTGGATCTTCTTTATTTGGTATACCGTCCCCATCGGTATCGGTCTGGTAATTAGGGTCTGTCGGGAAGTCATCCTCTCCATCGATTACACCATCACCATCAGTATCAGGATTAGAAGGATCTGTTCCTAGGCCAGGCTCTAAGCTGTCTGGAAGTTTATCGTTGTCCGAGTCTTCAGGTATGCTACTAGGATCTAGTGGATCTGAACCGGCAGCAGTTTCATTAGTATCAGAATACCCGTCGTTATCATCATCGGTATCGGCGTTATCACCAAGACCATCTCCATCATTATCCGAAGATTCGTTAGCATCTAGTGGGAAGGTGTCATTAGTGTCATTCACCCCATCATTATCATCATCTGGGTCAATAACATCCGCGATACCATCACCATCACTGTCTCCAGGGGCAGGGTTTGCAACAAGTGGATCCGTACCGTTTGTAATCTCTAATTCATCTGACTGTCCGTCGTCCATCATCATCTGTATCAGCGTTGTCTCCAATACCATCTCCATCGTATCTATATACTCGTTTGGATCATTAGGGAAGGCGTCATCATAGTCATAGAATCCGTCATTATCTGCATCTACTTCATCGTCTACTAGAGTAATGGTAAAGTCATTGGTAGTCTGCAGCGGTTAAGACTAGTATAGTTTGATCCTGTGAAGTAGGTTTTCCTGTTGCAATCGTTACCGTTAGATCTCCATCTGCAGCTAGTGTTATCATTGTGTTAATTGTTACCGTCTGTGGTACATTCCAGTTTGCTGCGGTAAAGGTTAAACTACTTGGAGATAAGGAACTTCACCCACATCGTTAGTGAAGTAAATCGGAATGGTCACCGGCGCTGTAGGAGGTGAAGTAAGTACTGCTGTATAACTTCCCTGCTCCCCTTCGATGGACAACCTCTACAGCAGTAAACTCTACCCCAAAAGGAACCTCTAAGACACTCACCTGCATTGGACGAGTAACTGCATATCCTACCTTATCAGTTGCCGTAACCTCTATCTCATAAATACCATCCTGATTTGCATCGGTTGGCGAGTCAAACTCTGGGGATGGACTGATGCTTATCGCTCCTGTTTGAGCGTTGATCGTTACATTCCCCTGCGTCTGCTCCCCCTGTTATACTATAGGTAACCTGCTCACTAGCGAGTAACCGAACCTCCAGAGGTCGTCCCTTCTGTAATGGTAAGAGAAGTAGTCGATGTAATCGATGGCGTAGTATTATCTAAACTAAAGCTGCCACTAAGAATGCTTTGGTTGGTGGAGATCTTGTTAGGGGTAGTTACCTTAGTAGAGGAAACAACATCCGAAGCTTCTATAGCAAAACCGATCGTACCATCGCTATAGGTGTTCGATGCAGTAAGGGTAAAGCTTGCGTGTAAGTATAAGGGTTATTATTAGTCTCAACAAAAGTAACAGTAGGCTGTGGACTAAGCCCCGTAATAGTCATCGAGATCGTTGAGGCATCTAATGCCCAAGCCGTATCTGATAAAACAGTTACTGTAATTACATCACCTTCCTTAGCATCAGTAGCTGAAGTCCCATTGTTAGAAGTAATTGTTACTGCAAGCCCTGGATCAGTGGCTCTTATATCTATGCCGGTTGATACTGCAATACTATTGGTTGCAAAAGAGGTGTCTAAATTATTGTTGTAAAGGTCAGTAACTGATCCTCCGTTAAGATCTAAATCGGTACTTGTAAGGGCAATTTGTACACTTCCAGACTCATCCCCATCTTGAACATTATAGACAAAAGTTGCTGTGGCTGTACCTGAGCCTGAGACATAGCTAGCATATACCTGATTACCATTAGCATCTACCATATTATCAAGCGGTAGTCTTGGTGTACCGGTTATGGTAGTCGCCTCATCAAAGCTTACGGTAAAGGTCACCGTATCGGAGTTAGATGGATTAGCATCATCATCAGTATAAATACCGTCTGGGGTAACTGCTGTAACTGCTGTAATAGTTGGACCAGTAAGGTCGATATCTAAGTCTCCTGTGGAGAGCGAAGAGAAGTTACCCGCAGGATCTACCACTACTATTTTATAAATACCTCCAGCGCTAGGAGTAGTGATCGTACCGTTATTCCCTGTGGTTTGTTTTGTAAGGTTTGTACCCAGGGTTAATGAAGTTACAGAAGACGGATTTACTAAATACGCCTTAAGATCTGCATTCGACACCGTAGAGGGAACGAGCCATACCTGGTCTGTGGCTGAAATCCCAGAAGTGGTATAGGTCGTTGTAGAAGAAGCTGCGATCTTTTTATCTGTTGCTACAGGGCTAGTAGAAGGAGAAGGCGCCGCCGTATCAATAGTTAGATCCAGTAGTGTGGATGTAGCGGTATTACCAAAGGTGTCTACAAGTTCTATATAAAAGTCGTTGTTGTCAGAATCACTTAATGACTCACTATCAGGGATGGTTATGCTGTAATTCCCTGAACTGTCTGATGTTGAAGACACCACAAAGGTATTTGTATCATCGTAAATATTAATTACTGTATTAGGCGAGGCTGTTCCAGTTAGTGTAGGGGTATTATCTGAGGTGATATTATCAGTAGTGCTTATCCCTAGATCTGAGACAGTAGCGAGCGTTGGAACTGTTGGTGCTTGGGGACTAGTTTGGATGGTAACATTCACAGGAGGTGAGTTTCCAGAAGTATCCCCAGCAGCGTTTTCAATGGTTACATAGAACTGATAGCTACCTGAGGTAAGAGCCGATGTAGGTGATATCGTATAGCTACCATCACTAGCAGTAGTTACAGAGACTACAATAGAAGGCGAGCCGCCATCTTTCTCTGCATAAAGATACACAGTACCTGTAGAAGGGCTAACTGTCCCAGTAAAGGTAGGGGTGGTCACATTAGTAAGGTTGTCCGTGTTACTTGGTCCTGCATCTGAGCCAGCATCAAGATCAGGTCCTGAGGAGGGCGTAGAAGGTGGAGAAAGTAAGGTAAAGGTAATGCTATCGGTGCCCGCATAAGACCTACCATTTGTTGAAACACCAGTTACCGTTGCTGAGTAAACTGCGTCAGCTAAGTCACCCCCTGCATCTACATCCCATACGTATCTAAAGGTAGAGCTTGACACTACTGTCATAGCTACATCACTAATTACACTGCCAATACTTATCGTAGCTGTGGGGGACATAGCAGAGGAGAAGGTAGCGGTAATGGTAACCACAGAGCTGTTAAGCACATAGTTATCATCATCAGTATCGGTTAGAGTAACAGAGGGCGCAGGGCAAGTTCCCCATTTGGGTAGTTTCTCATTATAATCTGATGAACCTATCCAACTATAAGCACGGGCAGAGAAATTATAAGACCCCCCCGGAGAAACTCCATAAATACTAGAAACACACCATCCGGAGAGGTCTTGATTGAATTCTTCTGCATCATCAAACATATATTGCATACCAGTGACATTCGAAGTATTCCAACTACCAATATCTTGATTAAATTTACTTGTTCTAGCTTGGTAGCGTCCAGCAAACATTGATCCCATATCTCTTACATTAGAAGTATTCCAGTTACCAATATCTTGATTAAATGCAGGTGCGATATAAAACATATATGACATGGTTATGTTTGTAGCTTTCGAGAAATCCCAATTCAGCGTATTTGATGTTACTCCGCTAGCATCACCATTGTTAAAGGCTGTAGCCTCTGCAAATAAATATTGAAAATTAGTTATGTTCGATACGTCCCATGAACCTATATTTTGATTAAATGATTCAGCCTGTCTAAACATACTTTCGACATTAGTTACACTGGACATATTCCAGGAACCAATATCTTGGTTAAAATCTTCGGCATTGTAAAACATACTATTCATAGAGACAACTGAGTCAGGTTCCCAGGAGGAAATATTCCCATTAAAGCTTGTTGCGTTAATGAACATATAGGTCATAGTGGTAACATTTGAGACCTCCCAATTTAAGTCCTGATTGAATACTGGTGCACCATTAAACATGCTCTGCATATTTTCAACACTAGAGGTATTCCAAGAGCCAATGTCAATATTGAACACATTAGTTCTACCAAACATTGATTCCATATTGATCACATTCGAAGTATCCCAATTCAATGTATTAGTGCTAACCCCAGAAGCAGATCCGTTATTAAATGTTCTTGCTTTGAAAAACATGTGATCCATGTTTTCCACATTTGAAGTATCCCAACCACCAATATTTTGATTGAAATTATCGGCGGAAAAAAACATATAACTCATATCCCTAGCACTAGACGTATCCCAATAACTTAAGTTTTCATCGAAACCATAAGAATTAATAGGAGAATTTTTATGCTGAAACATGCCATGGAAAGTGGTCACTTTTGAAGTGTCCCAGGTACTAATATCATTAGAATTAAAGAAACTCTCTAGGTGTGAATCAGCCGAACCATTGAAGTAAAATAAATCCGACATATCCGTAACCAAGCTTGTTACAACCCCACCCCAATCAGAATCACTCAACGATTTTGCTTTTAAAGAAGTATTGTCATATGCAGTGTATAAAACGTTTCCTATGTACCCTGTATCTCCATCGCTACATCCTCTACATTTTACTGTGACCCCATTAGCATCTAGGTAGAAAGTAGGACTGATTGTAAAGGTGATACTGTCGGTTCCAGCATAGATATTTCCGATAAGATCTGTTCCACTTACTGTAACTGAGTAGGCTCCAGCAGCAAGGGTTGGAGTCGATGTATTCCAGTTATAGGTATAGTCATTTGTACTTCCTACTCTTGTCATCGCTACATTGGTTACTACTCCGGTTATGTAAATCGAAGGAGTGGCAGTCATGGCTTCAGAGAAACTAGCAGTAATAGTTACCGTATTAGTTGGTGAAAAAGTAGTGGATATAATATTGTCTGCAGCATTATCAGTAAGGGTTACCGTTGGTAATGTGGCATCTAAAGTAAAGGTGATGCTTTCTGTACCTGAGTAGGCATTGCTGGCCTTGTCAATACCAGCAACGGTAGCGTAGTAGGTTCCGCTTGACAAGCTATTTGAAACAGTAAAGGTATACTGATAAGAATTATTTTTATTACTTACCCATATCCATCCACCATCAGGCTCTACAGCACCTGTGTCCTGGTATGCACCAATATGGTAATTTTCAGAATTACTAGAAATTACGGAATTTAAGTAATCTAGCTCAGCTTGAATATTAATCACAACCAGATTACCACCCAGAGTTATTGCATTATCTTTTGCCGTTGTCCAATTTGAGCTATTAGTACTTTTATAGTAACTATGACCTTGATAAGATCCAACATAAGTGAAATTTGAAATCGTGGAATTTCTATTATCAGAAAATTCAATAATTGATTTCTGGCTAATACTTGAAGGTATATCATTTATTTTACTTCTATCTAATTCTAGGACATCTTCACCACCTGAGTTGTTTGGTTCACCAGTGTTCCAAAAGTTGCTGTTCGCTTCAAGTACCAGCCCATTCTGAGGAGACATAGTTACATTGGTTACTACACCCGTAATTGAAATCGTTGGCGTAGCAGTCATCCCTTCATTAAAAAATGCGGTTATGGTTACCGAATCAGACACGGCTAGAATGTTATCTGCATCTGTATCACTTAAAGTGGTTGTAGGTGCAGTATTATCCACAGTTAAAGTAATACTATCGTTTCCTGCGTATGTATTTCCGGCAGGATCTGTTCCTGTAACAGTGACGGTATAACTTCCTTCAGTAACTGAGGAGATATCCCAATCATAGGTCCAAGTGGTACTACTTGTTGCAGTAAGGGCTACATTATCTATAGATGAACCTATTGTAATTGTTGGGGCAGTTGCCATCGCCTCATTAAAGGTGGCAGTAACGGTAATATTGCTATCCGCAGATTTTACTGTATTGTCCGAATCGCTAGATGTAATGGCTACAGTTGGTGCAGAAGTATCTACTGTAAAGGTGATACTTTGTGTCCCGGATACATAAGCATTTCCGATAAGATCTGTACCGCTTACTATGGCTGAATAGGCTCCATCAGAAAGGGTGCCTGAAGAAGTATCCCAAGTAAAGGTATACGAATTTGTTCCTGATACAGGAGTCATAATGACATTGGTAACAATTCCCGTGATCGAGATTGTAGGAGTAGCGGTCATGGCTTCAGAGAAGCCAGCGGTAATGGTTACTACCTGAGAAATAGAAACTAAATTGTCACTATCAGTATCAGTTAAGGTTACCGTTGGCGCTGTGGTATCTAAAGTGAAGGTGATGCTGTCTGTTCCTGAGTAGGCATTGCCTTGTAGGTCAGCTCCTGAAACAGTTGCTGTATAAGTTCCGTCATTAAGGCTGCCGCTTACGTCCCAATTGAAGGTGTAGCTATTTGTTCCGCTAATCTGGGTCATGGCACTAGAAATAGAAGCTCCTGATATTAAGATAGTAGGAGTAGCTGTCATCGCCTCACTAAAGACAGCAGTTATGGTTACAGTATCTGATGCTGCCAAGAGGTTATCATCATCGGTATCAGAGAAGGTTAGTGTTGGGCCAAATGAATCTATTGTTAAGGTGAGTGATTCAGTACCCACATAAGTTCTACTATTAGTATCTGTTGCAGTTGCTGTTACATTTAGATCAGTTTCAGAAGTAATTGAACCTGGCACTTGCCAAAAATAAGTCCAAACTGTATCAGTACTTGTTTGCGTCATAGCAACATTAGTAACCACTCCTGCAATTGAAATTGTTGGAGTTGGACTCATACTTAAGGAAAATGTTGCTGTTAGAGTTACCTGACCTGTAGAAATTATATTGTCTGAGTCATCAGATGTTAAAACTAATGTAGCAGTTGTAGGGCACGTTCCAAATTTTGGATACGTAGATGAAGAATTGGCTGCCATTGGTGTAAGAGAAGCAAAATCCGTAGCCGTTGTAATATTTGGCACACACCAAGTTGATAAGTCATGAGACATGTTTGTTCTTAGAAACATATAGTCCATACTTCCACTACTACCAGATACATCCCAGTTTTTTATCGAATCACTCCCTCCGTTGTTAAAATCATTAGCACCCGTAAACATTCTCGCAAAAGCGCTCGATAATCCGCCAGATACATCCCATGAACCTATATCTTGGTTGAATTCTTCAGCACCCGCGAACATACTATCAAAAGTTACTACACCCGAAACGTCCCACCCAGTAACACCACCTCCACTACCAAGTGGTTGATTAAATTTTTCATTATTAGCAAACATAAACGTCATATCAGTCACTTTAGAGGTGTCCCAATTCCTTATATCAGGACTTCCCCCATTATTGAAGACATTACGTGTTTGCTCCCAAAACATATGCTCCATAGTAGTTACATTAGAAACATCCCAAGCTCCTATGTTTTGATCGAACTCTTCAGCATCTTTAAACATTCGGTACATAGTAGTTACACTAGCAGTTTTAGTAGCCCAAGCCCCAATGGGTTGATTGAATCTAGCAGCATACTCAAACATACGGCTCATATCAGTTACACTGGAAACGTCCCAAGAGCTAATGTTATCATTGAAACGATCGTTATTCAAAAACATCCCTTTCATTGTAGTCACTTTTGAAGTATCCCAGGTGTTAATCAGTGTATTCGTTCTATTATTAAACATGTAACTCATATCGGTAACATTAGAGGTGTCCCAGTAAGTTAAATCATAATTATACGGATAGCTTGCATTTGAAAACATGTTTCCCATATCTATCACATTAGAGGTGTCGAAATTATCGAACACTAAACCACCACCACCAGTAACATTTTTTGATGCAAAGGCAGAAGACATGTCGGTTACAAGTGTAGTACATAACTGGTAATTATATCTTGCTCCCCCCTGATTAGAAACCCAAAGTCTGACTTCATTTGTTAAACTATTTTCAGAAGGGAAGGAGGCCCCTGCACTTGTGTTATTATCAACAGCTTTATACAGTGTCCCACTTACCATACCGTAATCTCCTGCGCTACAACCAGAACATTTTATAGTCACTCCATTGGATGCCAAGTAAAAAGTAGGGCTTATAGTAAGTGTAAGGGAAGCATTTCCGGAGTAGGGTGAACTATTGGTATCGGTTGCAGTAGCGGTAACATTTACTGTAGTACCCGAAGAAATATTAGAAGGTACTTGCCAGTAGTAGATCCATACTGCAGCTGTAGTGCTTTGTGTCATAGCAACATTGGTAACTACCCCCGATATTGAAATCGTTGGCGAAGCAGTCATATTCACTGAGAAGGTAGCTGTTAGGGTCACCTGACCTGTGGTAATTATATTGTCAGAGTCATCAGAGGTGATGGTGAGAGTTGATGGTGATTGGGCTGACAGACTAAAGCTTGAAATAATAAAAAACAGTAGACAAAAAAGAATCCTATTTTTTGATTTACAATGAAATATATTTCTGATTAAAGGCATAAAATAAAATTCGTTAAAGTTACATTTCGACTAAGTCCTTTCTTAAGCCTTATACTTGATATTAATTTGGAACAAATACTATCAGAAACTTCCACAAACCATTTCCCTTGGTAAGCTGAATTAGTTGCAGTTTTATTTAACAATGCTTTTATCAAATAAAATGACTTATCTAATTTGATCATTTACAGAGCTAATATTTTATTAGTAAGACTTTCATTTCTTTTGAGCTTGAGTTTTTTTCTTATACTAGAGCAAGCATTAAAGTATGTGCTATTAGAAATTTCCAATTGGCTTTGTATTTGTTTTGAATCATAGTTCAATCTTAAATACATGCTAATTTTAATTTCTCTAGGAGTCAAATTAGACGCTGACTTACACAATTTGCTTGTAAAAGAGGGATAAGCTTTTGCAAATTCAAGTTCAAATGATAAATTAGTTTGCATTATTTTATTTTAAGCACATCATAAATTTATACTATAAATAATTACAGAACAAGCATGCAGTAGAAATGCAGTATTGCTGTCTAGATCGTGGAAATACAATAAGTTTATTGACTTATCAAGTATTTTATAAGTAATTAAATACTAAGTAAAAAGGAATTTAAGTTTTGGTCTTTTCCAAGGTTAAGCTTTTTAGATAGCCTGTATCGTTGGCTTTCAACTGTTCGTAAGGATATTCCAGAGATGGATGCAATTTCGTTAATTGTGTGGTTCATTTTGATATACGAAGCGAGTCTTAAATCGGTTTGTGATAAGCTCGCAAAAGCATTTAGTTTATTATAAAAATCAGGATAAACTTCAATAAACATTTTATCAAAATCACTGTAAGCATTTTCTGATCTAATGACTAAATCTAATTCTTTAGATAAGCGATTAATCGATACTTCGCTATCAACTTTTCGAGAATCCACTTCCTTCTGAATTTTTTTCAAATAATCATTTCTTTGAATGATGAAATTGGTTTTGCTCATCAATTCTCTATTTTTTTCTTCTAGTTTAAATGAGATGGCTTTTTTCTCAATCTCTAATCGGCTTCCTTTTTCTTTTTGTAAATTAAAATTAATTCGAATTGTAATCAAGGAGTAAAATAGAATCAAAGAACAAATAATTAAAATATATAGATAAGTGTTATATTTAATTTTACTTTCATTTATTTCTCTCGCAGTATTGGCTAATTGAATCTGTGTCTCAAAAGTATTTAATGTTTTAAAAAGTTTAGAATTAGATGGTCCTGAAGAAATTAAAATTAATGAGTCTTTTATGTTTAAAAGCTTCGAATCTTGCCCTTTATACTTGTAAATTTTTTCTAATACTTTGAAATTGTATTTTTTCTCAGTATCGTTCAAATTTTGAATTTTAAGATTTTCGTTAGCGACTTGCTCAGCCTCTTTAAAATTATCTAATCCTAGATAACATTCTGCTATTCTTGACCCTAAAGCATGAATCTCAGATGGGAATGCCTTTAAAATTTCTTTTGCCTTGAAAAGATAGGTAAGTGCCAAGTCATATTTTTTCACAGATTGGCTATAGGCACCGTAAACCAGTTGAACATAACCCCAATTTCTAATCAATAGGGAATTGTCTTGCTTCTCATCAGCTGTTTGATAGACGCTTTCAGCTTCTTTTAATTTATTTTGAGCTGCTAATTCATCTCCTTGTAATAATTTGACACTTATAAGTTGCGATAAAGAGTATAATATGTCTTCCTTCTTATCTTTTTCAAGCCTTCTTTGGTAAATTTGATAATAAATTTCTTCGGCTTTTTTATAGTTCCCTTTCCTTTCTTCAATCAATCCAAGGTTTGAATTGGCAGTGTTTAGACCATAAAATTTAGCATTTTCGTCTCCTATCTTTTCAAATAAACTCAGGGCCTGTTGATATTTTTCAGCAGCTTTTTTGTAATCTCTATTTTTAAAATAAATGCTACCAATATTGAGAATTGCCCAGGGTGGTTGATCTATATTTGGAAAGTTTTTATCACTTTTTGGAAGCGTAGAATAAATTTGAACTGAATTATTTAGATAGTTTAATGCACTTGCATACAACCCCATTTCAATGAGGATTTCTCCTAAAAGTGCATACGTATTTTGTTTTTCTGAATCTGGCTGACTATTTGCTGTAAGCTTATCATATTCAAGTCCGTATTCAACAGCTAGACTTGGATTTGAGGTTTTGTATTTTAAAATAGAGTCTCTTAATTGCTTTCTGTTTTGAGCAAAAGCAAAGCAGGTTATTAATAATAAAAAAAGATAGATTCTAAACATTAGACTATTTTTTCAAATATAAAAATAGAACAATAGCCAAACAAACAACAAAGATGATTTGAAGAACCTCTTTAAGATTCAACACTAGCTTTTTTATTCTTGAAGTATCTTTTTTTTAGTTCTAAAAATTCCTGCTTAGAAATTTTTTTCCCATCTATACACATGTATCTAATTCCTACAGGAAAATCAGAATAAAATAAATGTTCTAAACTCATTAATTTGTTTTTGTTTTAAAATTATAAAATCTGATTTTACAAACACCTTCTTTAGTTACTGCAAAAACACTGCATATAAAAAAACCTGAAGGCAGTTCTCAGTTTCAATCTGAGTAAGATTATCTTTTGTTATGTTTTCATTTTTTGTAGTTTTAATTATTAGCCAATGAATTTTTATCTGACAACCAACAAAATTGTATTTAGTCCAGAAAAATTTGTTCATAATCAGTAACAATAATGATATGGCCAATGATTTAGTTCACAAAGAATACAGAAAGGGCTGGACCCTTTAAAATTTTTAAAATATAACTATGAAGCCTTTAGTTCAAATATCTCTTGATCTGACAAATATTGATGAAGCGTTGGAAACAGCTGCTATGGCAATGCGTGCAGGTGTCGATTGGCTTGAAGCTGGAACACCATTAATTCTTGCCGAAGGGCTTCATGGAGTTAGAAAACTTAGAGAATCATTCCCTAAAACTCCAATTGTAGCAGATTTAAAAACAATGGATGGTGGTTATCTCGAAGCTGAGATGATGGCAAAAGCAGGTGCAACTCATGTTGTGGTTATGGCTAGAGCTCATAAAGAAACAATAAAATGTGTCGTTCAGGCTGGAAAAGACTTTGGAATCAAAGTTATGGGAGACAATATGATAAGTGAAAACATGATTGATGGAGCAAAATTTCTTGAAGACCTTGGATGTGATTTTATAATTCATCATATTGGCTACGACGAAAGAAGGGGTATAAAAGCCTCTGGAATGGAAATGCCAAGTCCATTAGATGAATTATCTGAAATTGTAAAGGCAGTAGATGTTCCCGTTCAGGCTGTAGGAGGACTTTCTTTAGAACAAGCCGTAAAATGCCCCCAGTATGGTGCGCCCTTAGTTGTCCTTGGTGCTCCCCTCGTAATCGATGCTGATTCATTTAAAACTGCAGATGGAAATCTAGAATCATCTCTAAAAAAAATATGTATTGCAATACATTCTCAAACCGTATTAACAGATAAGAATTAATGTCTTTACCAAATAAAATTCCCGGAGTTGTAAACTATTCTGAAGAAAAAGGCTCAGTCGAATTAAGAGAAATAGATCTTCCAAAAATTGGTGGAAATGATGTACTGCTTCAAGTTGAAAATGTAGGTGTATGTGGTTCAGATCTTCATCAATGGACTTCAGATCATAGCTGGAAGGTAAATTATCCTGTTGTTCTGGGTCATGAATTTGGAGGTGTTATTGTTCAGCTAGGAAAAAATGTAAATGGCTTCAAAATTGGAGACCGTGTTGTAAGTGAGACTGCAGCAGTGATTGACAGTCAAAATCCGATGAGTAAAATCGGTCTATATAATCTTGACCCAACAAGGAAAGGTTTTGGTTATGGAGTAAATGGTGCAATGACAAAATATGTAAGTACACCAGCAAGGTGTCTTCATCATATTCCTGATAGTCTTTCATTTGAAGAGGCTTGTTTAACAGAGCCGTGTTGTGTTGCTTACAATGCAATTGTAGGGAATTCTAATGTTAAACCTGGTGATAGAGTTTTAGTTATAGGGCCTGGTACAATTGGAATTCTGTGTGCTGTAATTTCTAAAATTTGTGGAGCTGAAGTTGCTATTTTAGGACTTGAAAATGACAAGAATAGACTTTTAAAGGCTGACAATTATAATATAAAAACAATTATAAATGACGGTTCAAAATGGGCAAAAGAGAAAGATGGCCTAGGAGTTGATCTTGTAGTTGACGCTGCGGGTGTTAGTGACACACTTTTGATTGCAATGGATTTAGTTCGCCCTAATGGTCAAATTACTAAAGTGGGTTGGGGGCCGAAACCACTGGGGTTTTCTTTGGATAAAATTGTACAAAAAAATATTCGCCTGCAAGGAAGCTTCAGTCATAATTGGCCTATATGGGAGAAGGTTATTGAACTTCTTTCTAATGGCACCTTGGATGTTAAACCTATAATTGGAGGAGTTTGGCCAATTAACGACTGGGAAAAAGCATTTAAAGAAATGCACTCTGGTAAAATTATAAAGAGTGTTTTAAAACCAGTTTAAAGTGAGACTCAAAGACAAAGTAATATTAGTAACAGGAAGTACAATGGGAATTGGTAAGGCAATTGCTAAAAGAGTTGTAGCTGAAGGAGCAAAAGTAGTTATTCATGGTTTAGAACAAGAATTAGCTTTAGAGCTTCAAAACGAACTTGGAAAAAAAAATAGTGTCATTCACATAGAAGATCTTTCTATTAAAGGGTGTACTGATCGTTTAGTTTCCATAGCTATAAAAACCTGGAATAAAATTGATGCTATTGTAAATAATGCTGCACTGGTTATAAGTTCAAATATTAAAAATACAGACGATAAACTTTTAGAGGATGTATTTAAAATAAATACTATGGCCCCTTTTCTTCTAATAAAATCTGCCTTACCACATTTGACAAAATCCAAGGGAGCTGTTTTAAATATCGGTTCTGTTAACGCTTGGAGTGGAGAACCAAATTTGTTGGCCTATAGTATGTCAAAAGGAGCACTAATGACAATGACAAGAAATTTAGGTGATAGTCTTCATAGAGACAATGGAGTGAGAGTAAACCAGATCAATCCTGGCTGGGTGTTAACTGAAAAAGAAATAGATCGTAAAAAAGAACATGGCTTAAAAGATGATTGGTACGAAGATTTACCCAATATTTTTGCTCCCTCAGGAAAAATTATTTCTCCAGATGCGATAGCTTCGTCAGCATTATACTGGCTTTCAGATGAAAGTGGACCAGTTAGTGGACAAGTTGTAGATATTGAACAATATCCTGTTATTGGAAGAAATATTTCTAAGGATTCTTCTAATATTCCTCATTAAGCCAAAAATAGTTTAAACTTTTAATTTTAATTAATATGCCAAAATTAGCTGTATTCCCAAAAGCTTATATGAAAGCACTTTGTAAGGACGGTACCATGAAAATTTCTGAATGGATAGCAATGGCTTCGAAACTTGAGGTTGCAGGTTTAGAATGGTATGCTGGTTTTATTGAAATGAAAGACCAAAAAAAATGGCCTGAGTTTAAAAAAATGGTTGCAGACACTGGTAAAGAAATACCGATGATGTGCTGTTCACCAGATTTCACTCATCCGGACAAAAAATTTAGAATAAACCAGGTTGAGAAACAAAAGAAATGGATCGATATGATTACTATTCTGGGAGGTAAATATTGCAGAGTCCTGTCTGGTCAAAAACGGCCAGATTTGTCATTAGATGAGGGAATAAAATTTGCTTCAGATTCAATAAATGAATGTTTACCATATGCTAAGAGTAATGGAATTACATTGATTTTGGAAAATCATTATAAGGATGATTTTTGGGAGTATCCTGAATTTGCCCAAAAAAAAGATGTTTTTAAACTTCTTGTAGAAAGCATCAACCACCCAAATTTTGGTGTGAATTTTGATCCAAGTAATGCTTTTTTAGCAGGAGAAGATCCTCTTGATCTACTATATGAAATATCTGACAGGATAGTAACCATGCACGCTAGTGATAGATATTTAAAATATGGAACTATTGATGATTTAAGAGACAGTGAGACTGGTGTAGTTGGATATGCTAAAATGCTAAGCCATGGAGAAGTAGGAAAAGGCATGAATAATTATGACTTAATTTTTAAAGAACTCAAAAGAGTAGATTTTGATAGTTGGATTAGTATTGAGGACGGTGTTGATGGATTTGATCAACTTGAGAGGAGCGTTAACTTTGTAAATAAAAAGATCTTAGAATATTGGAAGTAAGAAAATCCATATTTATATTTAAATAGTATCCTAAAACATGGAGCCAAAAATAATTTTAGAATGCAACTGTTTTCTTGGAGAAAGTCCATATTGGCATAAGGGGAGTAATAGTTTTTTTTGGGTTGATATTGAAGGAGGTATTCTATATAAATACCACATGATAACCAAAAATACTAAACATTGGAAATTTAATCATAAGTTATCCCTTGTCATTGAGGGTGAAAATGATAATTTAATTTTAGCACTAGATTTAAAAATTGCTTCATTTGATTTAATCACAGAGAAACTTGAATGGCTATCAAAATTAGATGGTAATGGAATAGTTCACAGGTTTAACGATGGAAAATGTGATGATAAGGGAGCCCTTTGGATAGGAGCTCTAAATAAAAGCTTTAAACCCAATTCTGGATCTCTTTATAGTGTTGGAAAAGAAATGAAATTTAAAAAGCACATTGATAATCTGACAATATCAAACGGAATTGCCTGGACAGAAGATAATAAAACTATGTACTTTATTGATAGTCCAACTCAACAGGTAAGGGCTTATGATTTTGATTCAATTAATAATAAAATTACTTTTCAAAAAATAGTAATTCAAGTTCCTAAGGATTTAGGATCTCCAGATGGAATGGCAATTGATAAGAATGGAAATCTATGGATTGCACACTATGGTGGACATGGGGTTTTTTGTTGGGACCCAACCAAATGTGAAATTATTGACAAAATTCAACTTCCAATACCTAATGTTACATCTTGTTGCTTTGGAGGAAAAGATTTAGATCAAATTCTTATAACCTCTGCTATGGAGAATTTATCTAAAGAAGATATTGAAAAATATCCTCTAAGTGGAAATACGTTTATTGTAAAATCTAAGATTCAAGGATTTCTTCCTAATAAGTTCAAGTTTAATTTATCTTGAATTGTAATTATATAATGGAAAATAAAAAAACCCTAACAAAGGTTAAGGGTTTTTTAGTGCGGGTGAAGGGACTCGAACCCCCACGCCGTGAAGCACTAGATCCTAAATCTAGCGTGTCTACCAATTTCACCACACCCGCAAAAGGTGGACAAATATAATTAAGTTTTTGAATTAAATTTCCTCTTCTAAAAAAAATACATGCGTTAACTTTGTATTTGATTAATAACAAAAAAGATGGAATTAACAACAGATCAAAAAAAGTTTTTAGAGCAGTGGATGGATTTTTTAAAAATCCCATCTGTAAGTGCTGACCCTGCCCATAAAAACGATGTAGAGCAAGGTGCACAGTGGGTAAAATCTGCATTAGAAGGGGCGGGATGTCCTCATACAGAAATCATTCAAACTCCTGGGCATCCTATCGTTTATGGGGAATATCTTTTAGATCCATCTTTACCTATTGTATTAGTTTACGGTCACTACGATGTCCAACCTGCGGACCCAATAGAGCTTTGGGACAGTCCTCCTTTTGAACCTGTAATAAAAACTACTCAAATTCATCCTGATGGGGCTGTATTCGCCAGAGGTTCATGTGATGACAAAGGACAAATGTTTATGCATATAAAAGCCTTTGAGGTAATGTTGGCAAAAGGTCCGTTAGCCTGTAATATTAAGTTTATGATCGAAGGGGAGGAAGAAGTAGGAAGTGATAACCTAGAAGACTTTGTTAAAGCAAATAAAGAAAAATTAGCTTGTGATATTATTCTAATATCTGATACAGGAATGATTGCTCAAGATCAACCTTCTATAACTACAGGTTTACGTGGATTAAGTTATATGGAAGTTACAGTAACAGGACCTAACAGAGATTTACATTCTGGTCTTTACGGTGGTTCAGTTCAAAATCCTATTAATGTTCTTTGTGAGATGATCACAAAGCTCAGGGATGAAAATAAAAAAATTACTATTCCTGGTTTTTATGATAATGTAGAAGAACTATCCAATGAAGAACGAATTGAAATGGAGAAAGCACCAATAGACGAAGACGAATTTAAAAATTCTATAGGTATAGATGCTGTGGAGGGAGAGAAAGGATACACCACTGAAGAAAGACGCACAATACGTCCTACTCTGGATGTAAATGGAATATGGGGCGGTTACACTGGTGAAGGAGCTAAAACAGTAATCCCTAGCAAAGCACACGCTAAAATTTCTATGCGTCTAGTACCCGATCAAGATTGGCATAAGATAAGTGAACAATTTATAGACTATTTTAAATCCATCGCCCCTGCAGGGGTGGAAGTAGATGTTGTTACTCATCATGGAGGTTATGCCTATGTAACGCCTATTGAAACTATAGGATATAAAGCAGCACATCAAGCTTATTTGGAAACTTTTGGAATAGCACCCACACCAAAAAGAGGAGGAGGAAGCATTCCAATTGTCCCTATGTTTGAAAAAGAGCTTGGTGTAAAATCAATTTTAATGGGCTTTGGTCTTGATAGTGATGCCATTCACTCTCCTAACGAACACTATGGTCTTTTTAACTTTTTTAAGGGCATAGAAACTATTCCAAAATTTTATGAGCATTATATAAAACTTTGGAGTGAAAATAAATCAGGCTAGATAATAAAAAGATCGGCAGCAATTCCATCGGTTAAGAATTTAGATTGTTTAGATACTTTGAGATAATCCCCATCCCAAAATATATTCCTTTGGTCTAAATGCCTACCTACTTGTTCTTCTAAATAAGAAGCATAGGTCTTACCGAAAACTTTTTTTATATGATCCAAGGAAAGACCATCAATCTTTCGAAGCCCAGTCATTATGTATTCATTATACATATCCTTTGTATTTAGGGTTTCTGACTCTAGATCTAATTTTTTGGAATTTACTCCTGCAGCATAAAGATGATTGTTAGAAATATTCCAGCTTCTTTTCCCAATCCCGTCATAACTATGAGCTGAGGGTCCTAGTCCCAAATAGGCTTTACCATTCCAATAATTTTGATTATTAACTGAAAAATAACCAGGTTTCCCAAAACTTGAAAATTCATAATTTATGTAGCCTTCACTATCCATTTTATCTATCAAGAAATCATACTGATCTTTTACAGCCTCATCCGAAATAGGCATAACCCTATTTTGTTTAATTTGATGATACAAAGCAGTTTTTTTTTCGACAGTTAGAGCGTAAGCTGAAATATGAAGTGGGTTGTGTTCTAATGCCAAGTTTATATTTTTTTTCCAATCCAAAAGATTAGAGTTAGGCATCCCATAAATTAAATCCAATGAAAAATTATCAAAATATTTTCCTACTAAGCCTAATGATTTATGAGCTTGATCTGCACTATGTGCCCTATTCATTAGTTGTAAATCTTTTTCAAAAAATGATTGAATACCTAAACTTAAACGATTGATGCCAGATTCTTTCAGACCAAGTAAATAATCCTTTGAAACATCATCAGGATTAACCTCCATAGTAATTTCTACTTCATTTGATATCTCAAAATCTTCTTTTATTTTTTGAATAAAACAACCTAGTGATTTACTTGAAATTAGAGAAGGTGAACCTCCACCGAAATAAATACTTTCAAGAGGGCTTTTTACTTCATTTACTCTAATTTCTAACTCTTTTTCTATTAATCCCATAATCTGGTCTCTACCCTTTTTCATTGTAGAAAAATGAAAATTACAATAATGACAGGCTTGTTTGCAATAAGGATAATGTATGTAGAGATTAGACATGAGGTAAGACTTAAAAATTTATTAAGACTTTACTTTTTTTGGATTTTGACTGACAAAAGCTCCCCATCCAGAGTAAGATTTACCGATAGAAACTCGGTCTTTATTGTAATAATGACATACTGCTGCAGCTAAACCATCAGTTGCATCTAAATTTTTGGGAAGGGCTTTAATTTTTAAAAGCTTTTGAAGCATTTTAGCAACCTGTTCTTTAGAAGCATTTCCGTTACCCGTTATAGCCATTTTTATTTTTTTAGGTGAGTATTCAGTGATCGCGACCTCCCTTGAAAGACCAGCTGCCATTGCTACCCCTTGAGCTCTTCCTAATTTCAACATAGATTGCACATTTTTTCCAAAAAAAGGTGCTTCAATTGCTATTTCGTCGGGATGAAACTCATCTATTAGTTCTATGGTCCTACTGAAAATTTTTTTAAGTTTTAAAAAATGATTATCGTACTTTTTCAAATGCAACTCATGCATCTGGATTAGTTCCATTTCTTTTTTAGTTATTTTTATAAGTCCAAAACCCATTATAGTAGTTCCAGGGTCGATACCTAGAATGATGTTTTGCTCATTCATAAAGTCTACTATTGAGCTGAAATCATAATTGGAAGTTTTAAACTGGTAGCTACAAAAGTCCCCACATTAGTTTTAATAGCTGGTTGTGCCTGTGGAATTTGACTAACCGCTATTTGTAGGCTTTCCTCCATATTTGGTATTGCTTCAACAATTTCTTTAGAATGCTCTATCTCTTGAAGAGAAAAGTACCCTTCTTTATCTATATATAAATTTAAGATAATCTCCTCATTTAAATATTCAGATGATTCCCATGGATTATCTGCAATGTAATCCATAATTGTATTTGAAATCATAGACTCAAAGCAATTCTGTTTGTCTATAGTTTGATCAAATCCGTCACAATCGGAAAAACTTGGTCCCTGGTCTTTTTCTGACCAAGTAGATGCAGCTTTGATCTCTTTTGAGGTAACTTTTGTAGAATCAAAAAGATGACACCCCGAAAATGTTAGGATTGATAAGCTAATAACTAAAAATAGATTTAAAGTTTTCATACAGATTAATTTCATTCTAAAATTACACTTTTTTATCTATTTGATAGATCAACATTCTATTCAAACCATAAAAAAAGATATTTTTACATATGGAAGTTTTAATTATTTCGCTTGCTGGTTTATTTATTTTATTAGGAATTGCAGGCAGCTTCTTGCCCCTTATTCCTGGTCCTCTTACATCATGGTTAGGAATTCTGATTTTGAGTTTTGCACCTTCCATATTAATTGAAAATCAATTTTTGATTTTTAGCTTTTGTATAGCATTTGCAATATTTATTCTAGATAACATAATTCCTGTACTGGGTGTAAAAAAATTTGGAGGAGGAAAAGCAAGTATTATAGGGAGTTCAATAGGACTTATATTAGGAATATTATTTTTGGGTCCCTTTGGATTGTTAATTGGTCCCTTTGCAGGAGCTTTTATTGGAGAATTGATTATGAATTTTAATGATAAAAAAGGAGCATTAAAAGCTGCTTATGGTGCTTTGATTGGTTTTTTTACTGGTGTTTTTTTAAAACTAATTATTGGGCTAGCCTTTGCTTATATTTTTATAAAAAAATTAGGGGATTTTTGGTTTTAATTAACAACAACTATTTGTCTTCCAACAAAACAGACTCAATTTATCTCAAAGATTAGTATTTTTGTATTTGAAATTTTAATTAATGGAACTTTTTATAATCACATTTATTCTTATATCTCTAGCTTTTGCAGGAATTGCTATTAAAATTTGGGCTAAAAAAGATGGAGAATTTGCAGGTACTTGTGCTAGTCAAAGTCCTTTTTTGAATAAAGACAACAAACCTTGCGGTTTATGTGGTAAGATGCCCGAAGAAGCTGAATGTAAAAATCCAGTATCCTTCAATAATTGATCATTCTCAGATGTCGTCTCAAGATGTTATTGAACTAATTAACAGAGCAAAAGCACAAGATCAAAACGCTTATAACTTACTTTTTGATGGGTATTGGAATTCACTTTATTCATTTTTATATAAGAGAACCTCAAATCCAAATTTAGCCGAAGAACTTGCAATTGAATCATTCGCAAAGGCTTTTGATCAACTGGAGCGTTTTGATGAAAAACTATCTTTTAATTCATGGTTAATTACTATTGCCAAAAATCACCATACCGATAGTTACAGGAAATCAAAAAAATATAATGAAAACTCTCAAGATGTAGAAGAAGATAAAACAATAGAATTTTCAAGAACAGCACCATCTCCAGAAGAACTTATGATTGCAAATCAAAATCTTGAAAAGATACTAGATCACATTAAATTGATGAAAAAAGAGTATCGAAATCTTCTTCGAATGCGATATTTTGAAGATCTATCATTAAAGGAAATTGAAGAAAAATTAGATGAACCCCCTACAACAATTCGTGTTAAATTATTTAGAGCAAAAAAAATGCTCGCCAATATGTTAGAGAGTGAAAAGAATTAATTTATCTAAACTTGGCCCTGGACTACTTTTTGCCGGTGCAGCCATCGGAGTATCCCATTTAGTTCAATCAACAAGAGCTGGAGCAGATTATGGCTGGGGATTGGTTTGGGCTCTTCTACTTATAAATTTATTTAAATACCCTTTTTTTCAATACGGTCCTCGTTACGCACAAGCTACAGGTGAAACTCTTCTAGATGGATATTACAAACTAGGTAAGGGCTATCTTTTGGCATACTTTTTTGTTAATCTTGGAACGATGTTTACCATCCAGAGTGCTGTCACTGTTGTTACCGCAGGTTTGGCTTCAAAACTATTTGGTATTACAAATGATATTGTCACTTGGAGTATTATAATTACTCTCTTCTGTAGTTTTATCTTAATTCTAGGTAAATACCAATGGCTTGATAAGTTTATTAAAGTTATTATGATTTCACTGGCTATAAGCAGTGTATTAGCTGTTGGAGTTGCTTTTTTTAATAATGAAAGCCCCTCTTTCGAACAAGTTATCCCACAGGGAAGTGGTTTACTCTTTTTAATAGCATTTTTAGGATGGATGCCAGCTCCGTTAGATATTTCAATATGGCATTCTATATGGACTCTAGAAAAAAATAAAACACAGCACAAAAAATCTTCTATCTCGGAAAGCCTCTTTGACTTTAATGTAGGTTATGTTACAACTATTTTTCTTGCTCTATGTTTTGTGGGTTTAGGCTCTCTTGTCATGTTTGGAACTGGTTTAGAATTTTCCAATCAAGGTGGGGTTTTTGCTGGACAACTTATTCAGCTTTATACTTATAACTTAGGAGATGCTGCATATGGTCTAATTGCTGTAGCAGCTTTTTCAACAATGCTAAGTACCACAATTACTACACTAGATGCATCTCCAAGGGCTATGTCAAAAACAATACAACTTTTGCTTCAAAAAGAAAAATCTTATTACCTCCTCTGGTTAATTATTTTAGGTCTTGGTACAGGATGTATATTTTTCTTCCTTCTCTCAGAAATGGGTCAATTAGTCCAAATTGCTACGGTACTTTCGTTTATAACGGCCCCCCTTTATGCTTTTTTAAATTTTCGTTTAGTAATTAGTACACAAATGCCTAAAGAACATCAGCCAAAATTGGGTCTTCGTATATTGAGTATTACTGGCTTAATATTTTTAACAAGTTTTACTCTCTTTTATCTTTTAAGTCTGTAAGCATTCAATTATCTTTGTATAAAAGAACGATGATGGAGGTTCAGGAAAAAGTAATTAAGCACAAAAAAAAACCTGATTGGATTCGAGTAAAATTACCAACTGGTAAAAAATATACCGAACTAAGAAGCCTGGTTGAAAATTATAACCTTAATACTATTTGCACCTCTGGTAGTTGCCCTAATATGGGGGAATGCTGGGCAGAAGGAACTGCCACTTTTATGATCTTAGGAAATATCTGTACTCGCTCTTGTGCCTTTTGTGGTGTGAAAACGGGGCGACCTTCTGCTGTCGATTGGGCGGAACCAGATAAAGTAGCCAATTCTATAAAAATTATGAAAATCAAGCATGCAGTAGTTACTTCTGTAGACCGTGATGATCTAAAAGACATGGGTTCAATTATTTGGGCTGAAACTGTAAATGCTATTCGACGTATTAATCCTAAGACTACTCTAGAAACATTAATACCTGACTTTCAAGGAAACCATCGCAATATCGATCGAATCATTGAAGTTGCCCCTGAGGTTGTTTCACATAATGTTGAAACTGTAAGAAGATTAACTAGAAAGGTGCGAGTTCAAGCAAAATACGATACTAGTTTAAAAGTATTGCTGTACCTAAAAAATCAAGGAATTAAAAGAACTAAGTCTGGAATTATGCTAGGACTTGGAGAAAAAGAAGAGGAGGTTTATGAAACTTTAAGGGATTTAAGGTCTCATAAAGTAGATGTGGTGACCATTGGTCAATATTTACAGCCTAGTAAAAAACATTTGCCCGTGCAGTCTTTTATCACCCCAGAACAATTTAAAAAGTACGAAGCTTATGCCCTTGAACTTGGATTTATACATGTTGAAAGTGGTCCACTAGTTCGTTCCTCCTATAAGGCTCATAAGCATGTTGCTTAAGCTTGAACTAAAGTATCTTTAAGTAAATTTTGAAATCTTTGTGTTTCTTTATTATTAAAAAAACACATTGATATAGGTAAATAAAATAAAACATCTGATTTAAAATAAGACTCTAGTCTTCCAAAGTCTTTTTCTGTTGTAAGTATAATTTTATTAGAATTTATTTCCTTTATTTTTTTAATTTCTAATGAACTAAATTGATGATGATTTGAAAATCTTAAATGATTAAACCTTAATTTTTTTCCTTCCAAATAGCTTACAAGAGGATCTGGATTAGCTATTCCTGTTATGAGTAAAAAAGGAGATGTAAGTGAATTTAAAATTATTTTTTTTTCTCTATTTATAATCTCTTCAGCATAATCGATTTTAGTGAAGAACACACTTTGATAATTGAATGGTTTAATTTTATTAATAATTTTTTTTTGCTGCACATTTGTCATTTGATCGGGACACTTTGTTACCAAAATAATTTGAGCTCGTTTTACTTCAGATTTAGACTCTCGTAACCGACCCAATGGCAGAAGCTGATCAGAGTAATAAGGATTCTGATAACTTGTTGTTAAAATCAATGTATTTGTTTTTACATAGCGGTGTTGCATAACGTCATCCAATAAAAGAATGTCCGGTTGATTTTCCAATTGATCTATCACAGCCAAACCCTTAATCCTTTTCTCAGCAACAATCACATCTATCCCTTTATACTTTTTAAAAAACTGAAAGGGTTCATCACCTATCGATACTGAAGTACTTCGCATATTGGCAACAACAACGCCAGTTGTATTTCGCTTATATCCTCTACTTAGTATAGCCAGATTATGCTTGTTTTTAAATAAAGAAATCAAATAATCAATAACTACAGACTTCCCAGTTCCACCAACACTTAAATTCCCTACCCCTATACTTTTGTGTTTAGTCTTGGTTGATTTTAAAATCCCCCATTCAAAAAAATAATTTCTTAAAGCTGTAATTCCCCCATAAATCAAGGCTAATGGAAGCAAGAATGGGGTCGACATTTTCATGACCATGAAGATATATATTATATTTGTTTTTATTAAAAAAGTTATGATCGTTCAAGAACTTCTAAAAACTCTGGAGCAGTGGGCTCCAACAGCATACGCCGAAGACTTTGATAATATTGGTCTTTTGATTGGTAATTCGCAAAGTAAGTGTTCAGGTGTCATGATCACTCTAGACTGTACTGAAGCTGTGATCAATGAAGCGATCGCTGATAATTGTAATGTGATAATAAGTTTTCATCCTATCATTTTTTCAGGCTTAAAGAAAATAACAGGTGCTAATTATGTCGAAAGAGTTGCCATAAAGGCAATTGAACATAAAATTTCAATTATTGCGCTTCATACTCGATTAGATAATCATCCCGATGGAGTAAGTAATATTTTATGTAAACGCTTAAAAATAAAGAAATCTCAAGTGCTAATACCTAAAAAGGACAATCTTAAAAAGCTTGTAGTTTATGTTCCAGAAAATTACACTGAAGCTATTCTAGAGTCACTTCATAATGCTGGAGCCGGCAATTTAGAGAACTATAAAGAGTGTAGTTTCCTATTAGAAGGTACTGGACGTTTTATGGGAATTGATAAAAGTAATCCCCACATTGGGAAACCATCTGAAAAAATTTCCTTAAAAGAAATCCAAATAAATGTTGTTTTTGAATCTCACCTTTTTCATGACATACAAAAAGCTCTTCGTGAAGCACATCCATATGAGACTATAGCCTACGAGGTTTATTCTTTGATAAATTCCTTTTCTGAAGTAGGCATGGGCCGAATTGGTTCTTTAGAAAAAGAGATGGATTTAAGTTCCTTTTTAAATTTCGTAAAAAAGCAATTAAACTCAAAGGTTATTCGACACAGTCCGCCAACTAACAAATTAATTAAAAAAGTGGCTGTATTAGGAGGTTCGGGAAGCTTTGCAATTGAAGATGCAAAAAGTCAAGGAGCAGATGCATTCATTACTGCAGATTTAAAATACCACCAATTTTATCAGGGAGAAAAAAGCCTTTTATTAGTCGATGTAGGTCATTATGAAAGTGAGCAATACATCAAAAATTTGATATTTGATTATCTTACAGAAAAATTACCTAGTTTTGCATTCGTTTTATCACGAACAAAAACAAATCCTGTTAACTATTTTTAGCCATGGCCAAAAAAACTAAAACAACTGTCGAAAGTAAATTAAGAGCTCTTTACGACCTCCAATTGATTGATTCAAGGATAGATGAAATCGTAAATGTAAGAGGTGAACTTCCGCTTGAAGTTGAAGACTTGGAAAACGAAATTGCAGGTTTAACTACTAATTCTGAAAAGATAAGCGCGGAAATTGAAGAAAATGAAAATCAAATATCTGAACAAAAGCAGATTATTGAAAATGCTAAGGAGCTTTTAAAAAAGTATGATGAAAAATTAAAAAATGTTAGAAACAATAGAGAATATAATTCTATAGTTAAAGAACAAGAATATCAAGATTTAGAATCTCAATTAGCAGAAAAGAAAATAAATGAGTTGAAGGCTCGTATAGAACAGAAAAAAGAAGGTTTAGCGACAATTACTGAGAAAATAGATGAACGCAATGCACATCTCAAGTCAAAGAAGAGTGAACTTGATGAAATATTAAAAGAAACACATAAAGAGGAGGACTTGCTTCAAAAGAAATCTGCTGAGTTCGAAAAAGTAATTGAAGAAAATTTGATTTTATCCTACAAGCGTATTCGTGGAAGTGTAAAAAATGGTCTTGCCATTGTTTCAGTTGAAAGGGGAGCATCTGGAGGGTCTTACTTTTCAATCCCTCCTCAAGTTCAGCTTGAAATTGCTTCTAGAAATAAAATTATTACTGATGAACATAGTGGTAGAATTTTAGTAGATTCTGAATTGGCAAAAGAAGAACAAGCTAAGATTCAAAAATTAATCGGAAAATAGTTTATTCCCAAAAGTCATATACCAAAACTGAATTGGTAAATGGTACAAACAGATCTACAAACTTTTTATGAATTGGGTGTGGCAAATATATACTGTCTCTATCAACAGATTTTGAAAATTTCATAGTTAAACTGTGAGAAAAACCTTTTCCTAATCCTTCTGGTGAAACATTTTTTCCAAAATTCAAATCTTCTACTCCCGGAATCGCTTGAAGACTATACGCGCTATCTGTGATTAGTTGAAAATCTTTGACAGTGGTCTCCTCCTTAAACTGAATCAACACCAGGTGAACTAGTTTTTTATTTATTATTTGAGTTGTTACACCCCCTTTATTAATGAAATAATAACCTATAAAAATAGTAGTAAAATAAAATATTACTATAATCAAAAAAGATAGACGGTCTGTGATCTCAACTTTAATCGCAAATAATTTTTCGTTAATTTAAAAATTAAAAACCGAAAAAGTAATAGGAAAGCAAAAGTCTTTTTTAAAAAAACCTGCTCGCTTTTCAAAGAATTAAAAATAAACAAAATCAAATAATTGTCAGAATGGATGATTTAACGAGCAGGAAACAATAAACCAATTACATTATAGACAACTATAAAATGGAAAAGTTTAATTTTAAAAAAATGAAATACTGTGAAAAAACTTTTAAGTTGTTTAGCAATTACATTTGGTATTATATATTTTATTTACGAGACTTGGTATCACATTTCATATAATCAATCTAATCTTGCACTAACAGCAGATTATATAAGTGTACTCTTATTATTAATTGCTGGTATAGTGAACTTAAGATCCAAAAAAGGGATAGGTTTATTATGTGGTGCTTGGGGATATACATTTTGTATAATATATAGAGCATTTATTTGGAGAATGGAAGCTATATGGGCAGATGAACTTGCCTATTATGAAACTTTACAAGTTAAGGTATTGATACTAGCATTAATTGTATCATTTCTAGCATTTATAATTTCTTTATTCAAATCTTTTCTACAAAAAAACCCCAACAGAAGTTGAGGTTAAAAATGTGGGCGCTGAGGGATTCGAACCCCCGACCCCCTCGGTGTAAACGAGGTGCTCTGAACCAACTGAGCTAAGCGCCCAAAGAAATTGTTATTTCTTAAGGGTGGGCAAATATAAAATTAAAACACTAATTCTAAACTATTAGTATTTATATTTTAATTGAATATTTAGTTTTTTATTTGATTCAAAACTTCTGCCACAACAAAAGTACTTCCTAACACAATAATAAGGTCTTCTGATTTAGCTTTTAAAAGTGCTTTTTTATAAGCTTTTGCAACAGTTTTACTATAATTGATTTGCAAAGATGAATCTTTTAATTGTTTCTTTAATTCTGCCAATTTAAGTGCTCGATCCAAGTTAGGACTGCTCAAATAATAATTTGAATCTTTGGGGAGAAGAGCTAATAATTCGGTTACTTTCCTTCCCTTAACAAATCCCATTACTAAATACAATTTCTTATATGTTAGGGTTTTTATTTGATCTCTGACAAAGATTAGTCCCTCTTTATTGTGAGCCACATCTAAAATCACTTGAGGTGACAGTTTTATAGTTTGCCATCTTCCCTTTAGCCCTGTATTAGCGATTACATTGGAAAGACCTTGCTGAATAATATTGTTTTCTAAATGAACATGGGGTAAGTGATTAAAAGCAGAAATCACAGTTTGAATATTCTTGGTCTGATAGTTTCCTTTTAAGTCAGAACTAAAATTTATAGGTGAATCTTCAGCAAAATATATAGTCGTATTATTGGTTTTAGCTACTTCTATAAAAACTTCTTGAGTTCTTATGTCCCTATCTCCTATTACTACAGGGACTCTATTTTTAATTATCCCTGCTTTTTCTCGAGCAATATTATCATGTGTATTACCCAAAAATTGAGTATGATCTAGACCAATATTAGTAATAATAGAAAGCATTGGTGTAATTATATTGGTTGCATCTAATCTGCCGCCTAATCCAACCTCAACAATTGCAAACTCTACTTGTTGTTTTTTAAAGTACCAGAAGGATAAACCTACGGTCATTTCAAAGAAAGATAATTTTTCTTTTTCAAGATAATCCTTATGAGTATTTATAAATTCGACTACCTGTGCTTTTGAAATTTTAAATCCATTTACCTTAATCCTTTCTCTAAAATCTAAAAGATGGGGAGATGTATAAAGACCTGTCTTGTGTCCTGCAGTCTGAATTACAGATGCCATCATATGTGCTGTAGAACCTTTTCCATTAGTTCCTGCTATATGAATACTTTTAAATGTTTTATGAGGCTCTCCGAGATATCTATCAAGCTTTTCCATAGATTCCAATCCGGGACGATAGGCTGCTGCACCTTTTCTTTGGTACATAGGGAGTCTTGAAAACATCCACTTTATTGTTTCTTGGTAGCTATCCAACTGTTATTCTCCCAATTTAAATTGAATTAATACAAAACCTATTTGCTGTTCTGGTGCTTTATCATCTGGGAACCATTTATGTAGTAAAGCTGTTTTTTTTGCTGGTGATAATAAACAAGGATGTGTGTTAGTACTTCCCTTAACCCCAGGCACTGCATTAACCACATTTCCATTTTTATCCACAGTAATCCTCACAACAACAGTACCCTCTTGATTGCATTCCTGAACCACTTTCCCATTAGACTTTAAATTTCTGCCATTTAACCCATAACTTTTACCAATTCCAGTAAGACCAGTATTATTATAATAACTACTTGTATAAAAATTTCCTTCACTTTTTCCCTTATCCCCATCAACTTCTTCATCTCCTTCACCTTGAATTTCTTTACCCTTTTGTTTATTGTTTTTTAATAAATTAGAAACAATGCTTTTAGTTAGATCTGAAACTATAGGCTTTTCTTTTTCAGGTATGGATTCTTTTATTTTTTTTTCTTTTTTTATTGTGGGTTGAATTTTTTGTTTAATATTTTCTTTTGTGGGTATGCTAACTGAAGATTTTTTTTCAGTCATAATTTCTTTGACTTGTTTTTGAATTTCTTCTTTACTTGATTCAATAGATACTTTTTGAGTAATTGATTCATTTTTTAATTCTGAAGGTTTGGAAGCAGTTTTTTTTTGTGGCTGAACATTACCACTGCCTTGATTTAAGTTTCCAAAGCTAACTTCCATTCCATAACTTATAGGAGGATCATAGTAAGTTAAACCTATTACAAAAAATAATACCATTAATAAAACTGCCATCATTGCAGTAAGTCCTGCAGATTTTTTTTTATGTGGTGTATTTAAAAAATCCATAAAAGTATTAAGGTGTATCAACAGCTAAAACAACTTTAACACCATTTTTATTTGCTAAATTCATTACATATACCACTTGTTCTATAGCAACTTTTTTTTCTGTTCTCAAGACAATAGATCTTGTTTTCATAGTCTTAAGGACATCAATCAAATTTTTTTCTAAATTTCTTTTATTAACTCTATCTGCATTTAGATAAAATTGATTAGAATTTGTGATCGTGACAGCTACAGTATTTCGATTTTCTGTTTTCCCTTCTGCTTGTGGAAGTTTAACATCAATTGTATTTAGTTGTTTTGCAAGGGTGGAAGCTATCATAAAAAAGATCAATAATAAAAAAACAACATCTGTCATCGATGACATATTAAACTCTGGGCGAATTTGATTTCTTCCTTTGAGTTTCATCTTAAGCGGGTTCGTTTAGTAAGTCTAAAAACTCCAAACTAGTCGCCTCCATAAGATATACAGCTTTATTAGTTTTCACTACTAAATGGTTATAACTTACATAACCTAAAATACCAACAATAAGTCCTGCAACAGTAGTAGTCATTGCAGTATAAAGTCCGTCTGCAAGAAGTTGCATGTCAATATTACCTCCAGCGTTTGATATCTCAAAGATCGAAAGAATCATCCCAATTACTGTACCTAAAAATCCTAACATCGGTGCTGCTCCAGCAATAGTAGCAAGAATACTTATATTTTTTTCTAATTGATATACCTCAAGGCGACCAGCATTTTCTATAGCAGTATTAATATCCTCTAGTGGCCTTCCTATTCGGGACAAACCTTTAGATACCAATCGAGATACAGGTACATTTTCTTGTATACAGAGCTGCTGAGCTCCATCTAATTTACCTTGAGTTATAAAAGAACGGATTTGGGGCATAAATGTAGGTGAAACTTCAATTGCTGCTCTAATAGCAAAAAGACGCTCAAAATAAATATAAACCACCATTAGTAGAAGAACAGATAAAGCACCTATTATTATTTGTCCACCCAGACCACCATTTTGAATAAGTTCAATCAGCGAAAGAGTTTTCTCTGTTTGTAAAGGAGCCGGATTTTGAATGAATAACACCATTATGTTTACAATATTTTATTATTAAAATTTAAGCTTAATTAAAATTATTTATATGGATTAAAAAATGAAATCACGCATTAAAATAAATGTTAAAAACCCACTTGTAAAACCAATTAAAGCCAACCAGGATATTTTTTTAAAATACCAGAAAAAATCAATTTTTTCCATACCCATTGCTACTACACCTGCAGCAGACCCGACTATAAGAATACTCCCACCAGTTCCAGCAGAGTATGCTATCAAATGCCAAATAGGATCATCTGGAGGCATAGAAAACATTCCCATACTAGCAGCTACAAGTGGAACGTTATCTATAACTGCAGAGGCTATTCCTAGTAGGGACACAACAATATCTGTGTTTGGTATCGTTGCATTTAAATCTTCAGCAAAATGAAAAAGCAATCCTAACGATTCAAGGGCTGCAACTGCAAGAAGAATTCCTAGAAAAAAAAGAATACTGGGCAGCTCAATTTTTGATAATGAACTATGCACTGGACTTGAAGTTTGATGGGCATCACTTTCAGCATCAATAGAAGTTATATTAATCTTAGCTTTACTAAATATTTCAGCAAAAGTAGCAACTATAGCTAACGACAACATCATTCCAACATATGGGGGTAGGTGTGTTAATGTTTTAAATACAGGAACAAAAACAATTGCAGAAAGTCCTAAATACAACATACTGGCTCCATGCTTGTGATATCCTGCAGAATCATCTTCCTTAAGAGTGTCAATTTCTCCTCGAAAAGCAGGTAAAAAAGATGCAATTATAACAGGAAGTACCAAGCATACAATTGAAGGGATTAAGACATAACTAATTAATTTTAAAGTAGTAACCTTATTGCCAATCCACAACATGGTTGTAGTTACGTCTCCAATTGGAGACCATGCTCCACCTGCATTAGCAGCAACTATAATTAGGCCTGCAAACCAAAGTCGTGTGTCTCGATTTAATACTACTTTTTGAAGTATCGTTACAAGGACAATAGTGGCAGTTAAGTTATCTATTATAGCAGATAATATAAAGGCTAGAACAGAAAAAATCCATAGTAATCTTTTTTTGCTCTTGGTTTTAATAAAATTTTTTATAGTATAAAAACCATTGAAATAATCAATAATCTCTACTATCGTCATTGCTCCTAACAGGAAGATTATAATCTCGGCTGTTTTTCCTAAATGGTGTAATAAAATTTCATCGATATGAGCGGGGTCAAGTTGCTTCAACTCAGTATTCACCTCAAAAACTGGTAAGTGTGCAAGAGAAATAATGGCCCACATTAATGCCATCATTGATAATGCTGGAATTAGCTTATCAACTTTTAAATTATGTTCAAGTGTAATTCCTAAATAACCAAAAACAAAAAGGAATATAATAACGGTTTCCATTAACAAATACTAATTCAGGGCTTAAATGTATAAAAATCTGTATCCTAAAGACTAAGTAATCAAATAAAATTTATGGCTGAAAAATAACTCCAGTACTATGATCTTTTGAACTTCCAGTAACGGAGGCGAAACAATTAATTTCACCTCGTAATCTCAAAACTCCTAATAATCCAAAGATCAAAGCCTCTTTAAAGTCTAAAATCTCTATTGAAGGAATAATAAACTTTGAAAAACTATTTTCTTTAATCAATTGCATCAAATAACGATTTTTTACACCCCCTCCTGTTGCTAAAACCCTTTGATTTTCTTTAAAAGTCTTCCCTATTTGTTCCGCAATGTGCTTAGTGTATGTATTAAGAAGATCTTCAGTTTTTCGATCTTCATACTGTTTTAAAATTGGATAAATTTCTTTGTAAACCCACTCTATTCCGAGTGATTTTGGTGGTCTTCTAGAATAAAAATCTAATGATTTTAATTTTTCTGACAAAGGGACAATTAATTTTCCCATTTTAGCTAAATTTCCACCATCATCATATTTTAAATTATTTTTTTGAGCTAAAATATTTAATACAGTATTAACTGCACAGATATCATAAGCTATCAAATTATCTTTTTCATTAATAGAGCTATTAGCAAAACCTCCTAAGTTTAAACACGCATCATATTCCTTAAATAACAAAAGATCTCCAACAGGAACCAAGGGAGCTCCCTGACCACCTAAAGCTACATCTTGTACTCTAAAATCACACACTACTGGACAACCTATTATTTCTGCTAGTTTTTTTTCATTACCCATTTGAAAAGTATATCCTTTTTCTGGTTGATGAAATAATGTGTGGCCATGAGAACAAACAGCATCAATTTCAAATAAGTTATTTACCTTAACAAATTGTAATATAATTTCAGCTAAATAAGATGTATATGACTCATTTTCTTTAATTATTATCTCATTAGAAGAATTTGAAAGCTCTGATAATTTTTTCTCCCAATAAGTATTGTAAGAAACAGTTTGAGAAGCTAAAATTGAAAAACTCCATTCTTTGCCTAGTATAAAATTTACATATACTATATCGACACCATCAAGGGATGTGCCAGACATGACACCCAAAACTTTATAATTTGACTTTTTCAATATAAATAGAGTTCGACTCTTTAGCAAAGGAAGTTAAAATTAAGATTTATTCATTTATTTAATCAAAAATTAAAGATTCTAGTATTTATACCCTTAAATATTAATATTTCGTAAAAGCCTTGGATTTAATTCTACAATCTATTATCCATAACTTTAGTATTGTTATTTTTAACATCCAAATTTATTTTATGTTGCCAGCAAAACAAGGACTTTACGACCCTCAAAACGAACACGACAATTGTGGTGCGGGTTTTATTTGTAGTCTTCAGGGTAAGAAAACAAATGATATTATTCATAAAGCTTTAGATATACTTGATTGCCTGGAGCACCGGGGTGCAGTTAGTGCTGACGGTAAAACTGGTGATGGTGCAGGTATTTTGATCGAAATACCTCATGACTTCTTGCTAAGTCAGTGTGATTTTAAACTTCCAGATCTTCATAAATATGCAGTTGGTATGGTTTTTTTACCAAAAAAAGAAAACCAAAGAACCTATTGTATTAGTGTGCTAGAAGATGAAGTGAAAAAGCAAGGTTTAGAGGTTTTAGGCTGGAGAAAAGTTCCTGTAAATCAAAATGTTGTTGGATCTATAGCTGCATTGACAGAACCTGTCATAATGCAAATTTTTATAGGTCGAGGATCTGATTCTTTATCTGATCATATGTTTAATATTAAATTATTCTGTGCGCGAAAAATATCTGAACATACAATTTTAAAATCAAAGCTTTCCCAAGCTAATTATTTCTATCTCCCAAGTCTATCAACACATACTTTGATATATAAAGGGTTATTAATCCCAGAAGACATTAAAGGTTATTATAAAGATTTAACAGATCCTACTGTAGTTACTCGCTTAGCTCTTGTACATCAGCGATTTTCAACAAATACTTTTCCAACTTGGGACTTAGCACAACCCTTTCGCTATATGTGTCATAATGGAGAAATTAATACATATAAAGGAAATTTCAGTAGAATGCAAGTACGAGAAGAACTCTTAGAAAATGAGTTTTTTGGTCCAGAAATTAAAAATATATTACCTATTATCTTATCAGGAAAATCAGATTCCGCTTCTATGGATATGACATTAGAGCTTCTTCTAGCTTCAGGAAGATCACTCCCAGAGGCAATGATGATGCTAGTACCTGAAGCATGGGAAAAGCATACATCTATGGATAATAATAAGAAAGCCTTTTATCAATATAATTCTTGTATTATGGAACCTTGGGACGGTCCTGCTTCAATTCCATTTACTGATGGGAAATATATTGGTGCTTTATTAGATAGAAATGGTTTGCGGCCTTCACGCTATACGGTTACCAAAGATGGTTATGTAATTATGTCCTCTGAAACTGGAGTATTGGAAATTCTCCCTGAAAATGTTGAAAGACATGGCCGTCTCGAACCTGGTAAAATGTTTCTAGTAAATATGGACGAAGGAAGAATAATTGAGGATGATGAAATAAAAAAGGAAATTTCATTAAAAAGACCTTACAAAAAATGGCTGAAAAATAACCTTCTTCATTTAAAGGACATACCCTACACGGGTAATGTCACTGCACTCGAAAATGAGGATTTTGAAACAAGAATGAGGATTTTTGGTTATACGCAAGAGGACTTAAGAACTATTATTTCTCCAATGAGTACTAGCGGAAAAGAGGCAATAGGTTCAATGGGAGTGGACACTCCTCTTGCAGTACTTTCCGATCGTCCACAACTTCTTTACAATTATTTTAAACAACTTTTTGCACAAGTAACAAACCCACCGCTTGACGGAATTAGAGAGGAAATTGTCACTGATATTAGTTTGACTTTAGGTAATGAGTTTAATCTTTTTGAAATTAATGAAAATCATGCAAAAAAACTAAGCATTCAGAACCCTGTTATTTCTAATGAAGATTTGGATAAAATAAAGTTTATTAAACATAACGAATTTAAATCTGTTACTATTTCGACACTTTACGAAATTAACAATGGATTAAATGGTCTAGAAAATGCACTTCAGGAAATGATTAATGAAATCAATAAAGCACTTATACACGGTGCAAATATAATTATACTTTCAGATCGTGGAGTTTCACCTGATCTTGCGCCTATTCCTATGTTGCTTGCTACTTCTCATACACACCATGCCTTTAAAAAGCTAAAAAAACGCTCTAAATTTGGTATTATTATAGAGTCTGCAGAACCCAGAGAACCTCATCACTTTTCATTGCTATTTGGATATGGAGCCAGTGCTATAAATCCCTATTTAGTGAATGAAATAATTTCTTATCAATCTAAAAAGGATAATCTTATAGAAAGTCCAGAAAAGGCAATAGATAATTTCAATAAAGCAATCGCTAAGGGAATAATCAAAGTAATGAATAAAATAGGTATTTCAACTCTACATTCCTATCGGGGAGCACAAATAAATGAAGCATTAGGTCTATCGAAAAAACTTATAGATAAATTTTTCAGTAATACACCTACACGTATAGAAGGCATTGGCTTATATGAGATAGAAAAAGAAACCAGCAAAAGACATAGTAAGGCTTATATTCATGAATCTAATCTTGGGTTACCACTAGAAATTGGAGGAGATTATCGTTGGAGAAGAGATGGTGAGACTCATGTTGTTAATCCCTCTACAATTACTTCATTGCAACAAGCAGTCCGACAAAATAAGCCAGAGAGTTATAATGCGTTTTCAAAAATGATTAATGATCAAAACGAGAAGCTAATGACCCTTAGAGGTTTATTCGAATTTTCAAGTTATGACCCCGTTCCAATTGATCAGGTTGAGCCCTGGACTGAAATTGTAAAACGCTTTAAAACTGGAGCAATGTCATTGGGCTCTATAAGTCAAGAGGCACACGAGAATCTTGCAATTGCAATGAATCGAATAGGAGGAAAAAGTAATTCTGGAGAGGGAGGCGAAGACCCAAAAAGATTTAAACCCAATAAAAATGGTGATTTTAAAAATTCGGCAATTAAGCAAGTAGCTTCAGGACGATTTGGCGTTTCAAGTCATTACTTAAGTACTGCTAAAGAAATTCAAATAAAAATGGCGCAAGGAGCAAAACCTGGAGAGGGTGGACAACTGCCTGGCCCAAAGGTTAATCCATACATAGCTTCAGTTAGAAATTCTACTCCTTATGTTGGTTTAATTTCACCCCCACCTCACCATGATATCTATTCAATTGAAGATTTATCACAATTAATCTATGATTTGAAAAATGCAAATCGTAAAGCACGTATAAATGTTAAACTTGTTTCTGAGGTTGGGGTTGGAACAATTGCTGCAGGTGTCGCAAAGGCTAAAGCAGATGTAATCTTAATCTCAGGTTATGATGGTGGTACAGGAGCTTCTCCTCTAACTTCCCTAAAACATGCCGGACTTCCATGGGAACTTGGTATTGCCGAAGCACAGCAAACCTTAGTAATGAACGATTTAAGAAGCCGTATTGTGCTTGAATGTGATGGTCAAATGAAAACAGGTCGTGATGTTGCTATTGCATGTTTATTGGGTGCAGAAGAGTTTGGCTTTTCTACTGCCCCACTTATCGCCTCTGGATGCATTATGATGCGTGCGTGTCATCTTAATACTTGTCCAGTAGGAATTGCTACCCAAGATCCAGAATTACGAAAAAACTTCAAGGGTAAACCTGAACATGTAATAAATTACATGCACTTTATAGCAGAGGAATTAAGACAAATTATGTCAGATTTAGGTTTCAAAACGGTAGATGAAATGGTCGGCCAATCACAAAAACTTAATATGAAAAAAGCTATAAATCATTTTAAGGCTCAAGGAATAGATTTATCTAATATCCTCTTCAAACCCTCTGTACCCTCACAATTTAAAGAACGTAATACACAAAACCAGGATCACAAGCTAGAGAATGTTCTGGACATTCAAATTTTGAAAAAAGCCAAACTTGCAATAAATGATAAGAAAAAACAAGAATTAAAATTTCATATAAAAAATACAGATCGTACAATTGGTGCAATTTTAAGTTATGAAATTTCTAAAATCCATGGTGCCAAGGGACTACCAAAGGATACTCTTAGTTTAAATTTTACTGGTACTGCAGGCCAAAGCTTTGGTGCATTTTCAACTTTTGGTCTTTTTATGAAAATTGAGGGTACAGTGAATGATTATTTTGGAAAAGGGCTCTCTGGTGCAACCCTGGTTGCCAAAGTCCCAGAAAAGTCAACTTTTATACCTCACGAAAATATTATTGTAGGAAACGTGGCATTGTATGGAGCAACCAATGGAGAGGCTTACATAAATGGAATTGCAGGAGAGCGTTTTTGTGTTAGAAATTCTGGTGCAATGGCAGTAGTAGAAGGAATAGGGGATCACGGTTGTGAATATATGACGGGTGGAATTACAATTGTGCTTGGTGAAATTGGCAGAAATTTTGCAGCGGGTATGAGCGGTGGAATAGCTTATTTATATAGTAGCGATGGAAATTTTGATGAGAAGAAATTTAATCTTGAAATGGTAGAGCTTGAGGATCTTCAGCTTAAGGACCTTAAGACAGTAAAAGATTTAGTTTATAATCATGTTGAATATACAAAAAGTCCAAAAGGGATTGAAATATTAAAAAACTGGAAAGAGTTAAGTAAAAACTTTATTAAAGTAATGCCTACAGATTACAAACGTGCTCTTGAAACGATGGCAAAAAATAAACTAGAAAAATCGGTTTAAATTATGGGTAAAATTAAAGGTTTTATGGAATATGATAGACTAAAAGAGTCGGTTGTAGATCCTAAGAAAAGAATTAAAAACTACAATGAATTTACTATTACACCTAAAACAGAAAAATTACAGGAGCAAGGAGCAAGGTGCATGGATTGTGGAGTACCTTTTTGTCATAGTGGTTGTCCGTTGGGTAATTTAATCCCCGATTTTAATGATGCTGTATACAAAAATGAGTGGAAACGTGCTTTAAACATTTTACATAGTACAAACAATTTCCCTGAATTTACCGGAAGATTATGCCCAGCTCCGTGTGAAGAGGCTTGTGTATTAGGAATCGTTAATCCCCCGGTTTCGATTGAACTAATTGAAAAATATATCGTTGAACGTGGATTTAATGAAGGCTGGATTAAACCAGATCCACCAAAAAAAAGAACATATAAAAGTGTAGCTATCGTAGGTTCGGGACCTGCAGGCCTTGCTGCTGCTCAACAGCTCAACCGAGCTGGACACAGTGTTACAGTATTTGAACGGGATAATAAAATTGGAGGCTTACTTCGCTATGGGATTCCAGATTTCAAAATGGAAAAAAATATAATCGACAGACGAATTGAAGTTTTAGAGGCTGAAGGAATTATATTCAAATGTAATATAGAAATTGGAAAAAATATAAAAGCTGCTCAGTTAGAAAAAGACTTTGATGCGGTTCTATTAGCGACAGGGGCTACAATCAAAAGAGAAATGCCTATTCCTGGAGCTGACTTAGACGGTGTTATTCAAGCAATGGATTTTCTTCCACATAATAACAAAGCCGTTGATGGTCAATACGAACGTGAACAGAAATATCTTGCAACAGACAAAAATGTCATTGTAATAGGTGGTGGAGATACTGGTTCAGATTGTATAGGAACATCCAATAGACAAGGTGCTCAAAGCGTGGCTAATTTTGAAATCATGCCAAAACCGTCAGATTCAAGAACTGAAGAACATCCTTGGCCATACTGGCCCTTTAAACTCAAAACCTCATCTTCCCACGAAGAGGGAAGTCATCGAGAATGGAGTATTCTAACAAAAGAGTTTATTAGTGACGAAAATGGTCACGTAAAAGCACTCAAGACTGTTGAAGTAAAATGGAAAAAAATTCCAGGAGAACGTCCACAACTCATCGAGAAAAAGAATTCTGAAAAAGAATGGCCTTGTGATTTAGTCCTTTTAGCCCTTGGATTTACAGGACCTGAAAAATCACTTCCAGAACAATTTGGATTATCATTTGACAAAAAGGGTAATATCAAGGGAGAAAATAATTATCAAACTCTCAAGACAAATATCTTTACTGCTGGTGACTGTCGCAGAGGGCAATCTTTAATTGTTTGGGCAATTTCTGAAGGACGAGAAGCTTCGCATCAGGTGGATGCATATCTGATGGGGAGATCTGTGCTACCTCAAAAAAATAAAGCTGGCGACCTAGTTGCCTCATAATGTTTTATGACTTAAATTTTTATAAAACTACTTCTTATTCATAGCCTTTTCGATAAGATATGCCACATCTATTCGTGTTCCATGTGCTATACTGTCAGTCACAGTAAGAATTAAGATTTTGTCACCTTTAAAATTTAAATAAATTTTTTGTCCGTTGGGTAAGTTTACACCGCTTCTAGAAAAGGGACTAAGCTTGGGACTCACTACTCCTGGGATACTCAAAGGTAAACTTTGGGCAGTATTATTTTCTAAATAAAAAGCCCGTTGAGGAGTCAGTGACTCAAATGATTTCTTTTCTAAAAAGCTTCCTTTACGAATGATATAGGATATTTTCAGAGGAACTATAAATTGATTTTCAAATTGTAAATACATATCCTTACTAACCTCAAGTAAAGTATTATTTTTCTTTTCAAGATTAAAGCTTTTAAGAATCGAATCTGTCAATTTATCTTTTGTAGAAACTCCAACTGTAAACTTAGACTGGTTCCAGATCTTTAAATTAAATCCTTTGAAAAGTGGGTAATCAATTTGTACCACTTGCTTAGGGGGAATAATAAGTTGTGAACGAATATCTTTTTGACCAAAGGCAAAATAAATTGATAAAAAGAAATATAAAATTAATTTTTTCATTGATTAAAAATACATTTAAATAGTTAGTTGTGAATCTAATACAATAAAAAACCCCATTCAATAATGAACGGGGTTCGAAGAAGGCGGTGACATACTCTCCCACCAATGGCAGTACCATCTGCGCTAATAGGCTTAACTTCTCTGTTCGGAATGGGAAGAGGTGAGCCCTACTGCTATAACCACCTTAATTGTCGTAGCGTTTTTTCACTACATAATAAGTTGACATATTAAAAAGATGCAAATAATAGGTTTGATAATAATTTTATAATACTATTTTTTAAAGAAAAAGTGCCACGATAGACCTACGGGTAATTAGTATCACTCGGCTATGACATTACTGCCTTTACACCTGTGACCTATCAACGTAGTCGTCTCCTACGACCCTTAAAAGAAATCTCATCTTGTGGTGGGTTTCGCACTTATATGCTTTCAGTGCTTATCCCTTCCCGACGTAGCTACTCGGCAGTGCTCCTGGCGGAACAACCGATACACCAGAGGTCAGTCCATCTCGGTCCTCTCGTACTAGAGACAGATCCACGCAAATTTCTAACGCCCACTACAGATAGAGACCGAACTGTCTCACGACGTTCTGAACCCAGCTCGCGTGCCACTTTAATGGGCGAACAGCCCAACCCTTGGGACCTTCTCCAGCCCCAGGATGTGACGAGCCGACATCGAGGTGCCAAACCCCCCCGTCGATGTGAGCTCTTGGGGGAGATCAGCCTGTTATCCCCGGCGTACCTTTTATCCTTTGAGCGATGGCCCTTCCATACGGAACCACCGGATCACTATGCTCTTGTTTCCAACCTGATCGACTTGTAGGTCTCTCAGTCAAGCACCCTTATGCCATTGCACTCTACGCACGGTTACCAAGCGTGCTGAGGGTACCTTTAGAAGCCTCCGTTACTCTTTTGGAGGCGACCACCCCAGTCAAACTACCCACCACGCACTGTTTCCGCCGAAGCAGATTAGGCCCTAGATAAGCAAAGGGTGGTATTTCAACAATGACTCACGTACGCCTGGCGACGCACGATCGAAGTCTCCCACCTATCCTACACATTACTTATCCAAGGTCAATACGAAGCTATAGTAAAGGTGCACGGGGTCTTTTCGTCCCGTAGCGGGTAATCGGCATCTTCACCGATACTACAATTTCACCGAGCTCATGGCTGAGACAGTGTCCAGATCGTTACACCATTCGTGCAGGTCGGAACTTACCCGACAAGGAATTTCGCTACCTTAGGACCGTTATAGTTACGGCCGCCGTTTACCGGGGCTTCATTTCAATGCTTCTCCGAAGATAACATCTCCACTTAACCTTCCGGCACCGGGCAGGTGTCAGACCCTATACGTCGTCTTTCAACTTAGCAGAGTCCTGTGTTTTTGATAAACAGTCGCCTGGACCTATTCACTGCGGCCAGCATTACTGCTGGCGACCCTTCTCCCGAAGTTACGGGCCCATTTTGCCTAGTTCCTTAGCCATGAATCTCTCGAGCACCTTAGAATTCTCATCCCAACTACCTGTGTCGGTTTACGGTACGGGCTGCCTGGCTTGCTTTTCTTGGGAGTGGATTCGATAGATTATCACCGCAACCGAAGTCTTGGTGTACTATAACAACCTTAACAGTTGTTTCAACGTACTATTCCGTCAGTACGCACTATCTTTTCCCCTCCGTCACGTTTAGCGCCGGCAGGTATCGGAATATTAACCGATTGTCCATCCACTACCCCTTCCGGGTTCGCGTTAGGCCCCGACTAACCCTCAGCTGATTAGCATAGCTGAGGAATCCTGAGTCTTTCGGTGTGCGGGTTTCTCGCCCGCATTGTCGTTACTTATGCCTACATTTTCTTTTCTATACGCTCCAGAAAACCTCGCAGTTTTCCTTCAACGCACATAGAATGCTCCCCTACCCCTTGTGATAAATCACAAAGCCATAGCTTCGGTGGTATACTTATGCCCGATTATTATCCATGCTTGACCGCTCGACTAGTGAGCTGTTACGCACTCTTTAAATGAGTGGCTGCTTCCAAGCCAACATCCTAGCTGTCTGGGCAGTCAAACCTCGTTTATTCAACTTAGTATACACTTGGGGACCTTAGCTGATGGTCCGGGTTCTTTCCCTCTCGGACATGGACCTTAGCACCCATGCCCTCACTGCTGTAAATCATTCTATAGCATTCGGAGTTTGTCAGGAATTGGTAGGCGGTGAAGCCCCCGCATCCAATCAGTAGCTCTACCTCTATAGAACTTTTACAACGCTGCACCTAAATGCATTTCGGGGAGTACGAGCTATTTCCGAGTTTGATTGGCCTTTCACCCCTACCCACAAGTCATCCCAAGACTTTTCAACGTCAACGGGTTCGGTCCTCCACTTTGGGTTAACAAAGCTTCAACCTGCTCATGGGTAGATCACACGGTTTCGCGTCTACCACTACTAACTTTATCGCCCTATTCAGACTCGCTTTCGCTTCGGATCCTCGACTGAATCGATTAACCATGCTAGCAACGGTAACTCGTAGGCTCATTATGCAAAAGGCACGCCGTCACCAGACAAGTCTGGCTCCGACCGCTTGTAAGCGTATGGTTTCAGGATCTATTTCACTCCCTTATTCAGGGTTCTTTTCACCTTTCCCTCACGGTACTGGTTCACTATCGGTCTCTCAGGAGTATTTAGCCTTACCGGATGGTCCCGGCAAATTCATGCAAGGTTTCACGTGCCCCGCACTACTCAGGATACCACTATCAATAACTTAATTTACCTATACGGGACTATCACCCTCTATGGTTCTACTTTCCAGTAGATTCTAATTCATTAAGCATCAAATATCGTGGTCCTATTACCCCCAATTTGCCGTAACAAATTGGGTTTGGGCTACTCCGCGTTCGCTCGCCACTACTAACGGAATCACTGTTGTTTTCTTCTCCTCCGGGTACTTAGATGTTTCAGTTCCCCGGGTTTGCTCCTATAAATAGGTACTATATCTTCAATATAGTGGGTTGCCCCATTCGGATATCTGCGGATCAAATCATATGTGCTGATCCCCGCAGCTTTTCGCAGCTTATCACGTCCTTCATCGCCTCTGAGAGCCTAGGCATTCCCCATACGCCCTTAATTAGCCTATCGTAACTTTATTACTCTTTCTCTAAAAAATTGTACTAAAAATTTACTACTTATTATTATTTGCTCGTATAAACCTCTCTTTTTTATTGTAAAAAAAATTGGTTGATACTTTTTGTATCTTATCAATATGTCAATGAACGTATTTCTAGTCAAACAAATAGATCGAAATAAAAAAAGAATAAATGTTGGATAACAATCACTTTATTTATTTTAATTTATTCTATAGAATCGTGGAGAATATCGGAGTCGAACCGATGACCTCTTGAATGCAAATCAAGCGCTCTAGCCAGCTGAGCTAATCCCCCATTAAAATCCATCCTATGATGAGATGCTATAAGTGGTATCCCAACCTCTAGAATTTCCTTTTAATAACAAAAAAGCAATTATTGTTTTAAAAGAAGTAGTCTCGGGCAGACTCGAACTGCCGACCTCTACATTATCAGTGTAGCGCTCTAACCAGCTGAGCTACGAGACTCTACTTTGTTTTTTTGCTTGGTGTTATAATATAAAAAAATGACAGCTTGTGAATAGATACTACTTATCCCCAAAGTTAAAATTAGTCGTTGCTTTCCAATTTATCAGACCTAAGTCTAATAAATACTCTAGAAAGGAGGTGTTCCAGCCGCACCTTCCGGTACGGCTACCTTGTTACGACTTAACCCCAGTTACCAGTTTTACCCTAGGCTGCTCCTTGCGGTCACAGACTTCAGGCACCCCCAGCTTCCATGGTTTGACGGGCGGTGTGTACAAGGCCCGGGAACGTATTCACCGGATCATGGCTGATATCCGATTACTAGCGATTCCAGCTTCACGCAGTCGAGTTGCAGACTGCGATCCGAACTGAGACCGGTTTTGTAGATTCGCTCCTACTCGCGTAGTGGCTGCTCTCTGTACCGGCCATTGTAGCACGTGTGTAGCCCAGGACGTAAGGGCCGTGATGATTTGACGTCATCCCCACCTTCCTCTCGGTTTGCACCGGCAGTCTCGCTAGAGTGCCCAACATAACTTGCTGGCAACTAACGACAGGGGTTGCGCTCGTTATAGGACTTAACCTGACACCTCACGGCACGAGCTGACGACAACCATGCAGCACCTTGTAAGTAGTCCGAAGAAAAGACCATCTCTGATCTATGCAACTTACATTTAAGCCCTGGTAAGGTTCCTCGCGTATCATCGAATTAAACCACATGCTCCACCGCTTGTGCGGGCCCCCGTCAATTCCTTTGAGTTTCACTCTTGCGAGCGTACTCCCCAGGTGGGATACTTATCACTTTCGCTTAGCCACTCAACCAACCAATGTTGATCGAACAGCTAGTATCCATCGTTTACGGCGTGGACTACCAGGGTATCTAATCCTGTTCGCTACCCACGCTTTCGTCCCTCAGCGTCAGTATATTGTTAGTAATCTGCCTTCGCAATCGGTATTCTGTGTAATATCTATGCATTTCACCGCTACACTACACATTCTAACTACTTCACAATAACTCAAGTCTAACAGTATCAAAGGCAATGCTACAGTTGAGCTGTAGGATTTCACCTCTGACTTATTAGACCGCCTACGGACCCTTTAAACCCAATGATTCCGGATAACGCTTGGATCCTCCGTATTACCGCGGCTGCTGGCACGGAGTTAGCCGATCCTTATTCGTACAGTACCGTCAAATATCTACACGTAGATATAGTTCTTCCTGTATAAAAGCAGTTTACAACCCGTAGGGCCGTCTTCCTGCACGCGGCATGGCTGGATCAGAGTTGCCTCCATTGTCCAATATTCCTCACTGCTGCCTCCCGTAGGAGTCTGGTCCGTGTCTCAGTACCAGTGTGGGGGATCTCCCTCTCAGGACCCCTACCTATCGGAGTCTTGGTAAGCCGTTACCTTACCAACTAACTAATAGGACGCATGCCCATCTTTTACCACCGGAGTTTTCTTCATTAATTGATGCCAATTAATGATCGTATAGGGTATTATTCCAAATTTCTCTGGGCTATCCCCTTGTAAAAGGTAGGTTGCATACGCGTTACGCACCCGTGCGCCGGTCGTCAGCGGATTGCAAGCAATCCCTGTTACCCCTCGACTTGCATGTGTTAAGCCTGCCGCTAGCGTTCATCCTGAGCCAGGATCAAACTCTTCGTTGTTGTTTCTTTATAAATTTCCACAACAAACTAAAATTGACTTGGTCAAAATGGTTCTATTCACTTGTATCTTTCGATACGCGCTGTCATTCTTATTTTTAATTTCTTTTCAATGAACGTAAACTAAACTCTGAAACCTAAAATTAATATATAATTATTTAGGCGTTTTAGCGGATGCAAATATAAAACCCTTTTTACATCCTACAAGAGGTTTTTAACTTTTATTTTTAAAAAAAAACCAACCTCGTGTTAATACTTGAAAGTCAAGTATTTATATTACTCAAAAAAATTCCAAATTAAACCAAAACGAATAGAAAAATCACGATAAGGAACAAAAGGTGCGGCATAATAATCGTATTGGGTATCAACATTTATTAAATGTTCAATAGGTGAAGAAATATTTTCGAGTTTGAGATAGATTCGAGAACTTTTTATTTTTGAATTAAAGAAAAAATCAACTCTTGGATATTCCCCTATTTTAGTATTGTTCTGAGTAACAAACTCTGCTAAAAGGGGATTATACTGATCTGCATAATAGTCTGTAAAGAAAACAAAAGTGAATCCTGACTGAAAAAAGAGTGCCTTATTAAACATTGAAGAGGTCAACATTAATGTGCTTCGAATCAACCATTCAGGTACATTAAGAGCTAAAGGACCACTAAGAAGCTCTTCTGTATTTTCTTCTTGATTTACTTTTTGGTATTGCAGATTATTAACCCAGGAGAAATTTCCAAAATCAAGTCTGTTGTCTAATCTAACTTTTAGATAATCTATTTTTTTATCAGTTTGAAGAACTTCTAATATAAATCTCTTATTAAGTTGTAATAAAGGCGTCTTATTATTAAAAAATGTATAATTATTTATTGAAGTCCAATCCGCCTTGATACTTCCCCACTTTGGATGAGACAAGAAGATAGATTGTGTTTTAAAATTTTGATTTTCTAAAGAACTATTTTCCCAATTATATTCTCTAAAATCACTTTGCGTAAGGTAAAAATTAAAGTTTAAGGGTTGGGAGCGATAATTATAAGATGCACCCAGGATTATATCTTTAATTATGTTTCGTGAAAGATTAACTCGAAGAGCTTGAGTTGCATATTCATTTTTTAAAGACTTGTAGACCATTGCTTTAGAACTGAATCCAAAAATTTCTTTTTCCCATCGAGCTTGAACTGCAATTTGATTTGCTTTTATTTCATTAGAAAGCACGGTGTCTTTTTCGTATTCATTAGGTCCTATTGAGTAATTCCAATTATGATGATATAGATCCAGGTTAAATTGGCCAAGAGTTTTATCTTTAAAACTGAGAAAAAGGTTGTTTTCTATAGTATTGAACATAGTAGAGTCAACGACAACAGTATTTTCATAGGTTTCATTAAAATATTTGCCAGGTTTATCCTGTTTGTATTGATAAGTCTTGTTTTCTAAACTTGTTCTTAAACCCACAGACATTTTATAAACCGTAGAATCTTTTTTAATTGGAAACAACTGGTAACGGTGTTCCATAAAATAGCGTTTACCTTTAAGTATGTTGTCTGCTTTTAGGTGAGTGCCTAATCTATTTCGGTCTAGGAATCCATCGTAAAAAACTATTTGTTCATTACCATCTTCATCTAAGATAGGATTACCAGCTTCATCTGCACTCACATAATTTGGTGCATTTTGAAAAAAATAATCTGAATCATTTGTTAACCCACCGTTAACTTGATTTTCTAGGGACTGAGTTGTTTGATGTAAACGCATACGGTATCTTTTATTATAGTTTTGATACTGCGAACTTATACGAAATTGCCTCGCTCGACTTAAAGAGGCTACATATTTACCAAGGGATCTAAAGCCTTTAAAGGAAACAGCAATATTAAATTTAGGTGAAGTATTAATTGCTAAAGTTGCATCCAGATTTTGCCCTTGCTGAAAGGTGGATTTAAAAAAAAGTTCCGTGTAAGGTGAAGGAACTTCGTAATATGGTACATCTTCTTTTTCAAAATACCCAAAGTGTTTAACACGTGCACCCATTTGTGGAGTCAAGGGCTGCTCATGAAAATTATAACCCATCTTGTTAAAAGCCTCCCCCATGTTTGGAAATGTGAGATACTCAAAATAATCTTTTCTCAAAAAATTAAAAGTATATTCACCTTCTATAGATAGAGATGTGTCAACATCTTTTTCACTCCCATCCAAATACATGATTTTATAATCTTTAATACTGACATCATCCATAGATTTTACAAAAGGAATAAATCGCTTTTTTGTAGGTTTTTTATTTAAAGTTTTTTTGTTTCCATTATTTGATATTTGTTTAACTTTTTCATCTAAACCATTTTTTTTATTTGCATTCAAAGTGTCCTTATGGGCTTCATTAAATTCTTGATCAAACTCTTTGGATTCAATAATAATAGCCTCTTTTTGTTGACTCAAAACAGTTTTCAAAAGAAGAAAAAGAAAAACAAAAAGGGAGATACGTATGCTAAACATGATTTGTTTGCGAAGTTATGATAAATGTAAGTAACTTGTGGAGAGCTCTAAAATATTAAATTTGGCTTACATTAATGCTTAGTGTTCAGTTAACTTCTTTTCTTGAAGCAGGAACAGATGAAGCTGGAAGAGGTTGTCTAGCAGGTCCAGTTTCAGCAGCAGCAGTAATTCTTCCATCAGAAATTAATGTCCCTTTGTTAAATGATTCAAAAAAGTTAACTGAAAAACAGCGTCATCTTTTGAGATCGGTCATTGAAGAAAATGCAATTAGTTATGCAGTTGCATTCGTTTATCAAGAAGAAATTGATAGAATCAATATTCTAAATGCTTCTATCCATGCTATGCATTTAGCTATTGAAAAACTTAAAATAAAACCAGAATATATTTTAGTAGATGGAAATCGTTTTTCACCTTTTAAAAAAATTCCATATAAATGCATTATTAGGGGTGATGGTAAATACCAAAATATCGCTGCTGCTTCAATTTTAGCAAAAACATACAGAGATGAATACATGGAAAAAATTGGACAGTCTTTCCCTGAGTATAAATGGAATAATAACAAAGGATATCCAACCCACAAACATCGAGCGGCAATTAAAAAATATGGTCCAACTCAACATCACCGAAAATCATTTAAATTGTTACCCAATCAGACTAATATAATTTTTAAATAAAAAATAGTTTAAGAAATAGTTAATAACATTTCTAAATATTAAAAAAAATAGTAGCTATGTTTTTTATTTTTGATTGAGTTATGATTTATAAATTATTAATTGTTGCAAGTCTTATTTTAATAAGCTGTAAGCCAGCAAAAAAAGAACCATTGGTTCTTTTAGATTGTATTCCTCAAAATACTGTTGCGGCATTCCAACTTAAAGACCAAAACATGTTGAAAAATACAATTACAAATTTCCCCTTCTTAGAGGCTTTAGGAAAAATTAATGACTCGCTTTACGAGGACATTAAGGCCTTACTCCCAAATCAATTTCCTTCAAATACAATATTTTTTTTAACACTTGAAGGTAAAGAATCTCTTGCATCTTCATTAATTTTTAGCTCAAACTCATTAGATACATTGCCTATAAATATAATTGGAAAATATAAATATAATGAAGTTGAAATTGATGTAAAAAAAGTTGAAAATCAAAAAGTATTTAATGCTAAGATTCAGAATATTAACATCTACAGCAGTTCTAAATTAGTTTTAGAAAATAGCATTAGAAATATTAAAAATAAAAAAAGAGGCATTCAAGATAATAGTTTTTATAAGCTTGCCGGATTAAGCGATGATAATGCACCTTTGAGTATTTACCTACATCATGATTTTGTGGTATTTTTAAAAGATTTTTTCCCAGAAACAGACCTTTTCCCTTACATGGGAAATAGCTGGTTTTATTTTGATTTTAATACTAAAAAAAATCCATTCACATTAGACGGTGTAAGTTTTATAAATGATTCTATTCCTGATGAGTTGAGTTTTTTAAAAGGCCTTAAATCAAAAAAACTCGCTAGTTCAAAATATATTCCTCAAAATTTTGATAGCTATTTAGCACTTAGCATTAGTGATTACAAAACCCTAGAGGATAATTTTAAAAAATACAGTCGTTATAAAAACACTCCTTTGAATCAAATCAAATTTGATTTATTAAGTACCGTAGATGAGATCGCTTGGCTAAGATATAATTCGAATCAAGCTGTTTATCTTCATTTAAAGAATGAAGAAAATATCCCCAAAGGACTATTTTCAAATACTGGAAGTAAATATGATTTCCGGGGAATAAGCATTAAAGATCAAAGTCTTCCAGAAGACTTTTTAAGCTTTTTAAATTCTTTTGGAAAACCCTTTAATCCAAGTCAGGTAGCCAAAGTTGATGATTTCTTGATTTACACATCTAAAAAAGCTTTTTTAAAACAACTAATTGGTGCTAAACTGGATGGAAATACTTTACATAAGGATTTTAATTTTAAAAGTCTACTTGAAGACTTAGCTGATAATAGTTCTTATTTATGGGTCGGTAACACCTCCAATTTAAAAAATAAATGGAAAAAAAATAGTTCAAAGAAGATGGCTTGGGATAATATCAAATTAAATAAATATCCCTTAATCGTAACGCAGGGAATCTCTGAAAATAATTTTGTTCAAAGTCGTTTTACTTTTCAAAAGGATAACCCTAAACAAGAAAAAAACAGTGTTATTAATCAATATAGCTTTAGCTTAGACGCTCCACTCTCACGAAAACCACAATGGATTAAAAACCATCGAAATAAGACAATGGATATAGTAGTACAGGATCTGAATAACGTCATGTATTTATTCTCCAATACAGGAACTTTATTTTGGAAAAAACAACTTACAGGGCAAATAGTAGGCGAAATAAGACAAGTTGATCTTTACAAAAACAGGAGGCTTCAAATGGCTTTCAGGACAGCAGATCGTTTTATGATTTTAGATCGAAACGGAAAGATTGTTCCTCCTTTTGACAAAAAAATACCTTCAGAAAAACCTCACCATCTAGCAGTCTTTGACTATGATTTGAACAGAAATTACCGCTTTCTTTTAAGTCATGGAAAAAAAATTGAGATGTATGATAACCGTGGTAAGATAGTTAGTGGTTTTAAAATTAAAAAGTTAAAAAAACCACTCGAAAATCCTCCTAAACACATTCGCTTTGGAAATAAAGATTATATAGTTTTAAAAGACATTGAGGGCCAAATTCAAATTTTAAATCGCCAGGGCAAAGATCGTATTCAACTAAAACAATCTGCAAACAGTTCTTCTAATGATGTTTTTGAGTATAGAAACACTTTTACCACCACCACTAAAGACGGAAATCTTTTACAAATTGATACCAAGGGAAATTTAATACAAAGTCTACTTGGCTTGAGGTCTGGACACAGAGTTGACATGACTACAAAATCACTAGTAACATTTTCAGAAAATAAACTTGTAATAAAAGGAATTCCTGTTATTCTTCCTTTTGGAAACTATACATCCCCAAAAATTCATTATATAAACAATATCATTTATATAACTATTACTGATTTAGATTCCCAAAAGGTCTATGCTTTTTACAGTAATGGAAAACCTGTAGGAGGATTTCCGGTATATGGAAGTTCTGCTGTATCGTTAAGTAATGCAGATAATGATAAAGCTTTAGAAATGGTCGTTCAATCTGAAGCAGAAGGTATGCTTATTTATCAAATCAACTAAATAATTCCAGAACTTGAAATAGTAGCTTCGAAAAGATTTGCTAAGTGAACCTTTAATTTATCCTTTACTTCTTTAAAAGGAATTTCTCTACCTAACTCTTTAGCTATAGAGGTTACTGCTTTCCCCTTAATACCGCAGGGTACTATGTAATCAAAATAACTTAAATTAGTGTTAACATTAAGTGCAAATCCGTGCATGGTTACCCAGCGACTAGCTTTAACACCCATTGCACAGATTTTTCTTGCAAAGGGAGTTCCAACGTCTAACCATACACCAGTCTCACCAATGCTCCGAGCTCCATTTAAATCATATTCTTCTAAAGTCAATAAAATAGCTTCCTCCAAATAGCGAAGATACTTGTGTATATCTGTGAAAAAATTATCTAAATCCATAATGGGGTATCCTACAATTTGTCCAGGGCCATGAAAAGTGATATCTCCTCCACGGTTAGTTGGATAATATTCAATACCTTTTTCTTTTAGTTGCTTTTCACCTAAGAGTAGATTTTTTATTTTGCCGCTTTTACCAAGAGTAATTACGGGAGTATGCTCTACCCACAATAAATAATTCTGTGTAGGAATTTGAGTATCTTCTTTTCTATTGACACTTTTTAATTCAATCGTTTTTTGAAACAATTCTTCTTGAATTTTTAATGAGTCATTATAAGATTTAACTCCAAGTTCAATAATTCGAATAGCTTTATTTTTTTTTGTCATCTCCCTTTAACTATTTATTCGCCAACGTCCGGGGTTGTTGAGAATTACCAGAGCAGAAATAACACCTGGAACCCATCCACAGAGTGTTAGTATGAAGACTATTAATATGGACCCACATCCCTGGTCAATTACGGCCAAAGGGGGGAAGAAAATTGATAATAAAACTCTAAAGAAACTCATGAATGTTTTAAAAATGTAAAGATATAAAATTTGATTCCTTAAATTTTTCTAGTCTCCGTATCTTTATACCAAATTTATATTTATGCCAAAGCTTTCCGAACAAGAACTTATTCGTAGAGAAAAATTAGAAGGATTAAAAAATTTAGGAATCAATCCATATCCTGCCGCCCAATTTAATGTAAACTTTTACTCTAAAGATCTTCCAGTAAATTACGAAGAGGGAAGGGAAGTATCTCTCGCTGGTCGGTTGATGTCAAGACGAATCCAAGGAAGTGCAAGTTTTGCTGAATTATTAGATAGCAGTGGTAGAATTCAACTGTACTTTAACAGAGATGAAATATGCCCTGGAGAAGATAAGAGTCATTATAACGAGGTATATAAAAAACTCCTAGACATAGGAGATGTGATTGGCCTAAAGGGTACACTCTTTACAACTCAAGTCGGGCAACAAACTGTTAAGGTTTCAACCTTTTCAGTACTTAACAAGTCCCTTCGTCCGCTTCCAATTCCAAAGACAGATTCAGAAGGAAATCAGTACGATGGTTTTAATGATCCTGAATTACGATATAGACAACGTTATGTTGATTTAATAGTGAATCCAGGTGTAAAGAAAACTTTTTTGAAACGCTCGAAAATCACTACAACCATCCGGAATTTTTTGATCGATAGAGGATATTTGGAAGTTGAAACACCAATACTACAACCTATTCCAGGTGGTGCTGCAGCACGACCTTTTGAAACCCATCACAATTCGCTTAATACTAAATTATATTTACGTATTGCCAACGAACTCTACCTTAAGCGTCTTATAGTCGGAGGTTTTGAAGGTGTCTTCGAATTTGCTAAAGATTTTAGAAACGAAGGGATGGATCGAACTCACAATCCTGAATTTACAGTTATGGAATTATACGTGGCCTACAAAGACTATTTCTGGATGATGGAGACAACAGAAACTTTATTACAATGTATTGCTCAAGAAGTAAATCAAACTACAGAATTACAGGTAGGAGAAAATATGATCAACTTCAAAAAACCTTATCCACGAGTCCCTATTTTAGAAGCCATAAAAACTCATACTGGAGTTGATATTTCGAAAATGAATGAAGATCAATTACGAAAAACAGCAAAAGATATAGGCTTAGAAGTTGATGAAACTATGGGAGAAGGAAAACTAATTGATTTGATTTTTGGGGAAAAATGTGAACATAATTATATTCAACCAACTTTTATTATTGATTATCCAAAGTCAATGAGTCCCTTGACAAAAGAGCACCGAACCAACAAAAAGCTTACCGAGCGTTTTGAACTTATGGTTAATGGTAAAGAACTAGCTAATGCTTATTCTGAATTAAATGACCCCATAGATCAAAGAAAACGCTTTGAGACCCAACTTAGATTAAGTGAGAAAGGAGATGATGAAGCCATGTTTATCGATCAAGATTTTTTACGTGCACTTGAATATGGCATGCCACCGACATCAGGAATTGGAATTGGAATCGATCGATTAGTTATGTTGATGACAAATAACAACTCTATTCAAGAAGTCCTTTTTTTTCCACAAATGAAGCCCGAAAAAAATATAGAGTCTTTCACAGAAGAAGAAGAAAATATTTTAAACATTATAAAACAAAATAATCCTTCAATCCTTTCTGATGTAAGAGGAAAAGTTGAGTTAAGTAATAAAAAATGGGATAAGGCTATTAAAAAACTAGTTGAGAAAAAAATTATTAAAGTAAAAAAGAAAGAGGGGAGTATATTTATCGAGTTGATGGAATAATTTTACATAAATAAATTTTTCAATAACAGTTTAAAAATAAATTTATATAATTACAATTCTGTTATAATCTTGCTCAAGGAATTAATTGTTTTATCTATATCCTCATTGGTCAAAGCGTCATTTAAAAAATAACTTTCAAAAGAACTGGGAGGTAGGTAAATTCCATTATTTAACATACCATGAAAGTATTTATTAAAACGCTCTCTATTCCCACCAGCAGAACTTTCAAAGTCAACAACGGGTTTATTTGTAAAATGTAAAGAAATCATTGATCCTACTCTGTTAATCTGGAATGGTATTTGTTTGTTTTTTAGAACTGATTTAAAACCTTTTTCGAGCCGTTCAGTTTTTTTATCTAATCGCGAATAAATATCTGAGTCAGCATCTAGAGCCTTAAGAATCGAAAGTCCAGCAGCCATTGCTAGTGGGTTTCCACTAAGAGTCCCAGCTTGGTATATAGGCCCTTCAGGAGCCAAATGTTTCATGATTTCATCTTTGGCTGCAAAAGCGCCTACTGGAAGTCCCCCTCCTAACACCTTTCCGTAAGTTGCAATATCAGCTTTGATTCCTAGAAGTTCTTGAGCTCCTCCTTTGGCCAAGCGAAAACCAGTCATAACTTCATCAAAAATAAGTAAGCTTCCATTTTGATCACATAAGGACCGTAGGCCTTCTAAAAATCCCTCTTTAGGTGCAATACATCCCATATTACCAGCTACAGGTTCTACTATAATTGCAGCAATTTCTCCAGGATTTTCTTTAAAAAGAATTTCTACACCATCTAATTTATTATAAGTCGCTAGTAAAGTATCTTTTGCTGTTCCCTGAGTTACACCAGGACTACTAGGGCTTCCAAAGGTCACTGATCCACTACCTGCCTGAATTAGAAAAGCATCGGAATGCCCGTGGTAACAACCTTCAAATTTAATTATTTTTTCTCTTTTTGTTGCTCCACGAGCTAAGCGCACAGCACTCATACAGGCCTCTGTTCCCGAATTGACAAAGCGTATTTTATCCATATTAGGAATCATCTTTAATGCCAAACTTGCAATTTCAGTTTCCAAGGCTGTAGGTATACCAAAGGAAGTGCCTTTGTCTGCGCTATCTTTTACTGCTTGAATTACAGGAGCATAAGCATGACCCAAAATCATCGGTCCCCAACTAGAAATATAATCCAAGTAGGAGTTCCCATCTGCGTCGTAAAGCAAAGCTCCATTAGCTTTTTCAATAAATATTGGGGTCCCACCAACAGATTTAAATGCTCTAACTGGTGAATTCACTCCTCCTGGAATAAATTTTTGGGCCTCTTTAAATAAATTACTACTTCTTTGGTAACGCATGAATTAATTTTTAGTTGAAATTTTTAATTCTTGACCGAGATAAATGGTTTTATTACTTATTTGATTTATTTTAATAAGTTTTTCAATAGGGATATCGTATTGCCTAGAAACTGAGTATAGTGTATCCCCTTTTTGAACCTTATGAATTTGGCTTATTTTTTCTTTATTTGGTTGACTTTTTAATATTAATGAATCAGACTTTTTAGAGTCATAACGCGTCAAATCAAATCTTTCAATAAGACTAATTAATTTATCTGGATATTTTGGATCTGTTGCATAGCCTGCTTTTTTGAGCCCTCTGGCCCATGCTTTATAATTTGTTGTTTTAATCTCAAATAATAATGAGTATCGCGAGCGACTTTTTAGAAATAAAGAATGATCACGATATGAGGTCACTGGATCAATATATACCCTAAAACATTCCCCTTTTCGATCATCATCATGGTAAATTCGTTTTCCAGTCCAATCCGAGTGACACTTAATTCCAAAATGATTATTCCCTTCAACTGCTAAACGTCCATATCCCATGCCAGATTCTAAAATTCCTTGTGCTAAAGTTATACTTGCAGGAATCCCATAGCTTTTCATTTCATTTTGAGCAACTATAGCAAATTTTTCAATATAGTTGTCGATTTTTTCTCGATTAGTTAGATTCTTTTTCTCTTTAGAGATATTTTTTTTATTGGTAATTTTAACAACCTCATTTTTAGAGATATTGGAATTATTTTGTATCAACGCCTTCCGACTTCCGCAAGAGGTGAAATAAAACACCAGAAAACTTAAAACAATTCCTTTTCGTAAGATATTAAGAGAGCATTCTTTTTTTGAAGCTGAGTGTTCATTCCCGCAATACTTTGAAGTCCCCCAGTATGAATTATTAAAATTCTCTTTCCCCATTTCCATTTATGCGTCTTAATCAGATCAAAAATAGCAAAAAGCATCTTGCCTGTGTAAATTGGATCCAAAGGAATTTTGTATTGTTGATAAAATGAATTCATAAAAGAAATTAGAGTATCATCTGTCTTGGCATAACCTCCAAAAGTATAATCAGGATTTATTACCCAATTAGTTTTTTTTGTTTGAGACAAGATAAAATTCTTTACGGAAGGATTTTTTAAAGCATTAAAGCCTAAGACTTGCTGTTTTGGTAGTGAAGCCTGAATTAAACCCGTTAATGTGCCTCCAGTTCCAATGCTGCAACAAACAGAATCAAAACCGAAATCTCCAGGTTGTAAAATTTCAGAACAACCCTTTAATGAAAGAATCTCTGTTCCACCCTCTGGAATTAATCTGTATCTAGGGTATTTTTTTAGAATTTTCTGTATTTCATATGCAGCTTCTTTCTTAGCATATATAGCTCTAGAGACGCAGATTAAGTGCATTCCTTGTTTCTGACAAAATGAAAGTGTTGAGCTTAAAAAGATTTTATTTTTCCATTCTTCCCCTCGAACAATTCCAAGGGTTCGAATACCCATAGATTTCCCTGCACAAGCAGTAGCTGCTAAGTGATTAGAAAATGCTCCACCAAAAGTGATTACAATAGGAATATTGTCATCTACTACTTCTTTTAAAATATACTTTAGCTTTCGAAACTTATTCCCCGAAATAATTGGATGGATTAAATCTTCTCTTTTTATTGCAATTGAATGACCTTCAATGACATCAAGTGTTTGATTTATACTACTTTTATACCTATCAAAAATTTGCATTTTTAAAAGTAAGTAAAATGAAACTACGTACTGTTTTTCTTTTTAATAGAGAAATTTTTATTTAAATCCTAGAGAAGATAAGTTGTTTTCTAAAGAGCGTAATCTTAAATTGATTACTGTAATAAAACAAATACTTTTTTTTGTATCCATAGATTTAAATTAAAAAAAACTAGGTTTATATTACGGCATTATTTTTGATTAAAATATTTTAAATTTTGATTTATGAAAAATAACTTTCTTCTATTAATAACTTTAATTTTAAGTTCTTGTTCGTCAATTAAAGTTTTTTCAGACTACGACAGAAACATAGATTTTTCTAATTATGAAACCTTTGCCTATTTCAAGCCCGAAATTGATAAGGTAGATATTTCAGATTTAGATAAGCGGAGAATTTTAAAGGCCTTAGATTCTGAAATGAATTTAAAAGGCCTTTCCAAATCTGAAACTCCAGATTTATTAATAGGTTTCACAACCAAAGCTAAAGAACAGATTTATGTAAATACTGGAAATAATTTTGGCTGCTGGGGCTGGGGCTGGGGATTTAATCCATGGTTTTGGGGAAATGGAGGATATAACTCAGTAAGCACTAGGACCGAAGGAACACTTTACGTTAATATTATTGATGCTGTCACAAAACAACTTATTTGGCAGGGAAAAGGTAGAGGAGGGATAAATGAATTTATGAAAAATCGAGACGAACGGATTTCCTTGTTTATTCATGAAATTGTTGAAAATTATCCTCCTTTAGCAGAATAATTTTTATTTAAAACAAACTGCTTCAGCAGCTTTTAAAGCTTCTGTGATGCCATTAAGGTTTTTTCCTCCTGCAGTTGAGAAGAAAGGCTGCCCTCCACCACCTCCTTGGATATATTTCCCCAGTTCTCTGATAACTTTTCCTGCGTCTTTACCTTGATCAGATACTAGAGACTTTGAAATATAACAACTGAGTAAGGGTTTCCCTGTTTTACGAGAGCCAAAAATTAAAATAGCTTTATCTAACTGATCTCCCATTTCAAAAGAAAGATCCTTCATGCCTTGAGCATCTAAATCTAATTCTTTAGAAATAAAATTAATTTCTGAAAAAGTTTTTAATTCCTCCATTAATTCATTTTTCAAAACTTTTGATTTTAATTTATTAAGGGAGGCTAACTCTTTTTTTAAAGAAGCATTCTCTAACTGCATGCTTTGAATTGCTTTTAGTGGATCCTGAGCTTGTTTTAGTAAAACATTTACATTTTCTAAAAGAGCTGTTTGATCTTCAAAATATTTTTTTACGATATTCCCCGTAATAGCTTCAATTCTTCTAATTCCAGAAGCAACTGCACTTTCTGAAGTGATTTTAAAATGCCATATTTCAGAAGTATTAGAAACATGGGTTCCCCCGCATAACTCAATAGATTTTCCAAAGCGTATGGTACGAACTTTATCACCGTACTTCTCTCCAAAAAGCGCTATCGCCCCTTCCTTAATGGCGCTTTCATAAGGTGAGTCTCTTCTCTCTTCCAAGGGTATTTTATCTTGAATTCTATCATTTACAAATTGCTCTACTTCTTTTAATTCGTCAACGGTAACTTTAGTAAAGTGAGAAAAATCAAAACGAAACATCCTAGAGTGAACCATAGAGCCTTTTTGTTCTACGTGAGCCCCTAAAACCTTTCGAAGAGCCTGGTGAACAATGTGAGTAGCGGTATGATTAGAGGACGTTCTTTGACGTTGTTTAATGTCTACAACAGCATTTAAAGAACCTTCAATTTGTTTGGGAATATTTTTACAATAATGAATGATTTGATTATTTTCTTTCTTAGTATCAAGAATATGTAATATATCTCCATTTTCTGATTCTAAATAGCCCTTATCTCCTACTTGACCACCACCTTCGGGATAAAAAGGGGTTCTATCAAAAACTAATTGATAAAAATCTCCATCTTTTACAGTTGTCATTTTTCTGTATTGATTTATTTTAACTTTTGATGTTAAGTAATCGTACCCAATAAATGAATCAGATTCACATTTATTCAAAACTACCCAATCTTCAGCTTTAGATTCAGCTGCAGCTCGTGATCTTGATTTTTGAGCCTCCATCGACTCATTAAATTTTATTATATCTAAGGTATAGCCCCGCTCATTCAAGATTAAAGCTGTTAAGTCAAAAGGAAACCCAAATGTATCATATAACTCAAAAGCTTTTGAACCGTTAACTATTTTACCATTAGTCTCTTTTATTACAGAATCTAAAAGAACAAGACCTTGATCTAGAGTTTTTAGAAAAGAATCCTCTTCCTCTTTAATAACATTAAAGGCTAGCTGCTCTTCTTTTATTAATTCAGGAAAAGCTTTTCCCATTTGTTGTGATAAAATTTTGACCAAAAGGTGTATAAATGGTTTTTTTTGTTTTAAAAATGTAAAGCCGTAACGAATAGCTCTTCTAAGAATTCTACGAATTACATATCCTGCTCCAGTATTACTTGGTAATTGTCCATCAGCAACTGCAAAATAAACAGTTCTAAGGTGGTCAGCAATAACGCGAATGGCTACATCAGTTTTTTCCTTATTTCCATAAGTTGTTTTAGTAAGAGTTTCTATCTCTCTTATTAGAGGTTTAAATACGTCAGTATCGTAGTTAGATTTTTTGTCTTGAAGAACCATACAAAGTCTTTCGAATCCCATCCCAGTATCAATATGTTTATTGGGTAACTTTTCAAGACTACCATCAGCTTTTCTATTAAATTCTATGAAGACTAAATTCCAAACTTCAATTACATGTGGATGGTCTTTATTAACTAGATTAGATCCAGAAACTTTTTCTTTTTCTTTCTTTGGACGAATATCAATATGGATTTCAGAGCAAGGTCCGCAGGGTCCTTGGTCCCCCATTTCCCAAAAATTATCTTTCTTATTACCCAATAGAATTCGTTCTTCTGGAAGGATCTTTTTCCAAATATTATAGGCCTCATCATCTCTTCCAATCTGATCCTTTTTTTCACCTTCAAATATGGTTACATATATTTTGTCAGGGTCAATTTTATAAACCTCTGTCAAAAGTTCCCAAGCCCAATTAATAGCGTCATTTTTAAAATAATCTCCAAAACTCCAGTTTCCAAGCATTTCAAAAAAGGTATGATGGTAGGTGTCAATTCCTACCTCCTCAAGATCATTATGTTTCCCTGATACTCTTAAACATTTTTGGGTATCAGTTATTCGCTTTGAAATTGGAGTAGTGTTTCCTAAAAAATACTCTTTAAAGGGATTCATGCCTGCATTAGTAAACATCAAACTAGGATCGTCTTTTATCACCATAGGGGCAGAAGCAACTATCTTGTGAGTTTTGGAAGCAAAAAAATCTAAAAATTGTTGTCTAACTTCAGTGGACTTCATTTAATATTTCATTTAAAAAATTAGCTGTATGCTATTTGCTACAAGGTTAAAAACAATAAATCCTTTCAGAATTTATATCTTTGATTTACTGAAAGTATTTGATATGCAAAAGAAACGAAAAATTTATAAAACTTTATGAGTAAAGTTAAATACTATTACGATCAAGACACTCTTTCTTATCGACCAATTAAGGTTACAAATAAAAATCGTATTTCTAATGTTATACTTTTTATTCTCGCTTCGCTATTTTTTGGTATTACTGCTTTACTAATTCTACTTAATTCAGATATTATTAATACGCCTGCAGAAATTGTTCAAAAAAGATCTTTGAGGAATTACGAATTACAATTTGATATTCTAAACAAAAAATTAACTCAACTGGAAGCAGTAGTTTCTAATGTTGAAGATCGAGATAATAATTTATACCGTGTCTATTTTGAAGCTAGTTCTATTCCAGAAGAGCAAAGAAAAGCAGGTTTTGGTGGTGTAAATCGATACGGTGATTTAGAGGGATATGATAATTCTGAACTTATTATAAATACCGCAAAACGATTAGATATATTAATCAAGCAAACTGTAGTTCAATCCCGATCCCTTGACGAGATTGAAAAATTAGCTGAAAATAAGGAAGCGCTTATCGAAGCAATCCCAACAATACAACCAATAAAAAATAAAGATTTGACACGAATGGCTTCCGGTTTTGGTTATAGAATTGATCCCTTTACTAAAAAAAGACGCTTTCACTATGGTATGGACTTTACTGCTAAAAAAGGGACTCCGATATACGCAACAGGAAATGGTAGAATAAAGAGAGCAGATAATCGTTCTTCAGGATACGGAAATCATATCCGTATTGACCATGGTTTTGGCTATGTTAGCCTATATGCTCATTTATCAAAATTTAATGTTCGGCGGGGACAAAAAGTAAAACGTGGTGATATTATCGGTTATGTTGGAAGCTCAGGAAGATCTGTGGGTCCACACTTACACTATGAGATTTTTAAGGATAATAAAAAAATCAACCCTTTAAATTTTTATTATGGGAATCTTTCCCCAAAAGAATTTGAAGCATTATTAACTCAGTCAAAACAAGAAAACCAATCGATGGATTAAAATGCATGTAAACCTAACAGATAAAAGGTACTACTCCATCGGTGAGGTTGCAAAAGCTTTCAATGTTAAACCCTCATTACTCCGTTTTTGGGAAAAAGAATTCAAAGAGATTCAGCCAAAAAAAAAACAGAGTGGAACCCGAAAGTACACTCCAGAAAACATTTTGACCATTCAGTTCATCTATCATTTAGTAAAAGAAAAAGGGATGACCTTAGAAGGGGCTAAAAAACAAATGCAAGTCAAGTCATCGGACAGTCATAAACAACTAATTCTATCAAAACTCGAAAAAATTAAGGACTCTTTAGAAAAACTTAAAGAAAAACTTTAGACTTATTTTTTCCGGAAAAATATTTGAATAGGAATTCCTTTAAAATCATATTCATTTCTAAGTTTATTTTCTAAAAAACGCCTATATGGCTCCTTTACATATTGTGGTAAATTACAGAAGAAAGCAAATTGAGGATGTGGTGTAGGTAGCTGGGTACAAAACTTGATTTTGACATATTTCCCTTTGAATGCAGGCGGAGGTGTTTTTTCTATAATTGGTAACATAACATTATTAAATGCTTTTGTAGGAATTCTACGTGAACGATTTTTAAATATCTCCACAGCAGTTTCAACAGCTTTAAAAATTCTTTGTTTAGTCAATGAAGAAATAAAAACAATAGGCACATCTATAAAGGGTGATATCTCTTTTCTTATCCTAGCTTCATATTCCTTAGAGGCATTCGTATCCTTTTCCAAAAGATCCCATTTATTTACTAATATGACAATCCCTTTATTGTTTCTATGCGCTAACCAAAATATATTTTGTACTTGCCCATCAAAGCCACGATTGCCATCAACTATCAAAAGACATACATCAGAATATTCAATAGCTCGAACTGAGCGCATCACAGAATAAAATTCAATATCTTCTTTAACTTTAGCTTTTCGTCTTATTCCAGCAGTATCAATTAGGTTAAAGTCAAATCCAAAACGATTGTATTTAGTATCTATGCTGTCCCTAGTAGTACCCGCTATATCAGTTACAATGTACCGATCTTCACCAATTAAAGCATTTATGAAAGAAGATTTACCTGCATTAGGCCTTCCAACAACTGCGAATCTAGGAAGATTGTCTTCAACTCGCTTATTTTCTTGAGGTAATTGTTTTACCAATTCATCTAATAATTCTCCTGTCCCACTTCCGCTTACACTAGAAATTGAAAAAAACTCTTTAAATCCAAGTGAATAAAATTCTGGCGTATCTTGAATTCTTAAAGCATTATCTACTTTATTAATAGCTAAAAATATAGGTTTTTGAGAACGCCTTAAAAGTTCTGCTATAGTTTGATCCATTCCGGTAACTCCATCAGCTACGTCAACCATAAAGATTATAGCATCTGCTTCTTCGATAGCTAAATTTACCTGTTTATCAATTTCTTTTTGAAAAATATCATCACTCCCTTCTACATATCCCCCGGTATCAATCACTGTAAAAAGCCTACCATTCCAATCAGACTTACCATAATGACGATCACGAGTTACTCCACTAGTAGAATCGACAATAGCTTCTCTCTTTTGAATCATACGGTTAAAGAAGGTAGATTTCCCAACATTAGGCCGTCCAACAATAGCTACAATATTGCTCATCGCTTTTATTTGTTCGCAAAAGTAGGTCTTTTTTGTGGGGTGCTTAAATTAAAAGGTTTCTACTTTTGGATGTCTTAAAATGAGTGTCATTAAACTAACTTAAAAGTCATGTAAATGAAATAAATAAATCTTCTACATAAGGATTTGTAATTTATCAGCTGTCTTGTAGAATCAAGTTAAATTAATTACATTTGCATTTCAAATCGCGAGGTAGAGCAGTGGTAGCTCGTCGGGCTCATAACCCGAAGGTCACTGGTTCGAGTCCAGTCCTCGCTACTTTAAAGGTCTTCAGCTGAAGGCCTTTTTTTATTGGGCTTAGCCAATCATACAGGACGAAAAATACAATCCCTCCTGACTATTAATAATTACTAAATATATAGAAACTGACACTAAATTGACAGTAAAATGACCAAAATCTGTCAGTAATCACTGTCAGTTTTCCCCAAAAAATCCAGAGTAAAAATTCTAAAATCACACCCCCGCTCCTGTAAATAAAAATGATTTTCTATGTAGGGAAGTTGGTGTGATATGATAGTGTAATCTGAAGATTCTTTATATTTAGAATATGAAAAAACTATTCTCACTATCAACAATACTTCTAATAGCATTTGTATTCATTTACAGCTGCTCCACAGAGGAAGAAGATACTACCCCTCCTCCAAGTGTTGTAGCGACTCCAGAACCTGAGCCAGCCCCATCACAATACAACCTTACGGTTACAGCAGGAGAAGGAGGAGCCGTTTCTACAGAGGGAGGGACATATGATGAAAATCGTCTTTACTTCAGTTTAGGTATTACAAGGAATTGGGAGAAAAAACAATTGAACAGGTCCCAGACATTAAATTATCATTTCAAATTAACAATGAGACAAATAGTATTAACACGATTGTAAAACACCTTAGTGGTAACATGATTTCTAGATGGACAGATTTTTTAAATTCCGATGGTGAAAAAGAATTTAGAAATAGAGACGACGAATTCAATGACACAATCGAATCCAAAAAGGAGTTGATGGAAATTTGGGAACAAGGATGGAATGTCTTGTTTGACACTCTTGAGGGACTTAGTTTTCAAGATTTAGAAAAAATAATTTACATAAGAAATGAAGGTCATACAGTAATCGAGTCCATTAATAGACAACTTTGTCATTATTCATATCATGTAGGTCAGATAGTAATGATTGGTAAAATCATTTGTGGAGATAAATGGAACTCGTTGTCAATTCCTAAAGGAGAAAGTCAATCCTTTAATTTAAATAAGTTTTCTAAAGACAATAAAACGGTTATACTATTATATAGTATAACCTAAACTACTTGACTCAATTAACCATAAACTTGATTAAATCATCGGCATATCATCTTCAGTAAGTTCTTCGATACACTTTACCGAGAATCAAACAAGCTACAAATGAAGTAAGTGAAGACTTGCCTTTGTTTATAGAGTAAGTTCTTGGATTTGTGATTTTTCAATTATTTTTTTATGTTTGAGTATTATTAATCATAAATCAATTTAAAATGAAAAAATTATTATTCATAGCTTTATTTATTTCATCATCACTAATGTTTGCTCAGAAAAATCAAATGGGCCAACAGTTTCAAGCAAATTTTGATATAACATCAGCTAAAACTTTAGGTGCTCAAGAATATGAGTTAACAGCTTCTGGAGAAGCAGGGCCTTATGGCAGAGTTAATATCACAATGCACTTTACTAATAAGTTAAATAACACAAATGGAATAGGAGAGTTTACAGGATTCGCTTGGTCTCAAACACCAGAAGGAATAACAGAAGCAACTCTTCAAGGTGTAACAAAGAGCAGTAGCAATTTTAAAAGAAGATATTGACAACTTAAAAAAATAGTATAATTATGAAAGAACAAAAAAAACAAAAGAAAATTATGCTTGCATGGACATTAGCATGGGTAGTAAGTTTAGGTATTTTAACAGGTGCAGAAAACTCACTTTGGGATAATAAAATATATACTATAATAGGATTAATAATAAATTTTGCTATTGGAATAGGTATGATAATCGCTAATAAAAATTTATTTAAGACTTATGACGAATTACAAAAGAGAATTCAATTTGAAGCAATGGCCATTACATTGGGTTTAGCAGTAATAGTTGGTCTTACATATGAAGTCTCTTTTGATTTTGGAATTATTGGGAAGGAACCTGAATTCGAATATTTAATGATGTTTATTTCACTTTCATACATTATTGCCAATATCGTTAATTCAAGAAGATTTCGATGAAAAATAAACTAAGGCAATTAAGAAAAAATCAAAAATTGACACAGGAAGAATTAGCCAACTTAATTGGTATTTCACGTCAAGCGATAAACGCGATTGAAAAGGAAAAATTTGATCCAAGTTTACCCACAGCATTTAAGATGTCAAAGCTGTTTAAGACTTCTATAGAGGAACTATTCTTTTTTGAGGGATCTAAATAATTAATTGAATTGATTTATTAACTTCCAAGAAGTCTACTGGGGTAAAACTTAAGTTCGATATTTCAATAGAGTTATCTACTAAAACAATAAAACGGTTATACTATTATAGTGTAACCGTTTTTTTAATTAAAAGACTTCGTTCAAACTCTGTCAAAGATTAACAGAAGATCTTCCTAAAAGTATTTTTTATCATTTGTAATTTTTGATTGTATCTAATTTTAATGAATTTCTTAACCAAAGGAATTTAGAAATATTTTACCAAAATTCTGTAATTCATTTTCATGAACTAATATAACTCCTTTTAATAAGAGGGTCTTCATCTGAAGGCCTTATTTATTGCTACCTTTGCAAAGCCATTATAATAGTTTTGAAAAATACAAAAAAACATAAATCTGGATTCATTTCCATTATAGGAAATCCAAATGTAGGAAAGTCAACCCTTATGAATGCTTTAGTTGGTAAGGAACTTTCAATAATCACAGCAAAGGCACAAACTACTCGACATCGAATTTTGGGAATTGTGAATGGTGAAGATTTTCAAATGGTATTTTCAGATACCCCAGGTGTAATCAAACCGGCTTATGAAATGCAAAGCTCAATGATGAATTTTGTTAAAGAAGCCCTAGTTGATGCTGATGTATTAATTTATATGGTTACAGCGGAAGAAAGCGAACTTAAGGATGAAAAGCTATTTGAGCGTATTAAAAAAAGTAAAGCCCCTCTATTTATTCTCATTAATAAAATTGACCTTTCTAGTCAGGAATTAGTTGAAAAAACCGTTGCTCATTGGCAATCTGTTTTTCCTGTAGCTAAAGTTTGTCCAATTTCAGCTTTAACAGGTTTTTTTATTCCAGAATTACTAAACTTACTGATTGAACTCCTTCCTTCAAGCCCACCTTATTTTCCAAAAGACCAGCTGACTGATAAGCCAGAACGATTTTTTGTTAATGAATCGATACGAGAACAAATTCTTAAGCGGTATAACAAAGAAATACCATACTCTGTAGAAGTAGTAACTGAAGAATTTCTTGAGAATCAAAAAATTATTAAGATTCGATCTGTTATTCTGGTTGAACGTGAAACTCAAAAAGGTATTCTTATTGGTCATAAAGGAAGTGCCTTAAAGCAAGTAGGTATTGGAGCCAGAAAATCATTACAAAATTTCTTTGGAAAGAAAATACATTTAGAGCTATATGTGAAAGTCTCTAAAAATTGGCGCTCTAGCTCAAAGGAATTAAAGCGATTCGGATATAATAATTAATATTTTGATTATTATTATCTTTAAAATAAACTTAAATTAATGTTTACTAAAATCTTATCGTTTGGACTCATTTGTGTGATGATACTTTCCTCACAAACGAAAATTGAAAACCCTCCTAATATTGTGTTTATAATGTCTGACGACCATGCATATCAAGCTATCAGTGCATATGGCCATAACCTGAATAAGACTCCTAATATTGATAGAATAGCCAAAGAGGGAGCTTTATTTCAAAAGGGATTTGTTACAAATTCTATTTGTGCTCCAAGCAGGGCTGTAATGCTTACTGGAAAACATAGTTTTATTAATGGAAAAGTAGATAATATTCAGAGTTTCAATTGGGATCAAGACAACTTTGCTAAACATCTTCAAAAGGTAGGATATGAAACAGCAATGATTGGTAAGATTCACCTTAGGGGGCTACCACAAGGATTTGACTATTCAGCTGTTTTACCAGGCCAAGGGCATTATTATAATCCTGACTTTATTATTGATGGCATAAAAAAAAGAATAGATGGTTACGTTACTTCAATCACTACAAATTTAGCTTTAGACTGGCTTAAAAATAAACGTAAAAAAGATCAACCATTTTTACTCTTGTATCATCAAAAAGCTCCCCATAGAAATTGGAAGCCTGAGGAGAAATACCTTTCCCTTTTTGATGATAAAACGTTTGATCCTCCAGCGAACTTCTTTGATGATTATTCCAATCGTGGAACAGCAGCTAAAACACAAGAAATGCTTATTGCAGCTTCTGAAAAACAAATTGAAGTAGCTCATGGCAATGGTGGACATGGACGTTGGGGACACGATTTTAAAATGCTTAAAGATCCATATGGAAAGAGTACTGGTTTTGAAAGAGAACTTAAGCGTTTCAGTCCAGAACAAAAATCGGCTTGGCTTGATGCCTATACTCCTAAAAATGAAGCTATGATATCTCAAAATTTAGAAGGAAAAGAGCTTGCATTATGGAAATTCAATCGTTATATAAAAGATTATCTAAGAACCATTCAATCTGTTGATGACGGGGTTGGAGAGGTTTTAGATTACCTCGACCAAGAAGGATTAACCGAAAATACAATTGTAGTATACACATCTGATCAAGGATTTTATTTAGGGGAACACGGTTGGTTTGATAAACGCTTTATGTATGAGGAATCTCTTCGAACTCCAATATTGATGAGATATCCTAATGAAATTCCTGCTGGATCAAAAGTTGATAAGATGATTCAAAATCTTGATTTTGCCCCTACATTTTTAGATTACGCAGGAATTAAAAAACCCGAAGATATGCAGGGGGCTTCATTTAGAGATATTGTGAATCAAAAAGGAGGCGCATGGAGAGATGCTATATATTACACCTATTACGAATATCCTTCGGTTCACATGGTAAAACGTCATTATGGAGTTCGAACTGAGCGATATAAGCTTATTCATTTCTATTATGATATTGACGAATGGGAATTATATGATTTAGAACAAGATCCCTCTGAAATGAACAATCTTTATGATAGTTCCAAATATTCAGATATTCAAAAACGAATGCATTTAAGGCTTTCAGAATTAAGAGAAAAGTATGGAGATTCAGACTCAATGGATCAGATGCATATTAATCGATATTTAACTTCTCGAAGAAAAAAATAGTTGTTTACTTTCCTAAATTAATTTTCATAAAAACGATAGATCTTCACCTTATTAGACATAAAGAGGCCATTGAAAAAGTTAAAAAAACTTTATCTGATGAAAAAAGTAAAGGTGCTTTTTCATTAACCATTATCACAGGTAATTCTAGTATTTTACAAAAACGTATTTTTGATGAAATCCTTAATGATTCTTCTTTTACTTATTATATTCCAAGTTGGAATTTAGGTCAAATTATTGTAGAGTATATGGAACTGTAACCATTAAACTCTATTAATTTCCACAGAGCCTACTATTACTAATATTACAATACTATTCAATTTGATTAAGTGATATTTAGTTCCTATATTTGTGCCCATTGTGTGCCCATTTTAACTAAAATTTGTGCCCATTTTGAAAGTCTTGTTCCCTTGTCTTTAATCCGAAGTTAAATTTCAGCCTGCAACTTTTTAACCTACTACAATCGAGATAGGTTTTCCACCAATATTCATTAAAAGAAAACTATTTTTTTATACAAAAAAAAGAGGCTACCCCAATCCAAATTGGTAAGCGAAAATTGATAAAGCTGATAGAATCTTTATCTTTAAGTCTTGAGATAAAATAAGTAAAATATAATCATATTCTAACAATATTCTAAAAAAAGTACTCAACACCCCTTAGAAATAGAATTCGTATTCCAACAATTAAAACTAGTACAGCGGTAAAAATTTTTATCCATTTAGAATTATTTCTTTTAATACTATAGCGGACCCCAATTTGGCCACCAATAAAAACCGCAAACAATAAGGGGATTGTTGAAAAAAGCGAATATTCAAAAGTTTTATTAATAACTAATCCCAACAATCCTGAAATAGAATTAGCTAATATAAAAAATGCAGTAAGACCTGCTATTTTCATCGGTTTTCCCCATTTTAAATGATTTAATATTGGCGATAAAAATACCCCTCCTCCAATTCCAACCAAACCCGAAAGGATACCTATTGATGCTCCTAGTACATAACTTATATAATAGGGATATTTTATGATTTTTTGATTCTCTTTTTTATTTAAAAATGTTTGCCATAATAAGGAAAAAGAAGAGCCAATTAAAGTAATTGCTAATAATACAAAAAAAATACTTTCGTCTAATCTTAAACTAGCACCAATAAAAGTCATAGGGATGCTTGCAACTATAAATGGCAAAACATCTTTGAATGAAATAATTTTATTTTTATAAAATAAAAAAGAACTTGCAGAAACAACAACAAGATTACATAAGAGTGCATTTGTCCGAATAAAAAAAAAAGAAAATCCTAATAGAGAAAGAATAGCTAAATAACTAGAACCTCCACCAAAACCTACAGCCGAATAAATTGCAGCAATTATAACAAAGAATAAAACGACTAGTATCCATAAAGAAGGATCAATAGTCATTTTAATAAAGTGTATTTAAACCTCCTTGTAAGGAGATGAATTCATTATTTGGGAAGTGTTTTTGGTATTCCTCTACTGCTTTTAAACTTCTAGCACCAGACTGACATATATAGTAAACTTTTGGCGACAAGTTAATCTCTTTAAGTTTTTCCTTAAGACTTAGTAGAGGAATATTTATTGCACCTTGCAGAGGATGTTTTTTAACTTCAAAAGGTTCTCTAACATCAATAATTTGTAGACTTTTAATTTTAATTAATTTTTTGAATTGTTTGGGTGTAATGCTTAAAATATCAGTTTCACATGCAAGCTGATAGGAATCAAGTAAATTATATATTTTTATGTTCTCTGGTTTTTTTGGAAATTTAAATTTATAGTATTGTTGCTTCAGAGCATTAAAAATTAAAAGAGATCCTACAATGGGCTTTCCAATGCCTGTTATGATTTTAACGCATTCTAATGCCTGTAAACTTCCTACAATTCCAGGTAAAATTCCCAATACACCTTGGGTATTGCAATTGGGAATTTCATTTTCTTTTGGAGGTTTAGAAAACAAACAACGGTATGTTGGCCCTCCATTATGATTAAATACACTTATTTGTCCTTCAAATTCATGAAGTGCACCATATACAAATGGTTTGTTAAGGATTACGCAAGCATCATTAACCAAATATCTTGTTGGAAAATTATCTGAAGCATCAACTACTACATCAAAATTCAAAATTATATCAATCGCATTTTCTTTTGTTAGAGATGTTTCGAAAATTGAAATTTTAGTATGGCTGTTTTGAGAAATTAGAAAATCCTTTGCAGCTCTAACCTTAGATACACCGATTTGTTTTTCAGTATAAATAACCTGTCGATGAAGGTTACTTTCATGAACGACATCTTGATCAATAATACCTAGATGTCCTACACCCATTGAATTAAGATATTGTAAAATAGGCGTACCCAGACCTCCAGCACCAACTACTAAAACATTAGCTGAAGAAAGTTTTTTCTGTGCTTTTTCCCCAAATTCTTTAAGAATAATTTGACGGTCGTACCTAGGGCTTACCATTTTTATCTTTTGAAATCGGTTTTACCTCCATTTTTTTCTTCTAGCTGAATTCCAGAAATTATAATATCCTGAGAAAGGGCCTTACACATGTCATAAATCGTAAGCGCGGTTACAGATACAGCTGTTAAAGCTTCCATTTCAACCCCTGTACGACCATTACATATTACTTCACAGACTATTTTTAAACTTTTTTTTTCTGGTTTAATGTCAATATCTACTTTTGATAATGCTAAAGGGTGACAAAGTGGAATTAAGTCTGCAGTCTTTTTTGCTGCTTGAATCCCAGCAATTATTGCCGTTTGAAAAATATTCCCTTTAGAACTTAAAAAATTCTGTTTCATGAGTTTTTCAAATATCTTTTTAGGAAAAGTTATTCTTCCAGAAGTTTTCGCAACCCTAGTAACAACTTGTTTCTTTGAAACGTCCACCATTATAGTTTTTCCGGATTCGTCAATATGGGATAGTTTATTTTCCATAGTGTTTTATTTATTTTTTTAAAATTAGGGGTGGGGGGTAACCCATACCTCATTGTTTTCAAAAAACTCTTTTTTCCAAATAGGAACATTTTCTTTTAAAGTATCAATTAAAAATCGACAGGCCTGAAAACATGATTCGCGGTGTGCAGATGAGGCACCTACTAAAACTACAGGTTCTCCTATTTTTTTTTCACCAACAGCATGATGCATAATGACTTTCTGTAAATCCCATTTTTCAAATGCCACTTTTACGATCTTTTCCATTTCGAGAACAGCCATGGATTCATAAGCCTCAAAAAATAGCTTATTAACGATTTGCTTATTAGTTAGATTACGAACACTGCCAATAAATACACAAACACCTCCGCTCTCTTGGTGAGATAAAGATTGATATACAATAGAAGTATCTATTTGTTTTACAATTTTAATATTTATTTCCATGTTTAACCTCCACTTACAGGGGGAATAATTGCTATTTCGTCTTGGATAGTTAGTTTCATTTCTTCTGTCGCATATTCATTATTTAATGCAATTGCTAAGGAAGATAGATTTCCTAACTCAGGATATTTTTTAACTAGATATTTTTTCAAATCACCCACATTTTTAGGAATATCTAATTTAATATCTAATTTATCAACCCCTACAATGTCTTTGACAATACCAAACAACAGAATCCTCATCGTTCTAAATTTTAACTAATTTATCTCTTAAATAGTAATAAAAAGACTTGAAATTTCCATTATACCATGCTGCAAATAGAAAAATTAAATATATGTAATTATTAGAAACTAAAAACATATTCAAGTAGACATTGGACAACAATACAATTAAAGCAATACTTGCCAAAGTAATCGCTAATGGGCTTTTTTCTTTTTTATAATTTAAAATTATTAGCACCCAAATTAAGGCCCCTAAAAAGGGCTTTAAGTGAGTTAAAAAAGGAATAATAGTGACATTATCAATATCAAAAAAAAGCAACAGAGCACTCGAATATGCTGCAATACAAAAGGGACATTTAGGTAATATTATTAAAAGTGTCGTTGAAATTATTGATAAAAACCCCCTTTTATCTCTTTGATTTGATGAGCTAACTATTTTGTCTGCGTGACATGTACTGTTCTCGATATTTTTCATATCGTATGTTTGAATTTTCTGTAGCCTATGAAAGGATAAACTTCTCCTTTTTTAAATTTTGATTGGTCTTGGGGTAAGATTAAGAAGCCATCAGCATTGAGTAAGTTAGCAAAATCACCAGAGCCATTTCCTTTAACTGGAATAGCTGATAAAGTACCAGATTCTTTAATATTTATTTTAGCTTCTAAAAAATAAATCAAATTTGGCGCAAATGATACATCTTGATCTAAAATTACTTGAAAAAAATCTTCCTTAATTTCCAATGAACTCTGGAGCCATAACTTAACATATGCATACAAACACACAAAAGAGGATACAGGATTCCCTGGAAGTGCGAAAATCTTTTTATCGTTTTGACTTGTACCAAACCAAAAGGGTTTTCCGGGACGTTGTTGTATTTTATGAAAATGTTTTTTTACCCCTAATTCAGTTAGCACCTTAGGGAGAAAGTCAAATTTTCCTTTAGATACACCCCCAGTTAGAATTATAAAATCATAGTTTTCTATGAGTGTTTTTAATTTTTCCTTGATAATATTGATATTGTCAGATAGATGCTCTAAGTCTGCATTTACTCCCCATTCTTTGAGAGTATTTTTAATACCGTATACATTTGAGCGTCTTATTTGGTGTTGAGCAGGAATTTCATGTACATCTACTAACTCATCACCTGTAGATATTATAACACCTTTAGGCATTTTTTTCACTTTGATCGTTGCTTTGCCTATTGAAGCTGCGATATTGATTTCAGCACTTGAAATGGTCGTTCCTGCTTTAACTAAAATTTCATTTTGTTTTACATCAGAACCTTTGAAGTGAATATTTTGATTAAATGAAATAGCAATTTCTCTGAGGCTTGCAATTCCATTTTTAATATCAATATCTTCATAAGGTATAATAGTATCAGTATTAGAAGGTAAAATAGCTCCTGTCATTATTTCAATACACTTTAAGCGATCTACTAATTCACCTTGAGGTGTTCCAGCGGCTAATGTCTTACTAATGGGAAACTCTTTTTGTCCATTTTTGAATGCAGAATAATTTATTGCGATCCCATCCATGGTTACTCGATCAAAAGGAGGAAAATCTCTATCAGCACGAAAATCTTCAGCTAAAATAAATCCACCACTATCATTAATCGGAATATTATCAGTCATTAACTTAATTGCATTTTCTCTTATGAACTTAATTGCATTTTGATATGTAATGAAATCTTCCCCCATTTTTAACCTCCTATAGAGCTCATGCTTTCGCTCCTGATGATTTGTTTATTTTTTGATTTACTTGCTTCAAAACCATCTTTAGGCTTTAATTGAATTAATTCTTTGAATTTAACTTTAATCTGTTCATCTGTGACACCTGATCTTATAAAATCTCGAATACTAAAAACACCATTGTCATATAAGCAAGTTTTAATGTCTCCATTGGCAGTTATTCTCAATCTATTACAGGTATTGCAAAAAGTTCGAGAAAAAGCAGGTATAATACCAATTTTACCCTTGAATTCAGGAAGAGTATACTCGGATGCAGTATCACCATGTTTTCCCTCAATTTTACTTAATCCAGGATACATAGTTTTTAAAATTTGTAAAATATCTTTATGATTAAAAATCTTATTATTCTCTTTGGCACCACCATTAAAAGGCATTTCTTCTATATATCTTATGCTAACAGGATATTTTACTGCTAATTCAGCAAGAGGTAAAATATCTTCTGTATTGACTCCATGCATAATTACTGCATTAACTTTTACGTTAAAACTTTCTTGAATCAATTGATGGAATGTTTGCATTACTTTAAAAAAATCATCTCTTCTTGTAATTTTTCTGAAACGTTCTTTATCAAGTGTATCAAGACTCAGATTGATTTTAGAAACTCCTATTTTTTTTAATTTAGATAAGTATTTTTCAAGCAAAGTACCGTTGGAAGTAATGTGAATATTTTCAAAAAGATTAAGAGCGGCTGTATTTTCTAATAATTTTATGAAATCCTTTCTTAAAAAAGGTTCACCTCCAGTAAATCTGACTTTTGAAAATCCCAAATTCCCTAGAATTTTTAATAGACGTGTTATTTCTTCATAACTCAATAAATGACTTTTTGGTTCATATTCAATTCCTTTTTCAGGCATACAGTAAAAACACCTCAAATTACAGCGGTCTGTAACTGCAATTCTTACATAATTAATATTCCGTTCAAAAGAATCTTTCAAATACATTTTCAATAAATTTTTAGTTCAAAAAAACTAAATACTGAATCGACGTTGTACGTAAGGTATTAAAAAAGGACAGTATATAATGTGTGTAATTAGTATTTAATTTTAATTTTAGACTATTCCGTTTAAAATACAAATCAAAATGAAAGAGATAAAATCTATACTTAAACTCTACCATTCATACAAAAAAAATGACACTAAATCCGCTATTGCTCAGGTTGTCCGTTTGGAAGAATCATCTTATCGCAGAGAAGGTGCTCGGATGTTAATTTATGATAACGGGACTTTCATTGGTGGAATTAGCGGGGGATGCTTAGAAGGTGATACGCTTAAAAGATCTAAAATAGCAATTTTAAAAAAAGAAGCCTCTTTAATTACATATGATACATCAAAAGATGACGAAAATCAAATTGGAGTTGGCCTAGGGTGTAATGGTGTTATTGATGTTTTGATTACTCCACTTAGTGTTAATTTAGAAATTATTTCAATGCTTGAGCGAATTGTTGATTCAAGGAAATCTCATGTCTTGGTAATAATTATTAGTCAACATCACCCACTAATTCCTTTAGGGAATACTTATTACTATGATGTTTTAAAATCGGAGTTAGAAAATTGCACTAATGATACTTTAAAAATGAAACTGCACGATGAAATTCAATCAGTGCTAGAAAAGAAAAAATCAAAAATCGTACAGTTACCATTTGAAGGGAATGAAATATCTGCCATGATTGAGTTTATTCCAGCACAATTTCACTTGGCTGTTTATGGCGATAATTATGACGTGTATCCACTTTTGGATTTTGCTAAAGTTTTGGATTGGGACATTAGTTTGGTTGGTAATATCCAAAAAATGGATAAACAAAAAATAAGTGGAATTCAAAATCTGTTTCAAAAAGATTTTAAACAACGTCCTAACATTGATGAGCGTACTGCCATTGTTTTAATGGCTCATGATTATAAGACTGATGTAGAAAATTTGAAAATACTTTTAGCTTCAACTTCAAGTTATATAGGTTTATTAGGTCCTAAAAAACGTTTTGATAAAATAATTAATCTTTTTGAAGAAGAAGGAATTTCATTATCTGAATTTGATAAAAAGAGGATACATGCACCGGCGGGTTTAGAAATAGGGGCCAATACTCCGGAAGAAATAGCCGCAAGCATTTGCGTAGAAATCATGAGTTCATTTTCTGATAAAGAAGGAGGGAAATTAAGAAATAAAACAGGTCCTATTCACGAACGATAATAGGGTTATTCTTTTTCCAAAGAATATTATTATTCCTAACTTTTTCGACACTTTTAACAATATGATTTACTGCTTTTTTCGTATCGTTTAATGTGTTATGCTTGCCTAAACTAATTCTCATTGAAGCAAGTGCCCTGGAACTTTCTATTCCCATAGCAGAAAGGACGTGTGAGGGATTAATAGATGCTGAATTACAGGCAGAGCCATTAGAAACAGCAATATGTTGTCCTAGAACATTTAGTAATTGTTCCCCGTCTACATGTGAAAAAGAAACGTTTAGAGTATTTGGAAGGCGATCAAAACCACGAGAATTTACTTTTGCTCCTTCAATTTTAAGCAGTAATTCCTCCATATAATTCCTTAGTTTTTCAGTTTTATTAGCAAATTTTTCTATCTGGTTAAGATTTAATTCAATAGCTTTAGAAAAACCAACTATCCCGGGAATATTATAGGTTCCTCCTCTTAATTTTCTCTGTTGGCCCCCTCCTTGAACGAAAGACTCCCAATTTATTTCATCTGTTTTTTTGATGAAAATCATTCCCATTCCTTTGGGGCCATATATTTTATGAGAAGAAAAACAAGCAAAATCAACCAAAGAAAAAAAAGAACCTAAAGAAATTTTTCCTAATGCTTGGGTAGCATCTGAAAAAAAAAGAGATGAATGTTTTTTACAAATTTCACTAATAGATTCTATGGGCTGAAGGACACCAGTTTCGTTATTGGCGAACATTATAGCAACCATCAGGGTGTTACTATTAATTTTTTTTTTCAATTCATCAAGTGAAATAATTCCATTTTTATCTACTTTCAAATAAGTGATTCTAGCTCCTTTTTTTTCCAAGTTTTGACAAACATCCAGAACTGCTTTGTGTTCTGTTTCAACTGTAATAATATGATTTTTTTTATTTAATTTATGATTAAATACTCCTTTTAAAATTGTATTTATACTTTCAGTGGCTCCTGATGTATATATAATTTGATTAGGTGAAACATTTAGTGCATTAGCAATTACAAAAGATGATTTTTCTAATGCATCAGAAGCTAACCATCCATATGAATGACTCTGGCTTGAGGCATTTCCAAAATTATCCCTAAAATAAGGTAACATAGCATCAACTACTTCAGGATCACAGGGTGTTGTGGCATTATAATCTAAATAAATAGTATTTCTCATATTTAGTTAAAACCTTAGTTTTGAGAACAAAATTAAATTTATTTTCTGGTATTTGATTAATATACTGCTTTTAAAAAAGATTATATTGAAAACAAATAATTAAAAATGGAACACCAAAAACATACCAAATTAGTAAAATCAAATAGAGGTTTTTTTTCTAAAAATGAAATAAGCCTTTTAGGTACTAATTGTAATGAAATTAAAAAAGCTGCGAAAGGCTTGGCAGATTTTCTTAAAAACTCTTGGGATATAATTTATGTAGATGCAGATCACTTAAATTCAAATGAGAAAATAAACTCTATTTCTTCTTTTAGTGGTGTATTTACAGATAAAATTAATTTTTCTGAATTTCATTTATTTAAGTTTAATCATAAAACTTTAAAAAATTCGTTTTATGATACTGCTAGCCTCACTATAGTAAATGGGAATCACAACAAGGCTAAAAAACAAATTGTAATCATTGATTCGTCCAAAGAATCATCTTTAAAAAAAAGAAGAGAAGATTTGACAGATGTTATTGCTTTGATTGCTGAAAATTCAAATTACCCCAAATATATTAGAGAGTGCATTCCGAATTGTGATGAGATACCATTTTTTTCTTTTAATAATTACAAGGGACTATCATTATTAATAGATAATCTTTTAAAAAACAATATTCCACCCATTCAAGGTTTAATTTTAGCTGGCGGTTATAGTTCAAGAATGGGCAATGATAAATTTAAATTAGTTTATCATGGAAAGCCACAACACGAACATTTATTGGAATTATTAAACCCCTTTTGTGAATATGTAACTGTTTCTTGCAGAGAAGAACAAAGTGAAAATATTCAAAACCCTATTATTGATAAGTTTATTGGCTTAGGGCCAATGGGTGGTATTTTAACTGCATTTCAAAGTAACCCAAATGTAGCCTGGTTAACTGTAGCCTGCGACATTCCTTTACTAGATTTTAATTCTATTGAGATTTTAGTAAATAGCCGTAATCCAAATAAATTAGCAACATGTTATTACAATTCAAAAACAAACTTTCCTGAACCTTTAATTACAATATGGGAGCCAAAAGCTTATCCTATATTACTCGAGTACATGTCTCAAGGATATTCTTGTCCAAGAAAGGTTTTAATTAATAATGATATTGAGATGGTTCATTTAGAAAATGAATCTATTTTAATGAATGTGAATAAAAAAGAAGAAATGAAGTCTGCAGTTGATTATATTTCAAAAAATCAATGATTATTTTACAATATTATTATATAGAATTATTCTAAATTGAAAAATTAATAATTTTATCCAAAAAAAAAATATACATTAGTTATTTATATATAAATTTTGTATACGCATGATACCATCTAATTTCAATTACCATAAAGCTAACACCTTGAAAGATGCTTTTGCTTTATCTTCTTCATTGGGTGAGGAAGCCAAATATATGTCAGGAGGTCATAGCCTTTTACCAATGATGAAACTTCGTTTTGCAACTCCAACTGATATAATAGACATAAGTAAAATTGAAGGTTTATCTTACATTAGGGAAGAGGATAATCTCCTTAAGATTGGGGCATTAACAACTCAAGTTGAAATGGAAAGATCTTCTTTAATTGAAGAGAAATACCCAATATTCAAAGATGCATCTAAACTTATTGCTGATCCTGCTGTAAGGAACTGTGGAACAATTGGGGGAAATATTGCTCATGGAGATGCTGCAAATGACCAACCTTCATTAATGATTGCTTTAAGAGCAAACTTTGTTGTTGAAGGTCCAAACGGTAAACGAAATATTTCTGTTGATGATTTTTTTCATGGATTTTATATGACTTCTCTAGATCCCTCTGAAATACTAGTTGAAATTCAAATCCCTCAATATGTTGATGGATCAGGAAGTGCCTATCACAAGGTAGAGAGGAAAGTTGGAGACTACGCGACATCAGGTGCCGCAGTTTATTTAGAACTTGACGGTTCTGAATATTGTAAACAAATTGGCATTGGACTTACAAACGTAAGTGCAACTCCAATGCGATTATCTCGAGCGGAGGATTTACTTAAAGGTAAAGTTATTTCTAATGAGCTAATTCAAGAAGCAGGAAAAATTGCTAGCGAAGATTGCGAACCATCTTCTGATTTGAGAGGTTCGGAGGCTTATAAAAGATCTGTTACAAATACATTGACAAAAGATATGATAAACGCCGCCCTTGGGAGAGCTAAATAAATAGACGAAAATGAAACATGAAATTACATTAAAAATAAACGGTGAAAGTATAACTAAAGAGGTTGATTCAAGACTTTTATTAGTTCATTTTATTCGTGAAAATTTAAGTTTAACAGGAACACACATAGGATGTGACACTTCTAATTGTGGAGCATGCACTATATTACTTGATGGAAAATCTATTAAGGCATGTACTTATCTTGCTGTTCGTGCAGATGGATCAGAAATCACAACAATAGAAGGAATAGCAGAAGACGGGACTAATCATCCTATACAAAAAGCTTTCCATGATCAGCATGCTTTGCATTGTGGTTTTTGTACTCCAGGAATTATAATGAGATCTATTGATTTTCTAGAGCACAATCCTAATCCAACAGAAGAAGAAATACGTTGGGGGATTTCTGGGAATTTATGTCGCTGTACTGGTTATAACAATATTGTTAAAGCTATTAAACAAGCAGCGAATGAAATGAAAAATGAAACTGTCTAATCTTTAAAAACTAAAATATGTTTAAATGTAAAACATCACCTGAAGTAGGTGGGATGGGCCACTCGGTCAAAAGAAAAGAGGATGCAAGGTTTTTACATGGCAAAGGTAACTATGTAGATGATGTAAAACTTCCTGGAATGTTATCTATGGTAATGGTAAGAAGTCCTTATGCATATGCCAAAATAAAAAACATTAATAAAGAAAAAGCACTTAAGATTGATGGGGTTTTAGCAGTTATAACTGGTAATGACCTGGCCCAATATAACCTACATTGGATGCCAACCTTATTATCTGACACTCAAATGGTTTTACCAACGGACACAGTTATGCACCAGTCACAGGAAGTTTGTGCAGTAATTGCAACAGATAGATATACTGCCGTTGATGGAGCAGAAGCTGTAGAGATTGATTATGAGCCTATGCAGGCCGTTGTTGACCCATTCAAAGCTTTAGATGAAGATGCTCCACTTTTAAGACCTGATAAAGAAGGTCAAAAGGACAATCAAATTTATCATTGGGAACAGGGAGATCGAGACAAAACAGATCAAGTTATTTCCAATGCAGATATTGTTGTTAAAGAAAGAATTTATCTACCTAGAATTCATGTGGCGTCAATCGAAACTTGTGGTTGTGTAGCTTCTTATGATAAAGACACTAAAAAACTAACTGTTTATTTGACCACTCAAGCACCTCATGCAATCAGAACAGTATTGGCATTAGTTGCCGGCCATGTTGGACTATCAGAGGAGAAGATTAGGGTTATTGCACCAGATATAGGAGGAGGATTTGGTGGAAAAGTTCCGGTTCATCCAAGCTATGTTGTCGCAATTGCTGCATCTTTTCTTATTGGTAAACCAGTTAAATGGATTGAAGATAGATCAGAAAATCTAGTTAATGGTTTTGCACGAGATTATCATATGGACTGTGAGCTTGCAGCCAATAAGGATGGAAAAATTCAAGCTTTTAAAGTAAAAACATTAGCAGACCATGGATATACTGATGCATCTGCTAACCCATCAAAGTATCCAACCGGTATGTTTTCTATATGTACTGGATCTTATGATTATGAGCATGCTTTTGCTGAATTAGACGCGGTTTATACTAATAAAGTTCCTGGTGGGGTAGCATACAGGTGCTCATTTAGGGTGACTGAAGCGGCTCATGCAATTGAAAGAATGGTTGATAAACTAGCTCTTAAAATAGGTAAGGATCCTGCTCAACTTAGAATGGAAAATTTTATCAAAAAAGATCAGTTCCCATATTCCTCTCCTTTAGGTTGGAATTATGATAGCGGTGATTATCATGCAACCTTAAAGAAAGCTATGGAAATGGTTGGATATGATGATTACAAATTAGAACAAGCAAAAAAACGTAAAGAAGGAAAATTGATGGGTATAGGAATATGTACTTTTACAGAAGTAGTAGGTGCTGGTCCATCAAAAGATTTCGATATTCTTGGTATTGCTATGTTTGATAGTGCCGATATAACAGTTCATCCTACGGGAAAGGCAATGGCTCGTTTTGGAACAAAATCTCAAGGTCAAGGTCACGAAACCACTTACGCTCAAATATTGGCTGAAGAATTAGGTATTTCGTATAATGACATTGAAATTGAAGAAGGGGATACGGATACTGCTCCATATGGACTAGGAACCTATGCAAGTAGGAGTACACCAACTGCTGGTGCAGCAGCTGCTATTGCAGCTCGTAAGCTTAGAGATAAGGGGAAGAAAATTGCAGCTCATCTACTCGAAGTAAGTGAGGAAGATATCGAATGGGAAGTTGGAAAATACTTTGTGAAAGGTGCACCTGAAAAGTCTAAAACAATTCAGGATGTTGCATTTGCCGCATACACTAATATCCCTCCTGGAATGGAACCAGGATTTGAGGCAACTCATTATTATGATCCACCTAATTTAACATTTCCCAACGGAGCTTACATCTGTGTTGTCGAGGTAGAAGAAGCTACTGGAGCTATTGATGTAAAACGTTTTGTAGCCATTGATGATTGTGGAAATATAATTAACCCCATGATTGTCGAGGGTCAGGTTCATGGTGGATTAACACAAGGAATTGCTCCTGCAATGTATGAGGGAATCGAATATGATGATGAAGGAAACGTTTTAAACGGGACTTTAATGGATTATTTAGTACCTACCTCAGTTGAATCACCGCATTGGGAAACTGGTCATACGATCACTCCCTCTCCTCATCACCCCCTTGGGGCAAAAGGAGTTGCGGAATCACCAACAGTAGGTGCTCCTCCAGCGATAGCAAATGCTATTATTGATGCACTCTCACCTTTAGGAATTGAGCATTTGGATATTCCAATTACGCCTGCGAAAGTTTGGGATGCTATTCAAGCACACAAATAATTATAAATTATAATTATTTAATATTAAAACCTTCTCTATTTTAGAGAGGGTTTTAATATTAAATAATTTAAGAAGAGATTTTTTTCAATGTAAAAAATAGATTAAATGAAAACAAATTTAACAAAGTCATTTGAAGTTCCTCAGTCTTCAAATCTAATCTGGAATCACCTTATTGATCCCACCAAAATAATGGATTGTGTGCCAGGAGTTTCTATTGACGAAAAAGTAGGTGAAAATCATTACAAAGGGAAAGTGGGAATGAAATTTGGCCCAATGGGCGTAAAGTATGATGCAGATATTTTTTATGATAAAGTAGATACAGAGAATAAAAAAATCATTATTTCAGGTAATGGTGTTGATTCTAAAGGGAACGGAAATGCTGAAATGAAAATGAACATAATGCTTGCTGAATTGGAATCTGGAAGTGTTAGGCTAGATGCAGTAATGGATGTTACAGTTAATGGTAAAATTGCTCAATTTGGCTCTAGAGTTATTGATGCAGTATCCAATCAATTATTTAAACAGTTTGTGTCAAATTTTTCAAAAAAATTAGCTAAAGCAGCTGAGTAAAACTTAATAAAAAGCTAGCCTTTAAAATAGTATAACCTTAAATATATCGATCTATTGAATAAAGATATTAATACCTTAATCAAAGATTTTTACAATAACGATTATATACTAAATGAAGAATTAGCAACTTCTGTATTCTTATTGAAAAATTTAGAAAAGCCTTTGCTTTTGGAGGGTAATCCGGGAGTTGGAAAAACTATGTTGGCTAAAACTTTAGCAAACCATTTAAAAACAAAACTTATAAGATTACAATGTTACGAAGGATTAGATGTCAGTACATCAATCTATGAATGGAATTATCAAAAACAATTACTCCACATTAAATTATTTGAATCTGAAAAGGATAAAAAAACTTTAGAGAGTCAGATTTTTAGTATGGATTATATTCTTCAAAGACCACTTTTACAATCAATAGGTGCAGACATACCGGTTGTATTACTAATTGATGAAATTGATCGGGCAGATGAAGAATTTGAAGCATATTTACTAGAGCTACTTTCAGATTTTCAAATCAGTATACCAGAGTTAGGAACAATAAAGGCTAAAACAAAACCGCTTGTAATTTTAACATCAAATAGAACTAGAGAACTAAGCGATGCTCTAAGAAGAAGATGCTTGTATCATTGGGTAGACTTTCCCTCTAAATCAAAAGAAATTGATATTATAGCCAAGAAACTTCCAAATATTGATGAATTACTAGCTACCCAGGTAGTAACATTTATTCATAACCTACGTAAATCTAGTTTACATAAACCTCCAGGAATTGCAGAATCCTTGGATTGGGCAAAAACATTACTATTAATGAATGTTGCTAATATAACTGACGAGATTGTTATTAATACAATTGGCAGCGTACTTAAACATAAAGATGATATAGACTTTGTTAGAAATAAAACAGTCCAGGAATTTCTGTTTCCAATAGATTGATTTAATGGTTGAAGTAAATAAAACATTTAAAGAGCGTTTAATTGATTTTACCATGTATTGCCGAGATCGTCATTTTGTTCTGGGTCCACAAGAAACAAAAGATGCCTTCAAAATCGCAGAAAATGGATATGTACTTGACCGAAAATTATTTCATTACAGCCTTAAAGCAATCTTTTGTAAACGTAAAGAACATTTTGATCGTTTCGATGAAATGTTTGTTCGGTTCTGGAGCAGATATTATGAAGAAAAATTAGATGAGCGAAAAAAAGAAATTAAATTAATAAAAAATGAGTCCAATTCAGCAAGTGTAATTTTTTTAGGATCCGAATTTCATGTTCCAAAAAAAGAAAAAAAAATAGAAGCAAAACAAACCAAAGGAGCAAACGAAAATATTAGGCTTAGAATGACTGATTTTTCTAAAGTGGATATTAATGATAAAAAACATCTTGAAGAATTGGCTATAGAGTTGTTCAATCAAATGAGTATGCGTTTTAAGCGAAGACTTGAAAGTTCAAATAAGGGAATCGTTAACATTCGAAGAACTATAAGAGAAAGCATAGGAAAGGGCGGATTACCCTTAGATCTTAACTTTAAAAAAAAACGTAAAGAAAAAAGAAAAGTAGTTTTTATATTAGATGTTAGCGGTTCAATGGATACTTATAGTTATTACCTTTTACGTTATATAATGGTGCTAAAAAAGTACTTTAAAAGTTTAGAATTTTTCACATTTAGCACAATGCTAACACACATTACACCTCTTCTAAGACAAAAAAATGATCAAGAAATCTTAAGACAAATAAGCAAAAATATAAGTTCATGGTCGAGTGGTACTAAAATTGGAGAATCCTTATCCGAGTTTGTTTCTGTTTATGGGAATAGATATTTAAGTCAAAAGCATATTGTAGTAATTTTGAGTGATGGTCTTGAAACAGGAAGTGTAACGGTACTTAAAGAAGCAGTTGCAACAATTCGTAGAAAATGTAAAACGCTTGTGTGGTTAAATCCATTAAAAGGAATGAAAAATTACAAACCTATTCAAAAAGGAATAATAAATGTAATGCCTCATTTAGACGCTTTTGAATCTGCACATAATTTAGATAGCCTTTTAAAGCTTGAAAAACTATTAATGAATGTTTAATGAAATAAGACATATCATGGAAGAACAATTGAGCAATGGGAAAAACTTTGCTATGGCTCAAATTATTGGCAGAATATCACCAAGTTCTTCAAAAATTGGAGATAAAGCAATTATACTAGAATCAGGTCAATTGATTGGATGGATCGGCGGTGGTTGTGTTAGGGGTATTGTTATCAAGGAAGCATTAGATGTTATTCAAACCAAAAAATTTATTAAAATTAGGGTTTCACCAGAAGGGGGAACAAAAGAAAAATCAAATTTCAAAGAGTATATTATGTCATGTCAAAGTAAAGGTACTGTTGAGATTATGATAGAGTCGGTTATTGCTCAACCTGAAATCGTCATAATAGGAAAATCTAATATTGCAAGAAAACTTGCTAAAATAGCGACAGAATCAGATTTCAAAGTTTCTGTTTTAGCAAATGATATTGCACCTGAAATGTTTCCATCTGTTAATTTTATAAGTGAAAAGATAGATTTTAAGTCATTCTCAAACCTTAATAATAGCTATATAATTGTAACGACTCAAGGGGATGATGATGAGATATCTGTTTTAAAAGCTATGCAAACGACAGCACAATTTATTGGTTTTGTATCAAGTAGAAAGAAAACTAATGATATAAAAGATTACCTAAAAAATAATGGTGTGAATAAAAATCGTATAGCTCAGCTTCGAAGTCCAATAGGTTTGGATATTAATGCAAAACTTGCTAGTGAGGTATCTATAAGTATCTTAGCTGAGATAATACAACATTTTCGTAGTGGAAAACCAATTCAATCTGAAGATTATTCGGTTTCAAAAAAGGATTCAGAATCTAATACGATCTCTAGTACTTTTCAAGATGAGTTTTTCATTAATCCTGTATGTAATGTTCCTGTTTCTAAAACTAATCCGAAACATATAATTGAATATGAAGGAGAAAAAGTTTTTTTCTGTTGTGATGGTTGCAAAAATACTTTTGAGAAAAATCCAACTCAATATATCTCTAATAAAAAACAATAAGGAATATAAATTCTATGATTAATATTCCTCATTTATTATTAGCAGCTGGAACTTCTAAAAGAATGGGCGAACCTAAACAGCTTTTAAATTGGGGGAATAAAAAACTTATTCAATTTCAAATAGAAAGAATTTTATTAACCACGGGAAAACTCTTTATTATTTTAGGTGCACATGCAGATATAATAGAACCTTACATAAAAAAATATAATATAGATATTATTAGATACGACCATTGGGAATATGGAATGGGTAATTCCATAGCTTACGGGGTCCAGCAAATTTTAAAATCGAAAATAAAATTAGATGGAATTCTTATTTCCTTAATAGATCAACCTCTTATTACAAGTAGCCACTATTTAAAAATGAGATCACTTTTTCAAAAAGGGAAAGATCAAATTATTGTCTCAAAGTCCAATACTGGTTGGTGTGGAGTTCCTGTTTTATTTGATGTATTTTTTTTTGATTCATTAAAATCTCTTACTGGAGAGGAAGGAGCAAAAGAAATCTTAAAAAAAAATCAAGAAAATGCAGTTTTTATAAATGGAGGAAATATTTTGGTAGATATGGACACACCAGAGGTTTATCAAGAATTAGCCAAGAAATATTTTCAAATTTAATCCTTATGGATAATAAAATAGGAATTTACTTATAAGGTAAATCACTGTTTTAAATTTAGATCAAATTAATACTTTATCCTTTATCCAACTATTTGTTTGTCCGTTATAAAAGGTTGATTATAATACCTTCTACCTGAGGCACGATAAAGTGCATTGGCTAGAGCTCCTATTACTGGAGGGAAAGTTGGCTCACCCAATCCAGTAGGTGAAATTTCATTTTTAACAAAATCTACTTGGATTTTTTTGGGGGCTTCAGAATGACGAATTAATCTGTACTTGTCAAAATTTTGTTGCTCTGGGACACCATCTTTAAAACTCATAGAACTATAAAAAGCATGACCAATCCCATCTATAAGCCCTCCTTCTGATAAATTTTTTGCTGCGTCTGGATTAATCACAATACCACAATCGACGGTACAATAAATTTTATCAATAATGGGATTTCCATTTTCAACTTTTATGTCTAAAACATTAGCTACATAGGAATTATGACAAAAATAAGCTGATACACCTCTGTGAATTCCTTCTGACGAATTATCCCAATTAGACTTTTCTCTTACTAACTCAAGAACACCAGCATATCGAGATGCATCATAGTCATTATCTTTGCCAACAGGGTTTTCCTTTGCTTTTTGTAATAGATCAAGTCTGAATTGAATTGGATCCTTTTCAGCGATCTCAGCCACCTCATCAAGAAAAGATTGTTCAGCTCCTGCAATAAAATTAGAACGAGGTGCTCTGAAAGCACCAACAGATATATTTGATTTTAATTCCCAAGACTCTGCCAAATAATGATCTATTGCTCCTGCTGGAAATCTATTTGCAGCTATGGGGCTTTCGGGAATTCCTCCAGCTTTTACATGAAAAGCAATTAGATTATTGTTTTTATCTAAAGCCGCTCTGTAAGTTGCTCTGTAAGTGGGGCGATAACTCCCCTGACTCATATCATCTTCTCTTGTATAAATTAGTTTTATTGGTGACTTCATTGTTTTGGAAATAACTGCTGCCTCAGTTAAGAAGTGACCATATAATCTTCGTCCAAATCCACCACCCATTCGGGTCATTTGTATGTCAATTTTTTCTAATGGCATTCCTAGTCGGCTAGAAACACTTTTTTCCATTGCTTCTGGAGTTTGAATTGGCCCAACCAAAGTAGCTTTATCATCTGTTACATCAGCAAAAAAGTTCATAGGTTCCATAGTATTATGGGCTAAATAGGGACAGGTGTAAGTCCTTTCAACTACTTTAACTGCTTTTTTAAACATGGCTTCTGGGTTTCCATCTTGGCGAACTACTTTAGCTTTTTTATTTTCCATTGAGGCCATCAATTTCATATGATCTGAACTACTTTCTAAACCACTAGGAATTGTGGCTTTAAATTCACCAGCCCAACCCTGGACTTTTTCAGTTTTTTCAGGTGCTAGCTCCCATTTTACTTCAAGTTCTTTTTTAGCTTGCATTACTTGCCAGGTTGTTTCGCCAACAATTACAGCAATTTCATTAAATGAATCGGTATCACACCATTGCTTGGTATAATCTTCCAATTGTGTTTTTATCGAAAACACATCTTTTATACCAGGCATACTTTTTATTTGACTTGTATCCATCGATTTAAATTGCATTCCGAAGGCAGGTGGATGAATAATCATCGCAATTAACATTTTATCAGCAGAGTAGTCCAATCCATAGAGAGGCTGTCCAGTAATTATTTTTGCACCATCTACATTCTTTCTAGAAGTTCCAATAATTTTAAAATCAGATATTTCTTTAAGAGATACTTCTTTAGGAACTTTCATTTCAGAGGCTAGAGATGCCATTGGTCCAAATCCTGATATATTTCCAGTAGCTTTATGAATTAACTGTCCTTTACTAGTGATGATTTCATTTTGATTAACACTCCAATTTTGAGCTGCAGCTTCAACCAACATTGCCCTAGCAGTAGCACCAGCCATTCTTAAACTGTTCCAGCCTTGACGGATGGATTGACTACCACCAGCTATTTGTCTATTGAAAATAGAAGTGTTTAGGGGCGCTTGTTCCACGATCACATCATCCCAATTAGCGTCTAATTCTTCAGCTACAATCATTGGCATTGATGTTTTTATATTTTGACCGATTTCAGGATTTGGAGACATTATTGTTATTAGTCCATTTTCACCGATTTTTAAAAATCCATTAATTTTAAACCATTCTTTGGGCAGTGCTTTAACTTGATTTGGTGTCATGTCACATGATGCTAACCAATTAAAACTAAGCATTATTCCACCTCCAGCTATCGTACTTCTTTTAATAAAAGATCTTCTACCGATTGATGTCTTCACTTTATTCATAAATATTTTTTAAGATTTTGAGGCAGTTTTGATTGCTGCTTTTATTCGGGTATAGGTTCCACATCTGCAAATATTTCCATTCATTGCAGAATCAATTTCCTCATCAGAAGGATTTGTATTAGTTTCTAAAAGAGCGGAAGCACTCATAATTTGTCCTGATTGACAATACCCACACTGAGGAACATCATGTTCCAACCAGGCTTTTTGGACTGGATGTTCTCCATTCTCAGACAACCCTTCTATAGTTGTCACTTTATTTTTCCCAATAGAAGATATTGGTAATTGACAAGAGCGAACTGCTGCTCCATTCAAATGAATCGTACACGCACCACATTGAGCAATACCACAGCCATACTTTGTTCCTACAAGATTTAAATGATCACGAAGCACCCATAGTATAGGTGTATTTGGATCTACATTAACCTCTAAATTTTTCCCATTAACATTTAGTAGAAATTGTTCCATTATCTAGTTACTTATTTTTGAATCAAATCTTTATTACATCTAAATATAAAAAAATCATTTTTGAAATTCTTTTAAAAATTGATTTTTTGTAATTTAAATTGATTATAAATTAGGGATAGTTTAATCAATAATCTTAATCTAATTTTTACTTATATAGTCAAAAATTCTTGATTCTAAGATGGGTAAAGTGAGGGTTCCTTTTTCGAGAATTTTTTCATGAAATTCACGGATATCGAACTTACTTCCTAATTTTTCTTCAGTTAAATTTCTTAACTCACGTATTTTTAATTCCCCAATTTTGTAAGATAGTGCTTGACCGGGCCAGGAGATATATCGATCAATTTCGGTATTTACTTCGTGGATAGAAAGGGCAGTATTTTCTGTCATAAAATCAACTGCTTTTTGACGAGACCATCCAAACACATGTATTCCTGTATCTACTACAAGTCTACATGCACGCCACATTTCATAGGTTAATTTTCCAAAATGCTCAAAAGGAGTGGTATATATTCCCATTTCATTTGCTAAAAATTCAGTATAGAGACCCCATCCTTCTCCATATGCTGAGAGATATAGATTTTTTCTAAACTGAGGGATGTCCTCTGACAATTCTTGATTCAGCGCACCTTGTAAATGATGTCCAGGTACTGCTTCATGGGCTGTTAAGGAGGGAATTACATATAAAGGTCTACTAGGCATGATGTTTTTTCTGTTTTTTTCCAACAGTTGGTGGGAATGGTTGCTATTTCCAATCACTTTTTTAATGGCTCCAATACACGGTGCGATAATTAACTGGTTTGGTCATGTATACGGTTACGTGAATTTTAAAATGAAAAATACAAGTAAGAATCTCTTCCCTTTTGATTTTTTAATGATGGGTGAGGGCTATCACAACAACCACCATAAAAATTTCAACAATGCCAATTTTGGTGTAAAGTGGCACGAAATAGACTTTACATTTTTAATTATGAAATTCCTGGACGCTTTAGGTTTTATTTGCTTAAATAAAAAATAATTTCACAGGGTTTTGATTGGCAACAGTCTCTTCTATTGAAGCAATAAATTACAGGCTAAATAAATATAGTTAAATTCTAATGCGGCTATATTTTACGCTATCACGTATCCACACTTTCCCCAAACAACACCCCCCTAAAATGTCTTTTATAGATCTTAGCTTAAGGCAGTGATACCAATGAATTAGAAGGAATTTGGATTGTATCCATTGGTGTAAAAGAAAAACCCTCCGCTTGGGAAGGCTTTGATATTATTCCACTTTAGGTTCAGGAAATTTAGAGGTATCATAAAATCCCCATTCAAAATTTACTTTATTACCACTCATAGCAAAAGATAAGTTTACTGGAATTTTAATTTCTTCATCAGAGTTATATCCTTTAGAAGTGAACTCAATCCAAACATGTCCAAATTGATTCCCATTTTCTTGTGTAATTATTTCATATACACCATCATTAACACTCAAACTAGCAAATAGATTTTCTCTATTCCAAATATGTTGGGTTAACATTTCGTCTATACTAATTGATGCATCTTCATTATTCCACCAACCGTTATGAACAACATTTGCATCTTCAGTAAAATGAGACCTATAAGTATCCCAATCTCCTGCTGTAAATGAGGTAATTAGGTTTTTTAAAGAATTTATTTGATCTCCTTCATTAGTTACACTTGATGTGTTTATTTGGCTATTGCATGAAATAAAGAGAATCATTAAGGAAAATAGGTAAAGTATTTTTTTCATTTTAATTGATTTATGATTAATAAGCTGCTAATATAAAAAATCTACAATATCTCTACTGCGTGTTTTTCTTCCTGAACTTAATGAAGAGGATATAAAAACCCTCCACTTGGGAGGGAAATTTGTAAGTTATTTTTTTATAATGATTTTAAAACGTAAACTTTTTTGTTTGGTAAATCTTCGCCGATTGAAATAGCAAATTCAGCAAATTTAGGATCATTCATCATAGCGCCCAATTCAGGGAAGAACAATATTAGAGAATGGAACACTTATATCTACCCCCTTAAAGGGAACTTGGAAAAGAATGGGTGCAAATGTTAAGTTCTATTTTACTGATGCAATAAATAATGGTGCAATGAATTTTGTAATGTGGGATGTTAATCTCTTGAAGAAAAAAGCTGATGTTAAATATTTTGAATTGCACGAGGCAGAAAATTAAACTCTTGGCTTATCATCTTCATTAAGTCTGGTTCTTTCCTTGAAATTTTTTTAGTAATAACAAATAAAGTAGAGGTTTTTATTTTTTTTTAGGGGGTGCATTTCTGTATATAAAAACACCTAAACAAACGATTATGGGAGTAAGTACCTGTATCGTGTGTCTTGTATTAGTAAAAAGCATGTCATCAAAAATTGTAACAAACAGAAAGGATGAAAGCAAACAGAATGAACAAAGTGCTGAATATAATTGCCAAACCTTCATAAATCTATTTCTTAAGATTTCTTCTTAAGAACCAGATAACCTCCACCGAGACAACAAATTAATGCAATAAGTAAATCTGTATTCATAATATGAAAATAAATAAATTATGGGATAATTATAAAAAAATCCAAACAAACTTATAGCAGAAGTAAAAAGATGCGTTTTAAATATTATAGATAAAATATCTCAAATATATTTTAGCGAAACTAGTACTTCTTGTAAGGTTAAGTAAAGGATTTAACTTCGTTTATTACTCACTAAGAAAGAATCAGTGTTAAAATATTATAGAGTTTTTTTATCTTTAAGATATGGAGTATTATAAAAAAAGAAAAAAAGAAATTGTGGAATCTATATTGTCTACAATTAGTGATATTAGAGATAATGAATATAATAAAATAGAAAATGCTTATAATGTATATGAGCAAAAAGGAGCAAAACATGTTACTAATATTGGGCAAAATACTTTTAATGAAGTAATTATTGATGCACTTGATGAAGTTAAAAATACAATTGAAAAGAGTTTATAACGGAACATAAAAACTACACCCCGGACATACCCTTTTAATTAAGTTCAAGAAAAATGAAAATTAAATAGTCACTATATCTTCTCCGATAAGTTTTAGGACTTCTTTGTATCTTGATGATTATTAATTATAAATCAATCAAAATGAAAAATATTTATATAATGAAATCACTTTTACTTATAACAACTTTATTAATTGTTAGTTGTAATAATAGTGGCGGTGTTTGGCTAGGTGAAGGGGAAAACTCTGGAAAGCCCTATACATTTGGGTCAGAGCAGGATATTATGACTTTACAGAAGCTTGCAGGTGCATATTCTGAAAAAAATGCAGATGAACTATCCAAATATTATTCCGAAGAATATATGAATGATAAGCGAAAAGAAAATTACTCTAAGTGGCTTAATTCAATGGAAAGTATAACTATGAAACCATATAAAATTATTCCTTTACAAAATGGCGGAAACTTTAGACAAGTAATGGCTTGGTCAAAAGAAGAAAGAGTCCACAAAAATGGATCTTATGAAAAACTTGATTTGATGGAATCTTTCGTTCTAGATAATGATGGGAAGGTGAAAAGTTTTAAACAGTGGAAAGCGATAGATTCAGTTAATTTTGGAATGTCTTATGGTGGAAAGTTTTTTGGTAATGAAAAAAATGAAAATACAGGGAAACCTTTTGTTTTTTCTAACCGAAATGAAACACAAATAATCGAAAATTTTGTTGAAAATTATAATAATATGGATACAGAAGGGATGAAAGAAGCTATGGCTGAAGAATTTACATTAAACGACTACAGAGGGCAAAAAACTAATTATAAAAAATCCGATTTGGATGAATTCTTTAAACCTTTTAAATCTGTTAACTGGAAGCTTAATGCAATAATTCCTATTAAAATTAGAAATACTGACGCTGCAAGTGGTGTGATTGTCAGAGGAACTGAATCAAGAGTTTTTAAAAATGGGAGAAAGTGGGATAAAGAACTAATGGAAATTTTTTATTTCAATTTAGAAGGAAAAATTTCTTCTATGGAACAATTCGCAAAATAAAATTTCTACTTAAAAAAAACCCTCTAAATGGAGGGTTTTTGTTCAACAGAAATATATATTTTATTTAGCTCAAGGATTTCTTTATAATGATTTATTTAAATTTTAGAAAAAAAAAGAGAAAATAAAAAGACCATAGTTAAGATCTTAATTCAAATCCTCCACATATCTTCATCAATAATTTTAGTGACTTCTTTATATTTGGGTATTATTAATTAATCAATTAGAATGAAAAGAAATGTAAATGCAATTTGGAATGGAGATGGTATTGATGGAAATGGATTCTTAACAGCTCAAAGTGGAGCGTTTAATAAAATGCCTTACAGTTTTAAAACGAGGTTTGAAAATGAGAATGGTGACCTTGGAACTAATCCTGAAGAACTCATTGCCTCAGCACTAGCTGGCTGTTTTAATATGAAACTAGCTTTTGTATTAAATGAAGCTAATTTAAATCCTACTGAATTAAATACAAATGCTACACTTACATTTATTGACGGTTCAGTGATTTCTATAGAATTAATCTTAAAAGGAAAAGTGCCAAATTTAAATGAAGAAAAATTTATTGAATTTGCAGAAGACGCAAAAAAAAATTGCCCTATTTCTGGGGTTTTAAATTGTGAAATTATTTTAAATGCCTCATTAGTTTGATATTAAAAAAGACTATGACCATTTATTAAGTTTATTTTTTCACTTAGTATATTATTAACCATTAATCAATTAAAAATGAAAAAAATATTTCTTTTAGTTCTAATAGTTGCTTCTTGCAAACAAGAACCTATCCAAAAAATACCATCAAATGGTTTTATATCTGGTACAAATTCCAAAATAAAAATAGGATCTCAAGAAGCAGTTGAAGTATTTAAAAAGTTAGATGATGCTTGGGCACAACTTGATTATGAATTAATTAAATCATTTATTGCTGAAGAGGCATCTCTAAGTTTCCATGATGGGTATGTTGCAAAAACTCCTCAAGAATTTGTTGACAAAATTAAATTGGAAGTTGCTAGAGTTGAAGCAGAAGGAAATACCTATGATTGGACAACTAATTATGCATTTGCACTAGCAGCAACTGATGACGGTTTAGAGGAAACTGACGTTGATACAGGAGATTGGGTTAATGCACAATTTACTTCCAAAAACACTAATCCAGAATCAGAAATTGATTCAGAAATCTTCTACGAATATTATCATATAGTTGATAAAAAAGTGGTTTCATGGAATTCATTTAGGAAAATCATAAATAAATAATTGATACACACTTTATGAGTTGAATAATTTAATATTCTTTAATTGGACATTAGATTTTTATTATCAAAAATTACGATAAGATCCAAAAAGATATTGATTAGCTTCGTCTTCTTTAAATCTTGCATTGGCTCCATCCCAATTTAATGTTTTGTTTGGAAAACGACCTGCAACAACTCCCAAAAGGATAGTTTCTGTCAATCGAGATGCATAAGAAAATGGTGCTGAAACTTTATCTTTTCCTAGGCAAGCATCTACAAATTGATGATAATGTTTGGGAGAAGCTAATCCATAATCAGTTAGCCTTTCTCCAAGATCATTTTTAGGATCATACTTTTTTACATCAATTTCCTTGTATTCTCCATCAACAATGTGTCTAGGACGTTCCATAAAGTGAGGAAGTAGAAGACGTCCTTTTTCTCCTATAAACATTGCTCCTTGGAGTGGAAGTTTATCTTCATTTGGTAATTCTAAATATTTTTTATCTAAAGGAGATCCAGGTCCGTCAGACCAAATCCATTTTAGTGTATCTGCTGTATATTTTGTCCCTGGAAATGTATAAGTAACTCTATTGCTTTCAGGATAACCATAACCATTTGGTTTTCTACATTTATTTTTAATTGTTAAGGGAACATCTAACGCCAATGCATTGTATGGGGTGTCAAAAATATGAATACCCATGTCTCCCAAAGTACCACAACCATAATCGACAAGCTTTCGCCAGATACCGGGATGATAAAATGTTTCTTTATATGATCTTTTGGGAGATGTTCCAAGCCATAGATTCCAATCAAGTGAATCAGGAATTGGATCTTTTCCCTCTGGTACTGGACCATCATAACCAAAGTTTCTGTCTGTCCATGCTCTAACAGTATGAACTTTACCTATTATTCCTGATTGAATCAAAACTGTAGCTAGTTTATAATCGTAAAAAGAGTGAACCTGAATTCCCATTTGAGTAACCAAATTTTTCTGCTCAGCTAACTTTTTCATCTCACGAGCTTCGGAGACAAAATGGGTAAGGGGTTTTTGACAATAAACAGGTTTATTCATTTCCATTGCCATGATGGATGCAGGTGCATGAGTATGATCTGGAGTAGAAACAATAACTGCATCGAAATCTGAAGACATATTCTTTAACATAACTCTATAATCCTTAAATATCTTTGCATCTGGATAGATTAGATGTGCAGCTTCCAGACTTTTACTATCAACATCACAAAGTGCAACCACATCTACAGAATTGTGAGAAGCAATAGATTGTAAATCTTGTGCTCCCATTGCACCCACACCTATATGTGCCGTTCTTAAGCGAGTTTTTGACCCTGCAATAGAAGCTAAAAGTGAGGAAGGCATTAAGGTAGTTGAGGCCAGTGCAGCTGATGTTTTAAGAAAGTCTCTTTTTTTCATTTATAATATTTAGATGTTAAATATATGGATTTCGCAGAATCTGGAAATCATATTTAAAACTATCTAACATGTCATTTAAGCTAAGTTATTTTGTAATAAAATTTCACTGTATTGAATTAGACTGTTTTAGTGATTCTGATTCATTTTGATGATTATATTTTTCAAAAAATTAATGCTGAAATTTTATATTGTGAGGGTATATGTTTAGTAAATTCCTTGATTTACTATATTCGTAGATCATTAATAAATAATCATTTTTAAATTGGAGAAGACATCAGTTGATTTTGAAAAATATCTAAATTTTCATAAAGAGTATGGAGGAACAGGAAAGCTTTACAAGTTTAAGTTTCTTGAGTATAAAAAAGGGTTTCTAAAATTGGAGGCTGAATTTTCTGCAATGACTTTAAATCCGAATCAAAGTGTTCAAGGCGGTCAAATGAATTCCATGTTAGACGATGTAACTAGTTTACTTGTGATATATGAATCAAAAGGGGATTACTATCCTAGCTCTACAAATCTTCACAGCATTCATCATAGACCTTTATTTGCAGGTAAGGTAATTGCTACAGCTGAAGTAATTAAAGTAGGTAAAAAAATTGCATCAATTAAAGGTGAATTATTTACTAAAGAAGGAAAACTAGCAACTACACTCATTCATTCTGCTGTCCTAGTTAAAGCCATATCTAATTTGAAAAAATAAATTATCTTAAATAAAATTAAAAACTAAAAAAAGTCTTTTAATAAAAACTCTGTTTTTGGCGTTTTTTAATCAGTTTTAACCTTTTTTTGATCAATTTTGTCGTTTTTTGATCAATTTTTGATGTTTTTGGTCTTTTTTTAATTTTTTAATAATCTCGTAAATTATTCAATTGAAATAAGTTGACTTGTTACATTATTATCATTAAAAACTTGAAGTATATATAGGTTTCCATGAATACTTTCATCAATTTCAGAGTAATAATCTTTTTCTAAGATTTTGTTGGCTAAAATAGGAGTCGTATTGCTGTGCCCTACTACTAAGATTGTCTTTTCTGTATTTCGCTTTTTAAAAGCATCATTATATAGTTGCTTAGGGTCATATTTTTCAATTGAAATCCCTCTTTCCAAAGCAATAGGTCTAGCAGTTTCAATAGTACGATGAAGATTAGTGGAATATATTTTATCGAATTGTATATTTTTAAAAATAGAGACCCAACTAATCGCTCTCTGTTTTCCTTTTTCAGTTAGATGGGGATTTTTATTTGTTAAATCTGTTATGTTTTTTTCAGCATGACGAATAAGGTAATATGTTGTTATATCTTGTCCAAAAGAAACTAACGGAGCCAACAAAATAATAATAAATAACTTTTTCATAATTTTAGTTTTCATTTTATAATTATTGCCTTAAACTCTAAATTAATACAATCATAAAATAGCAAAAGGTAAACCATTGCTACAATTTCGAGATTACTTAAATTAATTTAAATATTAACAGAGGGAACTTCCAAAAAACCAGGAATCTGTTCAATTATTAAACACATTCGATAGAATCAAATGATTTAATGAAACATTACTGAGCATCCGATTCAATTCTAATTAATTTTCCATTTAACTTTCCTCTAGAAAATTGATCATTTTCAATAAATAACACCTCACCGTATATACCTTTTTGAATACTTGAATCTACACCAAAAATTCTATTGTTGTATAATGGAATAATTTCATCATATGGACAATGTCCAACAACTATGTGCTTAGAATTTAGATTTTTTAAAATTTCTGAAATATCTTTTTCGCTTAAATCATCTCCGTATTCTTTGAAATAATCTCGATACCAAACTAAACTTTCTTCGCTATTATACAATTTATAATAATCTCTGGATTTCATTTTTTTTGGAGAAAAGTCAATATTATTTCTCATTAAATCATTTATCTCATCAAAATCAACACCTCTGTTTTTTATAAATTTTTTTGATACTCCACCATGAGTAAAAACAGTATTGTTAATTTTAATTATAGTTGGTTTAGATCGGAGCCACCTACCTAGAATTGTTTCTTTTCCGTATAGTTCATCATATTTTAAATCAAGTGATTTTGCTGAAAATCTATATTTTCTGTTAATGTATCTTAAATCTTTTTGAAGAACCATATATTCATGGTTACCAAGAAGAAAATGTAAACGACCCCCCATATTTTTTGCTTGAATTTCAAGCTTATATAACAGCCAAAGTATCTGGTTAACTTTTTCTCCCCTATCAAAAACATCTCCAACAATTACTAAATGACCCTTATTAAAACTCCAATCTAAATTGTTGTCAATTATTTTATTATTCTTTAGTAAAGCAACAAGTAAATCAAATTGCCCATGAATATCACTCAAAGCAGCTATTTTATTTACGTTACTAAAACTAGATTTTGCAGGATAATAAATTGTATCGTATCTATTTATTTCTAAATCTTTTGTTATAACCTTACCGTTTATTAATGATTTTTCAACTAGCCTGTCCTTTTTAATAAAAATATACGGCCCATCTGAAAAGGTTAGATTTTGTCCAAGCAAAATATATGGAACAAGAATTAAAATAAAAAAAAGCTTTTTCATTATAATAGGTTAATTGTAAATATCGGGGAATAATACAAAGAAGTTCTTATTATTAATTATGTTAAAATTGAGGTGATTTAAACTTTACATGTATCCGCTCCAAAAAATCGATAAATAACACACATTCCTGAAAATGCATTAAATAACAAAACTCCTCCTATGGTAGCTTGAGCAATAGCAAATGCATTATTCTGATAAATAAATGGTGCAGGTAATAAAAAGACTGAAACAATAAATCTTACTACTCTTTCTGCAGTATTTTGATTTGTGATAAATAACTTCATTTCAATTGATTTAGAATTTAAATATACAATAGTCCTAGGATTTAATTAAATTGAAAATACTTATAGTTTAATATTTGTATTTAAAGATTTTTCTCCAAGTTCTCAATTCGCATTTATAGAACTTAGAAATTGTTTCCTTAAAAAAATCTGAGTAGTTTTTCATTGTTAGAATTATAAATCTGTTAAAAATTCTTAGTTGATTATTCGGGTCATTATTATGTTTTCATCAACAGAGTCATTATCCGTTCTTATAAATGACCCATTATTAAAATCTGATGAAAATGTAATTGAGAAGTTCTCAATACAATCATCTCCTTGACAATATTCACTTATTATAAGTTGATACTTTTGAGTTTCTAAATCAAAGTCAGATGATTTATTTGACCAGTTGCCAGTAATGACGTCATCTAAAGTAAAACTACCATCAGAGTTTATAAACCAAATTTCTGAAAAAGAACTTCGATCTCCTTGAATAGTCCAAGCTCCAATAAATGGATCTTGTGAATTAATACTTTCCTTAGAATCAACAATTTCTTCAGCACAGGAAAACGACACATAAAATAACATTAGAATAAGCATCATTTTTTTCATTATATCGATTTTTTGATACTGAAAGATAGTTTTTTATTTAACTCTTTATCTAAAAAGTAAACTGCTAACTCTTAATCGAAAAGTTTTTTGCTAATTCTCAGGCCATACCAAGCAATGTAAAAGAAACACAATAGGGGAAGTATAAATGAAAAGTTCACCTCAGAAACACCTAAAATAAGTATGTCTGAAACACCATTACCACCAGCATCAATAATATTTCCTTGAAGTTTTGGTAATAAAGCACCTCCTACAATGGCCATAACTAAACCGGCAGAACCTACTTTTGATTGCTCTTCTGTTAAGTTTCCAAGGGCAATACCATAAATAGTTGGAAACATTAATGACATGCAAAAAGAAACTCCTACTAAACTATAAAGTCCAGTAGTGCTATTTAAAAAAATAGTCCCTAAAACAAATACCATTGCAAATAAGGCAAAATACATTAGTAATTTTCCGGAATTCATAAACCTTAATAAATATGTACCTATTGCGCGTCCAACAGTAAAAAGCACAAATGCTACCATTTGATAATAGCCCGCACTCACACTATCCATTCCTATACCTTCTGCATATTGATAGATATAAGTCCAACACATTATCTGAGCGCCTACATATAAAATTTGAGCCAACAAGCCTAAGACGTAATTCCTATCTTTAGCTAAAGCTGAAAATGTATTACTAATATCAGGCATCGCATTTTCATCTTTGGATTGTGGCATTTTAATAATTGCAAATAAGATAAAAACTCCAATTAGTACCAACCCTAGAATAACATAAGGATCACGAATAACTAATAAATCGGAGGTTTTGATTAAAATTTTAGAAGCTTCATCTAAAGAGCTAAAATCTGCAATATCATCTGATTTCAATTTTTTTAGAACAAATTGTTGAGCAACAAGTAAACCTAGAATAAGTCCCACAGGGTTAAAAGCTTGGGCTAAATTTAAACGTTGTGTAGCTGTTTCTTTGGGTCCTAATGCCAGAGCATAAGGATTAGCTGCTGTTTCTAAAAATGCAAGCCCAAAAGTTAGGATATATAGTCCTAGACAAAAAAACCAAAATTTTTCACTTAATGCTGCAGGATAAAACAGTAAAGCGCCTGTAGCATATAATCCTAAACCAATTAAAATACAAGTTTTATACGAATATTTTCTCATAAACATCGCAGCTGGTAATGCCATACAAAAATATCCTCCGTAAAATGCCATTTGTACCCAAGCTGCTTGAGAATTAGAAAGTTCTAATACTTTTTTAAATGCTTGTACCATAGGGTCGGTTACTGCATTTGCAAACCCCCATAATGTGAATAATAAAGTAACTAAAATAAAGGGGATGAGAACCTTTTTAGGTACTACCTCTAGTTTTTTAAAGTTACTCATATATCGAAGTTTAAATTAATTGATTTTTATTACTAAAACTAGAGCTCAGTTTTATAAACTGTTTATTTTCTGACACGCATGCATTTAAAAAAATGAAAACAATCGATAACCCTGAAATCTTTCTCATGACTTTTTTTAAGAGTAATTAGGCTCGTTAATTATCCTTAGTAAAAGAAAAAGGTCTGGATGAACTATTAATTCCAAAATCTTTATTTGGCTTACTATCCATCTCAAAATTTAAGCTACCTCCTTTTTGGATATCATTATAGTCAATCCATGTTTTATTATAAATAGTTCCATTTAATTTCAATGATTTTATATAGTGATTGTCATACTTATTATCTTTTGCATTGATTGTGAATGTATTTCCATTTTGTAAATTCATTGTTACCTTTTCAAAGAGAGGACTTCCAAAAACATATTGTGGTACGCCTGGGGTGACCGGATAAAAGCCTAAAGCACTAAAAACATACCAAGCAGAGGTTTGACCGTTATCTTCATCACCACAATAACCATCTGGGGTGGCAGAATACAACTTTTTCATCACGTCTCTAACTTTATTTTGGGCCTTCCATGGTTGTTTAGCATAATTGTATAGATAAATCATATGTTGCACTGGTTGATTACCGTGTGCATAATTTCCCATATTTACAATCTGCATTTCTCTAATTTCATGAATGGTAAATCCATAATATGAGTCATCAAATTTTGGAGGCATTGTAAAAACTGTATCTAACATTTTTGTGAATTCTGAGTCTCCACCCATTAGGCCTATAAGACCTTGAATATCATGAAAAACCGACCAGGTATAATGTATACTATTCCCCTCTGTAAAAGCATCACCCCATTTTAATGGATTGAAAGGCGATTGGAAAGCACCATCTTCATTTTTCCCACGCATCCATTTAGTTTCTGGGTCAAATAAGTTTTTATAATTTTTAGATTGCTTATAGAATCTTTTTGATATTTCTGGTTTATTCATCTTTTTAGCCATCTCTGCAATTGTAAAATCTGCATAAGCATACTCTAATGTGCGGGCAGCATTCTCATTGATTCCAACATCATAAGGCACATAGCCTAGTTTATTGTAATAATCAACTCCCTCTCTTCCAACAGATTGTTGTGGGCGTCCTTCGTTTATATTCGCATTTTTTAAAACAGCTTCTAACAAAACACCTTCATCCTTTTCATTCATGTTCCCTTTTAAATATGCATCTGCAATTATAGACGCAGAATTTGAACCAATCATACTTTGTCGATGCCCTGGACTTGCCCATTCTGGCAACCAGCCTGATTCTTTATAGGTGTTTGCCAAGCCCTCCATGATTTGTTTATTAAGCTCTGGATACATTAGATTGAAAAATGGAAATACTGCTCTAAACGTATCCCAAAAACCGTTATCTGTAAACATATATCCTGGTAGAACTTTTCCATTGTATGGGCTATAATGTACTATTTCTTCGTCTTTGTTAATTTCATAAAATTTTCTTGGAAACAGTAAAAGTCTATAGAGACAAGAATAAAATGTGCGAATATTGTCAACGTTATCATCTTCAACTAATAATTTTTGAAATTCATTTTCCCAAGAGGCTTTAGCTAGTGACTTAATATCTTTAAAAGCTTTTTGACCTATTTCTTGACTAAGATTTAGTTCCGCTTGCTCTAAGCTGATAAATGATGAGGCTACTTTTACATTAACTTGTTCTCCTTGTTCAGTCATAAAACCAATTATAGCTCCTACATGATCTCCTTGACTTTCTGTGGAGTTTTCATTTAATTTCCAATTGTCAGACCAAGTATGTTTCCACTTAAAATCTTTATCAAAAACAGCAACAAAGTAATTATGGAAATTTTCTGGTACACCACCATTGTTATTTCTACAATAGCCAATAATTTTTCTTTCTTCTGGTATTATTTTTACCATACTGCCCTTCTCAAAAGCATCAAGTATAATATAAGAAGAATCGTTTTCAGGAAAAGTGAATCTAAACATGGCTGCTCTTTCTGAAGGAGTCACCTCCGCAACAATGTCATAATCTGCTAAATACGTTTTATAATAGTGTGGTTTAGATTCTTCTGCTTTGTGAGAAAACCAAGAAGCTCTTTCATCTTCATGGTATTTGAGTTCTCCTGTAACTGCCATAAGAGAAAAAGAAGCATAATCATTAATCCATGGACTTGGTTGATGAGTTTGTTTGATTCCTCTGATTGTTTCATCATCATATTTATAAGCCCAACCATCTCCCATTTTAGCGGTTTGTGGGGTCCAGAAATTCATTCCCCATGGGGTGGCAATAGCTGGATATGTGTTCCCATTTGAAAGACTAAATTTAGAGTCTGTTCCCATTAAAGGATTAACTAAATCAACTAAACTCGAATATTGAGAATTATTTAATAAGCTATTTTTATTATTTACTTTGTCGGAACAGGAAAGCACTGAAAATAGCACAACGGCCATTAATATTTTTTGTATAGTTTTTATCATGATCTTAAAATTTACTTATAGAAAAAGGTGCGTCTGGTTATAAAAGAGATTAATAAATTTATAATTATTTTAATTTAATTAAACTCTATTATAATCATCTTCAATTCGGACAATATCATCTTCACCAAAATAGGTGCCAGTTTGAACTTCAATAAAGACAACTTTTTCTGATTTTTTATTTTCAATACGGTGCTTAACTCCTTGGGGTATTAAAATAGTTTCGCCCGCTTTATATTCTTTAGTAACCCCATTAAGAGTTATATCCCCAACCCCATCAATTATAGTCCAAGCCTCAGATCGCTTGTAATGGTATTGATATGAGAGCCTTCCACCAGGATCAACTTCAATTCGTTTTAGTTTATATTTGGGCTGGTCGTGTATAACGAAAAATCGCCCCCAAGGGCGCTCTTCATTTTCAATTGATATCATTAGTGTTAATTTATGAATTATTAAAATAAACATTTACCCTTGTTAAGCAAGGGTAAATGTTATTTTTTATTGAAAATTAGTATCCTGGATTTTGTGTTAAATTAGGGTTAACGTCTAATTCTGCTTGTGGAATAGGAATAAAAACTTTATCAACTGTAGTTTGAACCCCAAAAGAATTCCCTGCACTATCAGTTTGACCATTTATATGTTGGGTAAGTTTTACATCATCGTTGTAGTATCGTTTTTACTGCAATAAGATTTTAGAATAGAATTAAGTTTAATAATTTTTTGTTTAAATACTAAATCCTTGATAGTAAAAACAAAAAAAGCTACAAATTTAATTTATAGCTTTTTTAAAGTAATCATCTGAGAAATGATTTATGGTTGGAATAAATATACAATATTTTTACTTGCAATAAACAATTAAATGGCTATTTTCCAAAATTTTTCATTCTTGATTTTTTATATTGACTTTTAAAATTTGAAATAATAATATCCTTGGGTTTCGATTTAATTAATTTTTTAAACTCTTTTGTATTACTTGATTGATTAAAGTCTACATTATCAATGGTCCAATTCTGTAATTCATAAATAATATTATACAAATCAACACCTCTATCGGTTAAATAATATTCTTTTATTTTTCGATCCAAAGGATTAACTCTGTAATTGATTATTTCAAATTCAACAAGTTTTTTTAGTCTATCACTAAGAACATTTGATGCAATTCTTTCAGCTGATTCATTTAGAAATTGAGAGTAGGTATTTTTACCTCTGAATAAATCACGAACAATTATTAATGACCATCTGTCTCCAACAATATCCAATGACACCTTACAAGCGCAAATAGAATCTGTATTCTTGTACTTGATTTTATCCATTTATCATATTTTAATAAAAGCTTAATTTTTAATCCAAAAAAATTAAAAAATACTATATCGGTTTATGGCTAACTTATTGATAAATATAAGGTTATTTAAATTAATGTAATAAAATTCTTGATTTAAATAAATTAATTTATATTAAATTGAACTTTAGAAAAATAAATATGAAAAATTTACTTTTTATTTTAATAATAGTTTTGTTTTCTTCTTGTTCGAAAGCACTTGATAACGTAGAAGAAAATTTAAATATTAATCTTTATGGATTAACTCAAGATGATATCGATCAAGCCTTAATAATCCATAATAATGCTCGTTCTGACGTTGATGTACCAAATCTTAAATGGTCTTCTTCTTTATCTAAAGATGCTTCTGAATGGGTCGCTATAATGGCTAATGAAGAAAGAATGTATCATTCTGAAAACGATTCTCGTCCAGACCAAGGAGAAAATTTATTTTATACAACAGCTACAGACTCTCTAACCTCAGCAAGAAAGGCTTCTCAACTCTGGTATGAAGAGATTGAGCTATATACATATTCCCCTATTTTATCGGGAGAAAATGATTTTTATGAAATAGGCCATTACACACAAATGGTTTGGAAAAATACAACTGAAGTTGGAATGGCAATGGCAGTTTCAAAAAGTGGTAAAACATATGTTGTTGCAAGATATACCCCAGGAGGCAACTATGTTGGAGAATATCCTTACTAAAGTTATTTAGTTTTAAATTTACTTAGTTGAGTTTTATAAAATTTGCAAAAGCTATTATAACTACTAACTTTATTCCGATTTAAAAAAATTAAAATGAAAAATTTATACTTTCTATTTTTGCTTTTCTTGGTGAGCAATTTAAATTCTCAAGATTTAGAATTATTCGAGAAAGATGTTTTTGTTTTTGAAAATGATACTCTCAATTATAGAATTCTAAAGCCCCTAGATTACGATTCAAGTAAAAAATATCCCCTACATTTAATTTTACATGGATCAGGTGAAAGAGGGAATGATAATGTTTCTCAACTTATACATGGAGGAAAGTTATTTTTAAAAAAAGAAAATAGAGAACAATATAAATCTTGGGTAGTATTTCCTCAATGTTCAAAAAATGACAGATGGCCAAGTATATCGAAAGATCAATGGGACAAAAATTTTGAAAATAAAACTATAAAACCTAATAAAAGTTTAGGTCTTGTTTTAAAGCTTATGGATAAATTCATAGAAAAAAAACAGGTTGATAAACAACGAATTTATGTAAGTGGACTTTCAATGGGCGGCATGGGAACTTTTGAAATGTTATATAGAAGGCCTGACATGTTTGCTGCTGCAACACCTATTTGTGGAAATGGAATTACTCAATTAGTTGAATCATATGCAACAAAAGTTCCTGTTTGGATTTTTCATGGTTCAGATGATAAAGTAGTTAGTCCAAAACATTCTTTAAATATGGCAAAAGCAATCATAGAAGCAGGTGGAAGCCCTAAAATGACTTTATATGAAAATGTTAGCCATGGTAGTTGGAATAATGCATTTGAAGAAAAAGATTTTTTAAAATGGATCCACTCAAAGTCCAAAAATAATAACCTATAATAAAAAAACTTGTGATTAATTTATTTACAAAGTTCACTATTCTGTAAATAGAATTTTTAATGTAAAGAGTAAAAGACTAACATTAATTATTAATCTGATCTAATGCTTCTGAGATATTTTTTGAGGGACGAAGACAAACTTTATTTTCACATACATAAATAAGAGTTTCTTTTTTAAAAAAACGATCTTCTAACAATGGTAATTCACTAGGTTTATCGCTGATTTGAAAAAGGACATTGGGGAGATAATTTTCCTGAATTTCTTTATTAATTTTTTTTGCTTCTGGCCCAACAATCACGACCTCTTTAAACGAATATGCAACTTTAGAAATTAATTGAGCCCATTGACTATAATTACTCCCTCTTCCCTCATTAAAATAAGAAACTATTCCACCAATCATTTTTTTAGCTTTAGTGCTATAGTCTTTATTCCCTAATAGATGACCAAGCATCCAAAAGTTTTCAGCCATAATCGAATTAGCAGAAGGAATTACATTATCATCAATTGATATAATTTCAGAGAAAAGAACTGGGTTTTCAGTATAAGTAAAAAATGGATTTTCAGTTGTTTCAAAGTTTATTATTGCATCTTGAATTAGCGTATTAGCTTGTTCTAAATAATAGGTGTTTCCTGTATTCTGATACAGGCCTAATGAAGCTTTTATTACAAAGGCATAATCTTCCAAATTTGCTTCTATTTTTGATTCATTAGCTTGAAAAGTGTGCATCAACTTGCCTCTAGAGATGAGATTTTCTTCTAAATAAGAAAATATTTTCTTGGCCTGGTTAAGAAATTGCTCATCTCCAAAGGCCTCGAAAGAACTTAATAATCCAAGTATCATTTGCGCATTCCAAGAAGTTATAATTTTCTTGTCTATTAGAGGGAATTGCCTTTTCGCTTTTAATACTGAAAATTTATTATCCCATACCTTTTGCTTTTTGACTAGTTGATCATTAGTGATTGAATATTTTTTCAGAAGAGTATTAAAATTATCTGCTTTTCTCAAATGATAAAAAGAATTTTCAATTGGTTCGTCTAAATCAATTTGATAATAGTCTAAAATCAAATTTAAGTCACGACCAGCAACTTTTTTAAGTTCCTCAATACTGAACATATAATAGCGCCCCTCTCCTTGATCATTATCAGCATCAATTGCAGAAAAATAAGCACCTTCGTTGTTTTCCATTCTGTTTTGAAGAAAAGTAAATGTTTGATATACGGTTGATTTAAAAAGTGGGGTCTTAAATTCTTTATATGCATTTGCATAAAGAGTTAAAAGTTGAGCATTATCGTAAAGCATTTTTTCAAAATGAGGAATCTTCCATTCCGGGTCTATAGTGTATCGATAAAAACCACCTTCCAGATGATCGACTATTCCGCTATTAGCTATATTTTTTAATGTTTTTTTTAAATAAGCTTCAATTTTTTTATCCTTATTGACATTCTGATACTGTTGAATATAATTTAATTTTACGGGTGTTATGAATTTTTGATTTTGATTCTCACCTCCATTAATTAAATCCCAATTACTTGACCAAAAAGACATTTCATTTTGAAGTATTTCGGGTTGTAATAACTTATCTTCTTTAGTGTATTCAAAACGGTTAACTTCTTGAATCCCCTTTTCTACTTTTTCAGCAAATGTTAAAAGTTGTTTTTTGTCATTTTCATAAAGACTTTGAATTTTACCTAATACCTCAAGCCATTGATTTTTTGTGTGATAAGTGCCTCCATAAACTGGCCTTCCATCCGGTAGGCATATCACATTTAATGGCCAACCTCCACTTCCCGTCATCATTTGAGTGGCGGTCATATAGATATTATCAACTTCAGGATTTTCCTCACGGTCAACTTTAATACTTATAAATTTTTCATTCATATAAGAAGCTACATCGAAATCTTCAAAAGTTTCTTTTTCCATTACATGACACCAATGACAACTGGAGTAACCAATACTAACTAAAAGAAGCTTTTCATTCGGATTTTGATTTTTATAAACTTTTTTATCCCATCGTTGCCAATAAATAGGATTTTTGGCATGTTGAAGAAGATATGCGCTGCTTTCAGTTTTTAAATTATTCTGGTTGATATTTTTAATATTTGAATGATCACATGAAGTTACAAGCAACAATACTGAAAAAATAAAAATGCTTACAAAGAAGGTTTTACAATATTTCAAAAGTTATTTTCCCTTTTTATTTTGAACATCAATTATTATTTAAGCGTTGGCGTTTTAAAATATTTACTCTAGAAATTTGATAAGATATATCCCGTGAATTTAGAACTTAATTTTACAATTTAAAACTTCTTACTAATTTATGTAGTTATTTAAAATTATACTTTTTTAAATGTTTCTTCATTAGCGGTATGAAAATAAAGGGAAAATAAGAAAGCACTAACATCATTGGATACCCAAAGGGTAAAATTGGACTGTCTTCTTTTGAATCTAAAACTTGATATGATTTTGAGCCGGAATGATGATGATCAGAATGCCTGGTTAACTCAAATAAAAGTACTCGTCCAATTAAATGATCTGAGTTCCAGGAATGGAACGGTTTAACCCTTTCATATCTACCATTTTTAAGTGTTTTTCTTCGTAAACCATAATGTGAAAAATAATTTTGGGCTTCCAAAACTGATATACCGTAAATAGCAGTTATAAAATAAATCAAAGTTACTTCAGCTCCGTATGTATTGAAAATTAAATAAAATAAGATCAAGGGTAAAATAGTGTAAAGAATCATAGGATTTAAAAGAGTGTTTTTACCATTTAATTTCAACCTTTGAAACTCTAATTTCCATGCCTTAAAATAACCTCCTATCTGAGACTTTATAGCAAAAAAATAAAATATATCTCCTTCCTTTGCTGAACTTAGATCATCCGGTGTGGCAACATCTCTATGATGGCCCCCATTATGATAAGGAATAAAATGGTTTTGAACTGCGGTGAGAAGCATTATATGAGCGAAAAAAGTCTTTGTTTTATTTTTCGTCTTATGCCCTAGTTCATGGCCAATATTAATTCCATTTACCCCAAGAATTGTTCCCATCATAAAAATACTTGCGATAAGATCTGATAGCATTACTGAATCTTGAGAAACAGCTTGAAGAAAACTATAAATAATAAATAAATGAAGTGGAACAGATAAATAAAGAACTAAATCATAGAAAAAATCATTATTCGCTAGATCTTTTTCAACACTCTCAAAGTTATAAGAATTAGGAGGGAAAATATATTCTATGATTGGAACCATGACATAAAGGAAAAAAAGACCGAAATATGCTAGGATTCCCGTTGAATGAAAAGTAAATAAACCGAGCAATGGGACTATATAAGCTCCAAAATATTTAAATTTTTTCATTTGCTAATTTATTTCTTTTAAGATAAAACTACAAAATCCTTATTTAAAAGAATCCTTTGAATTTTACTATTTAATGATATTACAACTTTTTTTACTACTTAGATTAACCTAAATTGTGTTTGTAATGTCTTTATTCATATTTATGGTTTGTAATAAATCCTAATTAGCTTTCTACTACATTACTAAAATATAAGAGTTTAAAAAGGATTACTTTCCATTAAAAGGATGTTAAAACTTAAATTTATTCTGGCTTTATTCTTCCTTTTCTCAAATTGGAACACATTCTCACAAGAAATCACAGGGATTGTCTATTCAGAAAATAAAATTCCTCTATCTGATGTAAATATTAAAATTAGAGGTCAATCAAAAGGGATAAAAAGTGATCAAAATGGTCAGTTTAGTCTTATCTCAAAAAAAGGCGATCTGCTTGTTTTTTCATATATCGGAATGGGAACAAAAAAAATAAGAATTAAAAATTTTAATCCCATAAAAATAATTCTTAGATCTAAAGCAAATGTCTTGAAAGAAGTAGAAATAAAAAGTACAAATAAAAAAAATAAACCAAAAACTATAATATCAAGATTTCGAGAAATCGAAGTAGATAAAGTCGGTTATACAGCATATTCATTTAGTGGAGAAGATATTCGAAGCTATTCCAATATTGGGATAGCCGAGGCACTAGTTGGACGAGTTCCTAACTTTCAATTAACCAGTGAAGGTGTAATCTTAAGATCGAGGGGCTTCAATAATCAACAATATGCACTTTGGGAAATTGATGGAATAGTTTTTTCAGGAATACCTCCATACATTAATCCATCAACCATTGAGAACGTATTTGTAGTTCCAAGTGCATCAGCAACAGTTGGTTATGGTAAAAGAGCAGGTGGTGGGCTTATTGTAGTAAACACTACTCGGTATAAAGCTAATTACGAGAATAAAAAACAGTTAAAACAGTTAAACTTTTTCTCAAAAGAGAGTAAAGGTAATCTTCCAAATACTGAGGAAGGTTTATATGAAATTGTCAATTCAAGTGATAATGATTTAAATAAACTAAAATTAGCAGCATATGCCTATCAAAAACAAGGTAATGCAGTCTTTGCCTTAAGACTATACAGACTTATTTTATCACTTGACCAAAGCAAAACTAAATCATATAGAAATGTCGCAGAATCGATGAAGGAATCTGGTCAATTAATTAATGCGTGGGATTTTTATCTTAATTACTTAAACATTAAAAAAGATGAAATTGATGATATCTCATTAAAAATAATTTTCAATGACATGGAACATCTCTATCATGCTTATGAATTAAAAAACGAAATTAGAGAAAACTTTATTACATCAAAAAAACCTATTTCAGATTTTAAAAATCAAGTGAGACTAATTTTTGAATGGACAGTACCAAATGAGACCCTTAGAGTTGAGATAATTAACCCTAATGAACAACGTATTAAGTTTCAATTAGGAAGTAGTGAACAAAAAGATCGTTTTATAGAAGAGGTTTTTATCGATGGAAATTTGTTAGGGAAGTGGAAATTAAATGCAACCATCTTGGGGGATAAGCCTTTGAAAGGAAATTTAAAAGTAACCATTTATAGAGATTGGTTGTCTACTCAAAAAATGTTGCCGCTAAAGAGATTTTTCTATTTTACAGAGGCGGATCAAGGTTCCTATAAATTATTAGATATTTTCTTTTAATTAATATATGAAGATAGCGTTACTTATCAGATCACTTCTTAATTATATTATTGCCATCTATTATAAGCTATAAAACATAAATAACAAAAAACCCAAGATAGGTTCCTAAAGCATTACCTAAAGTTCCAACTAAAATAGCTGGTAAAATTAATTCTTTACGCTCAAAGGTTTCCGCAAGAGCGATTGCTGAGGCTCCGCCTCCAACATTAGCTTGACTTACAATTGCAATCATTTGCCAGTCACGATAAAGAAAACCCCCAATGATTATAATTATGACTCCATGCAAGAAAACGGCAAAACTTGTGAAAAGTAAAAGCATCAATCCAACCTCTTTAAGTTTATACACTGCGTTAAATTCACAATAAGCACCAATTACAGCTAAAAAAAGGTAAACTAAATATAATCCTAAATTATGACTCCCTTTTAAATTAGAAATAAACTTACTTTGAGCTAATCCAATACCAATTGTTGTAAGAATTAGGATTGATGGTATTTGTGGGAAATATTCCCCCAAAATTTCAGAGACATAAAATGAAGTTAGTCCTAAAAAAGTGAGCCAGGCTAATGAAAATAAGTCCATATCCTTGTCGAAAAAATCATCTTTACTCTTTTCGGTCTTATTTTTTTCAACTCTACCTTGCCATACACGAGATAATAACATTGGTAAAACCAAAGTGACTAAAATCCAAAAAGCTGTTACAACATTATCAACAGCGATAGTTCCCGCATATAAAATACCTTTTTTTTGAAATCCGTATTCTAAGGCCACTGCATTAAAGTTCACACTCCCACCTGTGTATGTTCCAGTTAACATTCCAGCAATAATTTTAGCATCTTCACCAAGAATGTTTTCAGGAGATAATATTACCCATGATAAAAGAATTCCAGCTGTGGTTGCTAGAGAACCTATTACAAAAAGACTAATCATTGGTAATCCGGCTCTTTTAATTGAGCTTAGGTTAATATTTAGCAATAGATAAAAAATAGAAATTGGAGCTACATATTTAAAAATCACATGATATAAATCAATACTGTTTGATGCGGATGGTATAAGTTTTAAATTTGCTATTACCGCTGTAAATAGGATTACTAACAAAGCTGCTCCCAATTGTTTTCCCAATTTTGTCTTTCCAGCATAAATGGATAAAATCACCATAAAACTGAGCATTCCAAGAACGTATATTGGATTTGAAACAAATGACATATAATTATTTTATTTCAATTTTTTTGATATAATTATTCATCAAAACCAATAGATTAGGGTCTAAAGATATATTTGTGGGTTCATTTTCTAATTTAATTCTATACTTACTGGAAGCTCCAGACAATTGAATTTTTTGAATTTTTTGTTTATTTTCTTCATAATTAACACCTATTTCTATTGGCATTTCAATTAGCACTTTTCCATCTTGAACTTGTTTTAGAAATAGAACAAGTTCAGTTTCACTTTTGTCATAATACCACTCTGCTTCTAGCTTCAAAACTCCAGGTTGATATAACCATTGATTAAAAAAAGTTGTCAAATTTATACCTGAGACCTCTTCCATAACTTTTTTGAAATCAGCTGTAGAAGCGTTTAAATCTTTATACTTCAGATAATAATTTTTAATCCCTTTCCAGAAAATTTTAGTGCCTAAGACCCCCCTTAACATATGGAGCACCCAACTTCCTTTTTGATATGTTTGAGAAGAAGTGACATCTTTCATGTTTTTCAAATTATCATGAATAATTGTGTAGTTAGGATTTTTTTCATGGAAAGAATCCACTCGTTTCTGACTAGATTTAAGACCCTCAATGAAGGCATCTCGCCCATATTCATGTTCAATAAATAATAGTGTAAAATAGGTAGCGAATCCCTCGCTTAACCAGATATCATCCCAATCATATTCTGTCACAGAATTTCCAAACCATTGGTGAGCAATCTCATGTATAACCACATTTCTCCATCTTTTATTTCTATCGCCTTTAACCGATTTATCACTGTAAAGAATTGCAGAAGCTGCTTCCATTCCACCACTAACACTGTTGGATTGAATATTTGCTAATTTTTCATAAGAATATGGTCCAATATTATTAGAATAGAATTCAAGTGCCTTTTTTGTTGGTTCAGCAAAATCATAAAATCCAGCATCTCTATCTTGCTTAAACACCCATGTTTGAATTGACTTCCCATCAAATTTATCTACATATTGAATAGCAAATTCAGCAACTCCTAAAACATATAGCCATGTTGCAATTGGTACAGATTGTTTCCAGTGAGTTAGTTTTTTATTATCCTCGAGATGAGTTTCCTCAATTTTTAATCCATTTGAAACTACTTCGTAATGATTAGGAGCAGTGACAATAAATTCACATTTAGCTTTATCATAGGGATGATCAATTGTTGCAAGCCAATGTCTTGTTCGATTTGGCCAATTGTCACTAAAAAAGGTTCTATCACCGTACTTATTATTAGCAATTTTCAGTCCTTCAGCTGGAATCCCTTTGTATTGTATTATGATTTTTTTTCTTTCATTTTCTATAGAAACTTTATCCATATATATCCAAAGCTCATTTTCTTCATGTAAAAATTCTAAAGAATTTTCTCCTGACCTTACATTAAGAACAGTCATTCCTTTGTTTTCAGTTTTTTGAGAAGATTTTACTAGATCTAATCTGATCTTTTTAATCCCTTTTTCAAGAAATCTTAGATCTACTAATACATCGCAAACAATCTCATCTGATTTATCAGAGAGTTTAATATCGAATATATAATTGATGACATCAATTTTAGGATTTTTAGGATATGGGTCGTCATTTGCATGCAGAACATGGCTGAAAATAAATAAAAATATAAAAGGGAGGAAAATTGAAAACTTCAGTTTGATAATTCTCATTGATATTTATCTTTTTTAGAGGGTTGGTTTTTATTAAAAGACTTCCTATCAAAAAAGGATTAGTTCTTTAAACCAATTCTGTTAAAAATTATTTTATTTCTATACTAGTATTAGAATATATCAGGAAATTGAACCCCTAATACGTAGCCTAAGATTAAACCTAGAGCAAACATTATAAGCCCCTTAGAGCTGAAAAACCATCCGAAATTTTCTTCCCATGAATCAGGGATAAAATTACCGTCAGCGTCCTCTGCTTTTCCAGTTCTTGTTAAATAACCCGCGTAAAAATATACACCTGAAACAAGTGCAACAATAAAAATGATAGTTATTAAAAAATTATTCATGTGACTGTTTTAAAACAAGTTACAAAAAAATATTCAGTCAAATTTTGAGTTTTTAAAATCATCAACTTAATTTGAGTCTTTCTCTTAAAAATTAGCTTTTAATATTTTGATGTAGGGTACTTAATTTTAGTTTCTTTATTAAAAGATAGATCATCAAATAATTTATAATTCTTGCCGTTTGAGATTTTAATGTCGTATAGTTCTTGTCTATCAAATGCGGCGTGTATTTTAAAGTTTCGTAAACTGAAATTTTCAAAATTTTCAATTTCAAGTCCATTTGTGAAAAAATCAAATAAAGGATTTTCCCACTCCAGTAAAATATCATTAAGCTCTAGGTTTTTAATTCCTTTAGCATAAAATGCAGGAATTTCATTAGCGAATAATCCTTTTTCAATAGAATATGAGGGTCTTAGATCAAAATTTCCTCCGTATTTATTTGTGAAAATACCTGAAGTCAATTTGACTCTCAAGTCATTTATTTTAACATTTTTTATAGAATTTATATTCTCACCATATATAACAACACCACTTTCTGAGAAAGCATTAATGTTATTGAAACTAATATCACTTATAATTCCAGGGTTGCCTTTTGTTGAGGATTTAATTGCGGAAATATGAATGGGTTCACTTTTACCCCACCAACCATCAGAGTGAAGTCTAGTTTCGATAAATATATTTGAGAAAGATATGTTCCTAATATCACTATCATCTCTTGAAAAAATACCAATTCCTCTATTAGAATCATTGATAATTATATTGCTGAAAATAACATTTGATATGGGCTTCTCTCCATATCCTACTCTGATCCCAGAAGATTTAGACGTTACAATACAATTATCAAATATTATATTTTTCGCCTCTTTTGAATTATTCCCAAAAGTATATTTCTCCATCCCTGATTTAAAGCCTGTTACAATCAGAGCGTCATCTCCAGCAATAATATTGGAATTTGACACATTCACATTAGTTGATGAGGTAATATGTATTCCATCACTGTTTGGTATTAAAATATTATTATTTATTGTTATTTGAGAAATTTTAACATTATTACTGCCTCCAATTCTTATGGTCCATTTTGGGGCATCTATAAAGCGAATGTTTTGAATTAAAATATTCTCTGAATTGCTTATTGTTAAAATATGTCCCGGCCTTTCATTAAACTTTAATGGTCCATCCTCAAGTTTTAACTCTTCACGAAATTTTTCTTTTTGACGTGTAAATTTTCTTTCATCTTTTGAAGGAGCAAAACGAGTATTTTTTTTCATAAAAGAGGTTCCTCTTCCATCTAAAACCCCCTCGCCTGTTATAGAGATATTTTCAACATCATTTGCAAAAATAAGACCCATCAAATTTTTTCCTGAATAGTAGTAACCCTCGGGCATAATATCATAATGATTTACATCCTTGCTCCCAATAAGGTAAGAGCCAGTTTCTAAACGAAGGTTTACGTTTGACTTTAAGTGAATGGTCCCAGTTATAAATTTACCTTTTGGAATTATAACCATCCCACCACCAAGGGAACTACATTGTTTAATTGCATTATTGATTGGCTCGGTGTTAACATAAGACTCACTTGATTTAGCTCCAAAATCTAGAATGTTAAATGTCTGAGAATATGTTCCATTTAATGCTAACAAAACAAAAATTAAAGAAAATACGATTCTATGCATTTACGATGCCTTAATGTGATATTTTAGACTTTGAGTCAAGTGATTTATTCAAATTGGTATTTATCCCCCTTAATATCAACGTATTGTTTTAAGTCAGTATAGTATGTATTTCCACTTTTTTTATCAAATACGATATCTTTTTCTAAATATTGATATCTATCTACTTGACTTGATATTATAATTGATATACCAATAATTAATGAGCCTATAAAAACTGTAATTAATGTAATATAATCTTTCATTTTAAATTGATTTTTTGTTCTTGTTTGCAAGATATTAAAATCACTCTATAATTATCGAAAAGGTTATAAGTGTTATAGTTAGGTTTTTTTTACTAACCAACTAATTTATTCCACAAAAGAGAGGCAAGAAGCGAATATCCCTTAAAGGAGCAACTTAATATCTGTGAAATACCTTTATATCTGTTTGTATATAGTTGCATATCTATATTAACGCGATAAAATACTTTTTATTTTATAAAACTTACTACAAAAAAGAAAAGATAAGGCAGTCAAAAGATAACTAAGTTTAGTAACCATCATTTGGAATCGGCTTGTATGACTCTGAATTATCATCCTTTTCACAAGATGAAATTGAAAATAAAACAAGAACTAACAGGATTAAAAATTTTTTCATTTAATTTAATTTATTCTAAAATACTAATTACATCTAAATCATTTACAAGTAATGAATTTAATATTATAAATATCTCCATACTTAAATCTTAAAATTTTAATTAATCTGTAAATGATTATAAAAATGATTTTTAATGTTTCCTGTTAAGAAGATTATTATTATTAGAGAGTCATATTCATTTTTGATAAAATAAAATCTACATGGTTATTTAACTGACACAAAATAAGCACGCAGATAACCAATAAGTCCAATATAAAATTTCTTAAAAAATAGATTTTTTAAAACAATAGTTTAAACAAATAAACCTTTTTATAAAATAAATTTAGTTTGAAAATTTGAACCAGGTTTCTGAGCTAAAGTTCTTATCTGGTGATAAAAATATATTCGGAAAATTTGATTGATTGGGAGAATCAGGATAGTGTTGGGTTTCAAAACAAAAACCATTTCGTTTATTATAGGTTTTTCCTTCTTTTGATGTTAATGTCCCATCAAGAAAATTACCTGTATAAAATTGAATCCCAGGTTGATCAGAATAAACTTCTAATAAAATACCAGATAAATTACTTTTAGCTTGTGCAACTTTTCTAACTCCTTTTCCATAATCATTCAATACCCAACAGTGATCGTATCCGATTCCATAATCTAGTTGTTTATTCACTAAATTGATATCCTGTCCTATTTTTTTATTATTTCTAAAGTCAAAAGGAGTATTTATAACATTTCTAATTTCCCCAGTAGGGATTAACCCACTATCTATCGGTAGAAAATTATCAGCATTGAGAATTACTTCGTGATCTAGAATATCACCTGAGCTTTCACCTGATAAATTAAAGTAAGAATGTTGAGTTAAATTTATAATTGTTTTAGCATCCGTATTTGCATTATATAATATTTTTAATTCATTATTATTGCCCAAAATATACTTTACCTCTATATCTAAGTTTCCCGGGTAACCCTCCTCCATGTGTTTGGATAAATAATTTAGTTTTAATCCGATAAAATCATTCCCCTCCAGCTTGTCAACAGACCATAAAACTTTATCAAAACCCTTAATTCCTCCGTGAAGTGAATGTTCTCCATTATTAATGGCAAGAGAATATTCTTTTCCATCAATTTTAAATTTCCCATTTCTAATTCTATTTCCATACCTGCCAATTATTGAGCCAAAATACGGGTGTTCACTTATGTAACCTTCAATGTTATTAAATCCTAAAGCAATATCTTTTATATTTCCTTTAGAATCAGGAACTCTAATATTGGTGATAATACCACCGTAATTAATTACTTCTACTGATATTATAGAATTGGATAATTTATATTTATGTATTCTTTCTCCATTAGGTAGTTTGCCAAAATCACTTTTAGATATTGTCATTATTGGTTTATTTTCATTAAAGTTACACGAGGATATAATAATTATAAGTAAAAACAGATAATTATTAAAAGTGGTTTTTATAATATTTTTTGTCATTGTTATTTTATTCAATTACTGGGAAGGAACTAATTCTTAGTCTGTTTTTCATTTTTGATTTATTTATTTGCTGTTGAGGTTAATTTTTTGATTAACTCAATTTCATCATTTGAAAATGGTTCTCCATTTTGATAAAAAATATCGTGATGCCATTTCTTAGGAGGTCCAGTATATGTTGAATCCCAACTTTTCCAGGGATAAATGGTATTTGTCTTTCCAGATACAAAGCCCCAATTATATGCTCCTATTTTATTCTCACTAAAAATTGGTAAAACATCCTCAAAAGTACTCTTATGCTCACGAGCAATATACTCAGTACATAAAAGTGGTCTATTATAATTTTTAAGTTGTTTAACTTTTTCTAAAACCTCTTCTTTTGATGCATAGGAATGAAATGATATAATATCAGAACTATTAATTATGAATTGATCTAACTCAGACAGATCAGATATAGGTGCCCAATCTATATCCCAAGCGTAAATGCCAGTTGTAATTGGTTGAGATGGATTAATTTCTCTTACCCATTTGACAGTCTTTTTTAATAAAGAAAGGGTATGCATTTGTTTTTTATCTTTAGAATCAATTTCACTTAAGTTATACGTTGAGTAATTATCATCTGTAATTTCGACTCCAATTTTTTCGTATAATTCAATTGCTCTTTCTTTAGAAATTTCATGTGAAGCTATTCCTTTTTGTCCTGGTTCATTGTATAAATCCCATGCAAGAATCCTTGAGTCTTTAGCAAATCTACCTACAACTCCTTTCACATAAGATTCAAGTTTATTATGGCTTGAAGGATCATATAATATTTTTGCTCCAGGGGATTGCACCCATCCAGAATTATGAATATAAGGTATTGGCTTAGGCTGTTTTCCAAGTTTAGGTACTGGATGCCATACATCGTCAAAGAAGACAATTAAAGTTTTTATTCCATATTTATCTGAAATTCCTAAAAATTTATCAATACGTTCCAAAAACCCAATTGAATCTTGCTCCCATAATAGATCATGAAGAAATACTCGATGTGTATTCATTCCTATACTTGCAGAAAGTTTTAATTCTTTTTCTATTAATTCTGGATCAAAAGTTTCTTCTTGCCAAAATTCAAGTTGATTTATAGAAGAACTAGTAATGAAATTTGTTCCAACTGGCCAAGGTTGATTATTATACCATTCCCATATTTTTTCTTCTGACCATCTATTTGATTTTTGAGTTTGGGTAGTGTTTTTATTATTAAATGAAATAAAAAGAGATATAGAAATTAGTAATAATATGATTCCATAATTATTTTTCATCATTTATATTTTTTGATTGAATATTAGTTTATTGTTTTATTTATTGATTTATGATTAATAAGAACATAAATATATACATATTAAATTTTAATGTTTTTAAATAAAAAAACCCTCCACTAGGGAGGGTTTTAAACTTAGAAATAGATGTTTTTAAAAATCCATAACACGGATAATCATTGTAGTATTAACAACTTTTCTTACACCTGAAACTTTCTTGGAAAAATCTGCAAATGCAGGATCTGCTAACATTTTTTTAGTATTTGATAATGCGGTTTTAATATCAGGAGAACCAATCCAAACAAAATGAGTAAAATCTGCATTTTTGCCTACTATAGGAGCAGCAAGACCATAAGAATTTTTCTCATAACCCAACTTTTTAGCTATTTTTTGAGAAAAACTTTTAAATTCCTTTAAATACAATCCAGGGTTAGAAACCTCCATTTGATACATCATAAATACATTATCTTCATTCCAGTCTTCACCATTATACCAAATTGGTGTGTTTAAAGATTGGTTGGTGATTTCAGAAAATTCTGAAAGTTTACGCTCCCAAATTAATTGAGCATCCATTGATTGTCCATATGTCGCAAAAGCTTGCTCAAATGCCGCTTCGTCTGGAAAACAAAATTGTATCGTGTGAGTAGCCTCATTTGTCCCATTTGGGCCGTAAGCAAATAAAGACTGTGTTCCTTGAATGTTCTTCCCCCATTCAGTATTCATTACTTCTGTCAGAGCAGATACAACCATCTCAGGTTCTTCTACTTTAAGATCAAAAAATAAACAATACTGAGCGTTTAATGATATAGTGCTTAGCACTAGTATTGATAAAAATAATTTTTTCATGTTAAATTGATTTAAGTTATAATTAAGCGAATATATAGAGATTGATTTTAATATCAAATACGAATATCATGTTTGTTTTATTGAAATTTTAGATTACGTATTTGTAATATTGTTACTATATTTGTAATATTTAACTTAAAAAGTAACACTAGTGTCTTCCTCTTTATTTTTAAAAATATCTGAAAAATTATTCTTCAAATTTGGTTATCGGAGAGTAACAATTAAAGACATCTGTGAAGGAGCATCCTTGAGCAAAATGACTTTTTATAGGTATTTTAAAAATAAGGAGGAGGTTGCAAAAATTGTACTTAAAAATATAATAGATGAATCAAATAAAAAATTCGAATCTATTATGGAAAGCGATAATCTATTTATAAATAAAATTGAAAATCTAATTTTATTAAACGAGAGTTTAATAGATCGAATAGGTAGTGACTTTTTAAACGATATCATCTCTTTAAAAGCTAATATTTTCAAAAGTTTAATAGATAAACAATCTATTTATGAAGAGAGGAAAATCGAAGAATATTTTAAAAAAGCGCAAAAAGCAGGAGAATTAAATAAAAAAACACCAATATCTTTTTTTATTTATATGCTAAAAGATATTCAAGAAAAGTTGCAGGATGAAAAATTAAAAAGATTATATAGCAATGAAAAAGACTTGATGAAAGACTTAACTAACTATTATTTTTTTGGTATCGCACCAAAAAATAAAGAAATGTAAATTTCATGAATCTAAATAATTTTCTTTGTTTTTTGGTTTTATCTTTTTTATGCTTACCTGTTTGTGCCCAGTTCGAATTTGATGGTCAGCTTTTGGGTCAAACTAGTCTTGGTCTGGAAAAACAAAGTTCTAAATTTATAGGGGCTAGATATTTACCTAGTTTAAACTTTAAAAAGAAAACAGATAGTTTGTCTTCTTTTGCTATTCAGATTTCAGGAAATTTTAGTGCTACTCAATTTTTAACCTCTGAAAAAAAGAATGAATCAAGCTCAAGTATTGATCCTTACAGAATTTGGTTAAGATATCAAGTTAAGAATTGGGAATTTAGAGCAGGTTTACAAAAAATTGATTTTGGAGTAGCTCAGTTACTTAGACCCATTCAGTGGTTTAATCAAATTGACCCAAGAGATCCACTTGGACTAACTAATGGTGTAAATGGATTATTAATTAGACATTACTTTGAAAATAATTCTAATTTATGGGTGTGGGGCCTTTATGGAAATCAAAAGCAGAGGGGGTTTGATGCATTACCGACGATAAAGGATATTCCAGAATTTGGTGGAAGATTTCAGAGTTTTATTCCAAAAGGTGAAGCTGCCATTTCATATCACTATAGACAAGCAGGAGGAGACTCAGCCTTAGAAATAAATACTTACCAAAGTCCAGAGCACAGAATTGGGTTTGATGCAAAATTAGATTTAGGCTTTGGAGTTTGGACAGAAGCGGCTTTAGTACATAAGGTTAATAATATAGGCCCACTTACAAATCAATTTCTGCTTAATCTTGGAATAGATTTTACATTTGGAATTGGAAAAGGCCTAACTATTTCTAAAGAATATCTTTTTTCCAAATATTCAGATAATCAGCTAAATGATTCTATAAGTAGAGGTATTAGCGCATTTAGTTTTAATTATCCTTTAAATTTCTTTAGCTCCCTAAGTGCTTTGATTTATCAGCAATGGAATAATAACAAACAAACATTGATGTTAAATTACCAACATCAATTCAATAACTTATCAGGATACATTATATTGTATTACAATCCTGATTCTATAGAAGGAATACAACAAAACGATATTTTCAGAAGCTTTGCAGGTCCTGGAATTCAATTATTATTAGTCTATAATCACTAAAGATGAAAAAAGAGCCAATTATACAAGTTAAGAATGCTTCAAAAAGCTATCCAATAGCTGGAAAAGAATTTATGGCGTTGAAGCAAATAGATTTATCATTAAATAAAGGAGAGTTTGCAGGAATTGTAGGTCCAAGTGGTTCTGGAAAAACTACTTTACTAAATATTATAGGATCATTAGATAAGCCTACAAAGGGAGATGCTTTTGTTTTAAACAAAGACATTAAAGCCCTTAGTCACAAAGAAGCTGCATCACTTAGGAACTATCATATTGGTTTTATATTTCAAGTCTTTAATCTGCTTCCTGTATATACCGTTTTTGAGAATGTAGAATTTGCACTTTTGTTACAAAATAATTCAGCTAAGGAAAGAAGAGAAGCGGTCATGAGAGCATTAAAATGGGTTGGACTTTCTGATCATGCAGATAAAAGGCCTGATAAACTATCCGGAGGCGAAAGCCAAAGAGTAGCTATAGCAAGAGCGATGGTTAAAACTCCCAAAATTGTTCTTGCTGACGAACCTACTGCAAATCTAGATTCTGAAAATGCACATGAAATACTCAAGACTATGAAAAAACTTAATCAAGAATTAGGAACCACTTTTCTTTTTTCGACTCATGATGAAAAAGTAATGGGTTATTTAGATAGGACCATTCATCTAAGGGATGGTAAGATTGAAAAAGATGAAAAAAATTAATTATGAAATTAGAATTAAACCTTGCGCTTAAAAATCTATTCGGAGCCCGACTAAGGACACTTTTGAACGTTTTAGTTTTATCCTTCTCTTTTGTAATTATAATTTTTCTTAATTCTATAATGGATGGATGGGATCAACAAGCTCAAAAAGATAGCATAGAATGGGAGTTTGGAAATGGACATCTTATTAATGAAAAATTTGATCCTTTAGACCCTTATACCATTTTGGATGGGCATGGTAAAATTCCTGAAGAAAATGTTGGGCTAACTCCTATTCTTGAGCGTCAGGCATCCATTTATCCTCAAGGGAGAATGATTAGTATAGTTTTAAAAGGAATTAGTAGTGAGCAAGAAATTTTAAAATTACCGACCAAAATATTAAAAGAAAGTAAAGAAGAATTTCCTGTAATAATTGGTAAAAGACTTGCCGAGTCTGCTAAATTAAATAAAGGTGATCGAGTTCAAGTTAGGTGGCGTGATAGTAAAGGGACTTACGATGCTAATACACTATCAATTACTGAGGTCTTTGATTCTAATGTACCCAATATCGATAATGGAAAAATTTGGATAGATATTAATAAACTTTGGGAAATGACAAATCTAGAAAATGAAGCTTCTTATTTTATTGTTAATGAACAATTTAAAAATCCTGAATTATCTTCTTGGGATTTCAAATCACAGTTTACCTTACTAAAAAGCCTCAAAGATTTAATCAACCAAAAAAAAACAGCTCAATCTATCGTTTATGGACTTTTATTAGCAATTGCACTCTTAGCAATTTTTGATACTCAAATTTTATCAATTTTTAGAAGACAAAAGGAGATTGGAACTTATATAGCATTAGGAATGACTCGCTTACGCGTAGTACGTTTATTTACAATAGAGGGAAGTGTATACAGTATTTTAGCGCTAATCATAGGGAGTATTTATGGGATTCCTTTTTTTATTTATATGTCTGAAGCCGGTTTTCCAATACCCCCAGCAGACCAAAAAATGGGAATTGCATTAGCTGATGTAATCTACCCTGTTTACGGTGTTAAATTAGTTTTAATGACCATTTTAACAGTCATTATATCCGCTACAATTGTAAGTTATCTTCCCGCGAGAAAAATTGCAAAATTAAATCCAGTTCTCGCACTTAAAGGAAAAAAACAATGATAAAATTCATAATAAAAGGGATTTTAAGAGATAAAAGTAAAAGTATAATTCCAATTGCTGTTATATCAGTTGGAGTTATGGTGACAGTCATGATGTCTGGGTTCTTGGAAGGAATTTTTTCTGATGTGATTAATCAAAATGCAAAGCTTGATACGGGACATGTTAAGATTATGACTAAACCTTATGCAGAAAACAAAGAACAGCTTCCCAACGATCTAGCACTACTTGAAATCAGTGAATTAATTGATTCTTTAAATCTTAATTATCCTGATTTAATCTGGACGCCAAGAATTAAATTTGGAGGAATAATGGATGTTCCTGATGCCTCAGGTAATACTAAATCACAGGGTCCTGGGATGGGATTAGCAATGTCTATTCAAAGTAAAGAATCTGGAGAATTACAAAGACTTCAATTAAAAAAATCACTAAATAAAGGCAGGTTACCTGAACGCAGTGGAGAAATTATTTTAAGTGATGATTATGCAACTAAACTAAATATTTCGCCAGGAGAAAAAATTACATTTTTTGGAACTACAATGGAAGGTAGCATGGTTTTTCAAAGTTTTGAAATGACCGGTACTGTGAGGTTTGGATCACCACTAATGGATAAAGGTACTTTTATCATTGATATTAGTGATGCTCAAAATATGCTGGATATGGAAAATGGAACTGGAGAGCTTTTAGGATATTTTAAAGACAACAGATACGATGATCAAAAAGCTTTAATTATTTCAGAAAATTTTAATACAAAATTTAATGAAAGTAAAGACGAATATGCTCCTATGATGTTAACACTAAAAGATCAAAATGGTTTAAGAGAAAGTTTAGATATGGGAGATGCTTTTTCTGGGATTTTTATTTTCATATTTATTCTAGCAATGTCACTTGTTCTATGGAATACTGGACTAATTGGTGGTTTGAGGCGTTATAATGAATTTGGTATCCGTTTAGCACTTGGAGAATCTAAAAATAATGTGTTTAAACTGCTGTTAATTGAGGCTTCCGTTATTGGAACAATTGGCTCAATAATTGGAACAATATTGGGTGTTATTTTTTGTTATTACCTTCAAGAAGTTGGAATTGACATCTCAGAAGATACCGCCAATTCAACAATAATAATGCCCTCGGTAATGAGAGCTTACGTCACCCCTAATCTTTTCTTTATAGGTTTTATTCCTGGATTATTTTCAATGCTTTTTGGAACTGCCTTAGCAGGAAGAGGAATTTATAAAAGAGAAACTGCTCGACTATTTAAAGAATTAGAAGTATAAAATAAAATTATGAATAAACAACTTGCCATTTTCTTATTTTCAATTCAATTACCTTTTTTACTATCATCACAACAAAGCGATCAAAAGGCTATAAACATCATTGAAAAAATAGATAAAAACATGTTCTCTAAAACTCAAATTGTCACTTCTGAAATGATCGTTTATGGAAAAAGAAAAAAAAGAGTAATTAGATCAAAAGGTTATTCGATGGGAAAGGAAAATAATTTTACTGAATATCTATCCCCTGAAAGAGAAAAAGGAACTAAAATGTTAAAGCTTGATGATCGTTTATGGATTTATTCACCCGCAACGGATCGAACTATTCAACTCTCAGGTCATCTTCTAAGACAATCTGTTATGGGTTCTGATCTATCTTATGAAGATATGATGGAAGAAAGGAAATTATCTGAAGTATATGATGCCAAAATAGTACAAGAAGAAAATTTTAATAATTCTCCTGTTTGGATAATTGAACTTACATCTAAAGTTGAAGGATTAGCCTACTTCAAAAGAACCTTATGGATTGATAAAAATAAGTATGTACCCTTAAAAGAAAATCTATATGCCAAAAGTGGAACCTTGCTTAAAACAACCACCTTTACTGACATAAGAAAAATTGACGCTAGGTGGTATCCTATGAAAATAAATTATAAGGATATGCTTAAAGATGGAAAAGGCACTGATTTTGTCATCCTCGATATTTCTTTTGACTCTAAAATACCTAAGGAGTATTTTTCTAAAAATATATTAAAAAAATAATCTTGATTGAATTTTCTGAAAAAACTATAAAGTTAATTTACTTTAAAAGTAGTTTTTCTGTTAGATTGGTGAAATGATTCAGAACTAGAGCTAAATTTACCTTTGGAAATCAATCCCTTATATCCCCTTTTGTTAGGATTAAGCATATCCTCTTTTACTTCTTTATTACTACTTTTTCAACTCCGTTATCTGTCAATATTTTTAGTGTCTGCTTTAGTTTGTCTTCTTTTAGTATCTCTAATTTTTTAATAATTTCAGTTAATCTGATTTTTAAAATCTTATATACCTCAAGATATGAGTCTGCTGGTTTAAAGTCAGATATTTGAACATTACTAGCCAAATAGAATAGTTTTTCAACAATCATTTTCTCAAATCTTACGCCATCTTGACCAGTTCCAGTAATTTTTAATTGAACTAACTGATTTTCAATTTCTAAAAAGGATGATTCTAATTTTTCAACCATTATCATTAATTCTTTATTTTGTTTTGAGTTTTTTAGAATAGCACTAAGATCAAGCAGCTGTCTTCTTATAGTTTCAATAGAATTAATATGTTTAATAGCAAGATTCAAATCATCATAAATTTTAGTTACTAATTCATTTTGAAGTGATATGTCTTCTAAAGTCCCTTCTGAATTTGGATCTTTTATGACTTTTAACGGCCTAGTAGTAGAACTTTTAGCTGTTTTTAAAGTTACATTATATATCCCTGGAGGTGACAATATCGAAAAATTTTCTTCCCCTTTTCTTTCTCTATTCTCATCAAGAGAAAACCAATCTGCATAGAGAGGTTTAGTTCTAAAAATAATTTCATTTGTTTTATCAGTGGAAAAATCCCACCAAATCCTATTAATACCTTTAATCCCTTTGTCTTTAATTTTTCTAATTGTATCGTTTTCTTGGTTGGTGATAATTATTTCTATTTCATCTTCACTGTTTTTTAGCCAATAATTAATAGATGCTCCCTTAGGAGGGCTTTGACCAGTAGATGCTTCCCGTAAAACCTGTAGACTACTTGTAACATTTTGGAATCTATACGAAGGTTTAATATCAAAAAGATGAGATTCTTTTTTCTCTATATTTTCGTTTAATTGTTGTAATGGAGATAAGTCGTCTAAAATCCAAATTCCTCGTCCATATGTCCCAACTACAAGATCGTTAAAATGTTCTTGAACATCAATCCAATACATTGGAGAAGGAGGAAGGTTTGACATTAAACTCTGCCATTTGTCACCATCATCATATGAAATATACAAAGCATTCTCTGTGCCTAGATATAGTAGTCCCTCTTTAACGGGATCTTCTTTAATATTTCTAGTATAACTTAAATTACCAGGTTTAATACCATTAGTAATTTTTTCCCAGGATTTTCCAAAATTTTCTGTCTTGTAGACATATGGTTTAAAATCTCCAATTTGATGGAATTCAATTGTTAAATAAGCTTTCCCAGGATTCCATTTAGAAGCTTCAATATTTCTAACGACACCCATTTTTGGTAGTTTTGGGATGTTTTTTGTTACATTTTCCCAAGTCTCCCCATTATTCTGGCTAATATGAACTAAACCGTCATTAGTTCCAGCCCAAAAGACTCCTTTTTTAATTGGTGATTCATCAAATGCATAAATTACATTTGCATATTCAACTGCAATATTATCCCCTGTCAATCCACCAGAAAAACCTTGCATTTTTTTATCATTTAGGGTTAAATCCGGGCTAATTATTTCCCATGATTGCCCGTCATTTGTTGTTTTATGAACATGTTGACTAGTAACATAGATTGTTTTATTATCATGAGGTGATATCAATAATGGGAAGGTCCATTGAAATCTGTATTTAAGTAAAGAAGCATAACTTCCAGCAGCATATTCAGGCCAAACTTCAAGCTGTCTGTATTGCTTCGTCTTTTCATTATATCTAGTTACTATGCCCCCAAGTGATCCAGATCCTGACGCACTTGACCAAACAATGTCGGGGTTTACTGGATCTGGTGTTGCAAAACCACTTTCTCCTCCTCCAATTTCTCTCCACATTCCTGATTGTATCATTCCAGAATGCCACCAATTCTCAGTTCTAGATCTGCTTGGACCCTTCATTGAAGGTCCATCTTGTCTATTGGTTAATAAATTATATGGAATATTATTATCTGTCGTTACATGATAAAGTTGAGCTATAGGTAAAAATGTTTTAAGCCATGATTTCCCTCTATTTTGAGAAATAGATATTCCTCCATCACCAGCTACTGCCATTCTATTTCCATCAAATGGGTCTATCCACATTTCATGATGATCCCAATTTGGAGATGACAATTGAGAACCATTTTTATTATTTTCATCTTCATCGCTCTTTATTGCTTTTGTTGCTGAAATACCCCCATCAATACTTGAGAAAAAATCACTTGTCATAAAGTATATTTCGTTAGGATTGTCTGGAGAAGCAGCTGTCCTAGTATAATAGGCTTGTCTTCCTCCAAGGTTTCTGTTTGAGTTAATTAGTTTGAATGTTTTTCCATTATCATCTGATCTCCACAATTCTCCTGATTCTGTTTCTACTCCATTTAAAGGTACCCCCGTCACCAGTTTCAATAAGTGCATATAATCTGTCTGGATCAGCAGGAGTCATAGCAAGGGCAATTTTACCTACATCCTTTTTAGGCAAACCATTACCTTTTAATTTCATCCAATTATTACCTCCATCTACAGATTTAAATATTCCCCCTCCTGGGCCACCACTAACTCTTCTCCAAGTTTTAAGATCTATTTGCCATGCACCAGCAAAGAGAATTCTAGAATTATCAGGATCCATAACTATGTCAGAAATACCTGTATTGTTATCTATATAAAGAACATGTTTCCAAGTCGCACCACCATTTTTACTCATAAACACTCCTCTTTCTTTTTGGGGAGCATAAGCATGCCCAAGAGATCCAACATATATTAAATCTCGATTTTTTGGATGAATAATAATTCTACTAATCCTCCCAGTATTTTTTAAGCCTAAATGTTTCCAAGTATCGCCACCATCTTCTGATTTATAAACCCCATTACCAATTGAAACGTTTGATCGAATTGAGCTTTCTCCTGTTCCAACGTATATAGTCATCGGATCTGATGGTGCAACAGAAATAGCGCCTATAGAATGAACTTCATGATCATCAAAAATTGGATTCCAATTTAGTCCACCATCTTTAGTTTTCCATACACCACCGGAGGCAGCCCCAGCATAGTAAGTCATTGGATCATTTGGAACTCCAGCTACTGTGGTAACTCTGTTTCCAACTGGACCAACATGCCTGTACTTCATTTCTTTAATTATTTCTTTAGTCAAGCTTTGAGAAAATAATTTATTTGAATAAAAAAAAGTGAGTGCTACAAAAAGTATTAATTGAAAGGTTTTCATATCAAGAAGTTTTTATTGAATTTTAAATATAGACTAATTAGAAAACAATTACAATCGAATGTATCTTTAGAAATTAATATAGTATTGAGTAAATTATGCTCATTAAATTAAAAACCCTCTACATTGAGTGGTTTTTAATTAATATTTAGTTTTACATAATTTACAACAAATCTTTTCTACACTAGAACTATTTCCTATTTAATATTTTTATAGAACTATGATAAACAATAAATTAGTTGTTAATTGATATTGATTTTATTTCATCTGAACCAAAAAACATATTTCCGATAAGCGAAACTGTTTCCTTTGTAATTTCTTCTTCTGAAGTAATGTTTTTTAATTGGAATTCGGTTGAGTCCATCGAAAATAATTTGTTCTCTTTCTGATTAATGTGAATTGCGGTATAAAGGTGGTATCGTAATATTTTTTCTAGAGTTATTTTCGTTCCAGGATAATAAGTTTGAAATCCCTCTAAACTTTTAAATGTCGTTTTTAAAACTCGATAGGGCTTTTGAAAACCTAATTCATTTTTTAAACGAAGAGCTTCGAACTGATTTATTGAATCTTGAGAATAACCTTGTAAAGACAACATTATAAAAACAAAAATTATACAAATTTTTAAATTTAGTTTCATGTTGTAAACATTATAATAAGGGGTTGATGTTTAAGTAAAATTTAACAACAATAGCTTCTAGTTATTTATTAATTTTCAATTATATCCTGATATATTTTAATCATTTCATCTAATTTTTCAGGATTACTTTTTGCAAAATTATCTTGCTGGGAAATATCAATATTTAAATTATAAAGCTGAAAATTATCAGATCTGCCTGATTCTATATTAGTGTTAGGGTTCCTTTTAGGCCCGGGATAAGGAGGAATTAATATCCAATTTTTGCTTCTTAAAGCTGTTTTGGTTTGAGCCTCTAATATTAAATCGTTTCTTCCTTTACCTGAATTATTAAATAATACACCATCTAATTCTTTTCCATCTCTTGAACGTGTTTTTGATCCAATTAATGATGCTATTGAATTTAAAAAATCAATTTGAGAAACTATTTCATCTGATACTTGCGGTTTGATTTTTCCTTTCCAATACGTTATAAATGGAACTCGCGTACCAGCTTCAAAAAGACTGTATTTACCACCCCTTAAATTTCCAGAAGGAGTATGATTTCCTAATTTTTCAATTGCATTATCATAATAACCATCATTAAGAACAGGTCCATTATCACTTGTTAAAATTATTATTGAATTTTTCAATAAATCGTTTTTTTCAAGATAGGAGAATAATTCCCCAATACACCAATCTGCCTCAATAATAGCATCTCCTCTAGGTCCCATTCCAGACAAACCTACGAATCTAGGATGAGGAGTTCTAGGCACATGTGGCTGTTGAAGTGTGTAAAATAAAAAAAATGGACCCTCCTTTATATTGTTTACATAGTTTTTTGCTCGTTTTAAAAATTCGTCTGCCATATTTATGTCCTCCCATTTAGCTTTTTCTCCACCTTTCATAAATCCGATTCTTGGAATACCATTTATAATTGAGCCATTGTGACCATGTTCCCACATCATAGATAGAAGCTCTGGGTTTTCTTTTCCTGTAGGTAATCCATCGAAGTTCTTTTTAAAACTAACTGATATGGGATCCTCAATATCTAAATTTATAACATTGCCATTTTCAATATAAACTGTCGGAACTCTATCTTGAGTATCTGGCATAATAAAGCTATAATCAAACCCAACTTCATTTGGTCCAGGGTTTATTTTTTTATTATAATTAATTGTATCAATCCCGAGTCCCAAGTGCCATTTACCAACTATTCCTGTCTGATACCCATTCTTTTTTAACATTCTAGGCAGTGTCATCTCTGTGGTATCAATAATCAGATTAGCCCCTGTTAAAATTTTTGCTTTTTTATTTCGCCATGGATAAGTCCCTGTTAAAAGTGCATATCTACTCGGAGAACATGTAGCTGAACTAGAATAACCGCTAGTGAAACGAGTACCTTGATTTGCAATTTTATCAATATTTGGCGTGTTTAATTTTCCCATTTTATAAGAGCTCACGTCACCATAACCTAGATCATCAGCATAAATAATAATAATATTTGGGCTTTTTAATTTGGTATCAACCTCGCAGGAATTTAAGGTTATTAATAGAATAAAATTTAAAAAAAATAAGTGTCTCATATTGCTAAATGTAGAATAAACTCTAATATATAGTTTTTAGCTATAAAGATATATGTAAATACAATTTTGTCTAACTACCAATCACATAGTTTGTTTTGTAATTTTACATTGATTCAATCCTTGGTGGACTGATGGGAATGGCCGTGATTAATGTCGTGTTGAAACCTTCTTTTTTAGTCCACCCTTTTTGAAAACTACTTGATTATTTCATATCTGTTTTAATCCAACTTAGAAACAAATTATAATTATCACTCGAATTGGTTTGTTTTTCTAAAAAAGGTGACTTCGAATTATAACCAGCCTTAAAAAAGTTAGAAAACATATATGCTGATATTTCATTAGGGTGGTCAAGTCCTCTTTTAACAGGGAATGACTTAGTATAAAAATCAAGCTCAGAAAGTGGTCTAGATGAAATAGTATTATTAAGTTTAATTAAAGAATAATTTTCTTTATCCTTAAATATATCAAATGCTACATCCACAAAATCTTTACCCATTTCAGGTATTTCAACATTTTTGGTGATTAATGTTCTAATCCAGTAAAACTTATCTCGAATTTCAGGATCTGGAATTAGCCATTCTGCAATTGGAGCATCTGGATTAGAAACCTGATCTTTTATAATTTCTTGTTCATCTTTAATTTGTTGATTTATAAAATTCCAATTTTCAGAATATAATTTTTTGAATTTAGATTTAAATGTTCTTTGTATAGAATGCATTTGCTCGTGAACTAATAGTCCTCCCAGTGAGGTTACTAATTTCAATTCACTTTCTTCAGTCATATTATCACTCCAATCAGATGAGAGTCGATCGAGATAGGCTTGGCTCAAGATAATAAAAGTGCCCCGAGTGTGAGCGAAACCTCCACATAACCAATTTTGAATCTTAATAAATCTCCATGGTTGATTTGCCATTAAATTAATATCATTTTCTAATAACCATCTATTTGTTTTTTTTACAACAAAGGTTAAAATTTCTTTTTCTTGAGAACTAAAATCCATTACTGCAGAAGAGAATTTCATTCTTGCAAACGCTCTTGCTGAATCAATATTTTTTGGAGCCTTTTCTTGCACAAATGTTGAAATTTCTTTCCGTTGAAGCTTAGAAAAATAGGGTTCAAAAGTTTCATCTAAAATTGCAACACTAGCTTGAGACTTCCCAAGAAAACTAATTCTTGAGTGAACAAGTGGGCTTTTATATATTTCTTTAATCTGATAACTGTTAAGGCTATTTATCGGATCGATTCTATCCTTGAATTCTCCATCACCTTGAATGTTTGGAAGTGAATCTATTATATTGTTATCATCAACGACGTGTTTAAGGCCTAAATTATGTCCTACCTCATGTGCAATTACAAAAGCCTCCATACTTTTATTGTCTTCTATTTTTGTTTTATTTTTATCTCCTAAGGCAATAAAAACAATATTCCCATTCATCATGCCTCTTCCAGTTGGTCCATAATTCCCATCAATAGCATTTACAAAAAACATATTAATTATATCGTTTTGCCCTTTTAGAATATGATCTCTTTTTGAGAGATTAACAATACTATCAAGGTTAATTTCACCATCTCTAGCTTTTGTATTATTATAATAAGTAGGTTCCAAATAATGGAAATCAATATTAGCTTTAGAATAAGCTCTATTAACTAATTGTTCTGATAATTTCATTTGAGCTGGTTCATCACCATTATCTGACTGTATAACTATCGGATGAATTATAATGACATTTGATTTTTGATTATTTTTTTTAACTGGTGAACAACTAAAAATGATGAGTAGGATAAAAATCAATTCTGCTAAGGATATAAGTTTTTTCATAAAACTAAGTTTAAACATCAAGTTACATATTAAATTTTTTCAAGTTCCCAAAAAACTTCTATAGATTAAAATCCTTTATTTACTTTCTATTTTTTAATGATTTATGCTCTAAGACTTCAGGGACTTTTTTAGCAAAATCTGATAATTCTGGAGCATTCTTTCTGACCCAATAATATATTACACCATTTAAAAACTGCTCCTGTGATGGAGCTAAACCAAAACCAATTCTTGCCCCATTTGTCTCTCTAGACTTACTAATTAACTCAAACATTTGTTCAGATATTTCTAGTTTGATTTCTTTATTTTTTTTCATGTTACCCTATATGTAAAATAAGTCTGTATTCTTAAGAAGAATTAATCTATAGTATTAATTCTCATTGTTAAAGTTTCAGGAGTAAATCCTGCTTTTTCATATGCCTTTATCGCACTTATATTGGGTGAATAAACATCTAATTGAAATTCAGAATATCCTTTTTCTTTACCCCAATTTAAAAGGTAATCAATAATCATCTTATTAACTCCTTCTCCTCTTTTCTCAGGAATGACATACATAAACCCTAAAAAAACATAATACTCTGGATTTTTATAAAGTTTATTTTTATTAATCAGGGCATAGCCAGAAGCAATTACGATATTATATTGTTCGGCAACTACAACAGAAATCTCAGGATTTTCGATATATGCCCGCAAGTCATAATAATTAAAAGAGCTTTTTTTTAGATTAGGAGTAAATTCTCTTTCATATTCAATTAACCCTTTTTCAAACTCTAATAGAAGAGGTAAATCCTGAATTGTAGCTTCTCTTAGTTTTATCACAATTGATTGCTTTAATTCTCAAAGATAAAATTCTCAAATCATTGGTGTTTCCAAATTAGAATATTTCTCTTCGTGAGAAAAGCAATATTTTGAATTGGAGCCCCCCTATCCTTTTTGTATATTTGAAAAAAATTTAAAATCATAATTATGACTTCAGGAGGTGTTGCAGTAACAGTAGTAATTACGATGATTATTGTTTTAATTGTACTTTTTAGTGACATGATTAAAACAAAATAATTTGAGATGAATAAATTCATTATTTTTCTTTTTTTGATTTGTCTTTCTTGTTCAAAAGAAACCCTAAGTGACGAAAGTTTTTTAGAGAAAATTCAAAACAAAGTTTGGACACGGGGCAGTAATTATAAAGTTTTTAAAAACAATCCTTTTCGTCTTATTCTCGTAGAAGAAGGCACTTGTTTAGAATTTGATGAAGCTCCAAAAATCGTTGAAGATAACCAGTTTGAATATACTATTCTGGAGAACCAAAATGACACTCTTCGATTAGGTTATAAAGTAAGTGGCGCAAATGTTAATCACTGTGGTACATTTACATATTATTTAAAGTCTGACGGTAATCTTGTCCGAAGTTATGAGGAGTGTGGTGAAACTTTTTATAAAGACAGTTTTACTACAGAATTTTACAGTGCTCAAGTAACCTTAACAGAACTCTGTCCAAGTATATAAATTCTTTTTTTAAACTTATTGTCTGTAAATAGATTTTAATTTTTTACCTCTTTAGTTTTTAGGATTGTCGCCAATAGATAATTTTAAAATGTGATTAATTATATTATTAATATTTTTAATTTAGATTTTGTAACCATAAAGAATAATCTCTTATGAGTAAGCTTAAGAACATTGATATTGAAGACTATTGGAGTATAATTAACTATAATTATGATCAAATCCAATTTGCAGAAGTAAAAGCTACCGCAGTTATATCGATATATAGTCTAATTTTTGGATTAGGTTATACTCTAGATATTTTAGATGAAGAAAATATTTATGCGTTTTCTCCTGACTTCTCTGGTGTAGTTCATTCCGTTCTATTAATTATCTCTTTTATTTTTATAACTGCCTCGGTTAGACGTTGCGTGATGTGTATTCTTCCAAGGTTTAATTTTTCTGTTGAAAAATCTCCACTTTTTTTTGGTGATATTTCAAAATACAAAAACTTCGATATTTTTTTTGAATCCCTAGAGGAGGTTTTAAATGATGAAGTAACATATAGAAAACACCTAACTCAATCCGTATATGCTACCGCAAATATAGCTTCGGTTAAATTTCAAAACGTTACTAAAGGGCTAAAACATTTATTGAAATCAATTTTTTTTATTATTATGTTTTTTATAAGTCTTTATGCTTTATAAGGGTGAGTGAGTAAATTTCCAATTTTTTACTGGCTTTCTTTTTCCTTTAAGGACTAAATCTTCACTCAATATAAATTTGTGTTCTTCCTTCAATTCTTTATGAATACTATCTGAAATGATTATTTCTCCTGGATTTGCAGCAGAACATAATCTAGACGCCAAATTTACCGTATCTCCTATTACAGTGTAATTCATTTGTTGCTCTGATCCAATGTTACCGCAAATAACTTTTCCATAATTAATTCCAATTCCAATACTTAATTCTGGAAAGCCGTCAGCTACCATTTCTTTGTTAAACTTATCCAAAGTGGTAAACATTTCTTTAGCAGTATTAACTGCATTTTTAATGTCATCCTTTTTCTTTAAGGGCGCACCATATAAAACCATTAACTCATCCCCTATGATTTTATCAAGTGTTCCATTATATTTAAATACCACATCAATCATTTTATCAAAAAATGCATTAAGTAACTTTACAACTTTTGATGGCTCTAAAGTTTCAGACATAGCTGTGAAGCCTCTTATATCAGAAAACAGAACACAAACATCTTGCTCAACACCTCCAAGCTCAAGTGAGCTATCATTTAAAAGTAATTCATCTACAATATTTTCAGAAACGTATTTCTTAAATGTGGATTTAACTTTGTTTATGTCTGATAAGTCCTCAAAGGAAATAACTGATCCTGAGTTTATGCCGTCTTCGAAGACAGGAGATATCGTTAAATTTATATGTGTTTCGTCACTATCAGTTCTAAGAATACTTAAATTCTCTTCATAAAGAATATGACTCCTGCTTTCAGCAAAATCAATCAATTCTACCAAGTTCAAATTATTTTCAAAAACCATTGCATAATGATTATTTAAAAGATTTTCATTTTTAAATTTAAATATATCAATAGCTGAATCGTTTATATATTCAATTTCTCCAATCAAATTAACTTTAACGATTCCAGTCGAAATTGAAGACATAATATTATCTATTAATTTTTTAGACTTTTTTATGTTTTCTAAAAGAATAATATTATCATAAGAAAGAGAAATTTTTTTAACTATTGATTTAAAAAACCTTAAATCATATTGGTCAAAATCTATCAACCCATTTCTATTTTCTTTATCATAAAGTATAATACATCCATTCAGGTTTTTCCCACTCATAAAGGGACCTAGAACACAATTCTTTTCTGAGTAGGATAGTAAGTTTAAATCCTTATTTGGTTTTTGAATTAATGATTCTTTACTTTTTTTTAGTAGGGATAAGGCACCCTTATTCTCTCTAAAAATCTTTTTTGAAAGATCATCATCAATTCCTAAAGATGCTTTTAAATCATATATTCCTGAGTTAGGATCTTTAGATAAAATTATACCCTTGGAAGCATTCATTGTAAACACTAAATATTCTAGAAGATTTTGAAATAAAATTTCAGATTCAATATTATCACTAAGTAATTCTGAAATATCTAAAAACGATTCGAATTCTAATTTTTTATTTCTTAAATCTAAAGAGCTTTTTTTTAATTTATTGCTTAATACTATTTCATTAAAACTTGATTGAATTAATTGCTTAAAGTACTCGAGTAGATTTACAATGTCTTCTTTTTTAAATTTTGGATGTTGTAAATAAAAAGCACCTAGGTGGTCCGTCTTTAGTTTTATACCTACTAAATATCCTAATGTATCAACTTGAGGATTTTGATTTTCTTGAAAAAGATTTGACTTAAAATGTTTTGATATTCTTGAAAAAGGTAATAACTCATTTTTTGAAAATAGTGACGAGTAATCAATATTCTCGGTTTTAAAAAGATTTATTTTTTTTGAATTTGGTAAAAAAGATTTTTCATTCAGAAAAAAAAGAACTTTGAAGTTCTCTTTTTCTAAATAATCAATTATAAATCCAATTTTTTTCCTTGGAATCCTCTCTTTATCATATGATTTAGAGAAAGAGGAAAAATTAAATTTCATTTTAAGCTAACTTTTGTAGAGCTGCATCTTCATCATCAAAGGTTTCACAATACTTAGTAAGGCCCATTATCTTAAATGTTTTAGCTATAATAGGAGCAAGATTACAAAAATTTAAAGATCCATCAACTGTCTGTAATTCTTCAATTATTTCTATAAGAATTGAAGCTCCGATACTATTTACAATTTTTGATTGATCAAGATTAATCAAAAAACTTTTATGTCCATCTTTTATTTCTTGATCTGTTATTTCCTTAAGTGCTTCTCCTAGATCTTTGTTGAAATATCCCTCAGTAGATACTACAACAACTCCATTTTTTATGTTTTTATCAATAATTTTACTCATCTGATTCTTTATTTTTAGTCATGGTTAATGTTGTTCCAGAGTTATCTGACTCATAATCTACTTTGTCCATTAATTCTTGAATTAACATTAAACCCCATCCTCTTTTTCTTTCTTGTGTCCCAACCTTTTCTTCAATATTTGGTAATTTGATTGAAGAAGAGTCAAAACCAACTCCTTTATCAATTACTTTAATTGTTAGGTTTTCGTCACTAATAATAAAGTGAATAAAAATATCTTCTTTGGTCTCAGAGTGTTCGAAAGCATTTATACAAGCCTCAATCAAGGCCATTGAAACCTCTGCTGATTTTTCTTCAGGAAGATTCATATGCTTTGCAACAACATCAGATGTGTGAGTTGCAACTAACTCCATATCTTTAAGTATAGGGAGTTTTAACTCGACTGTTGGATTTTTTTTCATTTGAAAAAATGATTTATGATTATTTGCATCTAATTTAGATAAAATTTATATTTATTGAAAATTAACCATAATCCAATTTAAAGCTTTTAAAAATGAGCATATTAAAAAAATTAATTATCCTCTCCTTAATTCTGTTTGTTTCATGTGGAGAAAATTCAAAAAAAGAAGATGCTAAAAGTGAAATTCCGTTATCCGAAATGGAAGGCTTTTGGAACAGAATAGGAACTATTCAAGTTGTAAATGGTGTCCCAGTTGACACCTTGTTGATTAAAAATTCGGAAAATACCGATTATAGACAAATTAAAGTTTATAAGGATGGTAACATGGTCTGGTTAGATAATGTAAAAAGTGAAACCCCTTGGAAAGGTGGTGGCGGTGGATATGGAAAATTTACTGTAAACTCGGAAAAATCTCTTACAGAGCACATGTCAGCTGGTACAGGCTATATGGCCGGTTGGGTTGATAATTATAAAGATTCATTAAATGTGCCAGCCATGGATGTTACACTTAGTATTGATTACAAAGATGATATATATTCTCAGATGAATGGACCAAATAGGCAATTTATGGAATACTGGGAGAGAATGCCAATTCTACCTTCAAAATCAACTAAATTTGATGGTGCATGGAAAAGAGTTTATGAAATTGCATATATAAACGATACACCTGTGGACACTTTAGCTGTTCCTAGTGACGTTATTTTAGATGTTAAAGTTATGTCAAACGGAAGATATGCATATCAAGTAGATCAAACTGGAAATGCTGAAGTAGACACGCCGCAATATGGTGGATTAGGAGGTTATGGTTACTATGATTATAATGAAGAAGATAATACGCTAAAAGAGTACCCTATTTTTGGATCAGGAATGGGTACTTGGAGTAATGATGAGATGCAGAGAACAAACTTTGCAACTCACGAGATAAAATTTTACAATGATGATTTATTTATTCAGATAGATAGAGATTATTCGGGTATGGTTTCATATGAAGGAGCTACTGGAAGAGGAGTCGTATACAGAAGGATCAAATAAAATTAGAAAGTATGCTTAAAAATTATATTTTATTTACAACATTTTTATTGATGTTTATCTTTTGTGAAAACTCTGATAAAACCAAATCCGATTTTAGGGACAACTCTGAAGAGGCTTTTGCTAAAATTGATAAAAAAAATAATGGCGCTTTTACCAAAGAAGATAGACGAAAAGCTTTCAATAAAAGCTTAAGTTCAATGGAAAAAACAAAAAATTCTCTCAAGAATAATGTAAGCTACAATGGCTATGGTGCAAATTTAACTCCTAAAAAGACTGCAATTGTAAGTGATAATGAGGTTAAGCCAAAAAAGCAACGTAAGAAAAAAAGCGCTTATTCCGCTCCTAACTCTTTAAATGCTCAAGTATTTTCAGCATATTCAACAAATTAGAGATATAGTATTTTTATTTAAGCAACTTTTTTTACTATTACAAGAGTTACATCATCATCGGGAATTCCCCCATTTAACCACGAATTTAGACTATTAAAGAATTCTGCTTTAATTTCCTCTGGTTCTTTTGTGTAATTTTTTGTGATTAAATCTACTATTCTATCATAGTCATACATTTCATTATTTTCATCAGATGCTTCAGGCAATCCATCTGAAAGCATAACTAGAACATCACCTTTTTGAAAAGATTTTTTAAGCATTGTAAATTTTTCATCCTTCAGACCACCTAGTGGAAGTCCTTCAATCATAATTTCTTCACATTTTTTTGATTTTGCATTGAATAAATAAGACGGTGGCATTGCAGCCGCGCTTATTTCAATTTCATTTTTATTGATTTTGACTACATTTAAACTCATTCTTAACCTACCAAGATTTATTTTTTTAACAATGTTATTTAAACGTTCTAATATTTCATTGACAGGTAGAACAGGTAATCCGTTTAAAGCTGATTTTATTATGGATACCATCATTCCAGCTGCTGTACCATGTCCAGTAGCATCTCCACAGATCACATGAATACTGTTGTCTTTATCATTACTCTCAAAAAAATCATAATAATCTCCACCTACTTCAGTTGAAGTAATAAGGCCTGCAGCTATACTTAATCCCTCAATTTGAGGAAAAGTTTTAGGCAACATACTTTCTTGAATTTGTTTTGCCTCTTCAAGATCTTTCTCTCTTCTCTCATTCTCTGCTTTACTAAGCGACCTTTTAGCCTGTAATTTACCGAATAACCATATAGAAATGGCAATTATTACTACATATAAAACATATGCAATATAAGATCTATACCAAGGAGGGTTGATTGAAAATTTATGAGTTACTATCTCACTTTCATTAAAATTTGCATCCAATGCCTGTATTTCAAAAGTGTAATCTCCTTCAAAGAGATTTGTAAATACTCCTTCCATTGTTTTATTCCACTCACTCCAATTTTCATTTAAACCGATAAGCCTATACCTAAAAAGATTTTCCTCAACCTTATCAAATGAAGGAAAGCTAAATTTTATCTTAAGATTTCTTGATTTATTATAGGAGTAATCAGTATTATTCAATAATGTATATTGATCATTTAAAGTTATTTCATCAATTACAGGAAGTACATCAATCTTGTTTTCTTTAGAATATTGATCAGGTAAATAGCTAATAACTTTAGAGTCTTTTGATCCTAGCCACAAAGTACTTTCTTCTCCTTGAGTATCAGCTAAAATTGCTCCTGAGAGTTCATTTGGATCAATTATACCAAATGGGTATTCAGCCTCTATTTGAAAATCTCCATCCAATTTAAAATTAACCTCTAGCAAACCGCCTGAAGTTAAAAACCAATTATTTTTTGTTTTTTGATTAACTGTTGTAAAGTTTTGCCTTCCAGTAATGTTTGCAAACCTTGCAAAACTGTCAAAGTTTAACAAGTCCCTTTCAAAAATAGGAAGCAAGTTTTTTCCTGTTTCTATCAATTTATATTCTTCAGAAAATTGATAAAGATCAAGGGTTTGATCAAAAATCAAAAATCCTATTCCCGTTTCTAGAATATTTAATTCCAATATTTCTATATCCTCATTACTGATATTTGAATTAAATAATTGATCTTTTGGATACTCTTCATTGGAAAATACGGTTTCATTATTAGGGGTTAAAAGTCTTGTAAAAGAGATATTCCCGAATTTATCATACTTACCTATAAATGAACCTTCTCCATTTATAGCTTCTATAAAAAGAACACCCTTAGCAATTTCTTTTATTCCTAGTACACCAACTTGACCAAATATTTTTCTACTTCTAATTTTCCTTACTGATCCTGAGTTAGAAATTTTAAAGAAGACTACTCCATCATTTGGATGTGACATGATAACAATATCTTTAGCTAGCGTACTTTGAACTGGTGATTCTAGCTGGCGATCACTTGAGAATAGTATTTTATTTTTCCCTTTTAATAAAAGCGTGTTTAGATTATTGACAGATAAAATATTATCTCCTACTTGAATAAAGTTTTTCGGAATATCATTAAACTCTAAATCTTTAATATTACTATTAAACATTGGCGAATAGCTGCTTTCAACCTTAAAAACATCTTCTGTAGTACTGAAATAAATATCACCTTTTATCTTTTTTATACTCTGAACTAGACCTTTAATTCCATTTGATTCACCAAAACTTGTAATCGAATTACTTAATCTAATTTTTGAGGCAGAAAGCAAGCTGGTGGTATACAAATCATCATTAGTGTCTATATGAATTGAAGTAATTGAATTAGACGACAATCCATCATTTAAATCTATTAGATCAATAATTTTTAGTTGATCATCTACAATCATGATACCTCCCTCAAAAGAAATTAGTGGTATTCTTCCATCGGACAATTTTTTTGTTTCAGAAGTATTGTAAATTAATTTTTCTTTAACCCAATTATTAAGCACCCTATTTTTCGATGGTATAAATTGACTTTCATTATATGTAATTACTCCTAGAGTACTGCTGAAAATTGCAATTTTATCTTGACTTAAAGAAACCATTGATTCAATTCGGTTATTTGAATATATTTCTGAATTTTCTATAAACTTAAACTCGTCATTTTTGAGCTCAAAAAGACCAATACCCCATACTCTTAAAAAGATTCTATCATCAACTTTAATTAGGGTTTGAATAGTTCCGTATGAATCAACTCCTTCCTCTCTTTCAGATAATTTCCAAACTCTATCAAAGCTATTCCCATCATATCTTAAAACTAAATCTCTAGAGTATAAGTAAATACTGTTTTCTTTATTTACCCCTCCCCAAAAAACCTGGGTATATGGATTAATAGAATCTGGTATTTTCTCCATAAGAGATAAATATTCTGAATTTCCATATGGTCCATTAACTATTTTTCCAAAAAATCCTCTTCCTGCAGCATACAGATTATTTTCAGAATCTTCAACGAGCGTTCTAGTAAATGAAGTGGCAATTTCATTTTCAATTTCACCATCTACCAATATTGTATTTACATTTTTACCATCGTATTCTAATATTCCCCCGTATGTCCCAAAGTAGACTTTTTTGGACTTATTTGAGCGTATAACTGACCAAACAGATTCGGGCCTTTCAAGAAATTTATTCGAATAGTTTTTTATTTCAATATTCCCTAAACTTTTTGATCCTGAAAGTTTAGCGTCTTGTCCTAGAAGATTAAATACTGTAAATAGATTTAGTAATAAAAAGAAAAAGTTTATGGTTATTTTCATTGGTTAATTTAAAAATCAATACATAAATATAATTAAAATGCATCTATTATTAATTTATAGTTCAATTGTTATTTAATCAGTGTTTCTAAGTAATTTGAATTTTATTTAAAATCAAAATGGAATCATTTGTTGAGCTAGGTTTATTAGGCCTTTTTATTGCAAGTTTTCTTGCAGCCACAATTTTACCGATGAATTCTGAAATTGTCCTAAGTTTTTTGCTTTTAAACAATTACTCTTTAAGTGTATCTCTTTTTGTGGCCACATTAGGAAATTGGTTAGGTGGAATAACAAACTATGGATTAGGCTATTTAGGAAAATGGGAACTATTAGATCGATTTTGGGGTTTTAAAAGAGAGAAAATTGAGCAGATGAAAATTAAAATAGACCAATTTGGCAGCTTTCTAGCTTTCTTTTGTTGGATGCCGATAATTGGAGACTTATTCGCAGTTGGTCTTGGGTTTTTTAAAATTCCTTTCCTAAGAGTTAGTTTTTGGATGCTGGTTGGAAAGGCAGTTAGATATGTAGTTTGGGCAGCTATAACTTATTGGGGGATTTCTTTTTTTTAACTTGGCCAAAAGAATTTAAATATGAAACGAAATCCAATTGAGATTTTTAGTGAATGGGCAGATTTAGATAAGGATTTTGGGATGGAAAAAAATCATAAAGCATCTGTTGATGAAATGCTTGCAAATGTATCAGAATACAAGACACCATATACTTTTATTGATGCAGGATGTGGTAATGGTTGGGTGGTGAGATCAGTTGTAAAAGATAATTTATGTAAAAAAGCAATGGGAGTGGATGGTTCTAAAAAGATGATAGATAAAGCAAATAAATTAGATCCGTCTGGATCTTATGTTTGTGCTGATTTAATTTCATGGTTACCGAAAAAAAAAGTTGATATTGTTCATTCTATGGAGGTATTTTATTACTTAATAAATCCAAAAAAAATGATTCAACAAATTTTTGATTCGTGGTTAAAGAAAAATGGAAGACTTATTATAGGTATTGATTTTTATTTTGAAAATAAAGTTTCTCATAATTGGTCAGACAATTGTGGTATTTCAAACATGAAGCTCTACAGCGAAGAAAGTTGGATTAATTTTTTTAAAATTGCTGGCTTTAATTCTGTAAAATCTTGGCGTTTTGGAGCTAAAAAAGATTGGGCTGGAACTCTTATTGTTAGAGGGGTAAAATAAATTAATTATTTTCATATCTCCCTGGTGCAAGCCTTTTGCTAAATAATGGAAACAATGAATGGGGTAATAATTTTAATAAAAAAACAATAACCTTATAAGTCTTTGTTGGGACACATATTCTTTTACCCTTTAAAGTGTCATCAACAGCCTCTTTCGCTATCCTATTAGCAGGTTTTTTCATGAAAGAAGGTACACTATCCATTTCTTGTTGAACACCACTTGCAGTATGAAAGTTTGTAACAGTATAACCTGGACAAACGGCAGTTGAAGTAATACCAAAAGAATTGTAACTTAAATTTAAGCCCTCACTAAATCTATTTATAAAGGTTTTAATTGGTCCATAAAGAGTTTGAATAGAGGAAGGAGGAGCAAAAGCTGCGACAGAAGAAATCATCATTATTTTCCCTTGTTTAGCCTTAATCATATCTATTAAAAATAATTTAGTCAAAGCTATTACAGAGACTCCTAGAACTCGTAAAAACTTTTCTTCAGCTTCCATTGAAGTCTTATGAAAAGTGTCTGGAAGAGCATATCCTGCATTATTGACCAATAACCTAATAAAATATCCCTTTTTATGACAAAAATCATAGATTATCTGGGGAATATTTGGGTTTTCTAAATCACCTACACAATAATCAGCTGTGATGTCATATTTATTGATTAAGGTTTTAGTTACTTCTTTTAATTTATCTTCCCTTCTAGCAACCAAAACCAAAGAAAATCCAATACTTGCTAATATTTTTGATATTTCGAGACCAATCCCCGAGGAGGCTCCTGTAACTAAAGCATATTTTTTTATCATAATGTTTAGACTTTGAATGGGGAAGTTAATGATTATCTATTTGAGTACTTAATCAAATTATCATGCTATGGTATATAATTTAAGACTTCATATCTTTATAAAAAAATCATCTTTAGATTCAATGAGGCTTTTATATTTTTTTATTCTTCTTTTTAGTTTAAATTCTGATGCGTACTCACAAAAACTTTTTAAGTCATTTGTTTTTCAAATGCCAATGCAAGAAGCAAAATTAATCCTAAATAAAGATTCTAAAATTTTAAAAAATCTAGCTTTTGGAGAGGGTACAGTTTATGCTGTTAGAAAAAAATCTCTTGTAGGTAAGGATGATAGATTAGTAAGTATGAATTTAGGAAGTAAGAAAAACTTGAATCTGGAACAGGCTGGGACTTATATGAAGAAGAGTCGTGCTTATTTCGAGTCTAAAAAATTTAAAACTGTTTATGCCCAAGAAAACTGGTCTAATCCTATTTTAGTCAAAAAGAATCTTCCTTGTATTCGTTTTGTAGATACAGAAAAAACAGTAGTTGTGGAGGTAGATCCACGTGGTCAAGGCAGTGTATATAATGTTTTTGTTACTTTTTATAACTATGATTGGTTTCTTAAAAAAGCTCTAGGGAAATAGACATTATAAGTCAATGTTAATTCCCAAGCCCAAAAGTTCGCGGACTTGTAAATCACTCAACAAATCGTCATCATACAATAGGTGAATGATGAAATTTCCAGAAACTTTGCTATTTACTTTAAATCGAATATTAGAATTCCAGTCAAAATCTACATTTTGAATTTTTTCAAGATAATTTATATAAATACTAAAATTATTCTCCCATATTATATTCTTCATTATTTCTCTTTTATAAAATCCAGAAATTAAAGCTCCAAAAAATAGCTTACTTCGCTTTTGAGCATCTACACCAAAATATTTAGCTCCTTGATCTAGATTTTCAGTATATTTTTTGGATACTACAATTGCACGACCCGTAACTGGTGAAAGGTTAATTCTAAAATCATTATTCTTCTTGTAATACCAACCCAAACCTGCCTGAAGAATCATAGGGGATAAAAACTGGGAAACTTTTTCACGCATTTCCACATCATTTTCATTATAAAATCTGTATCCTGGAAGTAATTGTGTTTTTATATTTAATAACCCAGAGTAGCTCCAATATTGATTGATTTGCTTACCGACTAAAGATCCTATTTCGAAGCGATCATCTGCTTTTTTTAGAAATTTAGATCCAGAAATATAAGTCGTACCTAAAGAAAAAAGTAAATTAGAATCCCAAACAAATCCATTTCTATCCGAGTAGTTAAAGTTATAATCTAGCCCGTACAGGAAGGTCAGACTACTTTCACCTCCTGATATCCAATTTGAAAAATACGCCTGATTAAAGTTAAATCTAGTATTGCCGTAAAACTTCATTCGTTTTCCCCCCATTTCGGATTGGATAACGGCATCAAATGGAATTTCTTCCTCTAGGACTTCTTCTTTTTCCTCCTGAGCAAACATTAAATGTGAAAACATCAGAAATAAGAGGCTGAGGAATAATTTAGCTTTTGAAGACATAGAAAGCTGTATTTTTAAAATATATTTAGATTTTAAAAAGGTATTAATTCATTTTGTTAAAAACGAGATCTTTATGGTTATATTGTTTTTGAAAAATACAAATTATCCCTATGAGAGTAGCAATTTTTACTTTTTTTATCCTTTTTATAATATTGCCTAATAATTTAAAAGCTCAGCGTTTAAGTGATACTCTAAAACTTGACTTAACATCAAAGGTTGATTCTTTAATTAATTTTGGAATCCAAAGAAAAGCTTTTCCTGGTGCACAGGTTCTGATTTTTAAAAAAGACTCTATTCGAGTAAATAAGACTTATGGATATCACACTTACGATTCTTTAATTCCTGTTTCAAAAAATGACCTCTATGATTTAGCTTCTGTAACCAAAGTCTTGGCAAGCACACTTGCTATAATGAAGCTTTATGAACTTTATGGTTTTAATATTAAGGATCCTGTTTCAAAATGGATTCCATCCCTTAAAAAAAGTAATAAACAAAATCATAGCTTTAAACAAATATTGAGTCATAGTGCTGGCTGGTTGCCATATGTCACACATCAAAATTTAGTCTTCAATAAAAGAGGCGAATTCAAAAGAAACACCTTATCAAATACTAGAGATAGTCGTTTTCCAGGCTATGTAAGTGACTCTTTGTATGTTCATAAACGTTATCAAAAAAAGATTTTTCGTCGCATAAAAAAAACGAAACTCACTCCTATGGGAGAGATGGTTTACTCTGGTATGTTTTATTTTTACTTGCCACAATTAGTCCAAAGAATGAGTGGTTTATCTTTCTCTAAATTTTTAGATACTCACTTTTATGATTCTATGAAATTGGAACGAATCACTTTTTTACCTACTTCAAAATTTTCAAAAACCGACATAGTTCCTACAGAATACGACAGCATATTTAGAAAACAACTTGTTCATGGTTGGGTACACGATGAGGCAGCTTCTCTGATGGGAGGAATTTCAGGTAACGCAGGGCTATTTGCTAATGCAAATTCAATAGCGCCTTTGTTACAGATGTTACTTCAAAAAGGGAACTATAAAGGAAGACAATTTTTAAACCCCAAAACCATAACTCTTTTTAGTCAAAGAACTTATCCCAAAGGATCTAATCCAAGAGGTCTTGGCTTTGATAAACCTTCTTTAGATCTAAAAGATAATCCCCGATATCCTTCTACTTTAGTAAGTCATAAAACTTTTGGTCATACCGGTTACACAGGAACCATGGTTTGGATAGATCCTGAATATGATTGTTTCGTTATTTTATTGACTAATAGAGTATATCCCAATAGAGAACAAAGAGGTTTATATGAACTCAACATTCGCCCTAGACTATTAAACTATGCGATTAAAGATTAAAATATTTTATTTTATCATTTAAAAATTACTTTAAAAAACTCCATAGAATTATTATTTCTTTATATTTCGATAAATTAAATGAATTCAAATGAAAAAATTATCACTAATAATCCTTGTAATAATGACTGCTTGTAATAATTCAACTAAAGTTATTTTTTTAGGAGATTCTATAACTCAACAGGGTGAAAATTCTGAAGGTGAAGGAACATATAAAGGGTTTATAACTTCATTAAGAGAAAACGTAAGTCAGGAAGTAGAATTAATCAATAAGGGGATTGGGGGTAACAAAGTTTCAGACTTACTTTTAAGGTATAATGATGATGTATTAAAGTTGAAGCCTAACATCGTATTTATTTATATTGGAATTAATGATGTTTGGCATAAATATGATTGGGGCACCGGATCAGACATCGATATATATGAAAAGGGATTGAGAAAAATTATTACTGATATTAAAGCTGTGGGTGCAAAAATAATTTTATGTACGCCAACAGTTATTGGAGAAAATAATGGTGAATTTAAATTGAACAATAATTTTAAAGATATTGATACAATGGAGATAATGAATAAGGATTTAGATGCTTTCTCTGATGTTGTTAGAAATTTGTCATCTGAGTTTAATACTGACTTATTGGACTTAAGAAAAAAATTTAAGGAATATATTTCTGAAAACAATGATCAAAATATGCCTAAAGGAGTTTTGACATCCGACGGTGTGCATTTAAATAATGAAGGAAATAAATTAATTGCTGATGAGATGATAAAATTCTTGAATTGAATTTATTATTCATTTGAGGAAGATGTATGGTCTGAAATAATGTACCATTGATTTTTAACTTTTATCCAGTTTAAAGTAAAATATCCGTAGGTATCTCCTATTGTTCTTGCCAAATAATACCTCCCCTGTAATTGAATCACTGTTGGACTCAGACTGAAAATATTCAAGACGTCAAACTTCAATTTACCCATTTTTTCAAGATCTGAATAATTTTTTTTATAGCGGTTGCGAGTTGCCTCCCATCCATAAACTGGTCCATTCGAACCTGAAAAAATTAAATTTTCAGATTTTAGATAGCCTTCCATAAAAGAATCTATGTCCCCACTATTCCAATCACTTTGTTGTTTGTGAAGTACATCTATCACGGCTATAGAATCTTTTTTATTTATTTTTTGTTGAGAAAAAATTGAATAATTAAAAAAAACTAAGAAAATAATTGATAAAAATGACTTCATAAGATGTCTAATTAAGAGTAGGATAGATTATACCTAGCTGTTCCAAATACGAATCATATTTTGTTTCATCATAATAAAACTTTTCAAGTTTCTCGCGGAATTCACTCTGAATTTCTTTATTTAAATAAATTGGGGGTGGTGCATCTTCAGGGACAAATTTTATATACTTACCATTCTTTTTCTGAACATTTTCAAAATAATCTTTTGCTTTTTCTAAAAATGATGGTTTAGTTAAAAAATCAATGACAGTAGTTGCCACAACTTTTGCCCCCGCAGTTCCACCTTTATGTGCAATTGGAGTTGCCATTGTTATTGCATTTGACCAGTGATGGCCCTGAAGTCCAGGAATATTTGATGGATAACGGAGTGTTACTGTAGGGATTGTCCAAGAAATGTCTCCTATATCGTCTGATCCGCCACTTTTAGGCTCAGCTCTTGGTATACCTATTTCTGAAATGACTGTAGCTAAGCCATTTGTGTTTTCTGAATCAACTTCTTTTTGAACTGCCTTTGCAAGCATTTGATCTTCGTTTGTCCATTTTGGCAATCCTACGGTCTTAATATTTTCATACATAACTTCAGCAATTACTTTATTATAATGTCTAGGTGATGCAGCACCAATTATTCTTGAACTTACTTTTGTGTCAGTCATAAGTGCCGCACCTTTAGAAATATTATTTGCATCATTATACATGTCTAAAATACCTTCAGATGTTATATCCCTTAAGAAAAACCAAATTGATGCTCTTGACGGCACAACATTTGGTTGGTCCCCTGCATCTGTAAATATAGAATGAGATCTCCTTAAGGGATGCAAATGCTCTCTTTTATAATTCCATCCAATATTCATTAGTTCAGCAGCGTCAAGTGCACTTCTACCTCGCCATGGAGCGCCGGCAGAATGGGCTGCTTCACCAAAAAAAGTATACTCTACAGAAACTAATCCTGTTCCAGTAGAAGGACCATAAGATACATCTAAGTTACTCCCTACATGAGTAAAAATACACATATCAATATTATCAAAGTAACCATCTTTAACATACCAAGCTTTGGATGCCAATTGCTCTTCAGCAATTCCAGGCCAAATAACAAGGGTTCCACCTAAATCATTTTCTTTCATTTGTTGTTGAATCACTAAAGCAGACGTAATTACAACAGGAAGTCCAGAATTATGCCCTTCGCCGTGTCCTGGAGCTCCCTCAACCATTGGTTTGTGATATGCTACTCCTGGATATTGGGATGCTTTTGGAATACAATCTACGTCACTTCCAAGAGCAATTACAGGACCTTTTCCATAGTTCCACTTTGCCATCCATGCAGTAGGTATTCCAGAAATTCCATACTCAACTTCAAATCCGGCAGATTCTAAGATTCCTGTTAGATATTTTGACGTTTCGAACTCCTGATGACCAAGTTCAGCAAAACTGAACACTTTATCTATCATTACTTGTGTTTGTTTAAATCTGTTCTGAACTAAATCAACGGTTTCTAATTTAATTTTTTGGATTTGCCTTTTTGAAAATTTTTGCTGAGCATTAATTATTGAAAATTGAAAAATGGCTATTATTAAAAAAATTTTAGTGGAAAATGATAATGTAAATCGCATAATAAACTTGTTTTAACCTAATGTACAAATAAATTAAAACAGTTAATTATTGAGCTCTATATATACAATCAGATAGTTGAGGAATTAAGACTTTATTAATCTCCCTATTAGCTAATAAAAATAGCGCTTAAAGGCCTCCATTGCTGCATAATCAGCCATTCCCAAGGATTTATATTTTTTTGCAGTATCTGCATTACGTTCTTCAGCTCGGATCCAAAATTCACGATGATCATTGCCTTGGAACATAACTCCATCTTTTTGAGACTGGTGATAAAAAATAGCGTTTCGCTTTCTCAGAACCTGATCAGGACTCATGGGTACTGCCATTTCAATTTCATGAATTTCCCATTCGTGCCACGCTCCGCGGTAAAGCCACACCCAACAATCTTTCATAAAACTTTTAGACTTGAGTCGCTTTAAAGATTCAAAAACGATATCTAAGCAAACCCTATGAGTTCCATGAGGATCTGCTAAATCACCAGCGGCATAAATTTGATGTGGTTTAATCAATTCAATAAGTTCCATGGTTTTAATAATGTCCTTATCTGAAATTGGATTTTTAGCAATTGTTCCCGTTTCGTAAAACGGAAGATTCATAAAGTGAACTTGATTGTCTGGGATTCCAAAATATCTTGTCGCTCCAAAAGACTCTCCCTTTCTAATACTGCCCTTAAGATTGCAGATGTCTCTGGAAGCAGGCTTTTCAGGATAACTGTTTTTTAGCAGTTTTTTTAAAGATTCTATTTCAGGATTTGGATTCTCTTTATTTAAATCAGAGTTGACCTCAAGATATTTTAATGCTTCTTGATCCGAAACTGCAATATTTCCAGATGTCTGATAGGAAATATGAACCTCATGTCCTTGAGAAACTAACCTATCAAAAGTACCCCCCATAGAAATAACATCATCATCTGGATGTGGACTAAAAATTATAACACGTTTTTTATCCGGACTTTTACGTTCCGGTCGATGATTATCATCAGAATTTGGTTTGCCCCCAGGCCAGCCAGTAATTGAATGCTGCAGACGATTAAACATCTGTATGTTTATATCATAAGAAGATCCATTGAGAGCTAATAAGTCAGACATTCCATTTTGATTATAATCCTCATCTGTTAATTTTAAAATGGATTTGTTCTTTTTTTCACAAAGCCATATAATTGCTTTTGAACTGATGGCATCTTTCCAGTCACAACTCCCAACTAACCAGGGAGTTTTTATTCTTGTCAACTCTGAGGCAGCTTGTTCATCAAGAATTAAAGTAGTATTCTTATGATACTGTAAGTACGTTGTAGGTATTTTATCTGAAATTTGACCTTCTACAGCTTTTTGAATAATTTCTGATTTGTTGGTCCCCCATGCCATTAAAATAATTTTTTTAGCACTAAGGATAGATTGAATACCCATAGTGACTGCTTTTCTAGGGACATTTTCGATACCCTGAAATGTAGAAATTGCATCAAACCGGGTTAGATGATCAAGAGTTATAGTTCTCGTTTGAGAATTTAAATGAGATCCTGGTTCATTAAAACCAATATGTCCTGTGCGACCAATTCCTAATATTTGAAGATCTATGCCACCTAATTCTTTAATTTTTCTTTCATAAGCTATGCATGAATCTCTCAATTCTTCTGCCTTTACGTTTCCATTAGGAATGTTAATATTTTCTGATTTAATATCTACTAAATCAAATAAATTTTTATGCATAAAGTTGAAGTAACTTTGGACATCTTTTTTTTGTATGGGATAATATTCATCAAGATTAAAAGTGATGACATTATTAAAACTCAATCCATCCTGCTTATGAAGACGAACAAGTTCTCTGTAAACACTTAATGGACTCGAGCCTGTGGCAAGACCTAAAATACAATGTTGATTTTTTTTCTGTTTTTGAAGAATTAAATTTGCGATACAATGTGCTATTGCAGTTGAACCTTCCACTGAACTACCAACGATAACATTGTGTAACTTCTCATAACGAGTCTCCTCAAAACTCCCAGGGGTTTTATAATCAAGAAGACTGACTTTTGCTTGATCTATCATCATTAAAATAATTGCGAATTCAAATTTACGATTTCTTTATAATAGAAATTTTTAATTTCTGATTTTTTTATCTTAATTAAAACTCAGTTTTTTCTAATTGTTAAGCTTAAAAAAATTAGTTTTTCTATTTTTGAATTTTATTTTTAATTTATAACAAAAAAAAACTATGTTTTCTAATATTAAAGGTGATATTTTAGGTGGACTAACTGCAGGAATAGTTGCACTTCCTCTTGCTTTAGCATTTGGTGTGAGTTCAGGTCTAGGGCCAAGCGCAGGTCTTTATGGAGCAATTTTTTTAAGTTTTTTTGCAGCTTTATTTGGTGGAACTGCAACTCAAATTTCAGGACCAACTGCGCCAATGACAGCTGTAAGTATGGTTGTTATTGCAACAATAATTGGTGTTCATAATGGATCTGTAGAGAAAGCATTACCTTATATATTAGCAGTTTTTCTTTTAAGTGGTTTATTTCAAATTGGTCTTGGATTTCTTGGTCTTGGTAAATACATTAAATATATTCCTTACCCGGTAGTTTCGGGTTTTATGACTGCTATAGGAGTAATAATTTTAATTACTCAAATTTTGCCAGTAATTGGATATGATGCCAAAAAAGACATTGAACTTGTTGATTCCTTCAAGCCTATGGCCGAGCAAAGTCTATTAGAAAAAATTCTTGCTGACGAAACAAAAGATGGTGTGCTAGTGATTGAAGACTTTGAACAGACTATAGATCGGGCTAATAAAATTGATAAATTTGAAATAACTGAAGAAGCAGAAAACTTAGCAAAAAACAACTCATCAGGTGTTGTAGGAACAATTAAATCTATTCCTAGAGCTATTGGTCTTATTAATTGGATTGAGGTCATTCTGGCATTCGCAACTATTTTTATAATTTACGGTTTTAAAAAAATTACTACAGCTGTGCCCAGTACTTTGGTAGCATTGATTGTTGTATCTGGTGTTGCAATTGGTTTTGGTATTGACTATATCTCAATACAACAAATCCCTAATGGATTTCCAAAAATACAGTGGACCCTTTTTACAGACTTTAATTTTCTTGAGGTTCTTCCATATCTTTTCACTGCACTTACGCTTTCACTTTTAGGTGCTATTGACTCTTTGTTAACATCTGTTGTTGCGGATAACTTAACTAAAACTAGGCATCTTCCTAATAAAGAATTAATTGGCCAAGGAATTGGTAACTCTATAGGTGCCATTTTTGGAGGTCTACCTGGAGCTGGAGCAACTATTCGTACTGTTGTAAATATCCAATCAGGAGGAAAAACAAGATTATCCGGTATGATAGCTGGAATAGTTTTACTTCTTATTCTTCTAGTTTTAAGCCCCTTAGCTTCTAAGATACCTGCCGCAGTTTTAGCTGGTATTTTAGTTACTGTAGGAATAGGAGTTATGGATTATAAAGGATTGAATGTGCTTTCAAAAATACCTAGGACTGAAATTATAATAATGGTTGTTGTTCTTTTGTTATCAGTTTTTTGGAATTTAGTTTATGCTGTTGGTATAGGTCTTCTATTAGCATGTCTATTTTTTATGAAGAAAATGGGTGATATATCAAAAGATAATTCAAAAGTAGATCTTCTTTTGAATGAAAAAGATCTAAATGAAACCTCTAAAGCAAATGTTTATGTAAAGCATATTAATGGACCTTTATTTTTTGGATTTACATCAGAATTTGTAAGTATAGCAAATAAAATTCCTGAATCAGCTAGTATTATAATTGTTGATATGGAAAAGGTACCGTATATGGACCAATCAGGAGTATTTGCACTTGAGGATGTCCTTTTAGATTTAGATAAAAAAAATATAAAAATTCTGATAGCTGGAATTCAACCACAGCCTATGCACTTAATGAAAACTATTGGAATTTTTGGGGAACTAATACCAAAAGAAAGAATCTTTGATACTCTATCAGATTCTAGAGCCTTTATAATAAATGGAGAGGAATAATATTTTAAACATCTCTTTTTATAAAAAAATTATGTTTTAATACAATTTAGTGAACATCTACCTTGATTTTTTTATTTTCAATTATAGATACAATTTCAAGTTTATTCTTTTCAAAAAGAATAGGTAGACTGTCTAAAGGAGTAAATTTATCTTTTGATTTATAATTTACATAGTCTTGAAATAAAAAACCATTTATATTTCTAATATTTCGAGCTTCCCTGAAACGAACTCCTCCACCGTCGGTCAAATAATGATATGCAAAAAAAGTAATTTGATTATTCTCTTGATCAATCCAATAACGATACTCATCCTGAAAGTCCTCCCCCCCGCTAACTTGATTAAAGTTGATTTTTATGGTCCAATAAGTTTTTCCTAAAATTATGGTTGTTCCCAATAGCTCAGAAATCACAGCATCATCTCTTAGAATTAGAGGAAGTTGAAAAAAATACATTACTGAGTTCAATGAGTTTGAATATAAGTTGGTGATACTATCATTAAGTTTAAGTAGTCTATTATTTTTATATCGCTTTAATTGATCTTTTGAAGTCATAATATCAAGAAAAGCTGTTCCCTCTATTAATTTTGAACGTTGGTAGGAATAGAAAAAAGGTTTTCGAATCAATTTATAAGTATAATCTCTAAAATCAAATGAGATAGAAAACTCTTTTTGATTCCATCCACAGGCAGATATCGATTGTTCTATAATTTGATCTGAAGTAATTGTTTTAGATTGTGAACAGGCTATTAGATAAAAACAAAAAAAAGGAATAGTTTTTTTTATAAATAACATTGATAAATTATTGATAAATCCAATATAAAACGAATATACAACTAAAAGATATGGTTTACATTTGAATAAATTAATTGACAATGAAAATTCTCAAGACTTTAATTATTGGAAGTGGTCCAGCAGGATACACAGCTGCAATTTACGCAGCACGCGCAGACTTAAATCCAGTCCTTTATACCGGTATGGAACCTGGTGGACAACTAACTACTACAACTGAAGTAGATAATTTCCCAGGCTACCCTGAAGGTGTCGATGGACCGACCATGATGGTTCAATTACAACAACAAGCTGAACGGTTTGGAACCGATGTTCGTATTGGATTTATTGATAAAGTTGAGTTTTCAAAAGATCCAGGAGAGACTCATAAAGCATATACTGAGGATGGAACTGAGTTACGTGCTAGTACAATTATTATTAGTACGGGAGCTACAGCTAAATATCTTGGTTTACCAAGTGAACAACGCTTACGTGGCGGTGGAGTTTCTGCATGCGCTGTTTGTGATGGATTTTTTTACAAAGGTCAGGAAGTTGCAATTGTTGGTGGTGGAGATACAGCAGCTGAAGAAGCTACATATCTGGCTAAAATTTGTTCTAAAGTAACTATGTTAGTTCGAAAAGATACAATGCGTGCATCCAAAGCCATGCAACACCGTGTAACCAGTACAAAAAATATTGATCTTAGATACAATACTGAGATTGATGAAGTTCTCGGAGATCAAGTTGTAGAGGGACTCCGTATGAAAAATAATAAATCTGGATTCACCGATGAAATTTCTATAACTGGTTTGTTTATTGCTATTGGTCACAAGCCGAATACTGATATTTTTAGAGGACAATTAGAAATGGATGATTCGGGGTACTTAATCACTAAAGGGAAAACAACAGCAACAAACGTTCCTGGGGTTTTTGCTTCTGGCGATGTTCAAGATAAAGAATATCGTCAGGCGGTTACCGCTGCTGGCACAGGCTGTATGGCTGCATTAGATGCAGAACGATATTTGCAAAACGTAAAAGAGCTTGTAAAAAGCTAAATTTATATTAATCCAAAAGTAGTTGGAGTTTTTCCCACTTTTTCATCAAGTTTTCTAAATCTCTCTTTTTTGTTTGATATGTATCAAAAAAATTGGTTTGACTAATAGTAGTTTCATAATTTATTTCAAGATCAAAATCTATTTTTTTAATCTCTTTTTCCAAGTCTGAAATTTGTCGTTCTAGTTTTGATATTTTTTGTTGTGCTCCACGAATTTCTTTTTGCCTCTTGTAGGAGTTTTCCTTTTCTTTAATCGGTTTTTTTATTTGGTCTTTACTCTTTTTTTCTAGTTCTTTTATGGAAGAAAATTTTTGATCTTCCAGATATGCATTTATATCTCCTAAAAAAGTTTTGACTTCGCGTTGTTTAAATGAAATCACCTTTTCACAAAGTCCTTGAACAAAGTCACGATCGTGTGAAACCAAAATTAGGGTTCCTTTAAACTTCTTCAAAGCTTGCTTGAGTACGTTTTTAGAAGCAATATCTAAATGATTGGTTGGTTCGTCCATCACTAGAACATTAAAAGGCTGAAGTAGTAATTTACATAAGGCTAAACGATTTCGCTCTCCTCCAGATAGAACATGAATCTTTTTATCAACTGCATCTCCTGGGAAAAGGAATGCCCCTAATAAATCACGAACCTTGATCCTGTTCTCTGGAGTTGCAGAGTCTTGAGCAGATTCAAGTACTGTTTTTTTACCATCTAAATAGGTTGATTGATTTTGAGCAAAATAGCCAATTTGAACATTGTGTCCCAATCTTACTTTTCCCTTACTTTCAAGTTCTCCTACTAAAATTTTTGCAAGAGTAGACTTCCCTTGGCCGTTCTGACCGACAAAAGCGATCTTTTCACCTCTTTCAATATCTATATTTACTGAATCAAGTACATGTTTATCACCAAAAGACTTAGAAATGTCTTTAGCTTCTAAAATTATTTTTCCTGGTTGATGTGAAATAGAAAATTCAAATTTAATTTTTCTACTCTCCTCAGGGTCAATCTCTATTCGATCAATTTTATCCAATTTTTTTATTAGTGATTGAGCCATACTTGCTTTTGATGCTTTAGCACGAAAACGTTCAATTAGTTTTTCTGTTTGTTGAATCTGTTTTTCCTGATTCTTTTGAGCGGCTAGCTGTTGAGTACGAAGTTCTTTTCGAATTTCCATATACTTCGAATATGGTTTTTTAAAATCAAAAATGCGCTGATGAAGAATTTCTATAGTCCTATTTGTAATTTGATCAAGAAACATCCTGTCATGAGAGACCATTACTAAAGCACCCTTAAAATTTTTTAGGAATTGCTCTAGCCAAATAATAGATTCTATATCCAAATGATTAGTTGGTTCGTCAAGTAAAAGAATATCGTTGTCTTTCAAAAGGAGTTTAGCTAATTCAATTCGCATTCGCCATCCTCCAGAAAAAGTATCTGTTGAAGCATTTAAATCATTCATCGTAAATCCAAGTCCTAAGAGTATTTTTTCAGTTTGAGACTGGTAGTGATACCCTCCAATCATTTCAAAACGATTGTTTAATTCATTCAACTCGTCCAATACTTCCATATATGATTGACTTTCGAAGTCTTGGGTTTCCTCCATAATTTTATGGATTTCTTCCTGTCGTATCTCTACTTTTTTAATTTCTTCAAAAGCTAAATAGGCCTCTTCTATAACTGAACGCCCGTTGTCAAAATCAAGGTCTTGAGGTAAATACCCGATTTTACAATTTTTTTCTAATGCAAAGCTTCCTGATGTTGGCTGATTCTCAAGAGTCATTAACTTTAACAAGGTTGATTTGCCAGCACCATTCTTTCCAATTAAGCCAACATGGTCTCCTTTTGCTAAACGAAAAGATATTTGATCAAAAAGAGTTTCTCCTCCAAAGCTGACCGTAATATTATGTGCGTTAAACATCTATATTTTTTGGATTGCTAAAATAAGTTTCAAATCGATCAATCGCTAGTTCAGGATATAATTTTTTTTTCTCAAACACAAACTTATACATCCATTTTGCCAGTAAGGGCCCCATTAAAACCCCTCTAGATCCTAAACCATTAAAAATATAAAGATTCTTTTGTTTTGGATGAGCTCCTAACAAAGGACGACGATCTTTGACTGTGGGTCTAATGGCTGCTTTATGGTCAACTACCTCGAATGGGGAGTCTAAAAAACTTTTTAACTTTACCAAAATCCAATCTTTTCCTGATTTAGTTGGTTTTGAAGTTTTATCTTTTCGATCAAAATTTGCACCTACCCAAAACAGGTCTTTTTCAATTGGCACAATGAAAAGTCCAGCTTTTATTATTTTTTTTTGAGATAACACTTTTGAACGGATATGTAAAAACTCTCCTTTAGATCCCTCTAATGGAAGGTACGAAAACCAGGGATTCCTTTTGAGTTGAAAGCCTTCACAAAAAACAATATATCTAGCTTTAACATTCTTATATTCAATTTTATTATTAATAAATTTTAATTCCCCGTAGTCAAATTCTTTTTGGCTAAATGAATTTGAATCTAATTTTTTTTTAAACCCTTCTAATGTTTTACTAATATCTAATTTTCCTACATTTTGAAGTTTTGCATATCCAAAATTATCATTTATCCCTTTATTGGCATCAGTGTTAATTAATGGAGATAAAAAACGATCCAATCCCTTTCTATTTGATGCTACAGTCCAGTCATTGTGATTAGATAATTGATTAAAATAATAAATGATAGGTATTTTTTGAAATACATTTATATTATATTTTTCTTCAAAAAAGCTATAAGTAGAAATTGCTTGATCAAAAAATTCTTCTCCTCGCCATGACATTGTGTATCTCTTCAGTACAGTTGGATTAAAAACTCCACCTGCGTTTTTACTTGCTCCTTCTCTTTCATTAGTTATAATAAGAAAGTCTTTTTTATGTTTTTGTAATTCAAGAGCACAGTGAAATCCTGCTAAGCCAAAACCTACAATTATAGCGTCTTTCATATCTCTATAAATATCAAAAAAAAAGCGCTATTGTTTCCAATAGCGCTTCAAGTTATATTGTAAAAATTTAATTGTTCCACATATCTTGTTCAAAATCACGAATGACTGACTTGATTCGCTCTGATTCAATTAATTGACGTAATGCATCCTCGTATATATATTCTTTGACCTCACGGTCTTCATAAACATTTTCTTCCTTATAAATTGAAGAGTTAAAGCGTCTTGAATTAAGCATCATATCAAATGTTATTGACTTTGAAGAATTTTTGGTGTTAAAAACTCGATGCTTGTTTAAGCTTTCTCTAGCATCTGGGAACCATACCCAAAATAATGGAAGAATATCCGGATCCTCCGAACTTTCTGAAAGAGTTGAAACATCCTGTGCTCCAGGGGCAATTCCTAATAAACGATATCTAAGTTCTCCCAAACGTTTGTTAAAGTACCATGTCCCTTTTATGAAATATTGAACTACTTTAAATGAATCAATTATATAAACATCATAGTCATCTTCTGTTAATTCTTCTTCAGAAATAATACCAGAATTTATTTTTTGTCTAGCTTCTTCTGTAATTTTTCTGTCTTCAAGTTTTACTGCCAAATCATCGTAAGTAAGTTTTTCATTGAAATAATCTGTTTCATAGATTTCTGTAATATTCCCTTCTTGAATATTATCCATTAAAACTCTAAATAGTGATTGTCGATCACTTGACAAATAGCCATTATTTACAGAAGGATAATAATATGGAAAGTTAATTCTTTCGTCTAAATCAATAACCTCCCAAATTGTTTTTGACCAAAGAATATCTCTATCATCAACATAACCATACTCAACGGGATTTGAATTATTTGCTAAAGTCTGTTCGTAAAGTAGCCCAACTTCTTGAGGTACTTTAGCGTTTAACAAGTTTGACTGACCAATGGCACTGTTAAAACCAATTAAAGCGAAGATTGAAGTTAAAAATAAAATATTCTTCATAAGTGGAACAAATTAATTAACTGTAATTGATATTGGAGATGTTTGTCCTAGTTTATAACTCGGATTTGATGGAATTATTACTTCGATATCAGAAATAATTACAGTTTGTCCGTTTTTGATTCTACTTAACATAGATTTTGCCTTTTTATCTAACCTATTCCCTTGAATAACAATACTAGTTTGTCCTGGCGCTCTAAAACGAAAGGATTTTGTGCGTAAGGGTAAATCAAAATCAAAATCTTCTAATCTAGCTTCCACTGTACCCCTTTCTAAGCTTGATTTTGGGATTGAAAAAGATCCAGATTTTCCTCTGAAATATCCTGCAGGCTTTGGAATTTCCTTGATTCTAAAAGTTGAGACTGATGAGACTCGTTTACCATCAGGAAGTGTTCCTGAAACGTTTATTTTTACTTCTGTTCCCTTAGATGGAAACACATTATATTTACTCCCGCGGACACGTTTTAAACCAGGCGCTGATGCTTTCACTTTACTATCTTGAATACCAGGAATTGAAATAGTCATTGGGTTTTGAACACCTCTGTAAACAACATTCATTTTATCAGCTGAAATTACTGCTGAATTAGGTTTGGAAATTACAGTATATGTCTGGCTAACACTGATTTTAGATTCCTCACCATCATTTAAAAAAATTAAATCCCCTTCAATTAAATGATCTCCAGGATTTCCAGCTTTCACATTTAATTTCACCCCTCCAGGGATCAAATCATAATCCTCTTCATTAAGTTCTCTTCCATCCAGTGTAAGAGCAACACCATTTGGATTTTGAGCACCTCCTTTTCTTCCTAAAATTACGCTTCCATCAAATTTTTCTCCTTGATAATAAGCTCCTTTTTCAGTAACAAGTAAACTAGTATAATTAGACTGATTAACCTTAGAAGACATCTTCAATTCCTTACCCATTAATGTTGCAAAAACATCATGTTCAGTTTGACGAATATCATTTTGCATCATTGTAAGTTTTGCTAAAGATGATATTAAAGGAAAACCTTTAAAGCTTGCATCTAACCATGGCTCATCAATATCATCCCTATTTTTGATGTTATTGTTTTGGTCACCAGTAAAAAACCGTGCTTCAACCATATCAATTGATTCAGGGTACCGACTACCAAATACTTGAATTACATGCATCTTGTATTCTTGAATCATATCAATAAAATTATTTTTTGATTCTTCTGATCCTTCTTTGAACCAAATAACATCTAAGGCTTCTCCTTTGTCCATTTGAGCAAATTCTTTAAGGTCAGGATCTTTTTCTCTTTGCTTCTCTGTGATGGTAGTTTTTATTTCTTCGATTGAATTAAAGAAAGCATCAGATTCTTTTTTTATTTGTTCAGCGGTTCTTTTATGTGCAATCCACTTACCTCCTTTTTCTTCTGCATTTACAAGAATATTTTCTAAAAGTGCATTATTACTTTCATCTACACGAACATTGGCATCTGATATCTTTTCATACATTTGACCAAATCCATCAAGTACTTCTTTGCTTACATTAAGTGCAAGCATGGTAATAAACACCAAATACATCAGGCTAATTAGTTTCTGCCTTGGGGTTTCTTTAGCTCCAGCCATTTCTTTTTATTTTTTTGACATAGCATTTAGCATGCCACCATAAACATTATTCAATGCTGCTAAATTAGCAGATAAACTTTCCATTTGAGCTCTGAGTTGTTGAGCGTCTTGATTTATCTTTTCTTTTAACTCTGAATTTCCTTTAGCATTTGAAACTTGCTGCTGATAATTTGCATTCAACTTTTCCAATTGTCCAGCAGCTTTAGATAGTTCTTGAGAATAATTTTCAGAGGCGTTAATTGCATCAGAAGCTGGTGATAAAGCTTTTGCTGAATTTTCTAAGCCTTTAATACTTTTAGCCAATGAATTCATCAAATTAACATCAAGTTTAGCTTCTTGCATTAATGCATCAATTTTCGATGAAAGACCCTCTTCTCCGCCACCTGAGGTCTTGGTTGGTCCTCCTGCTTTAACCTTTTTTACAAAATCAGTGTGTTCTTCTTTAATCTCACCTGTATTTAAAGCTGAGACTGTAAATATAAGTGCTTCAGTTCCTAATCCTAATCCTAGAACTAGTCCTCCTGTGATAGGACCTATTTCAAGGTGTAATATTTTGAAAAGCGCCCCAATAATTACAACGGCTCCTCCGAGTCCAAATAGCATATGCATAGCTACTTTACTTCTTAAACGTTTGTTTAAAGCTTTATCTGTCATTTTAATTTATTTTTTATTTTTTAAATATAGGTGAAATAATTATATTTTTATTTAATGATTAACTTATAAATTACTGCAAAAATACTGCACTTTACTATTTAACTTTAACTTCTTGAGTACCCAAATAATCCTGAACTGTTCGAAAGCCTATATAACTTCTTGATGTATCAGAATATTCAAAGTCTCTAGAGCTTACTCGTAAAAAATAAGCTACATCTTTCCATGAACCTCCTCTTACAACTTTTCGTTCTTCTTCAGTATTAGACATATTTGGATTTAAAGAAGATACATATTCATAAGCTCCGGCGTTGTAAGAAGAATTAGTCCATTCAGCTACATTTCCAGCCATATTATATAAATTGTAATCATTAGGAAGATACGATTTGGCTTCAACAGTATACACCGCTTGGTCTACAGCATAATCTCCCCGTAAGGGTTTAAAATTTGCAAGAAAACAAGCCCTATCATTGAGCAAATATGGGGATCCCCATGGATATGTTCCAGAAGGAATTCCACCTCGTGCAGCGTATTCCCACTCTGCTTCGTTAGGTAAGCGGAAACGACTAACATTTGGTTGTCCTTTTTCACGTTGATAGCCATTTTTAAATTTAGTTCTCCAATTACAAAATGCAACTGCCTGAGTCCAAGAAACACCAACAACGGGATAATCTTGATAAGCAGGGTGAGAAAAATAATCGTTATGCATCGGTTCATTGTAAGAGTATGTGAAGTCTTTAATCCATACAGTTGTATCAGGATATATTTGAACTTCTTCTCTTTTAATAAAAGGCTCTCTATCAATAAATTGCTGACGATTTCTCTTTGATTCAGCAGCAGCCCCTTCAGCATCAAACCAAGTATATAAATATTTTATTTTTTCAACATCTAACTTCATTTCACCATTATACCACAAATCTGGTGGTAGATAGAGTGAATCCATAATTCTGGCATAATTTTTATCTGTGTAATCTTCTGTATCCCAAGTTAAATCAGCATCCCAATTCAAAGCCCTCCCAGCATACAAGTCTTCATTCACATCGTAATATGATTCACGCATATACTTTTGGTATTCGCTTAACTTTGTAGTATCGGAGTCTTGAAAAACAAATTCACCTATACCGTCTTTATTATCTTCTCCGAGTCCTAAATCTTCTGCTTCTCTTGCAAGCATAGCCAAGGCTATAGAATCCTTAACCCAATAAACAAACTGGCGATATTCGCTATTGGTAATTTCTGTTTCATCCATATAGAAAGATGGGACCGTAACAGTTTTTGCTGGGGCGTTTTGCAATTGCGCTAAATCCTCATCTGATTTTCCCATTATATAAGCTCCACCTTCAACAAGGACCATCCCATAAGGCTTGTCTCCAAACCACTTTTTTTGTTTTACTCCAATGAGTTCACCTCTGTTTTTGTTACCGCATGAAACTACTGTAGAACAAAGTGTTAATAAAACTAAAAGTTTTTTCATTAAAAATCTCATTAAACGCGTATTATGCTTTTAATAACATAAAACTACTTATTTTTTCTTTATAAACTATTATGCACAACAAATGACTTCAAATTAAGTAAGTCTTGATACTAATTTAATATATAAATATTAGTTAATCCTTTTGATTGCATTGAACCATCTTTCTGGAATGAAATCATTAACTGTGGACTCATAATCATTTTTTGTGCATGCTATTAACGCTGAAGTTTTTATTTTATTATCCAAATGGGTATCATTTGTTAATTCCATCCACCAACGATTACTTTTTTCACTTTTATAAAAAACAATGGTTTGATCAGAAAGAGTTACTGAATATTTTAAAAATCCTTCCTTAATATTAACCGGGTATTCATCAAATCGATATTGGACACCTTCTATAAAATACCAAACAATCTGGGCTGCTAACTGGTTCATCATGGGAGTAGATGGCAACTCATATAATCCAATAAATCCGACCCGATCACTAATTCCAGCATATCTGCTTAATGCGCAAATAGTTCTTGAATCTATTCCATTGGGCTGACCTTTGAGTGGATCAGCAGTAGCCTCCCAGGACAAACATTTCATGTCAAAACCTACAATATCAGCATCTCTAAAAACAGGTTCTACCAATTGCGTGTCGTCCAAAACTTGCCCTAATCTAATTCCCTCGAAATATAATTTATCCATTAGGTCTTTTTCCTCGATAGCACAATAATAATTCTGAAAACCTAAATTGGTATAGTTATTTAACACATTTGGTTTCTCCATAATAATTTTACTCATGTAAGAACGACCTGAAATCAATTCATCTTCTTGGGAAAAGTCAAATGATCGATCAACTGAAACCATGTTGACTAACTGGTTAAACTCCTGAAAAACTTGGTATAAAGGAAAAATAAGATCATGGCTGCCGCCAATAAATACAGGGATAATATTCATTTGTTTTAAATGATATCCAATCTCTTTAATTGCAAAATAAGTATCCTTAATCTTAGCCCCATTAGATAAATCTCCTAAATCGGCAATCTTTATATTCCAATTTCCAGGATATAATTCATAAAATGTTCGCCGGAATTGATTTACATCATATACAGGATTTGCAAAAAAACTATTTCGCTGTTCAGACAAACCAATGATTGCTATCTCTAATCCTTTTAACTCGGGCAAACCAGATTCTACCGTGTGAATATCAATATTTTTACCTACTACTTGCTTGGGAAGCATAGAAAGACCTGAAATAACTTCATTATTTACAGGAAGTAATAAATCTAAACTCATTTTTTCTTTGATGACTTATTCTTAGCTCTTCCCTTCTTTGGAGATCCAAGATATTTTTCTGCATCTGATAAGCTAATTTTTGTTGCATCTATTTCTTTTCCAATCTCTACTTTTTGCTTTCCTCGAATGATTTGGTGTCTTCCCCATCTTGCTTTTTCAACGCGAATTCCCGCCTCACTCCAATCATGAATAAGCTTATCTTTCTCTTTTTGAATCTTTTCTTCAATTAAAATGATAATATCTGAATCGCTCAAATTATCAAAATCATATTTTTTGTTAACATTAATAAATAAACCACTCCATTTCAAAAATGGCCCGAAACGACCTATACCCTTAGTTACTGGCAATCCATTGAAGATATATATGGGAGCGTCTGCTTTTTGCTTTTCATCAATCAGTTCAATTGCTGTATCTAAATCAACCTCTGTAGGCAACACTCCTTTTGGTAAAGAAACAAAACCATCTTTATGTTTAATATAAGGACCGAATCTTCCATTATTAACTGTGACTTCTTCTTCTTGATAAGATCCTATAGTCTTTGGCATTTCAAATAGCTGCATGACTTGTTCAAAAGTTATACTTTCTAATTGTTGATTAGGACCTAAACTCGCATAAATAGGCTTTTCTTCGTCATCAGGGTTACCAATTTGAGCCATTGGTCCAAATTTACCTAATCTGACTTTTACTGATCTCCCTGAATTTGGATCAACTCCTAATACGCGTTCTCCAGATTCACGCTGTGCATTTTCTTTTACGTTTTCAACTGTTTCATGAAATTTTCCGTAAAAGCCTTTAAGCATTTCTGTCCAATCTTTTCCACCATTAGCGATATCATCAAAGTTTTGCTCAACTTGGGCAGTAAAGTTGAAATCCAAAATATTTTTAAAATTTTCAACTAAAAAATCATTAACAATTAACCCTATGTCAGTAGGAATTAGTTTTCCTTTATCTGCACCCACCAATTCATTAAGTTTTTTACTTTTGATTTCTTTACCTTCAAGTATGATTTGATCATAATATCTACTTATCCCTTCGGAAGAGCCCTTATCGATATAGTTTCGATTTTGAATAGTCGAAATTGTAGGAGCGTAAGTCGAAGGCCTCCCAATTCCGAGTTCTTCCATTTTTTTAACTAAAGAAGCTTCTGAAAAACGAAAGGGAGGACGTGAGAAACGTTCGGTAGCTAACATTCGATTTAAATAGATTGGATCTCCTTGAGAGACTTTTGGTAATAAAGAGTTGTCCTCATCAACCTGGTCATCTACACCTTCCATATAAAGTTTTAAAAAACCATCAAAAGTTATTACTTCACCTTTAGCATTGAAAGGGTTGTTATGCGTATCTGCTTTAATACTGATCTGTGTTCGTTCCAAAATAGAATCACTCATTTGTGAAGCTACTGTTCTTCGCCAAATAAGTTCATAAAGTCTTGCTTGGTCATAATCAATATTTAGTTTCTGCTTTGAAAAATCCGTAGGGCGAATGGCCTCGTGAGCTTCTTGTGCACCCTTATTTTTTGATTTGAAATGCCTTGGCTGTAGATATTTATCTCCATAGTCTAAACCTATTTGTACATTAATATTTTTCCTGGCTTCTTCTGATAAATTTACACTATCTGTTCTCATGTAGGTGATGTATCCAGATTCATAAAGTCTTTGAGCCATATTCATAGTTTTTGAAACAGAAAAATATAGCTTTCTTGAAGCTTCTTGCTGTAAAGTAGAAGTTGTAAAAGGTGGAGCTGGACTTTTCTTTGCAGGTTTCTTTTTAACCTCACCTACCTTGAACTTTGCTGAAGTATTTTGTTCTAAAAACCTGATTGCTTCTTGCTTTGAAGAAAATAGTTTAAGTAACTGAGCTTGAATAATTTTTTTACTTTCAGTTTGAAAAATTGCTTGAGTCTTAAAATTAGGCTTAGATGAAAAATTTCTGATTTCGCGTTCACGTTCTACGATAATTCTTACTGCAACAGATTGAACCCTACCTGCAGATAAACCCCCCTTTACTTTACGCCAGAGGACAGGTGAAAGCTCGTAACCTACAAGTCGATCTAAAATTCTTCTTGCTTGCTGAGCATTCACTAAATTATAATCAATTTCTCTAGGTTTTTCAATTGCTTTAAGGATTGCATTTTTTGTAATCTCAGAAAAAACAATACGTTTAGAGTTAGCTTCTGTAAGGTTTAAAGTGTTTGCTAAATGCCATGCAATTGCCTCTCCTTCTCGATCTTCATCACTGGCTAGCCAAATCATTTCTGCATTTTTAGCAAGACTCTTAAGTTCGCTAACAAGTTTTTTCTTATCACTACTAACAATGTATTTAGCAGAAAAATCCCCTGAAACATCGACCCCTAATTCTTTTGCTGGAAGATCGGCGATATGCCCAAAACTAGATGCAACTTTAAACTCTTTTCCCAAAAACTTTTCAATAGTTTTTGCTTTTGCAGGAGATTCTACGATTACCAAATTTTTAGCCATTTAATAAAATTTTAGGTCGTAAAAGTAGTTAAGTTTTTTTGGAACTTTCAAATTTTAAAGTTCTGTTCTTTTAAATTTTCTTTATGTCTATTAGCTAAATATTATTAAGTCTGTCATTTTATTATTAAAAAAAATTAAGTTTTTATCTTTATTCTTTATCAAAGTTCTTTATTGATATAAGTTGTGACAAAAGTTACATCTGTTATATAAAAGTGCCTTATTTTTGTTAATATGCAATTTAATTGAAAACTTTTATTCCCATATTAAATTGGTTGCCAGATTATAAATCTGAATATCTGAAAGACGATTTCATTGCTGGTGTCACTGTTGCTGTTTTGTTAATTCCGCAAGGGATGGCATATGCCTTAATCGCAGGTTTACCACCTATATATGGTCTGTATGCGGCACTTACTCCCCAAATAATATATGCGTTTTTAGGTACCTCAAGACAGCTTGCTGTTGGACCTGTTGCAATGGATTCCCTTCTTGTAGCTGCTGGGCTTGGAGCACTCAGCATCGTAGATTCAAATCAATATATTCAAATGGCTATATTATTGGCTCTAACAATAGGAGCTATCCAGTTTCTTTTGGGTTTATTGAAGATGGGCTTTATAGTAAACTTTTTATCAAAGCCAGTAATAAGTGGTTTTACCTCCGCAGCAGCAATAATAATATGCCTAAATCAATTAAGGCATATTTTAGGAATTTCAATTTCACAAAGTAATAAAATTCATGTTTTCACTTCGGCATTAATGCAGTCAGAAACCCCAATAAATCTTCATTCACTTATAATTGGGATTGTTAGTATAATCCTTTTAATTTTAATTAAAGGTTGGAGTTCTAAAATTCCTTCAGCTCTCGTCATAGTTGTTATTGGGATTTGTTGGGTTACTTTCACACATCAGATTCAACCCTCGGTTGCTATTGTTGGAAATATACCCGATGGACTTCCAAACTTTTCTTTTCCACCTTTAAAGTGGGAAATAATAAAAGAGTTAATACCTATTTCCCTTACAATTGCATTAGTTGCCTTCATGGAAGCTATCTCTATTGCAAAATCAATTCAAGAAAAACACAAAACCTATGAAATTAATCCTAATCAGGAACTTCTAGCTTTAGGTGCATCAAATATGATTGGCTCTTTTTTTCAATCTTATCCAACCACTGGGGGCTTTTCAAGAACTGCTGTAAATAACGAAGCAGGAGCAAAAACTGGAGTTGCTGCTTTGATAAGTGCATTAATAGTTGCAATCATATTGACTTTTTTTACTGATTGGTTTTATTATTTACCCAAATCTGCATTAGGAGCCATAATTATTGTAGCTGTTATAAAACTTATTGATTATAAATATGCTATTCGTTTGTATAAGATTCGAAAAGATGAATTTTTAGTTCTTTTGATTACATTCATAGCCACTCTTTTTATTGGAATTACTGAAGGAATTCTATTTGGAATTATTTTCTCTTTTATTTTATTGGTTTATCGCACTTCAAAACCTCACTATGCTTTTTTAGGTCGAATAGGATCTACAAATTATTTTAAAAATATTAAGCGTTTTCCAGATGAGGTTGTTTTGCGTGATGATCTAATTATACTTAGATTTGATGCACAACTGTTTTTTGGAAATATTCATTTTTTTAAAAAACTTGTCTTTGATTCTTTAAATAAAAATCCCAGAAAGGTTAAAGGATTTATAATTAATGCTAGATCTATGAATTATATAGACAGCACTGCAATAGAACAGCTTATCGATATAATTGAGAAGATTCAAGAAAAAGGAATACGAGTAATGTTGGTTGGTGCTACTGGACCAACACGTGATTCCGTAATAAAAAGTAAATTAATTAATGTTGTAAAAAAAGGAAATCTATTTATAACATCAGGCGATGCCACAGATAGTTTTGATAAAGTTTGCAAAAAATCTTCCATTCAAAAAAAATTAAGTAGACAGACTAATTGATAAAAATAAATTTAAAATATGATCATTGAACAAATTTATACTGGATGCCTTTCCCAGGGTTCATATTACATAGAAAGTCAAGGTGAGGCTGCAATTATAGACCCTTTGCGTGAAACTGGACCTTACATTGAAAAAGCAACAAAGAATAATTCCCAAATTAAATATGTTTTTGAAACTCATTTCCATGCAGACTTTGTAAGTGGTCATATTAGCTTAGCAAAAGAAACTGGTGCAACTATAGTCTATGGTCCAAAAGCAGAAACGGGTTTTGATGCCTTGATTGCAAAAGATCAACAAGAATTTAAAATTGGTGATATTACCCTAACAGTACTTCATACGCCTGGCCACACTATGGAGAGTACTACTTATTTACTTCGTGATTCTTCCAATAAAGATGTTGCGATTTTCAGTGGTGATACTTTATTTTTAGGAGACGTAGGTCGCCCTGACTTGGCACAGAAATCTGGAAAAATTACGCAAGAAGATCTTGCAGGAATTCTTTTTGAAAGCTTAAGAACTAAAATTATGCCTCTTGCAGATAACGTCCTTGTTTATCCTGCTCATGGATCAGGATCTGCATGTGGTAAAAACCTTAGTAAGGAAACTGTAGGAACTTTAGGAGAACAAAAAAAAACAAATTATGCTCTTCGTGCTGATATGACAAAAAAAGAGTTTATACGTGAAGTTACCGATGGACTCCTTCCTCCACCACAATATTTTCCTTTGAATGTCAAAATGAATAAAGATGGATATAAAGACATTGATAAAGTACTTAAAACCGGAACCACCGCATTGGATCCGGATTCATTTGAAAAACTTGCGAATCAAAATAGAGCAATAATTCTAGATGTCAGACATCAAGACGATTTTGCAAAAGAACATATTCCTCAATCTATTTTTATAGGTCTCGACGGGGGATTTGCTCCTTGGGCAGGCACAATGATTGGTGATATTACGCTACCCATACTTTTGATTACTCCAAATGGCCAAGAAGAAGAAACCGTGACAAGACTTGCTCGCGTTGGATTTGACAATACACTAGGATACTTAAAAGGTGGGTTAAAAGCATGGAAAAAAGACAAAAGAGTTACAGATTCAATAAATTGTATTGGTGCTAAAAAATTTTTTGAATTAGATAAAAATGAAGAACTAGATATTTTTGATCTTAGAAAACAAGATGAATACGCTTCTGAGCATATCCCTTATTCCCAAAACATTCCTCTTGATGTTATCAATCAAAACATGAATTTATTACCAAAAGTTTCTTCTTTTTATATTCACTGCGCTGGTGGTTACCGGAGTATGATTGCTGCTTCAATTTTAAAAAGTAGAGGAATTCATAATTTTATTGATGTCAAAGGTGGTTTGGGTGCTATCAAAAAAACTGGCATCGCGCTTATAAATTAAATTATCTAGTAATATTAAACTTGTTATTAAGTTACAGTGATAATCTAAATCAAACAAAAATTTACCAAAAAACTACTTAATGAAATTTAATCCTTCTGTGTTATTTAAAGGTTAAAAAATCTTCTATGTGATTTAAGACTGACAAAATGACAATATATTTTTGTTTTTTGTAATTTTACCAATAGTTAATTTTCAAATGTCTATTTAAATATTTATGCCCATAAAAGAATTACAATATTTGAAAAATGATCCTTTAGAACATAACGGCACTCCAAGTCAAAGCTCTTCTAATATAAATAAAGCTTCTAAAAAAGCCTATATAGAAAGTTATGGTTGTCAAATGAATTTTTCTGATAGTGAGGTTGTGGCCTCTATACTTATCAAAGATGGCTATACTATTACCGATAAATTAGACCAGGCCTCATTAGTCCTTGTCAATACATGTTCAATAAGAGACAAAGCAGAGCAAACTGTTCGTAAACGTCTTGAATACTTTAACTCCAAAAAAAAGGAACATTCTAGTATGACTGTTGGAGTTTTGGGGTGTATGGCCGAACGCCTTAAACATAAATTCTTGGAAGAAGAAAAAATTGTTGATTTAGTTGTAGGACCAGACGCATACAAAGATATTCCAAATCTATTAAAAGAAGTTGCAAATGAAAAAGAAGCTGTAAATGTTCTCTTATCTAAAGATGAAACTTATGGAGATGTTTCTCCAGTAAGATTAAACTCAAACGGAGTCTCTGCTTTTGTATCTATTACTAGGGGTTGTGATAATATGTGTACATTTTGTGTTGTGCCTTTTACCAGAGGAAGAGAGCGAAGCCGTGATCCTAAAAGTATTTTAACTGAAATTAAAGAATTAGTATCAAAAGATTATAAGGAGATTACCCTCCTTGGACAAAACGTAGATAGCTACCTCTGGTATGGAGGAGGTTTAAAAAAAGACTTTAATAAAGCCACCGAATTGCAACAAAAGACTGCATTAAGATTTGAAAATCTTCTGAGTTTGGTAGCGAAAATGCATCCAAAAGTCAGAATTCGTTTTTCAACTTCTAATCCCCAGGACATGTCTTTAGCCGTTTTGAAAGTAATGGCTAAATACGAAAATATATGTAATTATATCCATCTACCTGTTCAGTCAGGAAGCAATTCAATTCTTAAAAAAATGAATCGTCAACATACAAGAGAAGAATATTTTCAGCTCATTGATAATATTAGGAAAATAATTCCTGACTGTGGAATATCACATGATATGATCGCTGGTTTTCCAACTGAGACAGATCAAGATCATCAAGATACACTAGAGTTAATGGAATATGTAAAATATGACTTCGGCTTCATGTTTGCTTATTCTGAGCGGCCTGGTACATTAGCAGCAAGAAAAATTGAAAATGATATTCCTGAAACAATAAAAAAGAAAAGATTAAGCGAAATCATTCAAAAACAACAAAATCACAGCCGCTTCAGAACTGAAAAGTTTGTTGGAAAAACAGTTTGTGTTTTAATTGAAAAAACCTCAAAACGATCAGAAGATTATTGGAGTGGAAGAACTACTCAAAATACAGTGGCTGTTTTTCACAAAAAAAACTATCAAATAGGAGATTTTGTAGATGTAAAAATTACAAGTTGTACATCAGCTACCCTTATTGGAGACGCAGTACAACTTTCAAACCACATTTAATATGGATTCATTACAAGGTATAAAGCAACGTTTTGGAATTATTGGAAATAATTTAGGCCTTAACCGAGCATTAGAAAAAAGTCTTCGTGTTTCCAATACTGATATATCCGTATTGGTTATTGGAGAGAGTGGCGTAGGAAAAGAAAGTATTCCTAAAATTATTCACCAGTATTCTCATCGAAAACATAATAAATATATTGCCGTTAACTGTGGAGCGATCCCAGAAGGAACTATAGATAGTGAACTATTCGGTCACGAAAAAGGCGCGTTTACTGGTGCAACTCAAACACGCGGAGGCTATTTTGAAGTTGCTGATGGAGGAACCATTTTTTTAGATGAAGTAGGGGAATTACCATTGCAAACTCAAGTCCGTCTTTTGAGAGTATTGGAAAGTGGAGAATTTATGAAAGTAGGATCTTCGAAAGTTCAAAAGACTAATGTTCGGATTGTGGCAGCTACAAACGTTAATATAATGGATGCTATTGATAAAGGAAAGTTTAGGGAAGATCTTTACTATCGCTTAAGCACTGTAGAGATTAGTCTTCCTCCTCTTAGAGAGAGAAAAGAGGATATTGTTTTATTATTCCGAAAATTTGCCTCTGACTTCGCTCAAAAATATCACATGCCTCCTATTCAGTTGGATGAACACGCACGTGAATTATTAGCAGATTATCGTTGGAGTGGAAACATCCGCCAGTTACGAAATGTAGCTGAACAAATATCAGTTTTAGAGAAAGAGCGAAAAATAAATGCTGCTCGAGTTCGTTCTTATCTTCCTAATCGAGAATCGCAACTTCCTGCTTTAGTAAATAAAAAAGGTGGAGAAAGTGATTTCTCTTCAGAAAGAGAAATACTTTATAAAGTCCTTTTTGACATGAAGAGTGATCTCCACGATTTAAAAAAAGTAACGTTGGATTTAATAAATAATGGTTCTGAAAATAAAGTGACTGAAAAGAATCAAAATCTAATTGAAAAAATTTATGGTAAAGAATCATATCCTGAAGAAAATTCAAGTCTTGATTCTGTTCCAATAAATCAAGAGGTTCAAGATATTTCTAAAGTAAAATCAAATGAAAAATATGATTACGCTGAGACTATTGAAGAAGAGGAACCTTTGTCATTACACGAAAAAGAACTTGAAATGATTAAACAGGCATTAATTAGAAGTAAAGGAAAACGTAAATTAGCAGCAAAGGAATTGGGAATTTCAGAAAGAACCCTTTACCGAAAAATCAAACAATTTGATCTTAATGATATCGAATCTTAATAAGTTATTTGTATTGTTTTTATTGATGATTATTGTGGAAGGATGCGGTATTTATTCATTCACAGGAGCTTCAATTCCCCCTGGAGTCACAACTTTTCAAGTCAATTTTTTTGAAAATCTTGCAGGAAATCGTCCAGGATCTACAGTAGAACCAGGTTTAGATAATGACTTTACCAATGCCCTTCAGGATATTATTATTAATCAAACAACCTTAAACTTGGTAAGTGAAGATGGTCAATTAGTTTACGAGGGAGAAATAATCAAATATAGTGTAACACCAATGTCGGCTACTGCAGAAATTACAGCTGCTCAAAATCGTCTTGAAATGACAGTTGATTTTAGATTTTTTAATATCAAAAAAGAGGAAGATAATTTTGAGAAAAAATATTCTTTTTTTTATGATTTTCCTGCAGAATTACAAGTTTATGATGTAATTGACACCGCTCATAAAGAAATTTTTGATCGAATAACTCAAGATATTTTTAATGATACTTTAGCAAAATGGTAGTAGATGACGCACATTCCTTGTTTAAATTATTAGATAAGTTCGATCCTTACAATAAGCAACACTTTGAAATTTTAGAAGGACTTGTTAAAAAATATCCTAATTTTCATTTGATTCAAGCATATTATCTCAAGTCTGTTCAGCAATTAAAACCAAAAATTTTTGACAAAAACCTATCTCATACTGCAATTGCAACTTATGATCGTGGATTGTTATACGAATTTATCGAAGATCAATTTAACAGGTCTAAAGCAAATCATAAATCTAAAGAAGTTGTTTCTGCTTCTGAAAAAAAGAAAAAGCAAATTGAAAAAAATAATCAAAAAGAGAAGTCTAAGGAAAAAAACAATCAAACTATAACCCCAAAGGCCTTGCGTTTTTATGAATGGGCGACTTATCTTAAAACAAATCAAACTCTCGTAAAAACTTCAAATATTGAAAATAAATTTGAATTAATAGATTCCTTTTTAGCTAAGCAGCAAAAAATTGTTCCTGATAAAAGTAAAATTAATAATGAAGACTTAAGTGAACAAAGTTGGGTTAATTCTAACGAATTAATGACCGAGACTTTGGCTAAAGTATTTATTAAACAAAAAAAATATGTAAAGGCCCTCGAGGCCTATCAAATATTAGGCTTGAAATATCCAGAAAAAAATAGTTTCTTTGCAGACCGAATTAAAGAAATTAAAGATTTACAAAAACTGAAAAATTGATCTAATGAGTACATTTTCAATATTTATAGCTCTAATAATTGTAGTTTGCTTCCTTCTTGTGTTAGTTGTAATGGTTCAAAATCCAAAAGGTGGTGGACTTTCATCTTCTTTTGGTGGAGGAACACAACAAGTTGGAGGAGTTCAAAAAACATCAGACTTTTTGGATAGAAGTACTTGGATCTTAGCGACGCTTTTGCTCGCTTTGATATTGATTTCAAATGTGACTTTGTCAACTGGAGAAGGGATATCGGACTCAAAGTTAATAGATGACGGTTCATTGCAACAAACAATCCCTGAAATACCTGAGCAATCGATAGACGAAATTCCTGAAATTCCTGAAGTAGATAACTAACCTTTTATTAAATATTCTGACTGACAGGCTGACATTTTTACATCAAATTGACAGAATTAAATAGCTTGGCATAATTTGTGAGAAATAAAAATTAAAATTTAAAATATGAGTAAAGTAAGTATAAAACCTTTAGCAGATAGAGTTCTAGTAGAACCAGCTGCTGCGGAAACAAAAACATCATCTGGAATTATAATTCCGGATAGTGCAAAAGAAAAACCTCAAAATGGTACTGTGGTAGCAATAGGTTCTGGAACCAAAGAAAACCCAATTACAGTTGCTATCGGTGATAGCGTCTTGTACGGAAAATATTCAGGTACCGAATTACAACATGGAGGTAAAGATTACTTAATAATGAAAGAAAGTGATATCCTCGCAATCGTATAACAAAATTAAATTATTATAAAATGGCAAAAAGAATAGAATTTGATCTTGAAGCAAGAGATGGTATTAAACGCGGTGTGGATGCACTAGCAAATGCTGTTAAAGTTACTCTAGGTCCTAAAGGACGAAACGTAATTATAGGCAAAGCCTTTGGCGCACCTCAGGTAACTAAAGACGGAGTTACAGTAGCAAAGGAAATTGAACTGGAAGAACCCCTTGAAAATATGGGTGCCCAAATGGTTAAAGAAGTTGCGTCTAAAACTAATGATCTTGCGGGAGATGGAACAACTACAGCTACTGTATTAGCTCAAGCGATAGTTAAAGAAGGTCTTAAAAATGTTGCTGCAGGTGCTAATCCTCTAGATCTTAAAAGAGGAATTGATAAATCAGTGGAAGCTATTGTGGCTTCTTTACAAAAGCAATCTGCTGCTGTTGGAGATTCCTCTGAGAAAATTCATCAAGTAGCGAGTATTTCAGCAAACAATGATCCAACTATCGGTGGATTAATCACTGAAGCTTTTGAAAAAGTTGGTAAAGAAGGTGTAATCACTGTTGAAGAAGCTAAAGGAACTGATACTTATGTAGATGTTGTTGAAGGAATGCAATTTGATCGTGGATATTTATCTCCTTATTTTGTTACAGATTCCGAAAAAATGGAAGCTGATTTAGAAACACCATATATTTTATTGTATGATAAGAAAATATCTACTATGAAAGATATACTACCTATATTAGAACCTGTTTCTCAGACTGGAAAGCCTCTTTTAATTATCGCTGAAGATGTAGATGGAGAAGCATTAGCTACTTTGGTAGTTAATAAGCTTCGTGGTGCTCTTAAAATTGCTGCTGTAAAAGCTCCTGGTTTCGGAGATCGTAGAAAGGCAATGTTGGAAGACCTCGCAATACTAACTGGTGGAACTGTAATCTCTGAAGAACGAGGTTTTACTCTTGAAAACACTACTATAGAGATGTTAGGAACTGCAGAAAGTGTAACTATTGATAAAGACAACACAACCGTTGTTAATGGAAGTGGTAGCTCTGACGATATTCAAGCTCGTGTAAATCAAATCAAATCTCAAATTGAGACAACTACTTCTGATTACGATAAAGAAAAACTTCAAGAGCGTCTTGCAAAATTATCCGGTGGAGTTGCAGTCCTTTATGTTGGAGCTCCCTCAGAAGTCGAGATGAAAGAGAAAAAAGATCGTGTAGACGATGCTCTTCATGCAACTCGAGCAGCTGTTGAAGAGGGAATTGTAGCTGGAGGTGGAGTCGCTCTCCTAAATGCTAAAAAAGCTTTAGAGAAACTTAAGGTTGAAAATGCAGACGAGACTACAGGAATTCAAATTATTAGTAAGGCTGTAGAAGCTCCATTAAGAATCATTGTAGAAAACTCTGGCGGAGAAGGTTCCGTAGTTATATCAAAAGTTTCTGAAGGTGATAATAACTTTGGATATAATGCAAAAGATGGATCTTACGTTGACATGCTTAAAGAGGGGATTATTGACCCTAAAAAAGTAGCACGTGTTGCTTTGGAAAATGCTGCTTCTGTGGCAGGAATGATTCTAACAACAGAATGTGCATTAGTTGACATTAAAGAAGATGCACCTCCAGCTGGCCCTCCAATGGGTGGAGGCATGCCAGGCATGATGTAATAACAGTTTTTCCTTCAATAAAAAAGGCTCCTAAAAGGAGCTTTTTTTATTGAATTGTTCGCCTATAAATACAGCAGATTGGAAGTTCATTATAAATCTCATCAGGTGCTTTAGCTAATGCAGTATCGTGACCTACTTGAGCTATAGAGTTTTGTATTTTTAATAAAGTGGCTCTATTTGGGTTATATACTATTGAAATTAAGTTTGAAGGGATATCCCAATTCGCAGCTTTTACACCCTTTACAGTAAGTGCTGATTTCTCAATGCGTTTTTTACACATCTCACAATTTCCAGTGACTTCAAAGCTTACTTTTTCTGTATTTTTATTTTGTGCTACAAGAACAAAAGGACTTATCAGCAAATAAATTATAAATACTTTTTTCATTTTTTTCTTTAAATATAGTTATAAATTCCAACGAAGGCCAGCATAAACCATTCTCCCAAAGATTGGCGCGTAAATTTGTGCAGTATCAAAATTAATACCAAAAGGATCCTCTACTCCAATAATTGGTGATAGTTGTTTGTAATTCCCTAGATTCTCAATTCCAGCGTATAGCTCAAATTTACTACTAAAAGCGCGGGTCAATTGACTATTCCATAGACTGTAAGCTGGGCTATAACTCCCAGCGGGATCTCTTTGGTTACTTACCAAACGTTGTTTACCTAGTGCATGACAAGTCAAATCCCATCGCCATTGAGCTTGTTTTGCGTTTCGTTTAGATTCCCAACCAAAATTGGCGAAAAATCGATTTTGTGCCTGTAAAGGTAGTTGTAAAAAACCTGAATCATAAGTAGTTTTAACATTATAATTTTTATAAGCAAAACGCAGACTCATCGATTGTGAAAGATTATAATCAATTGATAGTTGAAAACTATTTGCTCGACTTAAACCTTCCAAATTATAAAACAATATTTGACCTTCCGATTCCCAATCCGCTACCACTTGATCAGTAAAATTGGTGATATAATAGTCTACGGTAATGTCTCCCCCACTTCCTAAAAGATTAAAGATCTGACGTATACTTGCCCCATAATTCCATGCTTTTTCTGGATTTAAGCCATAAATAGAACCTCCATTTTTAAGAATATTAATCTGACGATTAGTTCCAAAAAGCGTCTGGTTTTCTGCAAAAATATTAGCTGCTTTTCGACCACTTCCTAACGAAAAGCGAATGATGGTATTTTCCTGAGGTAGATACCTCAGATGCAAACGTGGGGTAACAAATGTTCCCAAGCGGTTGTGAATATCCAGACGGACTCCGGCTACTAGAGTAAAGTTTTCCAAATTGTCGTAACTGTACTCTAAGAAACTTCCTAAAGAGCTATCACTCCTGTTGAAGTAAAAAGTATCCACTGTTTCCAGATAACGATCATAGGAAAAGTTAAGCCCAGCTTTGAATTTATTTTTTGTATTTCCAATTATAGAATTATATAAAAAATTTGTGTATAGGCTTTGGTGATCGATATCATAAACTCTAAAACCGTAATATGCTTCTTGTTTATGTTGACTGTAAGCTGATTGAAAACCAAAACTTCTAAAAGAAAATTCTGGAAATACATACCCTATTTTTAAAGAGGCATCTATTCGATTGGTACTAATTTCACTTCCCCAAAGACGGTTTTGCCCTCTATCATTTTCATTATTAAATTCTAAAGCTCCAACTTGCTTTTGGTCTTGCATCAGACGAATTGTTCCAAAACCAACCCAGCCTTTTTCACTATTAATATATTGCCAACGATTTAAAAAATTTATTTGTTTAGTCAGAGGAACGTCTAAAAAATCATCTCCATTTCCGTCGATCTTTTCAGTTCGCTGATTTCCATGCACAAACATACCGCTACTCCATTTATCATTAATTTTCCAATTTCCCTGTAAATTAGCTTCCTGTCTTCCATTAGCAGAAGTAAAAAAGTTGAAAAAAAAAGGTACATCAGAAAAAGGTTTTTTAATTTCAGTATTAATTTGACCTGCGATACTTTCGAAACCATTAACCACACTTCCTGTTCCTTTAGTAATCTGTATACTCTCTATCCAGGTTCCTGGTGTGAATGATAATCCGTAAGCCTGAGAAGCTCCTCGTACCATTGGAATATTTTCCTCAGTAATTAATAAGTAGGGACTTGAGAGTCCCAACATGCGGATTTGTTTTGTTCCAGTTAACGCATCTGAAAAGTTAACATCTATAGAAGGATTGGTTTCAAAACTTTCCGAAAGATTACAACAGGCTGCTTTTAATAATTCATCACTGTTGACATATATAATATTTTGGGCTTCAAAATAAGATTTTTGTATAGCTTTTCGCCTTTTCGTTAGGGTCACCTCATCTAAAGATTCTGAATCGCTTTCGTCTAAAAAATGAATTAATAATCGATTCTCCTTGATGCTGAGCGTATCTGATTTAAAACCAATATAACTCATCACGAGAAGTTCTTCAGTGCCAAGATAAGGGAGAGAAAATTTTCCCTCTTCATCTGTAATTGTTCCAATTTGAGTGTTTAACCAAAAAACATTTGCTCCAATCAGTGGAATAGTTTCTCTGGCTTCTTTGGCAAGTACTCTTCCGTCAAGATTCTCTTGGGCAAAAGGTTTTAGACTGAAGAAAATTAATAATAATAGAATGTGTTTTTTCATTACGTATTTTTTATGTGTTAAGGACCCCTATTCTTAAAAATGAGGTGGACTTAGCCATAAAAAATAAAAGACTGCTGTGTCAAAAAAAGTTTATCTGATTTTGGAGGCGGAGGGTTCCAGTTTGGAAACACTTTTGAAATTAAAATGAGTTTTGAATCAAAATAATAAATTGGAAAAAGAATTGATGCATTAATAGCAATTACTTTTTGAAAAGATTCTAAATTAACTTTTTGATATTGTTGATTTTGAAAAAGTAAAGTATTGTCTTTACAGCATGATTTTTTTGAAAATTCTGTTTTAAACGGGATTTTAGAATCCTGAGGAGATTCCATTTCGCATTTAGCAGAAATAAAAGCCAAAGACACCTCTGCTATATGATTTCCACAATAATGAACATTTAATGCGTAGCTCACCTTTGTCCCAAGAATTAGGATGGCTAGTGTGAAACATACTAACTGTTTTATTTTCATTTTTTAAAGTTACTATTTTAATTAATATATCCCACTAGAAGAATAATGGCCATAGTGAGCATAATTCCATTTTCAATTAAAGTAGCTTCTGTCATTGGAAGTTTTAGTGCCGTACCTAAACAAGCACAATCAATTTGAGATTTTTGAGTCAAAACTCGAAGTACTCCAAAAGTAGTAATAGATAAAATTATTAAAGTAAATAAAATAATTATGGGCAAATACCATTCCATTAAAAAGGCAATACCCAAAACTGTCTCAAGAAAAGGGTATAATTTAGCATATCTAGGGATTTTTTTTGCTAAGGGGTCATAGCGCTTAAATGAATTTGGAAAACCTTCATAATCTAAAAATTTAAAAAAACTAAATACAATAAAAAACATCCCCATAAATATTTGCATTTTTCTTTCCATATTAGCATTTAGTTGATAGGATAAAAAAAGTGTCCCCACAATTAGATAGATAAAAATTAAAAACAGTGGAGTCAATTGTTTTAATTTTGAGGTTTTAATTCTTTTTGAGTTAGAAACAGATTTTTGAGCAGAATATTTTGAGCCCAAAAGCATCGATATTTCTCTACTAGTAAGTTGATTTTTAGATTGAATTTCAGCAATACCTGTTTCCAAAGACACTTGAACTGAAAGCACATCTTCAAGGGTATTTATCTTATCTGAAACAGTCTTTTGACAACTCATACAGGTCATCCCAGAAATGTGAAATATATTTTCCATAGAATGAATTAGGTGTAAATTTAATACTATCTAACCATATTAGGAATTCAAATAAAGATAATTCAGTTTCAATATATAAATGGCTCTTTAAATTTAACTTTGTAAGTTAGAGATTGCTTACTTTTGGTTGATTATGTCATTATCAAAACAGTCAATTTTACTAGAAAAAGTCAAAAAAGCTTTATCAATCTCTAATAAAGATATTTTAAATGATTTAAAAAAATGTTGTGCTCTACTTAGAGAAAGTTTTGACCACTTCAGCTGGGTAGGCTTTTACTTTGCTGACTTTGATGCTAAAACCCTGCATCTTAAAGCTTTTTCTGGTGCCCCCACAAAACACACCTCTATACCTTTTGGAAAAGGAATTTGTGGTCAAGTAGCTATTTCCAATCAAAATTTTATGGTTCCTGATGTTAAATATCAAGACAATTATATTTCATGTAGCGTTGAGGTCAAATCTGAGCTTGTTGTTCCTCTCTTTTTTGAGGAAAAAAATATTGGCCAAATTGATATTGACTCTGATAAAATTAATCCCTTTACAATAGAGGATGAGCTTTTGCTTGAAGCTTGTTGTGATCTTATATCAAAGACCTATGGCTCCTCACTTTTAAGTTTATAAACTGTTATGCAAACTAAAAAAATTAATTCTGCACTTATATCTGTTTTTGATAAAACCGGATTAGAGCCTTTAATACAATTGTTGGTAAATAACGACGTTTCTTTGTATTCCACAGGAGGCACAGAAAGCTTTATTCGTGATTTAGGACATGATGTAAATGCGGTAGAAAACCTGACTGGCTACCCATCAATTCTTGGTGGGCGTGTAAAGACCTTACATCCAAAAGTGTTCGGTGGAATTCTAAATCGATCTGAAAACAGTTCAGATCAAAATGAACTCAAGACCTATGAAATTCCAGCTTTTGACTTGGTGATTGTAGATCTTTATCCTTTTGAAAAAACGATAGCAGGTAATTCTACTGAAAGTGAAATCATAGAAAAGATTGATATTGGTGGGATTGCACTGATTCGCGCAGCTGCTAAAAACTTTAACGATGTGCTATGCATATCTAACAAAAAGGACTACACTAACTTTATGAATATATATATGTCTTCAAATGGCGCTCCTTCTCTTGAAAATCGTAAAGAATTTGCAGTAAAAGCATTTCACACTTCCTCTCACTATGATACCACAATTTTTAATCACTTTAATGAAAAAGAAAATCTTTTAAAACTTAGTATCAATGATTCAAAAGTACTTCGCTACGGTGAAAATCCACACCAAGAAAGTGTCTTTTACGGGCCACTTTCAAAATTGGTAGAACATATTCATGGTAAAGAGATTTCTTATAATAATTTATTAGATATTGATGCTGCGGTAACTTTAATGTCTGAATTCTATGATGGTGATCCTGCTTTTGGAATATTAAAACACAACAATGCTTGTGGTTTTGCTATAAGGCAAGTTTTGGTGGATGCTTATCAAGATGCTTTAGCAGGAGACCCTATTTCCGCTTTTGGTGGGGTCTTAATTAGTAACAAAACGATTGATCTTGCCACGGCCAATGCAATCCATGAGCTTTTCTGTGAAGTGGTAATTGCACCAGCTTACCAGGAAGAAGCACTTAAGCTACTAAAGGGGAAAAAGAACCGCATTATCTTAATTCAAAAAGCAAATAAATTACCCAAAGAAAGTTATAGAAGCTGTCTAAATGGAATCTTAGTTCAAGATCGAGATTTGAAGACTGATCAAGAAAATGATTTGACTACAGCCACAAAAATAACTCCAAGTGCTAAAGAAATAAAAGACCTATTATTTGCTTCTAAAATTTGTAAACACACAAAATCGAATACCATTGTTATAGCAAAAAACCAACAACTTCTAGCTTCAGGAACAGGACAAACATCTCGAGTTGATGCATTAAATCATGCAATACAGAAAGCACAAAATTTTGGTTTCGATATAGACGATGCCGTAATGGCAAGTGATGCCTTCTTCCCTTTTCCTGATTGTGTTGAGATTGCAAATAAAGCTGGAGTAAATTCAGTAATTCAACCAGGAGGTTCTATTAAAGATAATCTTTCGATTGAATACTGTGATTTACACGGAATGCGAATGGTTTTAACAGGAACGCGGCACTTTAAACATTAATTCTTAATTTTACTAATATTTAATAATTGGAATGGGACTTTTTACTGAAGAAATAGCAATAGATTTAGGTACAGCAAATACGCTTATTATTCACAATGACAAAGTAGTTGTAAATAGTCCATCAATAGTAGCGATAGACCGCACTACAAATAAAGTTATTGCCATAGGTCAGGAGGCTAGCATGATGCAGGGGAAAACTCATGAAAATATTCGTACTGTCCGTCCTCTAAAAGACGGAGTTATTGCAGATTTTAATGCATCTGAACAGATGATTAATCGGCTAATTAAAAGTATTCCTGCCCTACACCGTCGCTTTTTTTCACCCTCACTGCGTATGGTAATTTGTATTCCATCAGGAATTACTGAAGTTGAAATGAGGGCTGTTAAAGAATCAGCTGAAAGAGTAAATGGGAAAGAGGTTTATCTTATACATGAACCAATGGCAGCTGCTATAGGTATCGGAATTGATATTATGCAGCCTAAAGGTAATATGATTGTGGATATTGGTGGAGGGACAACAGAAATTGCTGTTATTGCACTTTCAGGTATTGTTTGTGATAAGTCTATTAAAATTGCTGGTGATGTGTTTTCTAGTGATATTATAAATTATATGCGAAGTAAACATAATCTTTACATAGGAGATCGTACCGCTGAAAAAATAAAAATTCTTGTTGGAAGCGTTATTGAAGATCTTGAGAATCCTCCAGAAGATATGTCAGTTCAAGGAAGAGATTTAATGTCAGGTAAGCCTAAACAAGTAATGATTAACCACTCTGAAGTTGCAAAAGCCCTAGATAAATCAGTTATTCGCATTGAAGATGCTATAATGGAAGCTCTTTCTCAAACACCTCCAGAACTATCAGCAGACATATACAATACAGGGATTTATTTAGCAGGTGGAGGTGCTCTTTTGCGCGGTTTAGATAAACGCCTTTCTCAAAAAACAGACTTACCTATATATGTCGCAGAAGATCCACTTCAAGCAGTTGTTAGAGGTACTGGTATTGCTCTAAAAAACACTGAAAGATTTAAGACTGTCCTAATAAAATAATCTGGTATGAGGCGAATCATTGAAGCGCTCGTACAATTTAGAAATCCTGTACTGTATTTTGTGCTTTTGGTCCTTTCTCTATTATTTTTAAACGGTAGAAGTCATTTTCATCAATATTATCTTGAAAAATATAGCTTGTACTTTTCACAAAGCTTTTATAATATTAGCAGTGACATAGTAAACTATTTTCGCCTAAAAAAAATAAATGTTAAGCTAATAAAAGAAAATAAAATCCTAAAAGATTTTCAACTCAAATCAAATTCAATATCCCTTTATCCAAATGCCATTAAAGCAAAAAGACGATTTTCATTTAAGGTGATAGATGCTAATGTGATTAAAAACAGCTATTTAAATCAACGGAATTATCTCATTATAGATAAAGGTCATGAAGATGGAATAACTTCAGAAATGGGTGTTATATCAGATCAAGGAATTATAGGTGTTGTTAAGTCTGTTTCTAAGAACTACTCCAGTGTAATTTCCATTTTAAATCAAGATTTAAAAATAAACGTGAGGCTAAAAAATAGCTCTGCTTTTGGATCTTTATCTTGGAAGGGAACAAACCCAAACGATTTTCAGATTGATGATGTGGTTATAAGTAGCTCTGTTATAAAAGAAGATACTATAATAACTGGGGGAATGTCGTCTTTTTTCCCTCTAGGCATCCCTTTGGGAAAAATTTCAAACTACGAGGCTAATACAAAAAGTGGGTATTATAAAATAAACGCATCACTTTTTGAAGATCCTTCTCAAGTATATTATGTATATGTAGTTGAAAATTTTGATATTGAGGAAATAAAAAAAATAAAAAAAGATATTTTGAAATGAATAGTAATATAATCACTTTAATTATTTCGTTTTTTATTATTGTATTAGCACAAGTATTTCTTTTTAATAATATGTTCATCTTTGGCTTTATCAACCCTATGATCTACTTACTATTTCTAGTTGTATATCGTTTTGATGATGATCAAACACTATTTATTCTCTTGAGTTTTGTTCTTGGCTTTTGTATTGACTTTTTATCTCAATCTGGAGGTGCTCACACAATTGCTTCATTAACTATTGGTTTTGTAAGACCTTTGCTTATAAAATACTCTTTTGGAGTTACCTCTGAAGCTCCCTCTACATTTCAAAATGATTTAAGAAGAAGAAATAAATATATTTTTTTGGCTCTTTTAATATTAATTCATCATCTGCTTTATTTTATTATTGTTTATTTTAATTGGAATGCAACATATCTTATTTTAAAGAATACCATCCTTACATCGCTATTTTCATTAATTTTAATTGCATTGATGTCCCAATTTTACAAGAAATTAAATGATACGTAAAATAGTCTTATTGGCATTTACACTTGTAAGTTGCTTACTTTTTATCTTCCAATTGATGGCTTTGCAGTTATTTAATTCAGAATACTCTGAACGTTCATTAAATAATGCTATAGAAAAACGTCCTGTATACCCCACTCGAGGATTAATCTATGATAGAAATGGAACTCTTTGGGTTGCAAATAAACCAGTTTATGACCTGATGATTGTTCCAGAAAATTTGAATTCTTTTGACACGCTTGAATTGACATCAGGATTAAATATTTCCAAAGAAGAACTGCTGAATCAAATAAAGGATGCTAAAAATTTTTCTAAAAAACTTCCCTCTGTCATTTTAAGACAATTATCTATGGCTGTAGCAGCAAAACTTCAAGAAAAGATGTGGAAATTTCCAGGATTCTATTTTCAAAAAAAGTCTACTCGAGACTATTTACTGCCAATAGGATCAAATATTTTAGGCTATACAAGTGAAACCAATAGGCATGAAATAAAACCTTCCGCTTCGAAAGTTTTAGAAGTTGATAACCTTAAGCTGTTAGGGGTTAATTATGCCGTCAATGATTCTGAAAAGTCCGCCCGTGAAGAGAAAAATCTTTTGAGTAAAAAAAATAATAAATCAAAAGATTCTTTTTCACCAATAAATGAAATTTTAGAAAATTATGATCCTGGAGAGATGATAGGTAGGCAAGGGATTGAAAAAACCTATGAAAAAAAATTACGTGGAAAGAAAGGAATTCAATTTTTTCAAAAAGATCGATTCAATCGAATTATTGGACCCTACGATGAAGGAAAATTCGATATAGAGCCAGAAGCTCCTGAAAATATCATTTTAACAATAGACGCCATACTTCAAGACTATGGGGAATCACTTATGATGAATAAAAGAGGAGGTATAGTGGCAATAGAGCCTCAAAGTGGAGAAGTTTTAGCTTTAGTGACTGCTCCTAGCTATGATCCAAATACGCTAATCGGTAGAGATCGATCTAAGTATTTTAATAAATTGATTAAAGATACAATAGCTAAACCTCTTTTTGACAGAAGCCTTCAGGCAGAATACTCCCCGGGTTCTCCTTTTAAAACACTCAACGCACTAATTGGTCTTCAAGAAAAAGTCATTTCACCAGAAACAGTTTTTACATGTGATAAAGGACATTATTATGGACGGGGAGCATTTATGGGATGTCATAATCCTATTGGAACTAAAAGTGATTTAATCAAAGGAATTTATAGTTCTTGTAATAGTTATTTTGCTAAAACTTTTGTTCGTATAATAAATAGTCAATCTACTCCTTCAGAAGGAGTGGATCTTTGGAAAAAACATTTAGAAAAATTTGGATTAGGTGATTTTTTGGGATATGACCTGCCTATTGGAAAAAGAGGGTTTATCCCTGATAGCAACTATTATAACAATTGGTATCCAAGGGGAAGTTGGGGCCCAAATACTTTAATTTCAAACTCAATTGGTCAAGGAGAAATTCTAACCACTCCAATTCAAATGGCTAATTTTACTGCCACTATTGCTAATCGAGGTTTCTTTAAAAAACCACATTTTAAAAAAACAATAAATGACTCTTTATATCCAAAAAATCAAACCCTTATCGATGCTAAACATTTTGAGACAGTAATCGAAGGAATGCACCAAGTGGTTGAACGTGGAACTGCTCGCATTGCAAAAATTAGAGGGATTGATGTCTGTGGTAAAACTGGAACTGTTGAAAATTTTATCAGATTAAACAATGAAAAAACACAACTCACAGATCATTCAATTTTTATTGCTTTTGCACCCAAAGATAATCCTAAAATAGCTATTGCTGTATTTATTGAAAATGGCTATTGGGGTGCAAGATGGGCTGCTCCAATTGCAAGTTTAATGATCGAAAAATATCTAACAGGTGAAGTGAAACGTAATTGGCTAGAAAATAAAATGCTCAAAGGAAGCCTTATGGCTGAATATGAAAAACCTCTCTTAGATAAACCCTTTAGTATTAATGACTAAAAGCATCGTTTTCCGAATGGACTGGTTGAGTCTCATAATCTATTTATTATTAGTAATATTCGGAATTATAAATATTTATTCGACAACTTTATCAGAAGTTACAGTTTCTTTGTTTGATATGAACTCTCCTGCAGGAAAACAATTCTGGATCTTTATTTTTTCCCTTATATTTCTGCCAATTATATTATTTATCAATTCCAATTTCTTTGAACATCTATCTTTAATCTTTTACATTCTATCAATATTGAGTTTACTTGGGCTGTTTTTTTTTGGTCAAAAGATTTCAGGCGCAACTTCTTGGTATTTCATAGGGGGTTTTAGCATACAACCTTCTGAATTTGCCAAGATTACAACTTCTCTACTTGTAGCCTCAACCTTGAGTTCAATTCAAGCAGATATAAAGAAAATTTCTTTTATAACTAAATTATTATTAATTATTGGGCTACCTATGATTCTCGTGATATTTCAGCCTGATGCTGGAACGGCTCTTGTTTTTTTGGGTTTATTTTTTGTATTACTTCGCGAAGGTATGGATATGAAAACTCTTTATTTTGGAATGGGTTTTATATCACTTTTTATTCTGACTTTAATTTTTGGCCCATTAATCTTGAGCATTGCATTATTCTTTATTCTTATTTTAGTTTATCGACTAATTCTTCAATACTATCCTAAAACAAAAAAAACTCCCTTTGTCCTTTTATACGGTATTTCCGTTCTTTTTAATATTTCAGTAAACTTTATTTTTAACTCTGTTTTTGAGCAAAGACATAGGGATCGATTTAATATTATGTTAGGCTTAGAAAATGATTCCCAAGGGATCGGTTATAATATCAATCAATCTAAAATTGCCATTGGTTCGGGGGGTTTTTCTGGAAAAGGCTTTTTAAATGGGACTCAAACTAAAGGAGGATTTGTTCCAGAGCAGCACACAGATTATATATTTAGTACTGTTGGTGAAGAATGGGGATTTATCGGAAGTAGTGGCTTAATAATCCTTTTTACAGTTCTAATTTCAAGAATTCTTTATAGAGCTGAAAAGCATACTCAATCCTTTCCAAGGATGTTTTCCTACTGTTTTGCCAGTATGCTGTTTGTTCATTTTTTTGTAAATGTAGGCATGACATTAGGATTAGTTCCAACAGTAGGTATACCATTAACCTTTATTAGTTACGGAGGTACTAATTTAATGGCATTTAGTTTAATGCTTTTTATTTATTTAAATCTAGATGCAAATCGTTTAAATTAACTCCTAACATCTAAAGCATCCCTTAGACTATTTCCAAGCATCATAAAGGCTAAAACTAGACTCATTATTGCAAAACCAGGTAAAATTGCTAGATAGGGCTTCCCTAAAAGTAGATATCTGAAGTGGTCTTTTACCATGCCTCCCCAACTTGGCATTGGTGGTTGGGCTCCAATTCCCAAAAAACTTAATCCACTTTCCATCAATATAGCACTAGCGAAATTTGCTGTTGAAATAACGATCAATGGGGCAATTAATATAGGAAGTATGTGGTGTATTAACAATCTTAATTTAGAAAATCCAAGAGCAATACCTGCTTGAACAAATAATTCTTCTTTTGTAGATTTTACTAAACCACGAACTAACCTAGCAACTTCGACCCACATAGTAAGTCCGACTGCAACAAAAACCTGCCAAAAACCACGTCCTAAAGCTAAGGTTATTGCTATAACCATTAAAAGTGTTGGAATCGACCATACTACATTGATTATCCACATAATTAATTGATCGATCCTTCCTCCAAAAAAACCTGCTATAGACCCCAGAAAAATACCAATGAGTAATGAAATTGTTACGGCTACAAATCCAATTGAAATTGAGATTCTAGAACCAATAATTAAACGACTTAGTAGGTCTCTACCGTATTTATCCGTCCCTAATATAAAATACTTTTCTTTTAAATACTTTGCTTCTACTTCTTTTCTAGTAGTACCTGGAGGAAACTGACTAAACAGTTTTTCTTCGAAATAGTTTGTTGCATTTCCATGTCGTTTAAAAGTTAAACCTTTATTATGCCAGCGAATTTCTTTTATTGGAATTTCTTCACTAATATTTCGATCTCCAAAAAAAAAACTTCTATTGTCATAAGACTTAAGGCCAGGAATAATTAAGACTTTACAAGAAAACCCTGGAAGTTGAGAGTGAATAGAAAGATGCATTTGATTTGCAAATTGGGTTTTATCCGAAGAAAGAGGATAAGCAAAAATTGCTATTAAGCTAATTCCTATAATAAACAAAGCGCTGGACATAGCCCAAACGTCCTTTTTTAATCGCTTAAAAGTACGCTTTAGCTCCAATTGAATCTATTCTTTTTTGATTTGGGCTATGGGTTGTTCTGACTTTATTGGTGAAGATAGATCTTTAAGAATTTGAACAGCTTCTGATATATAAATATCTTTTTGTAAATACTCTTGAGCACGTTCACGCTTTTTGATAGTTTCTTCATTGGGTGGATTCTTAGCTCCAGCTTCAGGTAGCCACTGAAATCTATATGATGATTTAAATTCTGATAATTTATCGAACCGCTTAGCATATTCTTTTTTATTATCTCGCTCTGACTTAAATGAGTCGTAATCTAAAGAATAACTAAAATCATTTTGTTGTTGTTTTACCCAAAGTGCTTGCTCATGAATTAATTGAACTATTGGATTTTCTTGAAGGCGCTTTTTACTTCGATTAACTGCATAATCGAAGTTAGATAATGATGATGAGGGTTTGTAAAAAGTTGGGGATATACTATCCCATTCTAAGGGATTATCTTGATCTTTCTCACCCATCTCAACGTAAGCATATCGGTCTGGAAAAACAACATCACTTTTGACACCTTCTAATTGAGTAGATTGTCCATTAACACGATAAAATTTGTCTGTGGTAACTTTTAGAGCTCCTAAATCACCATAAGTGCTTCCAGAAATCATACGGTTGAGATCTACAATGTTTTGGACAGTCCCTTTACCAAATGTCTGTTTACTTCCCAAGACAATTGCTCTTTTGTAATCTTGAAGAGCTGCTGCAATAATTTCTGAGGCAGAAGCGGAAAACTCATTTACCAAAACCACAACAGGTCCATCCCAAACAACAGAGGAATCGGTGTCTTTTAATACTTCTTTTTTCCCTCCTGTGCTTTTTACCTGAACTACGGGACCGTCTTTTATAAAATAACCGGTCATGTCAACAACTGTTTTTAAAGATCCACCTCCGTTATTCCTCAAGTCAAGTATAACTCCCTTAACATTTTTCTGTTTTAGTTGTTCTAATTCTTTTTTAACATCAGTAGCCGCATTTCTTTTGTTATAATCTTCAAAATTGATATAAAATTTTGGCAACTCTATTAAACCGTAATCTCCAGTTTCGTCTTTTATGAGCGTTGACTTAACATAAGTTTCCTCTAGCTCTACTACATCACGTGTAATACCAACTTCTTCTATATTCCCTTCTACTCGTTTGATAGTCAAAAATACTTGTGAGCCTTTAGGTCCTTTAATAAGTTTTACCGCATCGTCAAGTACCATTCCTGAAATATCTATAGCTTCTTCTTCATCTGCTTGCCTAACTTTCAAAATAGCATCTCCTACTTCTAAAAGGTTTTCTCTCCAAACTGGACCACCAGAAATAACCTCGACTATTTTGACTTGCTGATTTCGTTTACTTAATCGTGCACCAATTCCTTCAAACTTTCCAGAAATTGACATATCAAAGCGGTCTTTGTCTCTTGGTGCGAAGTAATAGGTGTGAGGATCAAACTGAACTACAATAGAATTAACATAAATAGAAAACCAATCCTTTCGCTTGATGTCATTATAATTTTCAAAGAAATAACTCATGTTTTCTAGAATATCTTTACGAGCATTTTTTTCTAGCTCAATATCTGATTGCATTTCGTAGACTTCATCTTGTTTTTTCTTTTGAAATTCTTCATCTTTTTTGGTTGTAAAAGTTTCTAAAGCACTTAGCTTAAAGCGCTTTCTCCAAATAGATTTTAGTTCCAAAATATTGTTAGTGTATGGTGCTTTTTTATAATCCAAATTAATTTCGTCCTTAATAGAAAAATCAAAAGATTGGTCTAATAATTCTTTATAAAATCCCTCAACCTGTTTCATGCGTTGCATAAGCTTGGTAAAAGTTACGGTGAAGAAGTTTATTTCAGTGTTTTTTAATTCATCATCAATTTTAAAACGATAAGTTTCAAAGCTTTTAATATCAGAGTTAAGGAAAAATCGATGTTGCCCATCAAGATTTTCTAAATAATTCATAAAAACATTTTCAGAAAATTTATCATTAAAATCTTTTGGGTCATAATGTCCACGATCCAAAACATAAGAAATGATTTCTAATAAAAGTTTGTCTTTATTAGGGTCTTGATTTTTTAGGGTATATCCAAATACAAATCCGCTAATCAAAATAAATGATAAGATCCAAAAATATTTGCGCATTAGGGTATGTTTATTTCTCAAATTTATAGCCTTTAAATATAAGCATATTCTAAAACAGTTTTGTTAATATTGTTTTAAAAGAAAGCGCATAAAGATTTCTTACTTTAGCACATAACTAAAACCCATGAAGAAAAAACCGCTAATATTAGTTGTAAACGACGATGGAATTACTGCACCAGGACTGAGAACATTAATTACAATAATGAATGAAATTGGAAAAGTAGTTGTTGTTGCTCCAGACTCTCCTCAATCAGCAATGGGTCATGCTATTACAATAAATTCTACATTACATTGCCAAAAAATGAATTTAACAGATGGCCCTCAATTAGAATATAGTTGCTCGGGGACCCCTGCAGATTGTGTCAAGCTTGCTGTAAATGAACTTTTAGACCGTAAACCTGATCTTTGTGTTTCTGGTATAAATCATGGCTCTAACTCTTCTGTAAATGTGATCTATTCAGGAACCATGAGCGCTGCTATCGAAGCGGGTATAGAGGGTATTCCTGCAATTGGTTTTTCACTTTTAGATTTTAGCTGGAATGCGGATTTCAAACCCTTGAAAAGTTTCATTCATGAAATTACAATTAAAGCATTAAAAAATGGCATCCCAAAAGGTGTAGTTCTTAATGTTAATTTCCCAAAACTTAAGCTAAAGGAAATAAAAGGTATTAAGATTTGTAGACAAGCAAAAGCGAACTGGGTAGAAGAATTTGACAAACGAACCAACCCAATGGGAAAAGAATACTTCTGGTTAACTGGAACTTTTATTAATGAAGATAAAGGAGAGGATACTGATGAATGGGCCTTAAGTCAAGGCTACATTTCTATAGTTCCAACACAATTTGATTTGACAGCCCATCACACTATTCAAGAACTAAATACATGGGATTTATAAAAGATAAATATTTTTTTTGGGGAATCTTAACTGGTGTGCTTTGGACTGGTTTTGGAGTATTAATACTCCTTTTTTTTCTTTCAAATAAATCTATAGAAGACAGTTTATCAAGTCTTTATTATCAAAATAAACTTGGCGGCTTGATCTCTATATCTGCTTTAATAAATCTGCCAGTTTTTTTTATAGCACTTCAGAAAAATAAGTTTGCTTTTGCAGCTGGACTTGTGGCCATTTCGTTGGTATTAGTTTTACTTGTAGCTTTTTTAAAACTAAATAATTAAAAACAAACCCTGTGAAGTATTATCTTATTTCTGGTGAGGCCTCAGGTGACCTTCATTGCTCCCTTCTAATTAAAGCTTTGAAAAAATTAGATTCCAAGGCTCAATTTAGGGGTTGGGGTGGTGATTTGATGGCAAAAGAAGGAACAGTCTTGGTAAAACACTACAAGAAATTAGCATTTATGGGTTTTTGGGAGGTAATATCTCATCTACCTGCTATTTTAAGAAATATTTCTTTGTGTAAAAAAGATATCTTAAAATATGTTCCAGATGTGATCATTTATGTTGATTACCCTGGTTTTAATCTCAGAATTGCAAAGTGGGCAAAAACTAAAGGTTTTAAAAATCATTATTACATAAGTCCTCAGATATGGGCTTGGAAGGAAAGTCGAGTAAAACAAATGAAACTAATTTTGGATGCCCTATATGTAATTCTTCCCTTTGAAAAAAACTATTTTGAACAAAGACATCAATTCCCAGTTCACTATGTAGGACACCCTTTAATGGATGAATTATCTAAATATTTAAAGGATTCTAAATTTCATAAAACATATAATTTAAATCCAGAAAAACCTATAATTGCTTTACTTCCAGGAAGTAGACTTCAAGAGATTAAAAAAATGCTCCCTCTTTTTATTCAAATTTCTAATCACTTTAAGAAGTTCCAATTTGTAATTGCTGGAGCCCCTGGAATTAATCCTAAATATTACAACCCTTTTATCAAATTTTCTTCCTTAAATATTGTTTATAAAAACACGCACCAGCTTTTGCAAAATAGTTGTGCAGCCTTGGTTACAAGTGGTACAGCTACTCTGGAAACTGCACTATTTAATGTGCCTCAGCTAGTTTGTTATAAAACCACCCCAATAACTTATTGGATTGGGAAAAAGATAATTAAACTTAAATATATTTCTTTAGTAAATTTAATTCTTGAAAAAGGGGCTTTAGTTGAACTTATTCAAAATGACTGTAGCTTTGAAAAATTGGTGTATCATTTAGAAATACTTTTGAAAAAAAATTCTCTTAAAAAAGTAAATGAAGACTATCATCTATTAAGAAGTAAAATTGGTGGTAAGGGGGCAAGTAAAAAAACTGCAGAATTAATTTTTGATGCTATTAAGTAACATATAAAAATATTTATAACTAACCTCTGAAACGAGGAACAAAATTCTTTTTATAGTTTTCAAAATCTTCTGGCTTAGAAAACACCTGATAATCCCCTTGTTTTATCATTTTTAAAAAAAGTTCTATTTGTTTAGGCTTTTGATACCCAACTAAGGGCATTATTGGATCCCCATTTTCACTAAAAAAAACCATTGTTGGATATCCTTTTACACCTAGGAATTGTGTAAACTGGTGGGTTGCATTTCTCCCTTTTCTATTGGGATCATAGTTGGGATTGGTAAAAATCTGGTCATAATATTTAATTTCCTCTATCCCTTCGGCGTTAAACTTAACTGCATAATAATTTTCAATTATATAGCGAGAAACATCAGGATTTTGGAAAGTATTTTTATCTAATAATTTACATGGTCCACACCATTCTGTATAGACATCCATAAAAATTTTCTTGGGTATGTTTTTTTGAGCTTCTTGAGCTTCGCCCATTGACATCCACTTGATTTCTTGAGCAAAAATACTATTAGAATTAAAAATCAAGATTAGAATAATTAAAAAGTAAAACTTCATACTTAAAATTTTTAAACATTTATCTTTTAGTCCCATAAAATTAAGTTTGCTATAAATTTTTAAATATAAAGTTAGTCATTTTGGTGTATAAATGTTTTCGGGTATTTCCACCAGATATACCATGATTTTTATCAGGGTAGATCATCCATTCAAATTGTTTGTCGGCCTGGATTAATGCCTCAACCATCCGCATAGTATTTTGAACGTGAACATTATCATCCCCAGAACCATGTATAATCAAAAAGTCTCCTTTTAGTTGATCTGCATAATTTATTGGAGAATTTAAATCATAGCCTTCTGGATTTTCTTGAGGAGTTCTCATAAAACGCTCAGTATATATAGTATCGTAGAAACGCCAATTGGTTACCGGAGCAACTGCAATAGCAAAAGAAAAAATATCATTCCCTGTAAGCAAACAATGAGTTGCCATATGCCCTCCAAAACTCCATCCCCAAATACCGATTCTATTATGATCCACATAAGGTAATTCTCCCAAAGTTTTAGCTGCAGCTATCTGATCTAAAGATTCATATTTCACTAAATTTAGATAGGTGGATTTCTTAAATTTTGAACCTTTAAATCCTGTGCCCGTTCCGTCTACACAAGCAATAATAAAACCCTGGTTTGCAAGATCTTTATGCCACAGCGTCCTCGAGTCACCCCATCTATTTGAAACTTGTTGTGAACCTGGGCCTGAATATTGAAACATTAATAGCGGATATTTTTTATTAGCATCAAAATCAGCAGGTTTAATCATCCACATGTTAAGTTCTGATCCATTAATTTGAATTGTTGAAAATTCTTTTTCTGAAAAATTATAAGATTCAAGTTTTTCAATTAATGATTTGTTATTCATTAATTGACGAATTGGCCTATTTTTTCTTGTTTCATATAGTGTATAAATTGGAGGGGTTAATTCATCAGAGTAAGAATGAATATAGTAACTGTTATTAGTGCTAAAAGTAGCACCATTAAAACCACGGGTTGGCTGGAGTTTACGCTTACCTCTACCTGAAATATCAATTGCGTAAATTCCTCTTTCAATACTGCTTCCTTCAACAGATTGAAAATAAATCTCCTTACTTTTAGGATTATAATTATAAATAGTTGTTACCTCCCAATCTCCTTGGGTGACTTGATTGATAAGTTTTCCATCTTTATCAAAGTGATATATATGTTTATAGCCATCTTTTTCACTGGTCCATAAAAATCGATCATCTTCAATAAATTTCAAATCATCATTAATACTTACATAAGCTTCATCTATCTCAGTTAATAGTAGTTGAAGATTCTTTTTTTTAGTATTCCACCGCCACAATTTTAATTTATTTTGATGTCGATTTAGAGTTTGAATAATCAAACTATGTCTTCCACCAATAAATTGAATTCTTGGAATGTAATATGGGGTTTCATTTTCAAAATCAATAGTTTCTTTAGTTTGAGAGGAGGTGTTATAAATAATGAGTTCTATTTTAGAATTTTCTTCACCCGCTTTGGGGTAGCGAAACATATATGGAAAAGGATAAGTTTGATTGCCGTATACATCCATAGAAAAAATAGGAACATTGGATTCATCAAAACGCATATAAACAATCTGATTTGAATCTTGACTCCAATCAAAAGCGCGAACAAAACCAAATTCCTCTTCATAAACCCAATCCGTTATACCATTTATGGTTTGATAGTCGCCATCATATGTTATTTGTTTAACAATATCAAGCTCTAAATTTTTGATGAAGAGATTTCTTCTATAAACATAGGCTACTTTTAACCCATCTGGAGAAAAAAGTGGTTCTTGAACTTTTTGATCAAGAAGCTTCTCTAGAGAATTAGTTTTAATATCATAAATCCAATAAATAGCTTGTTTCGATCTCCTATAAATATTATCAATCAAGGTTTCCAATAGGATTTTTTGTTCATCATTTGAAAAAATATAACCTGAAAATTTATTTTTCTCAGGAAATCTATTTGAATCTATTATAACTTTTCGCTCTAAGGTATTTGAATATGCATAGGAAACTAATGAATTGGTATTTAAGGTTTTATCTTCTTCTAAAACTGTATAATATTCACCATTTCTCATTGATCGGATGGCTTCAAGTCGGTTTGGATCATATTTGCCTTCAATCAACTCACCTAAATCAAGCGATAAATCTTGGGCGCCTATCAAATTAAAGAAAAGTAAAATGAAACAAAAAGAAGATATACGAAGATAAAGAATCATAATTTTTTATATTATTTTTTATGTGAGACAATTTAGGAAAAATGCTCCAACCATAATTTTAATGGGATTCAAATTCTTTATCTTTATAAAAAAATAAACATGAGTAAAAAGATCGAAGGCTTTTCCAAATTTACTAAATCGGAAAAAATAGACTGGATCACTAAAACTCATTTTAAAAATGCTAAACAAGCAAAAAAACAACTTGAATCTTATTGGAGTTTAGATTCGAAACTTCAAGCTCGACATGAAGAGTTTATAGAAAATACTCTTTCAAACTTTTATTTACCATTAGGTGTAGCTCCTAATTTTTTAATCAACGGGGACATTTATACCTTACCTATGGTAATTGAAGAAAGTTCTGTAGTCGCAGCAGCAGCAAATGCTGCAAAGTTTTGGAGTAAACGAGGGGGATTTAAAACTAAAGTAATAAATTCATTAAAAGTTGGGCAAATTCATTTCTTTTATGAAGGAAATCCAAAAGAATTATCAGCTTTTTTTAAAAACAGAAAATCAGATTTACTCAAAACTTTAGTCCCTTTAACAAAAAATATGGAAGCTAGGGGAGGGGGGGTTATGTCTCTTGATCTAATAGATAAATGTGATATTTTAGAAAATTATTATCAATTACACTTGAGATTTAAAACAGGAGATGCAATGGGTGCTAATTTTATCAATTCTTGTTTAGAACATTTAGCTAAATCTCTAATTCAATTTGCAAGTAAAGATCAACTTTCTAATGAGAATAATAAGCCTATTGATGTTTTAATGAGTATTCTATCAAATTATGTACCTGAATGTTTAGTTCATGCAGAAGTTAGCTGTCCTATAAAAGAATTTAATCTTGATAATCATAATTTAAATCTTGAAACTTTTACAAAACGTATGATACAGGCAGTTGCTATAGCTAAATACGATCCATATCGAGCAGTAACTCACAACAAAGGAATTATGAATGGTGTAGATTCGCTTGTTATTGCTACAGGTAATGATTTTAGAGCTATAGAAGCTGGAGTACATGCTTATGCTGCAAGCTCAGGTCAATATCGTTCTCTTAGCGACGCATACATAAAAGATGATAAATTTGTTATGGAACTTTCAATACCTCTTGCACTTGGAACTGTCGGAGGGCTAACTAAGCTTCATCCTATGGTAAATTGGTGTATGGAACTTCTAGGAAACCCTTCCTCTGAAAAATTAATGGAAATTATTGCTGTTGCTGGTTTAGCTCAAAATTTCTCAGCATTAAGATCTTTAATTACAACAGGAATTCAAAAAGGACATATGAAAATGCATTTACTTAATATCCTCAATCAGTTGAATGCAAATGATACTCAAAAAATAGCAGCAATAAACTATTTTAAAACTGAACAGGTCTCTGTTCAGGCAGTACATAATTTTTTAAAAAAAAATAAACTTTAAATGTTTTCTTTTTATAGCCATGGAAAACTATTAATTACAGCTGAATATGCTGTCCTTGCTGGAGCAAAAGCCCTAGCAATTCCATGCAAAAAAGGGCAGTTATTAAACTTTCATTTAGAAGGAGGATCTAAAGAACTTTCTTGGAATAGTTTTGATTGTTATGGGAAAAAATGGTTTGAAGTTAATTTCCAATTACCATCTCTTATGATTACTAAAACTTCTGATAAAAAAACTGCTGAGCGTCTTCAAAAAATTTTAATTTTTTCTACAAAACAAAATCCTTTTTTTTTATCTGAAGGAGGTAAGATAGAAACTTTTTTAGAATTTGATCGCCATTGGGGGCTTGGGAGTTCTTCTTCGTTAATCGCAAATATTGCATCTTGGGCAAAAATAAATCCTTACCACTTATTAGATTTCAGTTTTGGAGGGAGTGGATATGATGTTGCATGTGGACTCTCTGAGGGGCCCATTTTCTATTCAAAAAAACAAAATAAACCAATAATAGAGCCTGTCACTTTTTCACCTATTTTTTTTGAAAAATTATATTTTGTCTATTTAAATCAAAAACAAAACAGCCAACAAGCTGTGAAAGATTTTGATTTAAAAAAAGTGAATAAATACATAATAAAAAAATTGAATAATCTTACTGAGGTGATATCATCAACAGTTGATTTTAATGAATTTGAAAAAGCAATAGATGATCACGAAACGATAATAGGAGATTTAATCAATCGAAAACCTATAAAAGATGTATTATTTTCTAATTTTTCTGGAAGTATTAAAAGCTTAGGAGCCTGGGGAGGTGATTTTATTTTAGTTACAAAATCTGGAGATACGGTAAAATATTTTAAAGAGATGGGTTATACTACAATAATTCCTTGGAAGAAAATGGGTTTGGTTATCTAAATACTCTTTATAAATCTTTTGAGAATGATTCGTTATCAAAAATTTAAATACTGACTTTTAAAAATTATTTAAGGTTTTAAATTAGTAATACAAAGATCTATTATCATGAATTTCAGAAACAGATTCAAGAGCTAGGTAAACACTTTCCATCATTTTAGTACTTGTGTCTTGTCGAATTTTTTCAGCATAAGTACTGTAGTCTTCCAAATCATCAACAATATTCTTTTGTTTCAGTAATAATTTATAAACTCCTTTTTGTCCCTTTATTAATCCAGATTCCTGACCAGGATTTAAAGAAAATGCAACTCCTAAGACTGAAGGTTCATTTCCTGCTCCAGCAATAGTGGGGTTTTTTTGATTTACTGCTGATGCTGTTTCAATTGATAATTTTTCATGTTCAGCCAAATCTTTTAGGGTAAGTTTATTTGCAAATTGATTTCGGATGAGAGTCCCTTTTTTATCTCTACTAATAATATCACGAACTTCGTCTCCTACCTGTTCAATAGTTGCTAAGCCTTCTTTTAAATTGTCTGTTAGTTGAACTATAACATACCCTCCTTTACTTAGCGAAAAACGACGAATATCACCAGTTTTAGTACTTTCTTCAAAAACCCATCTAACTATGTTTCTTTGTTGAGTGAGACCAGGAAGATTTTCTTCTAAACTTGTAATTTGTTTAACAGGACGAACTTCATAGCCGTTTTGCTTAGCGATGATATTAAATTCTTTTTTTTCTCTTGTATCCATTTCAAATTGTGTGGCTTTTCTAAAAACTTCATTGGATGTTTTATCAGAGGGTATTGCTTCAGCAACTATATCAGCAATTAATGCTAAATCGTCTTTATCGGTTACTTTAATGACATGAAATCCAAATTCAGTTTCAACAAGGCCTACTTTCCCAACTCTATTTTTATTTACAAAATTGAAGAATTCTACAGCCATATCACCTTCTTGGAAAAATCCTAAATCACCCCCACGATTTTTTGTTGGACCATCAGAGTTTTCTCGAGCTAATGCCTCAAAATTAGAAGAAGCTCTTCTAGCTAAACGAAATACTCGGTTTGCCTTAAGCTTTGCTTTTTCTTTTGTAAGGGATATGCCAGATGGGGAACGAGTGGACCCTTCATATGCTATAAGGATATGACTTGCACGCAATGATGCATTTTTTTTACGTTTTATAAGTCTTGAAATTTTGAAAGTATTTCCGTCTTGATAAGGCCCAAAAACCTCTCCCTCGTCTAGCCCAAATAAAATATCTGCATATTCATTGTTATACGTGCCGCGTGGCTTGTAAACAGAATCGAATGAAACTTCAGAATATTGATCTACAAAATCTGCTACAGTTTTCGTTTCTTTGAAACCTTCGAGGGTATCAGTAAGCTTTGAAACATTGTTATAAGCAATTCTTTGTGACTTTAACCCTTCTAGACGTAAACGAATTGCTGCAAGATCGTCTTCAGTAGGAGTTTCATTAAACGCTACATATTGGATATTCCTACTCTCATCTATCTTATATTCTGCTTCATTATTTTTAATATAGCTTTTTATCTCTGCATCTGTAATTTCGATAAGGCTGTCAGATATAAATTCAAATGGAATTTGAATATAATCTATGTTAACATTATCATTTTCAAAATGGTAATTCTCTTTAGCTTCTGATTCAGTCATTACGTTACTAGCTTTGATTAAATCGAGATATATTCGTTGTTTTGCTACGCCTATTATACTTTTTTCTTGAAACTTCCAGTTTTCGTATGCGGAAGGGTTTTCAATCTTCATTTGAGAGATATAATTGGTAAATATCCCAAAGTCAAAAAAACCAGCTTCGTTTTGAAAACTCGGATTATTAATAACACTATCGTCAGATGATATTATTTGTTCTAATTGATCTTTGCCTGCATCAATTCCCAATTTTTCAAATTGTTGGTCAAAAATTGTATTTCTCAAAGCTTGATTCCATACCAGATTAACAGATTTTAGAGTAGAATAGTTGTATGTCCTTTGAGTTTGATCTACCATTTGACGAAAAAAATCTACTCCAACTTCTTCATCATTAATAACTGCAATAGGATCGCTAGGGCCTGAATTCATGGAATTTCCATCGAATACCCCTGAAATTACAAAAGCGAAAAGTGCCATCCCAATTACAAGAATTAAAAAGATGGAGCGTTGTCTTATTTTTCCTAAAATTGCCATAATTGCTATAATTAATAGTTTGCGAAATTAAGCTATTCATTTGAATAAAGAAAGGACCTCTCTTAAAAGTAATAGAGTTAGAAGAATTAATATAAATTTAATTCTCGTCAGATTGACTAAGAATGATTTGCTCAATTTTTGTAGCTGATACTTTTTTTATTCTTAATATATATGGTGGAACTTGAATTTCATCATCTTGCTTGGGTATTTCACCCATGTTATATGCAATCAATCCTCCTAAAGTTTCATAAAATTCACTCTCTGGGAGAGACAAATTATACTTATGATTTAGATAGTCTACTTCTAAGCGAGCAGAAAAATCAAAAGTAGTTTCATCTAAACGTTTTTCGATGTGATCTATAGTGTCATATTCATCTTCAATCTCTCCAAAAAGTTCTTCAACAATATCCTCCACTGTAACTATTCCAGATATTCCACCATATTCATCAATAACAACAGAAATACTTTTATGTTGGCGTGTCAATAATTTTAAAACATCATTTATTAGCATAGTTTCAGGTACATATGTCAATGGGAGAATAATGTTTCTTAATTCTTTAGGATTTTTCATCATATCAAAGACATGTACATATCCTAAAATTTGATCTATTGTTTGCTTAAAAACAGGAATTTTAGAAAATCCTGTAGAAATAAATAGTGCTTTTATTTCTTCTATAGGTGTATCTTGATCTACGGCAACGACTTCAGCTCTTGGAACCATTGCTTCTTTTGTTTTTACTTCTGAAAAGTCAAGCGCATTTTGAAAAATCTGTATTTCGGAGTCAAGGTTTTCTTTGTCAAAACTAGATTCCAATTGTTCTTCAATATAATTCCCTAATTCCACTTTAGAAAAAGAAAGCTGGACTTGATCAGAATTAGTTTTAAAAAATCTTTTAAGAACTACATCAGTAAATTGTATAATTAAAAATGTAAGTGGGTAAAAAGCATAGTAGAAAAAAGCAACAGGTATCGCAAAAATTTTTATTGCAATATTCGCATAAAGTTGAAAAAAAACTTTTGGTAAAAATTCAGCAGTAAGTAAAATAATTGCTGTCGAAATAAGAGTTTGGTAAAATACTACAATTAAACTTACCTCACCAGATAAAATACTTTCCGAGAAGAAAAGTTGTAAAATTCGATCTCCAACAAATATCCCATATATAACTAATGCTATATTATTTCCAAAAAGCATACTTGCAATAAATCGCGATGGTTTTTGAGTAATACTCTTTAACACCTTAGAAGTAAAACTTCCTTGGAGTTTTTCAATTTCGAGATAAATTCTATTTGACGAAACAAAAGCAATTTCCATTCCTGAAAAAAAAGCAGAGAGTAATAAACAAACAATGATTACTATGTCTGAATATATCATTGAGAAGATTTATCTCGTTGATTAAATTTTTTTCTGTAGTGACGCCTAAAAAGTGCCATAAATATTGATAGAACTGCAAAACCAAGAAAGTAAAAAGCACGTGTCTGTTGTTCATCCCACAAAGTAACCGTCTTGTAAACAGAAATAACTGAAATTACATAATATAATACTTCCGAGATTTTATAGCTTTTCATCTTCTAATTAAGTGAGTTTTATTTATTCACTAAACTGTCATTAGATTCAGAAACCGAAATGGTACCAATTAAGTTTCCTGTTTGGAATTTAGTGAAATCTTTATTGGTATCCAATCGAAGTGCATCGAAATTAAAGTCCTTATCCTGAAATGTAAATTCTTGTTCTGTAAATAACCATTCATTTTCTGCATCCCAAAAAAGTTGATTAGTAGTTAGAACAGAACCATCATAAGAGATTAATCGAACATTCCCTTTTAAATCTATAAGTTTAGTATCATTATATAAAAGACCATAATTTGCTAAAACTTCATTTTCGTTTCCAGCATCATCAAAAAATATGACTTTAAGCCCCTTTGGAAATTCGGCATATTTAAAATCTAAATTAGTATAATCTATATGAATAGGAGCGGTTAGAATAGCTTGGATTTTTATAGAATCGGTGTATACCATTCTAATATTCTTTGCCGTTCCTAGAGGATCTTGTCGATCTAAATTAATTTCCTTTAAGGCATATGTATTGTCTTCACAAGAAATAAAAAAGGGTGCAGTGAAAACCACAACCCTTTTTAATATTTTAAAAAAAATGAATTTCATTTATAGTTTTGGAACTGAAACGCTTCTGTTGATCCAACAATTAAATTTGATCACTGAGCCTTCATTCCCTTCTGTAAAAATATCTGTTTTGCTTGGTGCTCTCCCTATATAGCTTTCAGCTGTTCTTTTTGAAATCTTAGATAATGAGTTATCTACTCGACCAGCTTTTCTAGCAAGATCAGCAGCCAGCCAATAAACTGCTCTTTTATTAAATTGAGTATCTCCGCAATCATTAGCACTCTCAGCATACATATTTGCTATTAATAAATAAGCTCGACCCATAGAAGGTTGAAAACTTAGAGCTTTATTAGCATAACTTCTCGCTTTAGATTTCCTTCCTGCTGTCTTAAACTTGTTAGAGATCTTTAAAAGAATTTTTGCTTTTTTATATTTATCTGTTTCTAAAGTTATAGACTCTTCATAATATCGAAGTGCTTCATCTGCATTGCCGCTTTTATCATTAAGTAAACCTAAATAATATGCTGAGTCTGCTGAGGGGTCAAGAGTGTGAAGGGCCTCAACAAGTGTTACAAAGAAAGGGTCATCTGAACATTCTTTACTGTCCATTCTACTTGCAGCTCTTTTTAACCAGATAGCATCTGATTTAAATTCTCCAAAATTTCTTTTATATAAAGGAATTAAATTTTCACAGGTTGCCTCTTTAGCAATAATAGCATCTAAATTAGATAGAAAAGTCCCTATCGCCTTAGAGTTAATATTATAAATTCTCTTTCGCCTTTGTTCTCTGCTTGTAAGTGGATTCCCCAAATCCTCTTTTTTAATTATTAAATCTAATTTCTTAGCCAACTCAATCGTTTCAATATCAAACTTTTCAGATACTTCTTCATACTTATTAATCAACATTTCCATGCTAACTTCTGAATCTCCATTCTTGTAACGATCGTATAGGGTTTTAAAATAGTTGTAAAGAAACTTCGGATTAGTAAAACTCTTTGGATCTTTCGTAAAAGCCTCATCAAAAACAGTATAAATCTCTTTTAGGTCTGCCATTTTATAATCGAGTAATGCTTGCGCTTTCTTTCCAATAACATCTCCAACGGTACTTTTATTCTTGTTTTTAGGAAAATACTGAACCCATTCATTATAAAGCTGAATTAATTCTTTTTTTGAAACTTCAATCTCTTCTGAGGAACCATTTTTTATTTTGTCTTTGATAATTCTTTCTCCGTAAGTATAAATAGCGACATTGATGTCTGGACAATTTTCTCTAACCTTAATCCAGGGTTCCATTGCAGAGGCGTAATTTTTGACTTTTACGTATTCAGCAAAAATTGATAAATCCTGCATGCATGCATTAACATCTTGAGCTATTATAGGTGACTGAAACAAGGCTCCTAAAAAGAAAACAAGTATTAGTTTTTTCATGATTAATTTTTTTGTGGTGTAAATTTAATTATTGATCAATTTTATAAATGAAAAAAAATTCGATATTATGATTTTTAAAAAATATGTTTATTCTAACAAATATTTAAAAAAATAGCTAAAACATTTTTTTTTCTTTTTTAATTATACTTTCTTTTAACAAACCAAATGTCGTTAAGTGACATTCCAACTCTAAAAGAAATAATAGACTCTTGAATTAGGCCTAAATCTTTTTGCCCTCTTTGACTAATTTCTAAACCGACATTTACGTTTGACAAACCGCCCAACGGCAAACCAAGGCCAAAAGATATTCCCATTTCAGTTAATGGAATGTTATTAAACAGTGTACTCATTTGTTCATTTCGAAATCCAAATCTATAAACAACTTTACTCCAAAAATTAGTGAATGAAGCATAGTTTGGAATAAAATATCCTCCAATAATCCATTTTTTTGCATCTTGATAAGAAATATTTTTTCTTTCAAAAAATTTATTGCTAAAGTTAGATGATTTTATAAGATTATACTGAACGCCTAAAAACCATTTTTTATTTTTACCATAACCAACACCAATTCGTGACATTGAAGAAAGGTTTGGATTTGTGTTTTCAATACCAGATGAAGTTAAATCAATTTGAACAAAATCAGTTAATATTTCTGTTGACAATGACTGAGTAGAAAAAACACGACTATTTCTAGAATCTAATCTTCCTATTGGTTGAAATGAGTACATTGCTTGAAATGTATATTTTTTTTGTATGGGAATTTTTGCTTGAGCAGAAAACTGAAAACTGAATCCAGAAACACTTGATTCGTTTGATAAAAAAGTTCCATTATCTATTCCCTCTATAAATTGACCGGTACGGTAGAAAAGGTTTCCAAAATTATAATTTAAAGTTGATCCAATTGCAAAATATGAAGTTAAAGGCAGTCCTAAAGAAAAATAGGCTTGGTTTAAACCTCCATTACCCTCATATCTATTAAAAATTTGTAATTGTGATGTATCGTCATTGCCTTCAACTCTATAACCTACCGAAGTGAACGGAAGTAAGCCAAAACCAAAACTAAACTTTCCAGCTGGAATACTTACAGCAATGTAATCTATAGAGGCAATGTCTGAATTTCGTGACTCTGATAAAGAAGCCAAATTAATATTCGTATAATTAATCCCAATTGAATAAGTAGTGGCTTTTAAAAATCCATAACCAGCAGGATTATTTAAGTTAGCATGAATAGAATCTGTAAAAACATCTAGTCCTCCCATATGTCTTGAAGCTTGGGTTCCGCTAAAGCTTCTCTCTCCTAATCCTGAGGCTGAATATGGAGATGCAGAAGTGTTTTGTGCATATATCAGCACATTAAATAAAAACAAAATTAGAAAAGCAAGTATTCGAGTCATTAATCTATATTACTAACTAATAAATAATTTAATCCATTAGCTAAAAAATTTTGATGCGCAAAGATGCCATTTTTAAATGGTTTAGGCAACCTTTCTGCATCTCCCCCTGCCAAAATAACAGTTAAATAATCGAAATCCTCTTCGAATTTTGCTATTGAAACCATTATTTCATTTTTAATGCCTTGTGAAACTCCAACATGCATGGCACTTTGTGTATTAGTTCCTAACGAAGTTGTTTTGTCTTTGGGCTCTAAAAAGGGTAATCGCCCTGAAAAATTATGCATGGCTTTATAACGCATCTTATATCCTGGGCTAATTACCCCACCATGATGTAATCCCTCTCGATCTAAAATATCGTAAGTAATACAGCTTCCTAAATCTATGACTAAAATATTTTGATTAGGATATTCCATTGCAGAAGCAGTTAATAAAGCAATTCGGTCAGATCCAAGTTGATTACTTGGCTTATACCTCGAATTAAAAGGTAGTTTAAGGGCTGATGAACATAATATGATTGGTAAGGGTGCCAGGGCTTTTTTCAAATCTTTTGTTATGGTTCCGTTTACATCAGAAATAATACAATTTTTTATTGATGGATATTTATTTTTGATTTTTTTTAAAGTATTTTTCCATGTATCAATTAATACAGCATAATAACCCTTTACTGTATCGTTTTCAAAAACAAAGTATTTGATTTGGGTATTTCCTAGATCAATGATTAAATTCATTCTTTTTAATTCAATTAGCAAAATTACAAAGAAATTAAGTGAAATGTTTTTGTGAGATCTCAAAAGGCCGTTATATTTGCAATTGCTTTAAAGCGGGGTACCTTAGCTCAGTTGGTAGAGCAAAGGACTGAAAATCCTTGTGTCCCTGGTTCGATTCCTGGAGGTACCACATTTTAACCCTGTAAGTCACTGATTTACAGGGTTTTGTTTTTTAAAGGTTCTAATTTGTTCCAAATCTTGTTCCAAATATGGAGATTTTTTAGTACTTTTAAGACACTATGAGTGTTTATATTTCACCCAATTTAACTAAGAAAAAAACGGATTATAAACCTTCAGATAAAATTACTATATATCTGAATTATTATTTTAAAGGGAAGAAATTACGAATCCCTTCTGATGTTACAGTTTTATTTAAAGATTGGGATAAAAATTGGAAACAAGGAAGAAAATCTGATCCAGTATTAAAAACTGATCAAAATCATATTTCAAAAAACATTCTCTTAAAACAAAAATTAAGTGAAGTAAATCAGATAATTGATAGAATCAAATTAAATGGTCAAATACCTGTTGTTGAATTAGTTAAAAACAATCTTAAGAATTTTAAAAAGGAAGAAGTCAAAAAAACTTTTGAGAATCTAGACTTGATTTTCTTGCTCAATGAATATTGTGATTACATAGAAAATGAAATAACCCTAAGAAAAGGATACAAGAAAAGTATTTTTACCTCCATTAAAAGAATTAATGAATTCACTCAATATTATAATAAAACATTGAATTACAATGTATTAGTTTCCAATATAGATGAAGAATATCAAAAATCATTTTTGAAATATTACTCTGAAAAAGGAGATCAACCCACTACAATAAGAAAACGATTAAAATCACTTGTTTCATTTGTTAATTGGTGTAGTAAACAAGGATATACTAATCATAAAATATCCGTTATACCTTTCAATCATAATTTTGAAAAGGAAGTCGTTTATTTAACAAGAGAAGAAGTCTTACAACTATATCAATATGAAGAATTTAATTTTTCAAACAAAAATCATAAAAAACATTCTAATGAGTTTTTTTACGATGAATTAAAGAATGGTAAAACGAACACCTATACTAACCTAGAAGTTTATAAAGACATATTAGTTTTTGGTTGTGGTGTTGGATGTAGGTTTGGAGATCTTATTTCTTTGAGATTAGATAATTACCAATTCTCTGAGGATAGATCAAAAGGATATTTTGTTTTTAGAATGGAAAAGAGTAGAACTGGAAAACAAGTAAAGGTTCCTATTAACAGATTGACTTTTGAGATTTGGAAGAAATATTCTAAAAATAAAAAACGAACAGATTATATTTTTCCAAGGTCTTCTTCTGGAAACTTACCCACAAACCAAAAGATGAATAAACAGATAAAGGAAATTGGTAAAATAGTTGGACTAAATAGATTAGTTTCCAAACCTAAGTTTAACGTAGAAGGAAAAATAATAAATGAAAGTGATACAAGAGTTCCGATTCATTCTGTACTATCATCCCATATTATGAGAAGAACTTTTATAAGAGAAGGAATTGAAAATAAAATACCTACACATGTCATGATGTCAATGTCAGGTCATTCAACAGAAAGAGTATACCACCAATATTTTTCTACCACATCATCTGAACTTGATGAAGAAGGAAGAAAACTCTTTTCCCTAGAGTTAAATCAAAAGAAGGATGAAAAGTTCAATAATCAAGATTCCCTTGAAAATCGATTGTTAGAATTAAAGTCATTGTTTGAAAAAGGTCTTATTCCTGAAGATATATACTTGAAAAAAGTATCTAGGTTAGTTTAATATTTAAATTTTCACTGATTACTTGCATACCATAAAATTCTTCGCTACCTTCACCCCATGAAGGTTAAAGTATCCTCACTCAAACATCACCCTAAGAACAAAGAAATCTATACCCTATCCTCTATTGAGGAACTGATGGGAAGCATTTCAGAGGTTGGATTATTACAACCTCTAATAATTGATTCTCGTAATCAAGTAATCAGCGGAAATAGAAGATTTGAATCTGTAAAACGATTGGGATGGGAAGAAGTTGAGGTTGAGGTTAAAGAAGTTAAGAATGGAGAAGAAGAATTACTTCTTATCCACTTCAATAAACAGAGAATAAAGAGTTTTAAGGAACTTATTAATGAATATCTAATACTTGATGGGTATTATAGAAAAGGACAAGGTAGGAGAACGGATTTAACTTCTGTTAAATCTAACAGAAGTTCTTCTCGAGATATGGTTTCAAAAGAAATGGGAATCTCTTCTTCTCAATTACAGAGATTGATTTTTATTCATAAACACCATCCTGACCATATTGAACTCTTAGACAAAGGAATTCTTACGGTAAACCAATCTTATCTTCAAATACAACGAGAACTTAAAGAGAAAGAAAGTAGAGAAACCAAACCCAACAATAAATCAAAAGCAACTAAGAGTTCATCGTGGAGGTTTTATAAGAAATCATCCCATGATATGAGTGAATTAAATGATGGTGAGGTTCAAACTATCTTTACTTCACCTCCTTATTGGAACAAACGAAAGTATTCTGAAGAAGAAGGATTAGGAAATGAGAAAACTTCTGAAGAGTTTGTAGTTAATCTTACAGAACATCTTAGAGATTGTAAAAGAGTATTAAATGAAAGGGGAAGTTTATTTTTAAACTTAGGAGATACTTTTTATAATGGAAATCTTCAAAATGTACCTCATAGAGTTGTTCTTAAACTTCAAGAACAAGGTTGGATATTGAGGAATACCATTATCTGGTCTAAAACCAATCCAAAACCCTCCTCTTCAAAATCTAATCTTACCCCTTCTTATGAGTTTATATTTCATCTTACCAAATCAATGGAGTATGATTACTACCCAACACTCACCAAACTCTCTGATAAAACTAAACCTTCTCTTCCACCAAGACATCGTAGTGTAAATGGGGAGTATTCAAATTCCATATCTCCATACTTACCCAACATCAAAGGAAAGAATATGGGGGATTATTGGAATGAGGATATTGTTAGGACCTCGGTAGCAAATCAAAAATTAGATATTGAAGGAGAACACCCCGCTCCTTTCCCTGAAAAAATAATAACCTTACCCATTCTTCAAACATCGAAAGAGTTTGAATTGATATTAGACCCTTTTATGGGAAGTGGAACTGTTGGTAGAGTTTGTGATAAGTTAGAAAGGAGTTTTGTGGGGTATGATTTGAAGGAGTATTAAAAACCGCTACACTATAACAGTATAACGGTTTTATCATTTTACTTGCTCCCCCAATTGACGAAAGTTGTAGCCATCTATATCCAATAGTGGACGAGGTTCAATATTTAAGGGAGTTGAAAGATATCTTCTACCCTACAACTTAATGTCTTTGCGATTTTAAGGGATAATACAGTTGAAGGAATATAAACGCCATTCTCAATAGCATTAATACTTTTTCTTGAAACCTCTGCTTTAGTGGAAAGTTCTTCTTGAGTCAAGCCAGCACCTTTTCGTAATTCTTCTAAATTATTTAAGAGCTTCTGATGGTTTCTACCCATTCTTATTTTTTTTCAAACTGATTTACAGCGTCAGTTATTTCTTTCTCAGTATTTGGATATAAATAACCGGCAATCATCGTACCAACTCCAATTAAACCAACTAAGGCTCCTACTGCCTTTAGGATACTACCTAAGATAAAATAACCAGAGAAGAAGAGTCCGGCTCCAACGAAGATGGTAATCACACCACCACGTCTAAAATCAATTGGCTCTTTCTTTCTCTCATCAAAAATGGTTAAGAGTTCCTCCAACTTAATTGGATCATTTAAGTGTTTAGCTATTTCTACAACAGCTTCTCTTTGATTTTTGGCATCGTAGTATAGCCAGATAAATACAGCAATAGGAATTATAATTCCTGTAATTATACCAAGAATAGGTATGATAAGTTTAACGTCCATAGTGATTGATTTATTAATGTAACGCAAAAGTATCATTTTTTTATATTTGAGAAGTATACGTTACTTTATTTTTTTCAGAAACAAAAAAAACCGCTACACTATAACAGTATAACGGTTTTATCATTTTACTTGCTCCCCCTGTTGTCAGAAGTTGCAGTACAACTAAACAGAATTATGAATTTAGTTTTTACTCAGGCTAAGAATCCTGAAAGCTCCTTTAGAGACAATAAAGAATACAATTGTACCGATAATCAGGTCAGGCATGTTGGAGTTTAGCCAATATACCAGTATTCCCGCTAAAATCACCCCTAAATTAATTACGACATCATTTGAGGTGAAAATGAGACTTGCTTTCATATGTGCTTCTTCCTTGTCTCTTGACTTTTGGAGGAGATATAGGCAAATTCCATTTCCGATTAATGCAAAAATTGAGATTATGATCATTGTTAGATAATTTGGAAACTCTACGGGATAAATAATTCTTCTAATTACCTCGCCAAGTCCAATTAAAGATAAAACGATTTGAAAATAACCAGCAATTTTGGCTACTGCTTTTTTATAGATCAAAGATTTTCCTACAGCGATTAAGCTGATTGCGTAAACAAAACTATCTGCGAGCATATCCAAGCTATCGGCTATTAAACCCATCGACTTTGATACAAGCCCATAACTCATTTCGAGAATGAAAAAAACAAGATTAATTATAAGAACTGACCAAAGTACCTTTTTCTGATTAGTCTTGTGGTCTTGATCAAAAGATTTTCGGTCAGTTATTTCCGTGTAAAGTTTTTTATGACCGAGATTTAGCGACCTTAGACTTTCCTCAATTTCCTCGATATTGTTATCGTGAAAAATAGTTAGCTCTCGTTGGTTTAAATCAAACTTCAAGTGTTTTATTTGAGATAATACTTCAAACTTCATACGAATGAGATTCTCCTCTGAAGGACAATCCATTTTGTCAATTTTGAAGCGCGTTTGATTCAAATTTTTGGTCTAATTAATATAGTATCAAAAATAAAAAAAAACCGATACACTATAACAGTATAACGGTTTTATCATTTTACTTGCTCCCCCTGTTTGACTCGAACCATATCATTTTCCATAGGGAGAAAAAAATGACTCCGATATAAAAACCATTCCGATTAAGGTTTAGAGGAAAAGTTTAATTGGGGTTACAAGAAACCTAATTTTTGAAATAACTTCTGTTAAATCTAACAGAAGTTGAATTTATTTTAGATCCATTTATGGGCAGTGGAACAACTGGAAGGGTTTGTGATAAGTTAGGGAGGAGTTTTGTGGGGTATGATTTGAAGAAGTATTTCTAATTATTTCATCTCTCCCTGTTGATCGGGAGTGAGCGTTGGCAAGACATACTCTTTTGCAATTTTTGGATTGTGTGTTGGCTGAGGCGAATTGCAAATATGTATGGATTTCATCGTTGGATTTTTAACAACAACTTTTATTTTCTTGAATTGGTGGACAAGTTACAGTTCCGTATGAACAATAAACACAACAATCTCCCTCTTTTGGATTTAAAACCTTTTTACAATTTTCGCATTCGTAGAAAAATTGACAAGCGTTTGTTGGCATATCTTCCACTTTTTTATGTCCGCAGTTTGGACAAGTAATTTCAGATTTTAATATGGTTTCCATTAGTTTTCTTTTTTGTCGGTTACTTGATAACCTGTTGAGTTAATTGCTTTCTCAATTTCCGTTTCATTGGTTTTGGTCTTTTCAAATTCAACGATTGCATTTCCATTTTCGTAAGACACCGTTGAGTTTACAATTCCGTTTAGTTTGTTCACTTCGTGATTGACGTGTTCTTCACAACTCGCACAAGTCATTCCGCTGATTTTAAATTCCGTTGTATTAATGTCCGATTTGTCAACTAAGATTATTTGCTTTTCTGTATATGGGTAAAAAATCCCTGAATAGTATGGGAAAGCCAAGATTACAATTACAAAAACAGTTACAATTCCTAAAAATTTCCTTGATTGAATAAATTTTGGTTTTTCGTCCGTTTCACATTCGCAGTCAATTTCTTTTTGAGGTTTTAGTTTTTGATACCAAGCAAAACCAAGAACCAAAATTGTAAGTCCGATTAAATAAGGTCTAAAAGGTTCTATCCAAGAAAATGTTGATGCAATACCGCTCGTTCCTGCGATTAGAGCCAAAACTGGTGTAATACAACATAATGAAGCTGTAATTGCGGTTAATAAACCTGTACCAATTAGTTTGTTATCACTTTTCATATTGTTTCTAAAATTTTGTTTTTATCAAGTATCTCAAAAAATGGGTTTAGCATTTTTTCGTATTCAGCCGTGAGTGAGTAGAAAATCGTTTGGGCTTCTCTATCGGTTTCTAATAGATTACGGTCTTTCATTTTCCTCAAATGTTGAGAGATTGCAGAAATGTTCATTCCAAGAATATCGCTTAAATCACAAACACAAAGTCTTTTTTCCTCAAAAAGTAGGTAAAGTATTTTCAGTCGAACACTATTTCCGACTAATGAAAGTCCGTTAGCCAAATAGTCGAACGATTCGTTTAATTCCGAAACTGTGTCTTTGCAACGATTTATTTGTTCAATATCGGCTCGTTGTCTTATGCAAGAATTATTTTCCATAACACAAAGTTAAGTTTATTTCTTATTTAAGTAAATGCTTAAATATAATATTGTGAAGTGATGTTTGTACGGTTGGCTTTTTAAGTTCAAATGTTCAATTTAAGCACGATTTTTATGCATTATGCACAACTTAGGGCTAAACGTACTAGTAGGCATATATCTACTTTGTTACTAACTACTAAGCTAAGGGATTTTTTATTGTTTTAGAAGTATTAGAAGATTAATGGGTGTAAATTCAATTATTTCTCTTTGGTAATAACTCTAAAAGAATATTATACTTAAAAATCTTTGCACTTGCAATTGAATCTAAATCTAACTAAAGTTGTTATTTTTAATAGAAATTAAATATCTCTCAAAAACCGTATCATTTGTTTCGAAAATAGGTCTTTAGGGTTCGAACCAAATGATTTCCTATAGGGAGTAAAAAATTAACTCCGATATAAAAACCACTCCGATTGGGGTTTAGGGGAAAAGTATTTTCTCAGTTACAAGAAACCTCAACCTGTAAATACTGATATACTAATCAAATCAAAATATTTAAAGAAAGTATATCAACCCTTCACCTATCTTCATTCTGATACACTTTGATTAATTAACCTCTTAACTTTAATATTACCCTTCATACTATTTTCCCACTCTATTAAATCCTTTTCTGTTATGTATTTTGAATGAGTAGATACTTCTATCATCTTTAATCCTCTATTTCTTCTCCAATCTTCTATGGTTACTCTATCTACTCCATAGAGTTCCATTAAATCTTTTTTACTCAATCTTCTTTCCATATACTTTTATCTCTTCTTTTTCTAATAGTTCTTTAAACGTCTTTCTATAAGTTTCTCTGTCTCCTGATATTCTGTACTTATCTATTTTATAGTAGAAGTTCTTAATTAGTTCTGATTTCTTTTTAAGTATATCTACCATATATCTTGCTTGTTCATCTGTTATCTTTTCTTTCATATTATTTCGTTTCAGAGTATTTTAAAAAACAGTAATAACCTCGTGCTTGTAATACTTAATCAGTTCGAGGTTGATACTCTTTATTTTAAACTTTTCAGTTGATTTAAGTTAAGTAGTTATTAGATACAGTAATCCCCTTTGAGGGTTTTTACTCCTTTAGAATAGTGAGTTTTAAATTTCCTCTGACCAGTTAGTTTTCATCCCCCATATCAGATTTATAGTAAAACCATTTTTGTAACTATTGGTGAAACCTTTTCCGTTATGTTTAGATATTATTTCAATCCCACAGAATACTAACCAACTTCTAACCCTAATCCTTTCCCCATCTTCGTTTCCTCATCTATGGTTGTTGGATAAAGGGTGGTCTACTCTTAACCCCTATGATGGAGAGTAGGTTACATATATAAATATTAGAAACTTTAGAAAACGTAAAGAAAATGAGTTGAAAAAAGAAGAAATAACTTTTGCCAAATCTAACAGAGGTTGGAACAAGATTTGTTCCAAATGGAACATTTTTTGTTCCAAATTAAGTATATTTTAATTTCTATATATCTGTATATCAATTATATATGATATTGGTTTTAGTACTGGAGGTACCACTCTTAAACCCTTTAACTCAATGAGTTAAAGGGTTTTGTATTTTAATAACCATTTTGTGTACCATATTAGTGGTTCTTTTTGTGTATTTAGGGTAATTCATTTTCAATAATTTGATTAATTAGTTTGTCTGAAAACTTATTTGAAGTAAAGAAAGAATTATAAAATAAATTCTTGTTTTGAGGATACTCAAAATTAATATCAACTTCAATCCCTTCTCCTTCATATGTTTTGTTTTTTGTGTCCATGTAAACTTCATTTGACAAACTGTATTCCCAACCGTTGGGGAGTTGTTTCCATAAAAGTTCTGAAAAAATTCCATTTGTTTTAGAACCTAATCTTTTAAAATTGTTAAACCTCAAAGATCCTAGTACAAATATTTCTGTAGAACTCGATGAAAAAGGGGAGGATAATAAATAAATCTTTTTATCACTCTTTTTTGAAGGTTTAATATGGTATTTCTGAACTGGAGTAAACCCATTTGGGGTTTTTGTTTTTACTGAAAAAATGTGTTTTCCATTCTTAATAAAATAACTAAGTAGTTTTAAAGAAACAGTTTCATAACCACCCCCATTAAATCTTAAATCAATTATTATTGATGAGGTTTCATTTAAATCCTTTAAGATTTTATCCATAATAAACTCTACACCTAATGTTTCATTTTTAAATTGTTCCAAAGGTTGATAAGATTGTTCCTTCACTTTATATAAACTATCAAATGTGATTGTGTTATCAATATTATTGGTTATATAGTTTGAAAATCCGTTCATGTCTCTAATCCCTATATACCCTATATTTCTATTTTTAATTACACCCCAACGAATTAAACCATTATTATAATTGAAGGGTGTTACAAGATATTTTTCTGAAATACTATCTAATATTTGATTTTTAGAATAAGTTCTTTTCTCCCTCTTTGTTTTTGGAGGTTGTTGGATTAATTCGGGAATATCAAGTCTTATGTGTCCGTCATTAAATTTGTCAACGATTTCTTTCAACAGCTTTCCAAAATCTTGTGAGGAGTTTAAAGAATTAATTTTTGGTAAATAAACCTTGTATACCTCTTCCCAATCTATTCCCCTTTTTTCAAAAAAACCATAGTTCCTACTAAAGGTTTCCCAGAAAGAATTAAAATTGATATCAAAAGAATTGTCCTTTTTGTTTTTACTGGAAATACCCTCTAAAGTAACCTTGTTTATTTTTTTAAACCGATATTCAACAATTCCACCAGGATTTACAACAAGTAGGTTCTTTTTATAATCAATAACTTTAAATCTTCCTTCAAAATCACCTTGAACTAATATTGAACATCCGTACTTATCAAAATTATAATAAGTGTAAGTTGTGTCCTTTATTTTCAAGATTCTGTCATATCCTTCTTGTTCCCAGATTGTGTTTTTTATTTCCTTTTCTTGTGAAAAAGAAGATGACAATGAAAAGAATATTAAAACGAAACAAAAAACCTTTAAATACATTTTACAAATAAATAATAAGAAAACTAAACTCTCGTATAGAATCAGGTTTAATCATATAAATACACTAGTGGTTCACAAGGAGTCAAGTGGTACACAATGAGTACCATAATAAAAAACAAATGGCACACAACGTGTACCATGTGTTTTGTAACTAATTGATAGTCAGTAAAAACTATCTTTTAATGGCGTCCAATATTACAATTCAATTATAAATGAAATTTAGCTAGTCTTTTTTTGGAGATAAAAGCTCTTTTTTTATTAAAGGATTTAGGGGATTAATATCTAACCTGTTAGCTTTATTCTTTTGATCTTCAATTTCTTTTTTTAAACCAACTGTATTTTCAACTTTACCAGGTTTATCATATGCAATATTAAATGTTTGCCCAGCAACTTTATTTTTTATCTCTTCATAAAAGTCTTTGGGAACTAGAGTCCTCATTTGTTCTATTAAATTAACTGAATATTCTCCGATCTCAAGATTAATCCTTCCATTTCGGCCAATAAAATATGCAAAATTAGATACTATACTTATCAAATTTTCTCTATCCCTAGGGTCAAGTTTCCCAGCTAAATCAATGTCCTCAATTTTTTTAAGAGAAACTAGTACTAGTTCTATAGAGTCCTTTGCAATTACAAATACATTGAATCCACTCATTGTCATTCTTAACTGTGAAATATATTCTAGGGTATTTGATGGAACTACTAGAAAAATATCTTTTTTTACTTTTTCTTGATCAGTATATTTATTTAAAGTTTTAGCTTGAGATTTTATATAATCTGGAAAGTTATTTAAATCGTCTGTTTTTGGAGATTTTGCGTCAAAAATTATAAACTCTCCCGCGATTTCAATTGTATTGTCTGGTTTTTTTTCAAGAGAAGGATTCTTTATGTAATTAATTCTTAACCTAGAGCAAAGTCTTTCTAATTCTTCTTCGGTGTTTTTTTCATGGTCTTGCCATTGTCTTTTCATTTTTTCCACCTTTTCTTTCTCCCTAGATTCTTTTTCTTGAAGTATTTTTTGTTCTCGATTCTCTACATTTTTAGTAGCCTGATTTAACTGGCCAATTGCATTGTTATGCTCTTCTGCCCTTTTTTCGTTTAATGATTTAAAACCGCTATTTTCATTGCTTAATTCGGTGTTTTGAGCTCTTAATATTTTTAATTCAACAGTGTTTTTTTCATTTGATTCTTTTATTGTATCTATCACTCTGTAATTTTCTCCTATAGTCTTTTGAAGATCATTTATCTCTTTTTCTTGATTTATAATCTTTTTTTCAAGGAACTGAAATTCTGAAAAAGCATCAAAACTTAAACTCCTTATTTTAAACCATCTAAAAATTCTATCAAAAAAAGATATTTCTTTTATTAGGTTGAAAAACCTTTTTAATTCATCCATAATACTTGAATAATTTTTTAATTCTTTTTAAGAAGATTTTTTTTTAAATAAAATCACTTATTAAAGTAAAAGTATTAAAAAGAGAGAAAATTATATAAAGTAAATTATTAAACTTTTACCTACATAATGATCTATAATTTGATAAAAAAAGTGAATAAATTAAAAAATAAGAAGAAGTCTTAGTCAGGTTTTAACTTAAAGCGAAAAAGCCTTGGTTTTCCATTGTCCTCACTTTCAGAACTAATCCAAAATTCATCTTCATCAATAATTTTAACACCCTCAATTTGGGCAGGTTTTATGGGAATTAGGTAACGCTCAAGTTTAATTTTATCGTAACCATTTTTGACAAAATTTCTAATGGTATAGAAAAATTGATCTCCTTGAAAGTTATAACCTGTAAGAGCAATCAAATCTTTATCGTTATAGTAATCTGCAGCTGTAATTAGGGCATCACTATCAATTACTGCTTTAGGTGTCAAAACATAATCTCCCGCAACTTTTGGAAAACTATAAATTTCAGATTTTAAAGTTTTTCTATTTTTTGAAAACAACACCAAATGGTCTCCAACAACTGCAAGTGCTTCAGCATCATATTTATTTTTAAGTTCGCGAGAGAACGTGGTTTGTGATTGGTATCGAATAGAGATTTTTCCTTGAAGAAAAAAATCTTTATCTAAAATGTAAACTTTCAAATTTTCACGGGTTCCATAATTATTTCCCGTATCAGCTATATAGTAGTTTTCAGAATCTGCAGCGATGTCTTCCCAATCTTTGTTTTTAAGCTGATTAAGTTCAATCTCCATTATTTTCTCCCCTTCCTGATTTATTATATAAAGTTTTGGTTTGTCCCCAGAATCATTATGAGTAATTAAGTAATTTCCGAAAATCTCTAGTCCCGAAGTTTCCTCAACTGATTTTGACATTTTGATAGTCTCAAATGATAATTGAGTAATCCCTTTTAGAGGTAAAAAAAGAAGAAGAATTAAAAATCTCATTATTAAATTTTTTTCTTACACAAGTTACCGAATAAATAATTAGATGAAAGCCCCTTTAAATTTTTATAAACTAAAAATTAATTCCTTTATTTTTAATGACTCAAGCACATAAGATGAAAAAATTATTGTTATACTATTATTTCTCGATTTTATTTAGTTTTATTTCTTGTCAAGAAAATGCATCTTCTACTTCTCAGTCATATCTCGCGATAGGTGACAATTATACTATCGGAGAAAGTATTCCTGAAAGTCAGAGTTGGCCAATACAATTGATAAAGCTTCTGTCAGAAAAAAATATTAATATCTCATCACCAAGAATTATTGCAAAAACAGGATGGACTACCGACGAACTAAAAACAGAGATAAATAATTCTACTCTAGATTATCCATATGATTGGGTGTCTCTTTTAATTGGTGTAAATAATCAATATCGAGGAAGAAGTATACAGGAATTTAGAAAACAATTTGAAACCCTGCTTTCTGATGCAATTACTTTTAGTGGAAACAAAAAAAAAGTCTTTGTGATTTCAATTCCTGACTGGGGTGTGATGCCATTTGCTGAGAATCTTGACAAAGAGCAAATTGCCACTGAAATTGATAACTTTAATCAAATTATTTATGAAATTTGTGCTATTAAAGGGATTAATTTTATTGATATTACGCCCATATCAAGGATCGCCAAAACTCGCAATGATTTTATAGCAAACGACAGCCTTCATCCAAGTGGAATTCAATATACTGCTTGGGTCCAAAAAATCATTCCATTTTTTTTAAACTATAAATATGATTGATTTATTAACTGCTCAAAAACTTGACAAAGAAGATGTTTTAGCGGGTTTTAAAAACTATTTTGAAAACAACTCAAATGAAATATATTTAGATGGAAATTCATTAGGTAAACTTCCAAAAAAAACTCTTAAGATTTTACAAGAAACTATACAAGATCAATGGGGTAAAAAATTAATTCGGAGCTGGAACGAGACATGGCTTGACTTACCACTACGTTTAGCAAAAAAATATGGAGCTCTTCTTAATATTAAAAAAGAAGAAGTTATAATAGGAGAATCAACATCAGTTCGCCTATACCAAATTTTACATGCTCTTATAAACTCTAAAAAATATACTAATAAATTAAGCTCTGACAATCTAAACTTCCCAACTGACCTCTACGTACTTGAGGGTTTAGTTAATGAATTTAACTTAGGAAGAGTAAACCTGATTAATTATAAGCAGGAGATTATTGCTGATTTAAATCTTTTAAAAAAAAATATACAAAATCATCAAGGTATTTATTGTTTAAGCCTGGTTACATTCAAAAGTTCGTTTTTATATCCTATGAGGGATCTCAACTTATGGGCAGAAGAAAATAATAGTATTATAGTTTGGGATCTTAGTCACGCTATCGGAGCTGTAGAGATTGATTTAAAAGAAACTCAGACCAAGATCGCCTTAGGTTGTAGTTACAAATTTATGAATGGTGGTCCAGGTTCACCTGCATTTTTGTTTATTCAAAAAAAGCTTCAGGATTCACTCCATAATCCAATTAAAGGATGGTTTGGTCACCAAAATCCTTTTAATTTTGCTCCAAATTATCTTCCCGATTCAGGGATCAATAGATTTGCTTCTGGAACTACACAAGTATTATCAATGCAAGCTATGGAACCAGGAATAGACATAACTTTAGAAGCAGGGATTAAAAATTTGAGGAAAAAAAGCATTGAACTTTCAGAATTCTTTTTAAATGGCATAGAAGAAAAATTAATCCCATTGGGATTTAAAATTCAAAGCCCTTCAAATTCCAATTTAAGGGGGTCTCACTTGACTATCTCTCACCCAGCTTCTTGGCAAATTTGTCAAGCCTTAATACAAGGGGAGTTAAAAGCCCTAAAAGTAATTCCTGATTATAGACCACCTAATTTATTAAGATTTGGAATTACCCCACTTTACACTTCTTATGAAGATTTATTTAGAGTTCTAATAAGAATTAAAGAGATTGTCTTAACGGAATCTTATAAAAAATTAAAAAAACAAAAGTAACTTAAATATCAAAGTTGAATTTATAAAAAAAGCCTTCGGGAATTATTCCCAAAGGCTATAACCATAAACCAATTCATCATTGAAGAATTGATATTACAAATTTATTAAAAAAAAATTAAATAATCTTTTCTATTTAAATTTAATTGACTGGGAGTTTAAACTATTGTGTTACCTCGTACTCATGTTCCCAATTGGGATTTTCCAATTTATTAATTATGTATTTCACAGTAATCTCCTCTCCATCTAAAATATCTTTATTAGAAATTATTCTAATGTGCTTTAAGTTACCGGCTTCCAGATCTTTTTCAGCAAAATTAGCGTCACAGTTAGGAATTTCATGATGGTTTATAAAGGCACCTAGAGGGAATCGAATATAATTATCAGGAAATCGAGAATCAAAAACATGAGTAATTCCAAAATCAGTCCCAGCAGGTATATCCTTAATAGCAAAAAGACCCAAGCCTTCTATCTTGCTTGGTTTAATAGTTAAAAAATCAGGCAAAGGACGCCAACTGCTGTCTTTTATCATTTAAATAGATTTAATAAGGATTCATATAAATATATTGAATTTACAAATATTCTCAAAGGATTACAAAATTGCTACGAGTTGACTTAAATTAAAGTTTCTCCGAATTAGGAGGTTAAAATTTATAAAACAGTATAGTGTTCCACAATCTGTTTTTTAAATAGTTATCGCTTGATTTCAAAATAGTATTTTTTTGAAAGCCAGAGTTAATTGATAATTTTTCATTTAATTTAATTCGTAAACCTAAAAAAGTCCAGTTTTGATTAAATTTAAACGGAATTCCTGAAGGGCTCATAAGAGTGAAGATTTCGTTATACAAAACTAAATTAACAGGGATCTTTGCGTCCATTTTAGACAATAGTTTTTGAAAAGTTAATCGAAAACGAATTCTGCTTGAAAAATCAAAACTCCTCAAACTTTTATCTTTTTTTAGTGGAATTTCTTCTTGATAACGATGTTCTAACCTAATCCAAGTACTAAAAGATGCTTTTTTCAAGGGTAAAGTAAACTGAACTTGTTCCCAAATATTGTGTTCATTTCGAATTCTAGGATCTGATGTAACGTCTTGATCAAAATTTCTGAGATAGGTATATCCTCCTCTCCAAGTAACATTTTTAGATGCTTTGTAAGATAATTGTGGTCTAAAAAGGTGTTGATTCCAGACACTGAAGTAAGAAATTGTTCGTAAATGCACCTCTGTTCTTAAACTCATTTTATTAGAAAGCTTGAAATCTAAAAAAGCCGCATTCCAAATTCCATTTACTTTATTATACTCTTGGGCAAATGAAAATTTTAATGAGCCAATTATAATTACTAAGACTAAGCCTATCTTTAATTTGATTCTCATTTATATTCTCGCATTAATCCTTCTTGAGTTACAGAAGCAACCATTACTCCACTTTTATTAAAAATACTTCCCCTTGAAAAGCCTCTTGCATTTGAGGCACTTGGGCTCTCTATGGCATATAGGAGCCAATCATCTATATTAAAATCTCGGTGAAACCATAGTGCATGATCTAAACTGGCATAATATACTTTTGCATTCATTAATTTTTCTCTATGGGGTAAGGTAGCAGAAAGCAAAAGGCTATAGTCTGATGCAAAAGCTAATATTTGATGTTGCAAAGCAAGGTTTCCATTAATTTTGTCCTTTATTCGAAACCATATATGAGCTAATGGAGCAGAATTTCGAGTCTGCAAATAAATAGCTTTATCAACAGGTTTAAATTCAAAAATTTGAGGATGATATTTCATCATACGTTGGAAACGTTCCGGATCTTTTTCTTGGAGTCCTTCTGCCTGTTGAATATCCGTGAGTAATAAGTCAGGCGTGAGAACATTTGGCATTTGTATTTGATGGCTTTCACCTTCCTCTTTAATATGAAAAGAAGCAGCCATATTGAAAATTGCTTTTCCGCTTTGAAAAGCCACAACTCGCCTGGTTGTAAAACTTCTTCCATTACGAATATTATCTACATGATAATCTATAGGAATATTAATATCTCCACCTAAGATAAAATAACCGTGCATTGAATGGGCAATACGATCTTCTGGGACAGTTTGATATGCAGCATAAAGTGATTGCCCTAGAACTTGACCCCCAAATACTCTTCCCCATGGTGTTTTATAGTTTCGCCCTTCATAATGTTGGTCACTTTTTTTTTCAAGGGTTAAGAGATCAACCAGTTCTTTACTAGATACCATAGTTCATTTTTAGATTATAATATTTTTAAAAAATATACAAAATTCAACGTTTTCGACTGGTCCAAATCTCGTACATAGGATCACCCTTACTGTTTATTCCTTGATGATGCCAATCATTATTTTTAATACTGTACTGAAAGGGTAATACTTGCCCAACACTTTTATTATTTCTAGAAAAAAACTGAATATTTTCTGTATAAATTTCATTTTCAGCAGTATAAAAACCTCCTCCAGTGCCAAAAAACTGAAAGGTTTCCGTATTAAATGCGATCCATTGGAAATATCCATTCTTTAGAATCTTCATAGTTTTTCTTGGCTTTGAAATATCTCTTCTACGCTCCACATTATCAGTCATTCTTCCTGCCATTAACCATTTTCCATCTAGATCTAGGGTTTTGCTAGACAATTTATCCCAGTATTTTTCTTGACCAATCTCAAGTTCCCTTAAGCTATCCATTTTATAATTGGAGTTAAATTCAAATTCTATTTTAAAATTTCTTCCATTTTTTGTGTAAAATCCTCCACGAGTTAAAATAAATTCTGCTGGATCAGAAGAGAACTGTGTTTCTATTAAATATTCATTATCTATTACAATTCTGTGAGTAATAATTTTCCCATTTTCTTCAGTCATAAAACTGAACACTTGTGCAAAAGACACAGAACAGGTGAAAAGTATTACATAAAATATTATTTTTTTCATTGATATTTTAATTTCTGTAGTTTAAAGCAGGTTTTCTGTCACCTAACATAGGGGTATAAATAAAATCAACCCCTCTTTTTTCTAAAAATTCTTTTTTAGCTGCTTCTATTGTTTTTGGTTCATCTATCAATTGCATTCCTGTAAGTGCAAGTGTCTTTGCAGCAACCATCATACCCTTAATTCCAATACTGGTACCTCCAGCAGCAACTGCTTGCCAACTATGAGCAGAAGTCCCTGGCACCCATGTAGCTGTATTTAGTCCAACAGTAGGAACAGTAAAACTAACATCTCCAACATCTGTAGAGCCACCTGCTTTCCCAACAGGGTCATAAGGAACAACCCCCTCAACGTACTTTGTATCTAGATCTATACCTAATGTTTTTGAAATTTTTTCTGCAAAATCTTTCTCTTTATCAGTGTAAAAATAACCTCCTACTTTTTCTAGATTTTTATGTACACGTTTTTGTAAAGTTTCAATATGTAAAAGCTCATGAACTCCACTAATTATCTCATAATCCATATTGGTGCCTGTCCCAATTGCAGCTCCTTTAGCAGCGTCAACAATTCGGTCAAAAACATTTATAACTTCATCACGCATTGGATGTCTAGCATAATAGTAAACCTCTGCAAAATCAGGAACCACATTGGGGGCATTACCACCCCTAGTGATAACATAATGAATCCTTGTACTTTCTGTGGTATGCTCTCGCAGCATATTTACCATATTATTCATTGCCTCTACACCATCCAAAGCCGAACGCCCCTTTTCGGGTGAACCAGAAGCATGAGCAGAAACCCCATAAAAACGAAATTTTGCTGTTTTATTAGCTAAAGCTTTTCCGGCACTAGCAGAATTTGCGTTACCTGCATGCCAGTGAAGTGCAACGTCCACATCGTCAAATAGTCCTGCTCTTGTCATATAAACTTTTCCTGAACCACCTTCCTCTGCAGGACAGCCATAATATTTGACTGTCCCTGAAATTTTCTCCTTTTTTATATAGTTTTTTATAGCAATTGCAGCAGCAGCAGACGCGGTTCCAAACAAATGGTGGCCACAAGCATGTCCTGCTTTTGCATTATTACTTATTTTATAGGGTACTGCTTGTTGTGATAGTCCAGGTAGGGCGTCGAATTCTCCTAGAATTCCTATAACAGGGCCTCCAGATCCATAAGTAGCTACAAATGCTGTTGGTATTTCTGCTACTCCAGATTTAACTAAAAAGCCTTGCTCGGCTAAAGTTTTTTGTAATAAAGTACTACTTTTTTCCTCCTGGTATCCCATTTCAGCATATGTCCATATTTCTTGAGCAACTTTTTCATACTGGGATTGATTTGAATCAATAGAATTTAATATGTGATCATATTTTTTTTGTGCAACACCTAAAAAACATATTAAGATTAATAAAATATTTAAAAAAAAATTCATGTTCTTCTTTCTTTCTATCAAATGTATTAAAATTGATCAAGTTTTTTTTGAATTCTTAAACCGCTTTTTTTCAGTCACCAAATAAACTCCTAATAATATTAAAGTGCAACCGATCCATTGGATTAAGGTAAAAACTTCATTATCCAATATCCCCCATCCAATAGCTACTATTGGGAGAAGATAGGTGATTGAAATTGAAAATACAGGTGAAGATATAGAGACTAACTCGTTGAACATAACCTTTGCTATAGCAGTTCCAAAAAGAGCTAAAATAAAAATATAACCCAATGAAGTAGTTACCTCATTTCCATATTTTATTGCTTGCCATGGAAAGTCTGAGAAGCTAAGAATTAATACAGTAGGTAAAGAAATAGACAAAAAATTTCCTAAGGCTATACCTAGAGATGAAATATTATTTAGTTTATACTTAATCACATTTACATTTACGGCATAGCAAATTGTTGCAAAAACAACTAAAAATGCATAAGAACTATCCGTCCCCGTTTTTATATTGAATTCGTTGGAAACTAAAATTAGAGTGCCTAAAAAACCAATAATAATTCCCAAGATCTTACCCCATTTAAAATGAGAACCAAAAAAGAAAACTCCAATTAACATTGTAAATAGTGGTGTCATTCCATTTAATACAGCAGCAACAGACGAGTCAATAACAGTTTCCGCAAAGGCAAATAGATAACTGGGAAAAAAAGTTCCAAAATAGCCAGTAAAAATAATCCACTTCCATGAAGTCTTAGGAATAGTCTTTATTTCTTTCCATCCAAAAAGCAAAAGAATGACTGTTGTAATTATTATCCTAAAAGAACCAAGTTGAAGTGGACTTAGTCCTATTAAACCCTTTTTTATTAAAATATATGAACTCCCCCAAATAATGGATAGTAAAATGAGATAACCCCATTTTTTGATTGTAATATTCATAAGTCTACAAAATTGCATTTTTTTAATAAGGCAGATTTGATTCTACTATTATTTTTTTTAAAAAAGTTTAGTAAAATCAAATTTTTAAAAACATATAATTATTTAATTTCAAAAAATAAATTAAAAATTAGAAATATTTATTACCAAGGATGATTTAAGAATTCAATCGGAAATTATTATTCAGAAATTATTATAAAAAAACTGACCCTCTTAAGCCTTAATAACTATTCCCACTCAAGAGTTTCAATTAAATGTATAATATCCTTTTCCAGGTATTTTACTGCTGGGTAAATAGAATCATAATTAGGTCGAGCAAAAAAATATAGTGAACCGACTAAAAAATGATTTAAACTATCTGTTAAAAAGAACTGATGTTGTGATGCAGCATTTCCAACTATTGAAAATAAGGTGCCGTAAACTTGCTTTTCTTTATTTATGAAAATTTTTTCAGGAATAGATTTAGCCTTAGATATATGTTTGTAAGGAAGTTTGTAGGCGTCGTTTAATAAAGAGTCTAGATTTTTTTTTACACTATTATAAGTTAAATATAAAGTAGCTTTCATTTTGGGATATATCAATCGAGGTGATGATTTTTTTTCAAATTTGAATTCTGCTAAATTATTATGTTCAAAGGAAAAATTAAATTCAATTTCTGTTTTTTTATAATCAGCTTCAGGATATTCTAAACTTAAATAAGCATTAGGTTTAGGTTGCATATCTGAACCACATCCTAAGAAAATTAAGCATTGGAAAAATATGTAGAATTTATTAATCATTTTTATTGGTCTTATCAGGGAGCTTAACTTTTACTCGCTTGATCCTAAATTGACCTAATTCCATAACCGTGAAAAAATATTTCTCGAATTCAATTTTTTGCCCTTGTTTTGGAAATTTTTTTGTTATCTCAAGTAACATGCCTGCTAATGTTTCAGAATCTCCTTTGATTGTATCAAAAATTTCAATTTCCTCTAATTTTATGATCCTAAAAAAATCTTTTAAACTAATCTTAGCTTCGAAAATAAAGGTGTTTTCATCAAGCTTAGAATAACTCGGGTCTTCTTCATCAAATTCATCACTAATATCACCAACTATTTCTTCCATAATATCTTCAAGTGTAACTAAACCTGAAGTTCCTCCATATTCGTCAACAACTATGGCTAAGTGATTTTTCTTTTGCTGAAATTCTTTTAGTAAATCATCTAATTTTTTGTTCTCTGGAACATATATCGGTGGCTTCAAAAGAGTTTGCCATTTGAAGTTTGCGTTTTTTAAATTTGGAAGCAAATCCTTAATATATAAAATTCCTTTTATGTTATCTTTTTTTTCACTGAAAACAGGTATTCTAGAAAAGCCATGTTCTAAAATTAAAGGGATTATTTCTTCTAAGCTTAATTCATCAGAAAGGGCAAACATATCGATTCTTGGGCACATTACCTCCCGTGTATCAGTACTTCCAAAATTCACTATCCCTTCTAAAATACGTTGTTCATCGAAAGTAGTTTCGTCTTCGCCAGTTAACTCTAGGGCTTGAGAAAGTTGGTCTACTGAAAGTTGATTTTTTTTATCTCCTAAGCGTCTTTCTAAAAAACTTGAAGTTTGACTCATTGGATAGGTTATCCAAAATAATAAAAATCGATCCAAAAAACGGATCATTGGAGCAATTTTGATAGAAAAAGCCAAAGCATTGCGATTTGCATAGATTTTAGGTAAAATTTCACCAAATATCAATATTAACGTAGTAATAATTCCAACTTCAACAATAAGTAATACTATAGGGTTTTCTATAGGTTCAAAATATATTTTACTTAGTGAAGAAAACAAAAGTACAATTGCAATATTAATAAAATTATTAGCTACTAGAATGGTTGCTAATAAACGTTTAGGGGTTTTTAAAAGTGATATAACACGCTGAATAGCTGGGGTAATTTCTGAATCTTCAGGATCTTCCAGAGATTTGATTTGTAGGGAAAAAAACGCGACCTCTGATCCTGAAATTATTGCAGAACAAAGTAATAAAAAAAAAACTAATATTAATTGAATACCGGTAACATCTAGTGCTAAAATCAAGACATTTAATAAGATTATTGGGTCAAGATCCAATAGAGATTTTTTTAAAAGGGTAAATCGTCTTTTTCTAAAGGTGCTGCCTCTGAATTTATATTAGGCACTGAATCACTTGGTGGTGTTTGTGAAACATCTTTCTTTGTTGTGAGAAAAGTAAACTCATTTACATTAATTTCAGTAGAATATCGATCAGCTCCATCTTCACCTATCCATTTTCGAGTTTTAATTCGTCCCTCTACATAAATCCGATCTCCTTTACTTAGGTATTTTTCACAAATTTCCGCAGCCTTATTACGAACAACCAAATTGTGCCATTCCGTATTGCTAATTTTGTCACCAGTACTCTTGTTGACGTATGATTCGTTCGTTGCTAGAGGAAATCGTCCAATTGAGCCTCCGCCGTCAAAATAATGCATTTTTATATCATCTCCAAGATGTCCAATTAGCATAACTTTGTTTAATGTACCACTCATGATTATTAATAATTTATTTTAATTATAGTAAATTTAAGCAATCAAGTGTCAATTGTAAAAAATTTATCTAAAAAATTTTGAATAACAACAGGAACTGCTTGATTTTTTAATTCCTTTAATGAATATCCTTTTTTAAGAATTCCCTTTGATGGAATAGTCCAGAAAAACACAAAGAGTTTTTGATGGCTAAGTTTGTGAGCTATGGGCTCACGATTCCATAATTTTAATTTTTTAGTATTGAGTTGTGTTATCATTTTGGTGGAAAACTTTTCTATAAGTTTTTTTCTGCTATCAACCCTTTTATTTGTTTCTAGAAGGGGAAACTGGAATAAGTTTTGCCAAATTCCTTTTCCCACTCGTTTCTCTAACTGAATTTGTCCATTTTGATCTAAAATCACTAAATAGTTAAAATAGCGATCTATTACTTTTAGTTTTGTTCTCTTTTGGGGTAATAAGTGTATTTTATTTTGATTATAAGCAATACAGTCATATGAAAAAGGGCAACTTTTGCAATGTGGGGTTCTGGGTTTACAATGTATTGATCCAAATTCCATTAAAGCTTGATTAAACTTACCAGGTTGAGTTATATCCATAAGATTCATTGCTTTAGCCTTAAATTCTTGATGGGCTTGACTAATGTTGATTGGAGTATAAATTCCAAAGTAACGTGATAAAAATCTATATACGTTTCCATCTACCACTGCTTCTGGGATATTAAAGCAAATAGAGGATATTGCACTGGCAGTGTAATCACCAACTCCCTTAAGCTTGAGAAGAGATTTGAAAGTATTAGGAAAAACACCCCCGCATTCTTTATGAATATATTGCGCTGTTGAATGTAAGTTTCTTGCTCGCGAATAATAACCTAATCCTTGCCATAATTTTAAGACTGTGTCCTCGCCAGATAATGCAAGATCTTTTATCGTAGGAAAAGTCTCAAGAAAACGAACGTAATAAGGCAGCCCTTGCTGAGTCTGCGTTTGCTGAAGAATAACTTCCGAAAGCCAAATTTTGTATGGATCTTTTGTTTCTCGCCAAAGAAAAGTACGTTTATTTTCGTCGTACCACAAAAGTAAAGTTTTAGTGAAATTCAAAATTTGAGCTCTTTAAAAAAATAATCTATTTTAAACATGAAAATTATAATATAAAATCTTTACTCAGAGCAATTTATAATATAAATTTATATATTTGCAAGCCTCAAATATTGAGTAATAAACTAATTTATTATGACAAAAGCAGATATTGTATCTAACATCTCAGAACAGCTTGGTATAGACCGGGCAGACGTACAAGCCACTGTTGAAAAATTCATGAAAGAAGTAAAAGGTTCCTTAGAGGATGGAGAAAATGTATACTTAAGAGGATTTGGTAGTTTTATAATCAAAACTCGAGCTGAAAAAATAGGTCGCAACATTTCAAAAAATGTTGCCATTAAAATCCCCGCGCACAACATTCCCGCCTTTAAGCCTGCAAAAATATTTGTCAAAGGTGTAAAATCTAAAGTATCCGTATCAAAGTAATTTCTAATTATTAATTTAAAAACTACATATGCCAAGTGGTAAAAAACGTAAAAGACATAAGGTAGCGACGCACAAGCGAAAAAAACGCCGGAGAGCAAATCGCCACAAGAAAAAATAGTGTTCGGCAAAACACTTAAAAAATTTACCAAACGTTCATTGAAATGCAGCATGAAAATTGATTGCTGCTACAGGAAAATCCTGAAATAATTGTTTAATCCGTTTACACGAAAATCAAATCGTGTTAACACAAAATAATTCAGAGTGAATAAAGAATTAATTATACGTTCGCATTCCTCTGCTGTTGATTTTGCACTGCTCAAAGATGGAAAGTTAATTGAGCTTAATAAAGAAGTAGAAGACAATAAGTTTTCTGTAGGGGACATTTTTGTCGGAAAAGTTAGAAAAGCTATTCCTGGTTTAAATGCCGCTTTTGTAAATGTAGGCCATGAAAAAGATGGTTTTTTACATTATCATGATCTCGGTCCTAAACTACCTTCATTAGTTAAATATATTAAACAGATAAGCACAGGTAAAAACAAAGATTATCTTTTAAAACAATTTCGTTACGAAAATGATATTAATAAAGACGGTAATATTGAAGAGGTTTTATCTCCTAAACAAATCGTTTTGGTTCAAGTTGTAAAAGAACCAATATCAACTAAAGGACCTCGATTGAGTTCTGAAATTTCATTAGCTGGCCGCTTTATGGTCTTAATGCCGTTTTCAGATCGAGTATCGATTTCTCAGAAAATTGAAAGTAGAGCTGAAAAAAATAGACTTAAAAAACTAGTGCAAAGTATTCGTCCAAAAGGTTTTGGGCTTATTATTCGTACAGTAGCTGAAGGTCAAAAAGTAGCAGCTCTGGACGCTGACATTCAACAATTACTAACTCGTTGGAAAAATTTATCTATTAAATTAAAACAAATTGATAAATATCCTTCTAAAGTATTGAGTGAAATAAATCGTTCATCAAGCATACTGCGTGATATTTTTGATGATAACTTTACAGGTATTCATGTAGATGATGCACAAATGCAATCGGAAATCCATGACTATATTGAAACTATAGCTCCGGATAAAAAATCGATTATTAAACTATATGATAATCATCTTCCAATTTTTGAAAAATTTGGAATTGAACGTCAAATTAAGTCATCCTTTGGAACTACTGTTTCCATGCAAAAGGGAGCTTATTTAGTAATTGAACATACAGAAGCCTTACATGTTATCGACGTAAATAGTGGAAACCGATCAAATCGTTCTAAAAGTCAAGAAGAAACTGCAATGGAAGTAAATCTCATCGCCGCTTCCGAAATTGCTAGGCAATTAAGACTGCGTGACATGGGTGGAATAATTGTAGTCGATTTTATTGACTTAAATAGTAATTCTAATCGTAAAAAACTATTTGAATATTTGACTAACGAAATGAGTACAGACAGAACCAAACATAAGATTCTTCCTCCTAGTCGTTTTGGTCTCATTCAAATTACACGACAACGTGTAAGACCAGAAATGAATATCAAAACCAAGGAACCTAATCCAAATGTTAATGGTGAAATTGAAGCTCCAATAGTAATAATTGACAAGATCAACACAGAGCTTAGTAAAATTACTAAGAATAAACGCAACCAAAAGGAACAAATACATTTACACTTACATCCTTTTGTAGCTGCATATATTTTAAGTGGGAATCCATCTCATCGCTTAAAATGGTATTTTGAATATAAAAAGTGGATTCGTATTGTTCCACGCCACGCTTATCAATATCTGGAATTCCGCTTCTTAAATAAAGATCGCAGAAGACTCCATATTTAGTAATGAAAAACCGTAGCTCAAAAGGCTACGGTTTTTTTTTTACCTATTCTCAAAACAATTTAAATTGAAGAAAAGAAATCAATTAAATTTCATCTTTTAGAGCTATTTTTTATCTTGTGAATGTGAATAAAATAAAAAGTTACACTCTAGCCCAGGCTCAAAAAAAACTCGAATATTATTGTGCATACCAAGAGCGTTGCCATAAAGAAGTAATTGCTAAACTTAAAACCCTAGGAATGATTCCTTCTGTTATTGATAAAATAATCTCAGAACTCATCAAAGCTAATTATCTAAACGAAACACGTTTTACTCAAAGCTTTGTTAGGGGTAAATTCAGAATTAAAAAATGGGGAAAGAATCGGATATTACAAGAATTAAAAGTAAGGGATATCTCCAGTTTTAATATCAAATTAGGTATGAAAGAAATTTCTGACGATAATTATCAAAAAACTTTTTACGATCTATTTGAAAAAAGAAGAAGAGAGGTAAAGCAATTAACCAAAACAGAGCAAAAAAAAAAAATTTTCTCTTATATGTCATATCGTGGATGGGAAAATTCAAAAATTTATGAGGCTTTAAGAGATCTTTAAAGTTAATGGAACTATTTAATCTGTTAAAAGAATAACCTTATTATCTCTTAGTTCAAGGGTGCCAGATTCAATTTCCAAAAAAGTATGTGTCCCCTCTTGAATAAATTTAGGTTGATTTTCTTCAGTAATTTTAAGATTACCCTGAATTTTTACACGGCCAGCTATTAATGTAGAAACAATAGGGGCGTGATTATTTAAAATTTGAAAAGAACCCGAAGCACCAGGCAATGTGATGCTCTCTACTTCACCGTTAAAAAGTTGGGCTTCTGGAGAAACAATTTCAAGTTTCATATATCTATACTTCAGCTAACATTTTTTCACCGGCTTCAATCGCCTCTTCAATAGTTCCTTTGAGGTTAAAGGCTGCTTCTGGAAGGTGATCTAATTCTCCGTCCATAATCATATTAAAGCCCTTAATAGTGTCTTTTATGTCCACCAAAACTCCAGGAATTCCCGTGAACTGCTCTGCAACATGAAAAGGTTGAGATAAAAATCTTTGAACACGTCTTGCTCTAGATACAGCTAATTTATCCTCTTCAGAAAGCTCATCCATCCCTAAAATTGCAATAATATCTTGAAGTTCTTTATATCGTTGTAGTAACTCTTTTACTTTTTGAGCACAAGTGTAATGCTCATCTCCTAAAATATCTGCAGTTAAAATTCGAGAAGTCGAATCTAGTGGATCTACTGCAGGGTAAATCCCAAGCTCAGCAATTTTTCTAGATAGTACTGTAGTAGCATCCAAGTGGGCGAATGTTGTTGCAGGTGCAGGATCTGTAAGATCATCTGCAGGAACATAAACAGCTTGTACAGAAGTAATTGACCCTTTTTTGGTAGAGGTAATTCGCTCTTGCATAGTACCCATTTCAGTAGCTAGTGTGGGTTGATAACCTACAGCAGATGGCATACGCCCAAGTAAGGCAGAAACCTCAGAACCTGCCTGGGTAAATCTGAAAATATTGTCTACGAAAAATAGAACGTCTTTACCTTGAGCTTCTCCAGCACCGTCACGGAAGTACTCCGCTATAGTTAATCCTGAAAGAGCAACCCGCGCTCTAGCTCCTGGAGGCTCGTTCATTTGTCCAAAAACAAAAGTCGCTTTAGAATCTTTCATTGCGGCTTTATCAACTTTTTTAAGATCCCATCCTCCTTCTTCCATAGATTTCATAAAGTCATCGCCATATCTAATAATTCCAGATTCCAACATTTCACGGAGAAGGTCGTTACCCTCTCTTGTTCGTTCTCCTACACCTGCGAAAACAGAAAGTCCCCCATGTCCTTTAGCAATGTTATTAATCAATTCTTGAATCAAAACTGTTTTCCCGACCCCAGCACCACCGAAAAGACCAATTTTACCTCCTTTAGCATATGGTTCGATTAGGTCGATAACTTTAATTCCAGTAAATAAAACTTCAGTTGAGGTTGAAAGATCTTCAAAAGCAGGAGCTTCACGATGAATAGATAGACCATGATCACCCACTTTAGGAAGATTTTCCATCCCGTCTATCGCGTCTCCGATAACGTTAAAAAGACGACCATAAATATTTTCCCCTACAGGCATTTGAATTGGGTTTCCGAGTGAAAAAGCTTTTACTCCACGGCTAAGTCCATCAGTTGAATCCATAGATACTGTTCGGACAGTTTCTTCTCCAATATGAGACTGAACCTCTAGGATTAGTTTAGAGCCGTCTTCTTTCGTGATTTCTAGTGCGTCGTAAATTTTTGGTAATGGATTATTTTTTCCACTAAAATCGACATCTACTACTGGTCCAATAATTTGAGAAACTTTGCCTATACTTTGAGTCATTTTTATATAACTTAATTTGGTGTTTTTTTAATTGAAATTTAAGTTGCAAATATATAGGGTTCCACATAAATAGTGATTGATTTTAAGGCCTTTTTTTAAAGAAATTTATGCTTTTAATACCCTTTAATCTTTGCTAATTGATCGAGATGATAATTATAATCACCAAAAAGTTGTTGTGCTACACGTGCTCTTTTTAAATAAAACCCAATATCAGCATCATCTGTGACTCCAATCCCCCCATGTAATTGTATCGCTTCGTTAGTAACTAATTTAGCTGTTTTACATAATTTGGCCTTGGCTAAGTGTGCATATTTTAGTGCACTAGTATCATTTTCATCAATCGCTTGAAGTGCTTTTAATACAATTGATTTACATAATTCAATTTCAGAAAAAAGAATTACAGCTCGATGTTGAAGAGCTTGATATGTTCCTATAATTACACCAAATTGCTGCCGCTCCTTTAAATATTGAATCGTAATATCAAATGCCTGTTTACAGATTCCCAGAAGTTCAGCTGAAATGCCAGAATAGGAAATAGTCATGAGTTGATCTAAAAATAACCGCCCGTCAAATTTAATATTGAGTTGATTTTCAGCAGAAACTTCAACATTTTTAAAAATTATGTCTGCATATGATCCAGAATCCATTAATATTTTTTTAGAAACTGTAATTCCACTGGACTTAGCATCTACAATAAATAAACTATAGTTTTCGTCAACCAGACATGCAACAATAAAAAGATTGGCTGTTGTGCCATCAATTACCATTGTTTTGGATCCATTAATTACATATTTATCCCCTTTTAAAATTGCTTGAGTATTAAATATACTTGTTTGATGGTGTTTACCTTCTTGAATTGCAAGAGTCAATTGACTCGTTCCTTCCATAATTCCTGGAAATAATTTAACTTTTAGAGCTTCGTTGTCTGATAACCGAAGTGCAGAAGCTCCTAATAAAATTGAAGAAATTAATGGAGATTTAGAAAGGTTTCTACCTGTTTCTTCTAAAATTTGTCCAAGCCCTACAAATCCAAAATCTAATCCATTATACCTCTCTGGAACTGTCAGTGCGGTCCACCCCATGGCAACCATTTCTTCCCACAATTCTTTGTCAAATGGAGTGTATTTTGAATCTCGTAATTCTCGCATCTGACTTATTGGAGCTTTTGCACTGAGAAGTTCTGTAGCAGAATCCTTAAGCATTTTTTGTTCTTCTGTTATAATTAAAGCCATAATAATCTTATTTAGTGGGCAGGCCCAATATGAGTTTAGAAATAATATTTAATTGGATTTCTGAAGTTCCCCCTTCTATAGAATTTCCTTTAGAGCGACAAAATTTTCGAGCTAAGTCTCCATCTTTTTTTTCATTTTCGCCCCAAAAAAGGGCCTCTGATCCGCCTATAGACATCAATAATTCATGACGTGCTATATTAAGTTCTGTTCCATAAAATTTAAAAAAAGAAGAAAGTGCCCCAGAATTATTTCCAGTTTTAGCCTCATCGGTAACGCGTTGAATTGTTAAATCAAAAATCTCTTCATCCATTTCAAAATCAGAAATTTGATTCCTTAAAACCCCATCTGAGATAGCTCCAGAACTATTTAAAGAAAGTTTTTCAAGTGCTGTGGTATGCACCTCTTTTTTTACATCTGTTTCTCCAATTCCACCAATCATTTGGCGTTCATGAGTCAAAAGATATTTTGCTATTGTCCAACCCTCGTTTAGATTACCTATTAGGTTTTCCTTGGGTACTTTTACACCATCAAAAAAAGTTTCACAAAAGGGCGATTTACCACTGATTAATTTAATTGGCCTTGTACTCACTCCTTTTGAAGTCATATCAATTAATATAAAACTAATTCCATTATGTTTTGTCGCATTAAAATCAGTACGAACTAAACAAAAAATCCAATCAGATTTATCCGCATAAGAAGTCCACACTTTTGATCCTGTAATTTCATAATGATCTCCCTTGTCAATAGCTTTGGTTTGAAGACTTGCCAAATCACTTCCTGCATTTGGTTCACTATATCCCTGACACCACCATATTTTACCTTCTACAATCTGAGGAAGATAATGAAGTTTTTGATCTTCTGATGCAAAATTTAGTAAAGCGGGGCCCAACATAGAAATCCCAAAGCTGTAAAGAGGTTTTCTACATCCCAAACGAGTCATTTCTTGAGTTAAAATATTATTTTCGTCAGAGGTTAATCCTCCTCCTCCATATTTTGCTTCCCAATAAGGTACAACCCATTTTTTTTCAAGCATACGCTCGAACCAAAGTCTTTGATCTTCTGAATTAAATTTAGCATTACGTCCTCCCCAGAACAAATCGAAGGGATCTTTTACGGGTTGCCTCATGCTTTCGGGACAATTTGCTTCTAGCCAAGCTCTTGTTTCAGTCCTAAAATCACTTAAAGAGACGCTGATTTTCGTTTCCATTTTTTTGTTTAATATAAATTATCTATTTTATTTTTCTGAATGGCTTGTAAGCCCATTTTACCATACATTGCTACAGCTCTATCCAAGTTTTTAAAACGAATATCTGTTGTAAATCCATTTTTGTATCTAAAATAAATTTGTTGGATGATAGCAGCAATTTTGAAAAGACCAAAAACATAATAAAAAAGAATATTCCCCATTATTATATTGCTTTTTTGAGCATAGTTTTCAACTAATTGACTTCGCGTTAAATTGCCTTTTACAAGGGTAATATTCATGCTATTTTCTTTTAAAAAATCAGGATCTGATTCTTGAATCCAATATCCTAAAGTTGTCCCTAAATCCATTAATGGGTCTCCAATAGTGGCCATTTCCCAATCTAAAATACCTTTAATATTTAAGCTTTTGTCTTGAGAGAGAATTAAATTATCATACTTGAAATCATTATGAATTAAAGCGCTTCTTTTTTCGGTAGGAATATTTTTATTAAGCCACGTATATACTTTTTCTAATGGTTTAAATTCATCTGTTTTAGCTTTGATGTATCTTTTGGTCCAACCCTCAATTTGGCGTTTAACATATCCATCTGGCCTTCCCAAATTTTCAAGTCCAGCGGCATGATAATTAAATGAATGGATTTCTACCAAAGTACTTACAAAAGCTTCAGATAATTTTCGCATTTGATTTAAATCTGGTAATTGATCTTTAGGGGTATGACCACGAAAAATAACTCCGTGCATGCGCTCCATTATATAAAATGGTGTACCTATAATGCTGAGCTCATCAGAGAATAAAAAAGGTTGTGGAACTTTATTATATAGTGGATGTAATCCCGAAAGAATTCGGAATTCTCTACCCATATCATGTCCCGATTTAATTTTTACTCCTTGTGGAGGTTTTCTTAAAACTAGCTCTTTTTTACCAAATTTTAATAAATAGGTTAGGTTGGAATAGCCTGAGGGAAATTGTAATACTTCCATATGAGCCTTAGGTAATTCCATGGCATTGCGAATGTAAGTTTCTAGAGAATCGGTTTTTAAGGATTGTCCTTCTCTAATTTTAACGGCTTTATCTGACTTACTTAACATTTATTTAGTGCTAAATACTCTTCCAAAATAGTCCTCTAATTCTTTAACTACCTTATTTGTATCCATCTTCTATTAGTGTTGTTATTTATACTTTTTTAGGATACTTTTTGCTAATCTACTTTTATGCACCTCATCAGCTCCATCATATATTCGAGCAGCTCTCTCGTGACGATAATAAGAAGCTAAAATAGTGTCATCAGTCACTCCTTTTGCACCATGTACTTGAATTGCACAATCCACTACTTTTTGAAGTACTTGTGCACAATAAAATTTAATTATTGAAATCTCTGATCTGGTTTTATAAGCACCTTGAGTATCTATTTTTTTAGCTGCATCCTGAACTAAGAGTCTTGATGCATTTATTTCTGCTCTACATTCTGAAATCCAATTTTGAATAGTTTGTTTTTCACCTAGCATTATTCCCTCAGAAATTTCTCTTGAAACAGCACGTTCACACATTAAGTCAAAAGCTCGTTCACACATTCCAATCCAACGCATACAATGATGTATTCTACCTGGTCCTAATCGTTTTTGAGCAATGGTAAAACCTTCACCATCTCTACCCAAGACATTTGTTAAAGGAACTTTTACATCATGAAATTTAATTTCAGCGTGACTTTCCCAGCCACCGCCTGGATGTCCCATTATGGAAACATTTCTAACGAATTCTAATCCTTTACTTGAGGTTGGAACAATAACCTGACTTGCTTTTTTGTGAGGAATAACATTCTCAGGATCTGAAACTAGCATAACAATTGCGAAAGTAGATCCATCAAAACCTGAAGTAAACCACTTATGACCGTCAATTACATAATTACCATTTTCCTTTTTGGCAATAGTTCCCATTTTAACAGGATTAGATCCAGCGTGATCTGGTTCTGTCATTGCAAAACAACTTCTTATTTCTCCTTTTAAAAGTGGATATAAATAGGTTTCTTTTTGCTGATCGGTTCCAAACTCAATAAGAATTTCCATATTTCCAGCATCTGGAGCTTGACAATTAAAACAGTAATGGCCATATGGACTAGCCCCTAAAATTTCACTTACTTCTCCATGCTCAGCATTAGTTAATCCTAAGCCTCCGTAATCTTTGGAGATCTGCGGAAGCCATAGCCCCTTGGATTTAACTTTTTCTCTAAGCTCATTTAGTTTAGGTAATTTCTCCTCCCACTTGACATTAAGTATCCAAGGCTCAAGAGTGAATAATTCCTCTTTTACAAAGACTTCTGTCTGCTTTTTTATTTCTTCAAAATCCATTTTATAATCTTATTTCCCTAAAAAATCAGGTTTTCTTTTTTCGATAAATGCTGAAACTCCTTCTTTTAAATCGTGGCTTTTAAATGCATCTATTTGTTTTTTTGCTTCAAAAGCAATTGATTCATTCAAAGTATGGTCCATTGCAAAAAACATGTCTTCTTTTGCAATGCCGATTGCTAAAGTAGGACGGATTGCAAAATCTTCACCCCAATTTTGGGCATTACTTAAAATTTCATCTTGAGCTACAATACGATTTGTGAGTCCTAATTCTAGGCACCTTTGTCCAGTTATTTTTTTTCCACTTGTAGCAATCTCCAGAGCACGGCTGTATCCTACTTGTCTTGTGAGAAGCCAACTTGCCCCGCCATCAGGACCTAGACCAATATTAACAAAGGCATATAAAATACCACTTTTATCACTCATTACCCGAAAATCACATGCTAAAGCAAAAGCAGCTCCTACACCAGCAGCAGTTCCATTTATAGCACCAATAATTGGTTTCTTTAAAGAAAAAAATTGATTCATTAGCGGTTGGTATTGATCTATAATGTATTGACTTCGTTGATCAGCAGTAACTCCATCTCCAAAAACAGACATATCTGCTCCAGCGCAAAAACCACGCCCTGCACCAGTTATAACAACTGCACGAATTGATTCGTCAACTTCACATTTTTTAAGAGAATTTGAAATCCCGTCAACTAATTCTTGATTTACAGCATTGTAGCGATCAGGACGATTAAGTGTAATTGTAGCTACTCCGTTATTAACTTCAAATAATACTGCATTTTCCATAATTGATTAATTATAAGCAAGAGCTAAAAACTCAGCTACACAAGCCGGCTTTTCTTGACCTTCCAATTCAATGATTACATTTAATTTATATTTAGCTCCTTTTGGAATTATATTAAATTCAGCTAAAAAAACTCGCCCTCTAAATTTTGATCCTGCCATAGTAGCACTAGGAAAACGAACTTTATCTAAACCATAATTTATAGCCATAGAAGTCTGTTTAATTTCGTAGGTATCATACATTATTTTTGAACACATAGACAACATCAAGAATCCATGAGCTATGGTTTGCTTATATGGAGATTCCTTAATACATCGCTTTTCGTCAATGTGTATCCACTGTTCATCTTCAGTGGTTTTAGCAAAAGTGTTAATTCGTTTTTGATCCATTATACTCCATGGAGTAAGACCCAGTTCTGTACCTAAAGCTTTTTCCATTTCTGAAATATTTTTAAAAATACTCCTATGGACCTTTTGTGTTTTTTGTGTTTCCATAATTCTGTTTCTACATTGTCATGTATCCTCCATCAGCAGTATAAACACCACCTGTTGAATAACTTCCAGCAGAGGAGGCTAAATAAACTGCTAATCCTGACATTTCATAAGGTTGGGCCATTCTGCCAGCTGGCAATTCTTTATTAATTTGGTTAAGTAAAGATTCATTACTCCAAAGGGCTTTACTAAATTTAGTTTGAATTAAACCAGGACAAATTGCATTAGAACGAATTCCATGTTTTCCCCATTCTTTTGCCTGAACTTGGGTAAGCATGATAAGCGCAGCTTTAGTTACGCTATAAATACCTAATCCTAGACTAGGTTTTAATCCTTCTATAGAAGCAATATTAAGAATAGCTCCATCTTTATTTTCTTTTAAATGAGAAAAACATAAATTACTCAAAGCAAAAGCTGCTTTTAAATTTACATTCATCATTTTTTCATAAACAGACTCTGTCATCTTCTCCAAGGGTTCATACACGGGATTAATAGCTGCATTATTTACTAATATATCTATTCTTCCAAATTTTTCTAGAACCTTATTAATTAAATTTTCACGCTGCGTCTTTTCTCCAATATGGCAAGCTTGAGCCATAACTGAATATCCTTTTTGACTCAATTCTTTAGCAGCTTTGTCGACTGCATCTTGTGAACGACTACTCAATACTACGTGAGCTCCGTATTCAGCAAATGCAGTTGCTATTGCAAGTCCAATGCCTCTACTAGATCCGCTAATTATGGCAACTTTATCAGTTAAATCAAATAAATTTTTAGTTTTTTTCATCTTAATTGGGCATTGCTCCTCCATTGGCATGTAAAGTATGCCCGCTAACAAACCCAGCTTCTTTTGAAGCTAAAAATAGATAAGCGTGAGCCATGTCTTCTGGCGTTCCAATTCGTCCAACTGGAATTTGAGCAATTCCAGCTTTAATAATTTCTTCGGGCATAGAATCTGTCATTTCAGATTTTATAAATCCAGGAGCTACAGCATTAACTGTAATATTGTATTTACCAACCTCTCTACACAACGAATGCGTAAAGCCAACAATTGCTGCTTTGCTCGCTGAATAATTAGTTTGACCAAATGCTCCCTGAAAAGCATTAATCGAAGAAGCTGAAATGATCCGACCATAATTAGCTGACTTCATATGTGGTAAAACAGCTTTTGTAGTTACAAATAAAGAATTCACATTTACTGACTGCACCATATCCCATTCTTCCCTTGTCATTTTTAAAATAGAACGATCTCTAATTACTCCAGCATTATTTATTAATACATCTATCTTTTCATGGATTTTGATAATCTCTTCAACTGCATTATCAACTGATTGTTGACTAGTTACGTCGACTTTTTGAAAACATATATTACCTCCATCTGCTTTAATTTTATCAGCTGTTTTTTGCCCTTCTTCTAGAACATCCCAAATAAAAACTATAGCGCCCTCATTACAAAAGATTTTACAAATACCTTCTCCAATTCCACGTGCTCCACCAGTAATAACAACAATTTGTCCATCTAATTTTTTCATAATTAAATAAGTGTAAAAGATTTATCTGCCGTCTGAAATATATGGCAATAAAATAATTTAAAAAAAAAGGCAGCATTTATGCTGCCTTTTATATTTGCTTTTAGAAGATTAATTATAGATCAAAAACTGCTCTTAAATTTACTCTTCTTCCAATAACTGGCATATTTGGAAATGCTCGGTATTGCTGATTAAATAGGTTTGTAGATGATAGATCTAATTTCACCCCCTTAGATAATCTATATCCAATACTTGCATCTACTAAGTTTTTCTCTTGAACTACTCCAGAATAAAATCCTTGATTTGAATTGAATTCATCATCATGTTGGAATGCTAATGAAAATTGGAATCCGTCTTTTACCATATAATCCATTCCTACACGAAATTTAAATCGAGGTGCGTTCAAGAAATCTTGGAAAGGAAGATCATCATCATTTTTCTCTCCTGGATTCCATTCGTTCTGGCTTAACCAAGAGGAGTTACCCCAAAAAGTAAGCTTGTCTGTTGCAAAATATTCTAATGAAAGGTCAGCCCCAACGTGGGAACGAGTCTCATCGAAAATTCTATATCCCGCAGATATGTGAGTTATTCCGTCACCCTGCGGTACTCTCTGAGATTCAATAACTCCAACAGCTGCAGTATTAATTAAACCCGTATATGCTACTCCGGCTTGTGTAAAGGCACCGCCCACTAAACCTGCAACCTCTTGATTTGCCGCGGCAATCGCCGGTCCAATAAGAGGAGCTGCAGTTGCTGCAACAGCCTGTGCAATTGAAGGTGCGACTCCTGGAATTCCTTCAGCTGGTATTCCTTGTGCAGCATATTGCGCTTCTACTCCAGCTTGAACTTGAGCATTTACACCAGCTGTAACAGCTTGGGTAATTGCGGCACTAATTACTGGATCTGAAGCAAAATCTCCTGCAACCTGGGCCCCAAGATCGGCAGGAATTCCTTCGGAACCATTTAATCTAAATGTAGGTCCTATGGCAGTAAATTGGGTTGAACCAGTTCTAGCAAAAGTATAAACGTCTAAACCTACTGCAAATCTATCTCCTAAAAGCCCTTTATAGCCAACCTCCCATGAAGTGGTTGTTCCATAGCGTGCTGCTGGAGTGCCAACAGCAGTTGGCATTGCAGTATTATTAAAAGCATTATAACCTTGTATTGTACCTGAAGCTCCTCCAGGAACATATGTGCTAAAGAAGTTTTGAACTAGTGGTAAAAGTGGCGCATATGCAGGATTAGCAGCTACCCCAGCATATAATGGAGGTAATGTTAATCCGGCTACTGCTCCATAAGGAACTGCAAGTGGCCAATTTGTTGTTCCAGCTGGCAATGTTGCTCCTCCTCCTCCAACAATTTCTATCGGTGCGTTTGCATCAAAATTTTGAGCAGACGTTTGACCAGATAGCCAAACATCTAAAATTCCAGGTGCTTGAATTTGTACAGGGAAATCTACATAAGTTTGCAAGGTGGGTGGTGCAAATACGGCCTGGTTGTAAGTTAACCTAAAGCTATTTTTGCTATTTGGTTTAAATACTAATCCTATTCTAGGAGCAATTTTTCCTTTATCTATGAAATTTAATTTATCATAACGTAAAGCATAAGTTAAATCCAATTTTTCACTGAAACGGGAAGTTCCTTGACCATAAACTCCAAATACATTATAATCGTTATTCCCATCATTTTCACCAAACAGTGTGTTTTCTGAATCTGAACCAATAATACGGTAGTCAGTTCCGAAAGTAAAATTTGAATCAAGGAAATTTGGGGCGTCAAAATTGTATTGTAGTTGAGTATCTAAAGCAGATCTCTTAGTAATTATTCTTTGAGCAGTTAAATACAAATAAAATGGAGCATTTTCACTACCTCCATCGTTAGCATTATAGGATACTTGTCCGAAAAAACCACCAGATCTTAATCTTGCCTGTCCCCAATAATCGTTACCAGCTGCATATCCTGGTCCTTGTGATTGATTTATTAGTCCGTTCCCTGAATTTATACCACCTGAAACTACAAAATCCGTATTGTCATTAGGTCTAAATTCTAAGTGAGCATTTGCCAAAAAAGTCTCATACTCATTCATATACGAGTTTCCATCACCATCGGGATCAATTTCAGCACGAGTGAGAACTGGTGTTGAAGGAACAACAGAAGGATCGATTCTATTACCTTTAATGACAGGTTGAAAAATTCCATTTGCTGTAGCACCATTAATCTGAGCTAAAAAACCAGCATCCTCAACTGGGTCTAAACTAAACTCATCTCCTCTTTTGTATTGCGCATTAACTTTGAATCCAAAAGTCTTTTTATCATTTGAATACGCATGTCTAAGAGCAGCAGAAAGAGTACTCAAGTTTCCACCAATAAGTTCAATTGAAGTTCCTGGTTTATCAATAGCTTTCTTAGAGAAGAAGTGAACTACTCCAGATTCTACTCCAGGACCGTAAAGTGCTGATGCAGCTCCCCTTACTATTTCAACTCTTTCTATATCGAGATTTGACAATCCTGATTGGAATGCAAATAATGAGCCTGATGCAGGAGATTGTAAAAAACGATAATCCAATAGAGGAAAGACACTAGTTCCGAAAACTCCAGATCCAGCTCTCATTTCAAAATTTATTGAATTAGCAGATTGTTGTTGAAATTGAATTCCAGGGATATTCACCAAGTTTCTTAGTGGATCATTTACATTTGCTGTATTTTCTAGATCTTGAGATGTAATAATCGAAACCGATGCAGGTGCATCCAAAATCTTTTCTGATCTTCTTGATGCAGAAACTACTACCTCATTTAAGTTTTGTCCAAACGATAATTCAACTGATATCATTTGGTCAGCGGAGGTCACTTCAACAGTTTGTGATCCAAATCCTATATAACTTACTTCAATAGTAAGTGGAAATTCAGAAGACGTATTTAGGGTAAAGTTTCCATCAAAATCTGCAATAGCTCCGGTGTTTGAGCCCACAACAATTATGTTTGCTCCAGGTATAGCTTCTTGATTTTCAGCATCAATGACTTTTCCTGAAATAGACGTTTGTGCTATGACAACATTTGCTAACAATAAAAGCAGCATTATGAGTCCTTTGTGTAATACATTATTTGTTTTCATATTTTTATTTCATTTGTTTGAGCCCACAGGACCCCTATAATTCTAAGATAATTAAAGAGAAATTGTTTGATTTTTGTTAATTTAATTTAACTAAGTTAATATAATTTTTTTCTTATAAATAAATTTGCTTCAAAGAGTTAAATTTTTAAATCTTAAATATTTCTTTATTAATGATATTAGCATTGATAAAAAAGTAAGTTCCTATAAAAAAATTATTACGTTTACTGTCATAAAAAATTAAAAACACATTAAAATTGATAATTTGAAGAATATCTTTTATTTCTTAATGAAATATCTACTGAGATATTATAATCAGGTTTTTTTTAGAGAAATTAAAGTATACGGATATGAAAATATTCCAGCTGATGGTGGGGTATTATTTTCGCCTAACCATCAAGGCGCTTTTTTAGATCCTTTATTAGTAGGATCCATGACTCCAAGAAAAATTACATCTTTAACTAGAAGTGACGTTTTTGGGGGACCTCTGCAGTGGTTTTTGGATGCTTTTCAAATGCTACCCGTTTATCGTATTCGTAATGGATATGCTAATCTTAAAAAAAACGATGCAATTTTTGAGAAATGTCACAAAATATTAGGTGAAGGAAGATTTTTATTGATGTTCTCTGAGGGTGGACATCATAATGAGTATTTTCTTCAACGCCTTTCGAAAGGGAGCAGTCGTTTAGCTTACAATGCGCAACTCGAAAATCCAGGTAAAAAAATATACCTGCAGCCCATGGGTTTAAATTATGGCCACCATCAACAAGTTCGATGTGATCTCCACATTGTTTATGGTAATCCAATTGAGGTAGGTAAAGAAATTGATTCAAAATTAAGCGAGGCAGAAAATATAAATAAGATCCGAGAAGAACTTCAAGAGAGAATGCGAGATTGTCTTTGGCTTCCAGATAAGACAGAAAACTATCAAACTCAAAAAGAGCGAATAAATCGATTAACAACTCAACTTGAATTTCAAAAGTTAAGGGAGGTGCTTGATTCTAATTTTGAGAGTCTTCCAGTTAGAAGAAAACTATCTACCGCTAGGAATACTTTTGCGCTATTACTTACTATTCCAAATCTAATTCCTATATGGATTACCAGGAAAATAATTGGAAAATTTAAAGATGTTGTTTTTATAAGCTCTATGAAATATGCAATGGGCGTATTTTTCTTTCCTGTTTGGTGGTTATTGACTTCAATTCCAATTGCTTATAGTCTTGGAAACCGAGTGATGACAACTTATCTTTTGATTTGCATATCTAGTATTTTTATAAGACAAAGGATTTTACTATCATAAAATAATATTTAATAGTTTTTACTTATTAGTATCTTATTTATTCTTTTAAACCTATTCAAAATGAATAAATATATTTATTATTATAGTTTAAACTATTATTTAATATTTTATAATAATTTTATATTATATATTGTAAATTATACAAAGATTCTTAACTTTGAATAATGCTTGATGTTATTATTATTGGCGCAGGTCCAATCGGGCTTGCTTGCGGAATTGAAGCGCATAAAAAAGGGTTAGACTGTATTATATTTGATAAAGGCTGTTTAGTAAACTCTCTTTATCACTATCCTTTAAACATGACATTCTTTTCAACCTCAGATAAACTAGAGATTGGTGAAGTGCCTTTTATATCTCATAACTCTAAACCAACAAGAGCTGAAGCACTTGAATACTATCGTAGAGTTGCCTCTCACTGGGATCTAAACCTAAATCTGTATGAATCTATAGATAAGATAGAAAAGACAGAAAACCACTTTAATGTTACCACATCAAAAGCAAGCTTTAGTTCAAAGACGATTGTAGTTGCAACTGGATTTTATGATAAACCATTCATGCTTAAAGTCACTGGTGAAGATTTGCCTAAGGTTAAGCATTATTACACTGAACCTCATCCCTATTTTGGAATGGATATCGTTGTTGTTGGTGCAGCAAATTCTGCTGTAGATGTTGCTTTAGAAACTTATCGAAAGGGTGCAAAAAGTGTAACTATGATTATTCGTGAAAAAGAAATCGGTTCTAATGTGAAATATTGGGCGCGCCCTGATATTTTAAATCGGATAAAAGAAGGAAGCATTAAAGCTTATTTTGAGGCCTCAATCACCAAAATTGAAGAAGATGTTGTCTTTTTTGAAGATAAAATTGGTAAGCATAGAATATCTAATGACTTTGTATTGGCCATGACAGGCTATGAACCAAACTTTGAGATGCTGGAAGAGTTAGGTGTTGCCTTTGATAATGACGCTTTTAAAACACCTGTTTTCAATGATCAAACCATGGAATCAAATGCAGAAGGAGTTTACCTAGCTGGGGTTGTATGTGGAGGCTATAAAACTAATAAATGGTTTATAGAAAATTCTAGAGAGCACGCTTTGACTGTGATTAAATCTATTAAGGCCAAGAAAAATTTAAAGTGAATTGATTATTATATCATGATAAAATCAATTTTTCTATATTCGAAGTAATGTTATTATCTCTTTTAAGCATTTTCATTGCTATACTTTGGATTGTAGTCGGGACATCAAAAGTAAAACTTCATCCTTTTTTAGTATTATTTAGTGCAGCTTTATTATTAGCTTTTCTCCTTGGTCTTTCTCCGACTGAAACTTTAAGACTTATCCAAAAAGGACTTGGAAATATTATTCAAAATATTGGTCTATTAATTCTATTTGGAACAATAATTGGAGTGGCATTAGAGCAATCAAAAGGTACTTTATCTATTGCTCAAGGAGTTTTAAAATACCTTCATCGATTGCCATTACCATATGCTGTTAGTTGTATAGGATATCTTGTGTCAATTCCTGTTTTTTGCGATGCGGCATTTGTTATACTTTCACATTTAAATAAAACCTTATCCGAAAAAACAAAGACGCCACTAGTTGGACTTACTGTCGCCTTATCTACTGGATTATTTGCACCTCATGTTTTGGTTCCTCCAACACCTGGACCATTAGCGGCAGCCTCAAACCTTGAGTTAGAAAATATATTACTTTTAATATGTTTAGGAGGTGTTGTTGCTTTTATACTTATTCTTGTTGGTGGTGCCTACGGGAACTATCTCATCAAAAAAAACAAGCACACCTTTGAAGAAGAACCAAAACAAAGTGAAAAAATAATAGATGCCTCTATCCCAAGTTTCTCTTCAGCCATTCAGCCCATTTTAGTCCCTATTATTCTAATGGGCCTTGGTGCATTGATAAGTTTTTTGCCTGCTGAATTTGCTTTAAAAGAGTTTTTAAGCCTAATAACCCATCCCACTTTTGCTTTAGGAATTGGAATGATTTTCGCTTTTAAGTTGGCGTCAAATCAACCAATAAATTTTATAAATTCTTCACTAAAAAAAGGTTTTATTCAAGCGGCTCCTATCTTAATGATAACAGGAATGGGAGGCTCATTAGGCAGTATCATTCAAACAATACCACTTCAAGATTTTGCAAAAGATATTTCATCTTATGAAGCGCTAGGATTATTAATTCCTTTCGGAATTGCTGCCTTATTAAAAACAGCACAAGGATCTTCAACAGTTGCTATTATAACAACATCATCAATTATGTTTCCTTTACTGCCATTACTAAATCTAGATAGTGACCTAGGTAAAGTCTGGGTTATAATGGCGCTTGGAGTAGGATCAATGACAGTTTCTCATGCAAACGACTCGTACTTCTGGATTGTTTCTCAAATGAGCGGAATGGATGTTAAAACAGCATACAGAACACACACAATAGGAACATTACTTCAAGGTGTGATTGGGTTTTTTATAGTATTGGTATGCTACTCTTTATGGAGACTCTTTTAATATGAAGAGTATATCAACTCAAGCTTTACTTTTTTATCATTTAGAGTTGAGGCTGGATGTGATCCAATTAGAACAGTCCCTAATGGATTTAATGTTGCTGCCATAGGATAATTTAGAGATTCTAAATCCATTGATTTTCGAGCTTTTACAGCTATTGGATTTCCTATATCAGCAGTAATGACTAGTCCCAGATCATAATTTAAAGAATCATTTCTAATAATATTTGAAATGTGATTTGTCAAATTAAACTTATAGCGATAAGGGTCATTGTTTTCATCTAATTCTAAAATTCCCCCAAAATTTTGTTTATTAGAATTAGCTCCAAAGCTAGATACAGATGCATCGATACTGTAATCAATTAATGGGGTGCCAGAATCATAATTAAATAAATACAAGCGTTTCGCAGTTAGTCCTTCTAAAGAAGTTATTTCTGGGTCAATATAGAATATAAGATTTGCCTCATTGATCAAAAAAGTTTCAGCCCTAATATCTTCCAGAAGTGGATTAGAGTCAGGATTTTCGTTTGCAAATAGTCTAATTTTTCCGTGTAGTCGACTACCCTGAACAAAAAGCTTATCTGTAGGCAAATTGTTTTTTGATGACTCAATACGTTGTTCAATAGCTGTTTCAAAAGCTGAGTTTTTCAAAGTATTAATTTGGTTCCCACCAAGACTTAAAGAGAGTTCTCGTTCTACCTTATCTATAACATCATCTGTTAGATCGTCTGTAGTTCCTTGATTGTTGTAATCATCGAATTCATATAAAATTTTAATTTCTGCACCTTGAATGTCAAGAAGCATGTACAAGTCATCTGAAAAATTATCAGCTCTAATTACTAGGCCTCGCATCACCTGATTGAAAGCTTCATTTCCTGAAAGAGCATCAGCACCTTCTAAGTCAATAAGTCTTTTTTGAAAGAAGCTTGGATCCAAAGGAATAGTGAGTCGCGGAGACAATCTTGTTTCAACTTGTGTAGTCTCATCTACATCTGTAGTTTCGGGATCATCTTCAGTAAAATTAAAACGGATTTCGTCAAAGTTGAGAGAAATTGTTTCGTTAAAAAGAGTTGATCCAATATACCCTTCATCAAAATAATCACGATTAGAATAGTAAATTTGGGCTGACTCAAAGTTCGTTGAAGGATCAAGATTTCCTAAGAAATAGGTTAGTTCATAGACTTGAAGATCAAAGTTAGCATTTCGGTTTCCATAGATAGAATCAATTTGATATTCACGATTTTGAGCCTGATAGGTTCCATTATCGTTATCGTCGTGATCTAGTATTCCATCACCATCACTATCTGAACTTAAAGGATTTAATCCTGACTGAAACTCTACAATATCTGTTAGCTCGTCTTCATCTGAATTACTATCTGGGTCATTGGGATCAGCATCAAGAGAATCAATTACCCCATCATTATCTGAATCATTTGTATTTGAGAAAAAAGGTATTTCTAATCTAACCTGTTTAACTGTTTCGTTTTCTTGAATAAGGTTTATATCTGTTTGATCTTCTTGATCTTCAAAACTCTGCCTGAAATTTCCAAAAACGAGATCTGATCCAATATTTAGTTGAGTAACAATACTTGCCTCTGATTTACCAAAAACAGGATGAGTTATTAGACCTAATTGTGCAAGAGGCTGTCTATTATTAGATTGAACCTCTTCTGTACTTTCTTGAAAAGTAAAAGCTGGGACAGATCTTGAATCTGTTTCTAAAGTGAGATCTGATAATACAGTTTCTCCAATAGGATAATAGTCTTGATTACAAGAAATTAAAAGAAATAAAACAGAAATCTTTACAAAAAAATAAGATAAAAGCCGTTTCAAAAGTTTAACTATTAAAATTTATTATAAAATTCAATATATGTTTCCTCGTCCTTGGATTGCGAAAAGTCTAAATGTGGTTTTTTACTGTCTTTTATATTTTTAATCACAGAATCCGGGAGATTTTCTGAGGCCATAATAATGCCATCAGAATGGGTGGCAGCAATTTTAGAAAGGGCTTCAAAATTGGCTTGCTTAAGGTCTTCAAGGTGTTGTTTTTCAATTTTATCAAAAACAACTTTTTCATAAAATTTATTTGAAATAGTTCCCTCGAAGTTAGGCTCATAAATGGAACTTATAATTTTACTTTCTGAAAATAATGGCTCGTCTGAGAAGTATGATTTTAAATACAACGGAAATAAGGCTGTAAACCATCCGTGAAGGTGAATTATATCTGGAGACCAATTAAGTTTTTTGACGGTTTCGATAACTCCTTTAGTAAAAAAAATCATCCGTTCGTCATTATCCTTAAAAATCTTGCCCTTTTCGTCGTGGAGAGCTGATCTTCGTTTGAAGTACTCTTCATTGTCAATGAAGTATACTTGCATTCGTTCTTTTGGAATAGAAGCTACTTTAATAATCAACGGCATGTCCATGTCGTTTATAACTAAGTTCATCCCCGATAGACGAATTACTTCATGCAATTGATGTCTCCTTTCATTAATTAATCCATAACGAGGCATAAAGATCCGGGTTTGGCCACCATGCTCATTTATTGCCTTTGGTATTTGAAATGAATTTATCGCTTGTTCCGTTTGAGGCAGATAAGGTACAACCTCCGAGGAAATAATTAATATTTTTTTGTCTTTCATAAACTAATTTTCCATTGGAAAAAGTCTTGCAAAAGTACAAAATTAATAGACATATACTTAAAAACTAACTACTTTAGCTGAGTTAATGATATCCTAAATGTTGACATTTAAAGCCTCTGGAGAAATTCGAGCATACTTTAAATCAAAATCTGAAAGAATTGGTCTTGTGCCAACAATGGGTGCTTTGCATTATGGACATCTTTCTTTAGTTAGAAAAGCATGTGCTGAAAATGATTATGTGGTGGTCAGTGTTTATATAAATCCAACACAATTTAACCATCAGATTGATTTTGAAAGTTACCCTTCTAATCCTAGTAGTGATATGGCTTTACTTAATCCTTTTTCTGATAAAATTATTTTTTATACCCCCGATCATAAAGACTTGTATCCTGGAGAAATTCAAAGTAATTCATATGATTTTGGGTCAATAACAGCTCATATGGAGGGTTTATTTCGCCCAAGTCATTTTAATGGAGTAGCTACTGTCATAGAGGCTCTTTTTAGAAATATTCAACCTCAAAAAGCTTATTTTGGAGAAAAAGATTTTCAACAGTTACAAATGATCAGAAATCTTAGTGTTAAAAAACAAATGGCTGTTTCAATAGTTGGCTGTCCGACTATTAGAGAAAAAGATGGACTTGCAATGAGCTCAAGGAATCTACTACTTAGTTTAGAGCAACGAAAAGCTGCTCCAATAATTTATGCCACACTCCAAGATTTGAATAAAAATTATCTCAAATCTGATGTGTCTTTGATGAGTCGATATTTTAAGGAAAAAGTTGAAAAATCTTGTCTAAAAGTAGAGTACTTTTTTGTTGCTTCAATTGATGACTTGATTCCTACTTCTAAACTAGAATTGAATAAAAAATATCGCTTTTTTGTTGCAGTATATGCAGGAAAAACCAGATTGGTTGATACCGTCGAATTAGACAGAATATGATACCTTTGAAATATGTTAATTGAAGTGCTTAAATCAAAAATTCATCGTGTTACAGTAACCGATGCTGATCTAAATTACATTGGAAGTATTACGCTGGATAAAAAACTGATTGATGCTGCAAATCTAGTTGTAGGTGAAAAAGTCCAAATTGTCAATATCAATAATGGAGAACGTCTCGAAACATATATTATTGAAGGATTAAAAGGTAGTGGAGAAGTTACTCTTAACGGACCAGCGGCTCGTAAAGTTCAAAAAGGAGATATTCTGATAATAATTAGCTACGCTCAAATGGATATAGATAGTGCCAAATCATTTAACCCTACCATAGTTTTTCCTAACGAATTGACCAACCAACTCGATTAAGGCTTTGAAACAAATAAAATCTTTGATTAAAGTAATAATTCCACTTGGGATAGGGATTTTCTTTATTTATCTTATGTTAAGAGCAACCACTACAGAAGATAGAAAGCTAATCTTTGATTATGTAAAAAATGCTGATTTACGTTTTATAATGCTTTCTGTTTTATTTGGAATCTTAAGTCACCTATCCAGAGCTTATCGCTGGAAGTTTATGTTGGCACCTTTGGGCTATAAGCCTCGTTTTGTAAATACTATTTTGGCAGTTCTGATTGCATACTTAGCTAATCTTGGGATTCCAAGATCTGGAGAAATATTAAGAGCTACAACACTAAGTTCATATGAAAAAATTCCTTTTGAAAAATCATTTGGAACTATCATTGCTGAGCGTCTAGTTGACTTAATTTTTCTTCTGAGTTTTATTTTTTTAGCATTAATCTTACAATATGATTTAATATGGCAGGTTCTTAAAGAAAAACAAATCTCTCTATCAACTATAATAGCTGCAGCTGTAATAGCCATGACAACTTTTATTTGTCTTAAGTTTCTTTTTGAAAATAATCATTCCAAGCCAATCAAAAGAATAAAAACTTTTTTAAAAGGACTTGGCGAAGGGATTTTAAGTTTTAAATCCATGACTAATAAAGGTGCATTCCTCCTTCATACGGTTTTTATCTGGATCATGTATGTTGCAATGTTTTATGTCATAAAATGGACAGTCCCAGAGGTGGAAAATCTTGGATTAAGTGCTTTATTGCCAGCATTTGTTATTGGAGGATTAACTATTTCTGCAACCAATGGCGGTATTGGTATTTATCCATTTTCAGTGGCTTTGATGCTATCTGCCTTTGGAATTTCTAACGAATCTGGCCTTGCCTTTGGCTGGATAGTATGGACATCACAGACGTTAATGATTATACTTTTTGGAAGCCTTTCTTTTTTTGTGTTACCTTTAGTTAACCACAAAAAAAATAATCTTTAGACAAATTTATGGCCAAATTAAAAAAAGCTTTCTTTTGTCAAAACTGTGGAGCTCAACATTCACAATGGCAAGGTAAATGCAATGGCTGTGGAGAATGGAATACTTTGATTGAAGAACTTTTAATCAAAAACCCAGAAAAAGAATGGGCCTCAGAAAGTTCAAATAAGGCTTCAAAGCCAGTAAGGATGGACGCCATTGACGTAAGTGCTATTCCAAAAATAAAAACTGGTGATACTGAATTAGATCGAGTCTTAGGTGGTGGATTAGTCCCTGGAGTGGTCATTCTTTTAGGTGGAGAGCCTGGGATTGGAAAATCAACCCTTTTATTACAAGTTGCTCTTCAGCTAAAAAAGAAAGTTCTATATGTCTCAGGAGAAGAAAGCCAACAGCAAATCAAACTTCGGGCAACAAGAATGGGTTTAGCTGAAGATAATTGCTTCGTTCTAAGTGAAACTGAAACTCAAAGTATTTTTCATCAATTGCAAAATATTCAGCCTCAACTATTGATAATTGATTCTATTCAGACACTACATAGCAACCACATTGAAAGTGGGGCTGGGAGTGTTTCTCAAATTCGAACCTCCGCAGCAGAATTAATACAGTATGCAAAAACTACAGACGTTCCTGTAATTTTAGTAGGACATATTACCAAAGATGGTGCCATTGCAGGCCCAAAGATTCTGGAGCATATGGTAGATACTGTTCTTCAATTTGAAGGAGATCGAAATCATACCTATCGTATACTAAGGGCTCAAAAAAACCGCTTTGGAGCAACTTCTGAAATCGGTATATATGAAATGATTTCACAAGGCCTTAGACAAGTAAAAAATCCAAGTGAAATACTAATTTCTGAAAAAGAAAGTTCTCTAAGTGGACATGCCATAGCAGCAACTATAGAGGGCATTCGTCCTTTGATGATTGAAGTTCAGGCCTTGGTGAGTAGTGCTGTTTACGGAACTCCCCAAAGAAGCAGTACTGGATTTAATTCCAAACGATTGAATATGCTTCTAGCTGTTTTAGAAAAAAGAGCTGGATTTGCTCTTGGAAGTAAAGATGTCTTTATTAACATAACCGGAGGAATGAGTATTGAAGATCCTGCTCTAGACTTAGCCGTTATTGCAGCTATCCTTTCAAGCTATCATGAAAGTCCCATTTCCCAAAAAATTTGTTTTGCAGCTGAAATTGGACTTTCTGGCGAGATTAGGCCAATTCCTAAAGTAGACCAAAGAATACAAGAAGCTGAAAAATTAGGCTTTGAAAACATCGTTATTTCTCAATATTCTAAACTAAATGTAAATCAAAAGTTGATTCAAGTTCAACAATTATCCAAAGTAGACAACCTAGTTAATTTTCTTTCGTAAAATTAGTTTTTAGAAAAAAGAGCCTATATTAGAGAGGGCAAAATGCTTTTATCATGAAAGAAATCATTTCTAAGTTCATTGCAGAAGTTGATGCAAAAAATAAAAATGAACCTGAGTTTATGCAAGCAGTGACAGAAGTCGCTGAAACTGTTATTCCTTATATCGTGAAAAACGATATTTACTATGGTCAAAACATCTTACTTAGAATGGCAGAACCCGAACGTGTATTATCATTTCGTGTTGCCTGGATCGATGATAATGAAGAAATTCAAGTTAATCGAGGTTACAGGGTTCAAATGAACTCAGCCATTGGCCCCTATAAAGGTGGATTGAGGTTTCACCCAAGTGTAAATCTTAGCGTTTTAAAGTTTTTAGCATTTGAGCAAACGTTTAAAAATAGTCTTACTACCCTACCCATGGGTGGTGGAAAAGGAGGTTCAGATTTTAATCCAAAAGGCAGGTCAGATACTGAAGTAATGCGCTTTTGTCAAAGCTTTATGACAGAACTTTATAGCCATATTGGTCCTAATCGTGATGTCCCTGCAGGTGACATTGGTGTTGGTGGTCGTGAAATCGGATATCTCTTTGGACAATACAAACGTCTTAAAAATGAGTTCACTGGAGTCTTGACTGGAAAGGGTGCTTCATTCGGAGGCTCATTAATACGTCCTGAAGCAACAGGCTACGGAGTAGTCTATTTTACAGAGCAAATGTTGAAGTATAAAAATAATAGCTTAAAAGGTAAGAAAATTACTATTTCAGGTTCTGGTAATGTTGCGCAATATGCAACAGAAAAATGTATTGAATTAGGAGCAAAAGTCATCACTCTTTCGGATTCTTCAGGTTATATAATAGATCCAGACGGAATTGATAAAGAAAAGCTAGCTTTTATAATGGATCTCAAGAATATAAAAAGAGGTCGAATTGAATCCTATACTAAAAAATATCCTAAAGCTTCTTTTAATGCTGGACAAACTCCTTGGAAAGTTGCTTGTGATATTGCACTTCCTTGTGCTACTCAAAATGAATTAAATGGTAATGATGCTAAAAAATTATTAAACAATGGTTGTATTTGTATTGGAGAAGGAGCAAATATGCCCTGTACGCCTGAAGCTATTGAATTATTTAAAAAGAATAAATTATTATTCGCTCCAGGAAAGGCTTCTAATGCTGGAGGAGTTGCAGTTTCTGGACTTGAAATGGCTCAAAATTCATTGCGTTACAGTTGGACTAGAGAAGAGGTAAATAAACGTCTTCAAACAATTATGATTGATATTCATGAATCATGTTTACAATATGGAAAGGATGAAAATGGTTATGTTGACTATGTCAAAGGAGCAAATATTGCTGGCTTTGTAAAAGTTGCTGATGCAATGCTTGCCCAAGGAGTGGTATAAGTCGTGACAAGTAACCAAAATGATACAGTTCACGCATTTACTCTAGGTCTTGTTAAGTATGGAGACACTAGTTTAATTTCAGCTTGTTATACTTTGGAGTATGGCTTGCAATCTTATATGCTTAAAGGCATATTGACTAAAGGCAAAAAAAAAGTTTCTAAATCCCTATTTGAACCACTTAATTTATTGGAATTTCAAGCCCCTAAAAACTCTGAAAACCGTTTAAGTTATATTAAAGAAGCTAAACTTCACTATACATATTCTTCAATTCCTTATGATCTAAATAAAAAAGCTTTGATATTTTTCTTATCAGAAGTACTACATCAAGTTTTTCGAGAGGAACAAGAACCCAATCCACCACTTTATCATTTTGTCAAAAAAAATTTAATCTGGCTAGATACTCAAAATAAGTTAGGCCTATTTCATATTAAAATGATGTTGGATTTAACAGAATTTATTGGATTTTATCCTAATATGTCTAACTCTGAAGCACCTTTTTTTGACTTACAGGCTGGCTGTGGGAGTTTTATTAAGCCTGTAACTCCTTTTATTGAGGAGCCAATGAAAAGTTACTGGACTAGTATTTTGGGTACGGCTTTTGATAAAATTGGAAATATTCAGCTTATAAAAGAACAAAAAACTGAAATGCTAAGAAATATCATCACCTATTTCGAACTACATTTACAGCAATTTAAACCTCCAAAATCTACAGAAATATTAAATGAAATTTTTAAGACACCTTAGCTCGTTTCTTATATTATCTCTATCGATCTGGGCCTCGGGACAGGAAATTTTAATTGTCGACGAAGCCTCAGGACTTCCGCTAGAGGGGGTTGCGTTATACAATAAATCTAAAACAAATGCCACAATAACAAATAAAAATGGCATAGCTAATTTATCCGTTTTTTCTGCTGGAGAAACTGTCTTTGTTCAACATTATGGCTATAAAAATCGAAGTTTTGAAATGAACAATGAGAGTCCTCATTATCCATTTCAATTTGCTTTACAAAGTGAAAATCAAAACTTAGAAGAAGTAATTCTATCTATAGCAAGGAATGCTTCCACAAGAAAGCAAATTGCAGAAAAAGTTTCAGTTATAAGTACTAAGGAAATTTTAGCTCAACGTCCAGCTACAGGTGCTGATTTAATAAGTCTTAGCCCTGGTGTAAGGATTCAGAAGTCACAAGGAGGAGGAGGAAGTCCTGTTATTCGTGGATTTGAAGCAAATCGTTTACTATTAGTCGTAGATGGAGTAAGAATGAACAATGCTATATATCGAAGTGGGCACTTACAAAATGCCATAACAATTCATCCCAATATCGTCGAAAGGGTTGAAGTTATTTTTGGATCTTCATCTGTGGGGTATGGATCAGATGCTTTGGGAGGAGTAATACATTACTACACTAGAAATCCACTTATTAATAGTAAGGAAAAGATTAAAACCCAGTTTTCAAGTGATTTTTCATCCGCTAATACTTCTTCAATAAATTCAATTTCAACAGAAGTTAGTTTTAAAAAGTGGGCAAGCCTCACAAGCTTAAGCTATTCAGGATTTGGTGACATTCGTATGGGTGAAAACAGAAATCATGGTTATGAGAGCTGGGGAATGACAACTTATTATTCAATGAATAATCGAAATACTTATAGTCCTTTACCGATTGAAAATCAAAATCCTTTAATTCAAAAAAATACTGGTTATAACCAATTTGATTTACTCCAAAAATTTTTATTTCAAGTTGGTGGTCAAAGCCAATTGGTCTTAAATCTTCAATATTCCAAATCATCCGATATATACAGATACGATAAACTTGCAGAGGAAAAAAATAATTCACTAAGATATGCAGAGTGGTATTATGGCCCTCAAAAACGTTTTTTATTTTCACCTCAATTGAAGATATTTCCAGAAAAAAAATACTTGAATTCAGGTAAAATTACTTTTGCACTTCAAAATCTTGAGGAGTCTAGAGTAAATCGTTTCTTCAACAGCTTTACGCGAAATCATCAAACCGAAAAAGTTAATGCCTTAAGTCTTAACGGTGATTTTGAATTCGAGCATAAGGAAAATGCCTCTTTTTCATATGGTTTCGAGGGTATATATAATGACGTAAATTCCTTTGCATTTAAAAATGATCTTCTTTTACAACAAAATCAAATAATAGGCTATACGCCTAGACTACCAATACCTACTCGCTATCCAAGTCGAGGAAGCTCCTATGTGAGCTATGCTGTTTATTTAAATTGGATATGGAACATAACTTCGCAACTTACATTAAATGCAGGATTAAGACTAACAAAAACACATTTAGATGGAAGTTGGAAAGAATTTTATAATATAAACGCATTACTTTCAGAGGTAAATCTTGATTCTGAGGCACTCACAGGAACGCTTGCTCTAACCTACCGTCCTAATAAAGTAACTCAATTGAATGCAATTATTTCAAACGGATTTAGAAATCCTAACATTGACGATATTGGCAAAATTCGAGAAAGTAAAGGGAATCTTGTTGTACCAAATCCTTTTCTATATCCAGAATATGCCTATAATTTTGAGCTAGGTATAACTCATTACCTTCCCAAAGCGGAAAACTATTTCTCCATAAGAGGTTTTTCTACTCTAATTTCCAGACATATTGGGCGAGCTGATTATATTATCTTTGCTGATAAAACTACACCTAATCTAAATACTATTTTATACAATGGCGAAGAGCTATATACCCTAGCAAACGACAACTTAGGTAATCGTTATTTATTTGGCGCATCTTTAGATGGAAATTTTTCACTTTCAAGAAATTTTTCACTTAAAGGAGACTTAAGTATTATTGAAGCTTTAAAAAATGATCAATATGGACCCTTGCCTTCAATCTCTCCTATTTTTGGAAGCCTTCTATTAAATTATCAAAAAAATAATTGGTTTTCAAGTTTACGCTTTCAATTTAGTGGAAGTAAAGATCCTGAGGATTACAGTACTGGTGGTGAAGATGGCTTAGAAGAAACTCCACTTATTTCAATATCTCAAGGAATATATGCAGGTACTCCCTCATGGTCAGAATTATCATTTCTAACTCAATATCAATTAAATAGGAATGTTTTTTTAAGGTTAGGTTTAGATAATATTTTTGATGTACACTACAGAAGTTTTGCCTCTGGAATATCTGCTCCTGGAAGAAACTTTAAACTTGGAGTTAATGTCAGTTTCTAAAAAGAGCTTTATCAAAACAGTATCCTAGCTAAAGACTTTCTATTTTTTGACTTAAATTAATTACTTTCGCACTTAATTGTCGATGTGAATTGACAATAAGCTTAAAAACAGCTGAAAAAACACCATTATTAAGAACCTAAAAAGGTGAAATTTAAAGAATATAAAGGGCTAGATTTACCCAAAATATCTGAAGAAATTCTTGCACAATGGAAGGCAAAAAACACTTTTGCTTCAAGTATAGCATCCAGAGAAGGGAAACCATCTTTTGTTTTCTATGAGGGTCCTCCTTCAGCCAATGGTATTCCTGGCATTCATCACGTAATGGCAAGAACGATTAAAGATATTTTTTGTCGTTATAAAACTCAAAAAGGATTCAAAGTTCATAGGAAAGCTGGTTGGGATACTCACGGCCTTCCAGTGGAGTTAGGTGTTGAAGAAGAATTAGGTATAACAAAAGATGAAATTGGAAAAAGTATTTCTGTAGAAGAATACAATGCGGCATGTAAAAAAGCCGTTATGAGATATACCGATATATGGCATGAGCTTACAGAAAGAATAGGATACTGGGTTGATATGAAAGACCCTTATGTAACATATACATCTAAGTATATGGAAAGTGTTTGGTGGTTGATTAAACAAATTCATAAAAAGGGTTTGCTTTACAAGGGCTACACCATTCAGCCATATTCCCCAGTGGCAGGAACTGGGTTAAGCTCTCATGAGCTAAATCAACCAGGAGCTTATCAAGATGCTACTGATACAACTGTTACCGCTCAGTTCAAGACAATTTTAGAAAGTCTTCCTGAGAAACTTAAAGGAGATATTCCATTATATATTTTAGCTTGGACAACTACGCCTTGGACCTTACCTTCTAATACAGCTTTAACAGTTGGTAAAAATATTGATTATATTGTAGTGAGCACCTTTAACCAATATACCTTTGAGCCTGTTCGCTTACTTCTTGCTAAAGATCTTGTAACAAAACAATTCGGAAAAACTTATGAATTCTCTGAAACACTTGAAAATTATAAATCAGGAGATAAAAAAATTCCCTATATAGTAGAAGTTGAAATTAAGGGTTCTGAATTATTAGAAACTCGATATGAACAAATATGGTCAGAATCTCCTCCTCCTCTAGAAAATCCAGAAAATGCATTTCGTGTTATATCAGGAGATTTTGTTACTACTGAAGACGGTACCGGGATAGTTCACACAGCCCCAACTTTTGGTGCAGACGACGCCAAAGTTGCAAAAGAAGCATGCCCTGAAGTTCCTCCATTACTAATATTAGATGAAAATAGTAACAAAGTTCCCCTTGTAGATCTTCAAGGGCGTTTTCGTAAAGCTGTTGGAAAACTAGGAGAGCGATTTGTTAAGAATGATTATTATCCTGAAGGGAAAGCTCCTGAGCGTTCTACAGATGTAGAAATTGCCATTCAACTAAAAAAAGAAAATAAAGCTTTTAAAGTAGAAAAATACGTTCATTCTTATCCAAATTGCTGGAGAACAGATAAGCCAATTTTATACTATCCTTTAGACTCATGGTTTATTAAAGTTACAGAGGTGCGTGATTTAATGTCGGAGCTCAACAAAGAAATTAATTGGAAACCAAAATCAACTGGAGAAGGTCGTTTTGGAAACTGGCTTGCAAATGCAAACGATTGGAATCTTTCACGCTCACGTTTTTGGGGCATTCCACTACCTATTTGGCGTACAGAAGACGGGAAAGAAAGTATTGTTATAGGTTCAATTGGAGAGCTGAAAGAAGCTATTGAAGTTTCAAAATCAATTGGATTAATGAAAGATAACCCTTTACAGGAATTTAAAGAAGGGGTATTTTCAAATGAAAACTATGATCTTGTAGATATTCATAAAAATGTTGTAGATAAAATTATTTTAAGTAGTTCTGAAGGTAAGCCCATGTATCGCGAAGCTGATTTAATTGATGTTTGGTTTGATTCTGGATCTATGCCTTACGCTCAATGGCATTATCCTTTTGAAAACAAAGATTTTATTGATGGTGGAAGACGATTTCCCGCAGACTATATTGCTGAGGGGGTAGATCAAACTCGAGGATGGTTTTATACACTCCATGCAATTTCAACTTTAGTTTTTGGTAAAAAGGCTTATAAAAATGTTGTTTCCAATGGACTAGTCTTAGATAAGACTGGCCAGAAAATGTCCAAGCGTCTAGGCAATGCAGTAGATCCTTTTGAAATTTTAAATAAATATGGCCCCGATGCTACTCGCTGGTATATGATTTCTAATGCTAACCCTTGGGATAATCTTAAGTTTGATGAACAGGGTATTTCTGAAGTTCAACGTAAGTTCTTTGGAACTCTATATAATACTTTTTCTTTTTTTAGCCTCTACGCTAACATAGATGAGTTTGATCCTTATAAAGAAGCTCCAACCCCAATTTTAAAAAGGGCTGAATTAGATCAATGGATTTTATCTGAGCTACATAGTTTGATTAAATCAGTAGATGATGCCTATGAAGACTATGAGCCTACAAAAGCCTGTCGTGCTATTTCTGATTTTGTCCAAGAAAAATTAAGTAATTGGTATATTAGATTATGCCGAAGACGTTTTTGGAAAGGCGAATATGGCCAAGATAAGATTAATGCTTATCAAACTCTTCACGAATGCTTAGTCACAATTTCAAAACTTTCTGCTCCTATAGCCCCTTTTTACATGGATCGTTTGTATCAAGACTTAATTCAAAAAACTCAAACATCAATTCATCTGACAGATTTCCCTGAATCAAATCCTTCTTTTGTGAACATTGAACTAGAAGACCAAATCAACACTGCTAGAACTTTGACATCACTTGCACTTTCGCTTAGAAAGAAAGTACAAATAAAAGTGCGGCAGCCTTTACAAAAAATGATCATCCCTTTCAAAAATCAAATCGAAAGATCAAGAATTGAATGTGTAGTAAGCCAATTAAAAGGAGAAATTAATATCAAAGAAGTTGAGCTTCTAGATGACGCAAACGCTATTTTAGTTAAAGATATTCGTCCCAATTTCAAGACGTTAGGGCCTCGTTTTGGTGGTGAATTGAAAGATGTTATTCAGCTTATATCTCAGTTAAGTCCTAAACAGATCAATGAAATTGAAGAAAAAAGCCAACTTGAAGTTAAACTCAATGAAAAAAATATTATTTTAGAAAGTTCAGATGTTGAAATCTTTTTTAAAGATATTGAAGGATGGCAAGTGGCCCAAGGTGGGGGCATGACTGTTGCCTTAGACATGAAGCTAAGCCCAGAATTAAAAAAAGAAGGAATTGCGAGAGAACTGGTAAATAGAGTTCAAAACCATAGAAAAGACAGAGGTCTTGAAGTCACTGATAAAATTGACATTTTCTTGAAAAACGAACCAAAGTTAGAGGCAGCTGTTTTAGAAAATAAAACATATATACTTTCTGAAACACTAACTAAAAACTTATATTTTAAACCCATGATTGAGGAGGGGTATATCCTCGAATTTGAAGATATAAAAACAGAAATTTTTATTAAAAAATATTCTCATGAGTAAAAAAACACGATACAGCGACAAAGAGCTCCAGGAGTTCAAGACGTTAATAGAAGAAAAAATCGAAAAAGCAAATGCGGATCTTGAGCTTTTAAAAAGTACTTATATGAATAATGGAAATAATGGTACTGAAGATACAGCTCCTACCTTTAAAGCTTTTGAAGAAGGTTCTGAAACCATGTCCAAGGAAGCAAATACTCAATTGGCTATTCGTCAGGAAAAATTCATTCGTGATTTAAAAAATGCTTTAATCCGTATTGAGAATAAAACTTATGGCGTTTGCCGAGTTACTGGAAATCTGATTAATAAGAAACGATTATTTTTAGTTCCCCATGCTACTCTTAGCATAGAGGCAAAGAATATGCAGAAATAATCTTAAAAAAGTTCTGAATACAAAAAAAACATACTTTAACTTGGCATGGGCGCTGGGAATTATCTTGATCACTTTATTTTTAGATCAATCAACTAAGATTTACATAAAACTAAACTACCCGCTATCAGGTTACGGAGTTCCTCCAATTATAGACTGGGGATTTTTTAAATTACTTTTTGTAGAAAATAAGGGAATGGCAATGGGTGCCAAGCTAAACGACTTTATCCCCTTTCTTTCTGAAGATACAGGAAAACTGATTCTCTCCTTATTTCGTATTGTTGCAATTTTTGGTTTGGGTTACTGGCTTTGGGATACAATTAAGAAACAAAGCGGAACATTATTAAATTGGGCTCTTGCGTTAATCTTTGCTGGAGCATTGGGCAATATTATTGATTCTATATTATACGGAGTTTTATTCACCGATAGTTACGGACAGATTGCGGAAATTTTCCCTGAAAAAGGATATGCGCCACTTTTTTATGGACACGTGGTAGATATGCTTCAATTCCCATTAGTAGAATGGACTTGGCCCTCATGGATACCATGGATTGGTGGGGATAACTACTTATTTTTTCAATACATCTTTAATATTGCTGATACTGCTATAAGTACAGGTGTGGGAATTCTAATTGCTTTTAACAAAAAGATTTTTTCAAAACCTGACTCTTTACCAAGTTCATAAGTTAAGCTTGAGGCAACTTAAATAGGTCTTCAACCTTACACTTAAGAGTATTTGCAATTTTTAATGCTAAAACTGTAGATGGAATGTATACCCCATTTTCAATAGCATTAATGCTCTTTCTTGAAACTTCTGCAGAAACTGATAATTCTTGTTGAGTTAAACCAGAAGATTTTCGGAGTTCCTCAAGACTATTTTGAAGTTTTTTATGATTCTTCCCCAAAATTATTTTTTTTCAAATTCTTCAACAGCATCAGTTAATTCTTTACCTGTATTTGGATAAAGGTATCCAGCTATCATAGTTCCAATACCGCAAAAACTAACTAATGCCCCAACACCTTCTAAAATACGTCCAATGGCTAAAAAACTAAGTAGATAAAGACCAACACCCACAAAAATTGTTATAACTCCGCTTCTTCGATAGTCAACGGGTTCCTTCTTTCTTTCTTCAAAAATTCTTAATAACTCTTCAACTTTGGTCGGGTCCTCAAGATTCTTAGATATTTCAAGCACTGCTTCTCTCTTTCCCTTACCTTCATAATACACATAGGTAAATGCAGCAACTGGAATTATAATTCCAGCAAGTATTCCAAAAATAGGTATTAAAAGTTCAGTTTGATATTCCATGATTTTATATTTTTTGTTAATGTAACGCAAACTTACCATTTATTTTCAACATGAGTAGTATACGTTACAACAATATATTAAGGAAAATTTATTATCTCTTTAGGATTGACACAATAATCTAAGGAAATATCTTCGCAGCGAATACCCTCTATTTGATCCACAGGTTTAAAGAAAGAAAGTCCTACCTTAATTACTTCTGACTTACAGTTTGCTAAAAAATTATCATAAAAACCGTTACCATAGCCTACACGATGTCCGCTTTTATCATAACTAAGCAATGGCGTAAACACAACATCCAGTTGATATGGTTTAATTAAAATTCCCTTATCTGGTTCCGGAATTCCCCAAGAATTGATTCTAATCTTAGTGCTGTCTGTCAATAAAATATGTTCTAAATTTTTTCCTCTGACTTTAGGAACTATTACCTGCTTGTCCCTTCCTTGAAGCATCGTCAATATTAGAGAGGTATCAATTTCTGCCTTAGATTGTATGGGAAGAAATAAGTGATAGTACTCAAAATCCCAAATGGGGAGTTTTAAACACATATTTGCAATATCAAAACTTAATTTTTCATGTTCCGCTTCGCAGAGTTCAAGACGCTTTTTTAAAAAATTGGCTCTTAATTTTGCTTTTGAAGCTTTAGGATTCATGAAATGATATTCTAATTGATAATAGACCCAAAGAAAATCAATATTTTCGTTTTGTGAAATTAGATGCGATTGAAATTCAGATAAAAAGTTTACCCGAAGTCCCTGGGGTTTATCAATATTATGATAAACAAGATAAAATTATCTATATCGGGAAAGCAAAAAATCTAAAAAAACGAGTAAGCTCATATTTTAATAGAATACAAGATAATCACAAAACTAGATTGTTAGTAAAAAATATAAATCGAATAGAACACGTTGTTGTAGATTCTGAAATGGATGCCCTTCTCCTAGAAAATAACCTAATTAAAAAATACAAACCCCGATATAATATTCTTTTAAAAGATGACAAAACTTATCCATGGATTTGTCTAGAAAAACAACCTAAACCTAAAATATTTTTTACTAGAAATATAACTGACAAATCAAGAGAATATTTTGGTCCATTTACAAGTGTTAAGCATTTAAAAATTTTGATTCAATTAATAAAAGAAACCTATCCATTTTTAAATCAGGAATTGAATCATCTTTTAAAAATTAACAATAAAGAATCATCTATTTTTTTATTTGATAAACATGAACTTTCAATTAAACAATTGATCAATGGAAATTTGAATTTCTGTATTAATCATTTTAAAAAAGAAATGAGGGTGCTATCAAATGAATTAAAATTCGAAGAAGCTCAAGTTTTGAAAGAAAAAATTAATGCACTAGTTGGTTACCAAGCAAAATCAACAATTGTAAACCCTAAAATCAGTAATGTAGATGTTTTTTCAATTATTTCTGATGAAAGTCATGGTTATATAAATTACCTACAAGTATCATTTGGTGCAATTGTAAGATCACATACAATAGAGATTAAAAAAAAATTAGATGAAAAAAATGTGAGCCTTTTACAACTAGGTATAATTGAGATTAGACGGCTTTTTTCAAGTATTTCAAAGACTTTATTCTTGTCCCACAAAGTTTCATTAGGTGAAGAACTAAAGGTTTTTGTTCCTCAACAAGGAGACAAAAAGAAGTTGGTAGATTTATCAATTAGAAATGCAAAATATTTCCGTATTGATCGCTATAAACAGATGAAAATTACTGATCCTGATCGTCATACTAAACGTATTATGAGTCAAATGAAAGTAGATTTGAGATTGCCAAAAGAACCGATTCATATTGAATGCTTTGATAATTCAAATATTCAAGGATCTAATCCGGTTGCAGCTTGTATAGTTTTTAAAAATGGGAAGCCAAGTAAAAAAGAATACCGTCATTACAATATCAAAACAGTAAATGGTCCTGACGATTTTGCATCTATGGAGGAAGTTGTATTTAGGCGCTATAAAAGACTTTTAGAAGAAGATGCTTCCCTTCCCCAGTTAATAGTTATTGATGGAGGTAAAGGACAACTTTCTTCGGCTGTAAAAAGTTTAGATATTCTTGGATTACGAGGGAAAATATCAATCTTAGGAATTGCTAAACGTCTTGAAGAAATCTATTTTCCTAATGATAGTATTCCCTTGTACTTAGATAAAAAATCTGAAAGTCTAAAAATTCTTCAGCGAGCAAGAGACGAGGCCCACAGATTTGGAATAATCTTTCACCGTCAAAAAAGAAGCAAAAGTAGTCTGACATCTAAGTTGGACGTAATTCCAGGAATAGGTCCTGCAACTCGAGAAAAATTATTAAGCTCTCTAAAGTCATTTAAGCGTATTAAATCAGCTTCAAAAAGAGAGGTAATTAATATTTTAGGAAAGGAAAAGGGAGCAAGAATCTATGAGGCTCTCCAAAAAAATTGAAGATGGTATTACAAAAAGCTCAATAAAGAGATTTATTATCTTTGATTTATGTTAAAACAGATTATCCTAGTTTTTTTGATTGCTATTAATTGGAGTTTTTCTCAAATCATTTCGGAACCTAATTTACCTCCTATCGAATCTTTCCAAGATGGAGAATGGTTTCAATTACGCCTTCATTATGGTCCTTTTAACGCTAGTTATGCTTCTTTTTCTTTAGAAAGTGATTCGTTAAATAATAAGGCCGTATTTCATGCCAAAGGCTTTGGAGAAACTACAGGTATAGCTAAATGGTTTTTTAAGGTAGAGGATTACTACGAAAGCTACTTTGACCAAAAAACAGGTCTTCCATATAAATTTGTTAGAGATATTAATGAGGGAGGATACACCAAAAATATTGAAATTGATTTTGATCATGATGAAGCAACTGCATTTGTTCATGACAAAAAAAGGAATGAGATTAATGAATTTTCAATTGAATATGGAGTACAAGATTTAATCTCAAGTTTTTATTTTTTAAGAAAATTTTATCCCAAAAAAGGAGTGAAAGTCAATGATAGTTTTGATATAAATATGTTTTTTGATAATGAAAACTATGTTTTTAAGCTTAAACATCTCGGTAGTGAAACTATCCGGTCAAAATTTGGAAAAATTAGGTGTTTAAAGTTTCGCCCTTTTGTTCAATCAGGTAGAGTATTTGAAGAACAAGAAAGTGTCACCCTTTGGGTTTCAGATGATAAAAATCGACTGCCCATTCGCCTTCAAGCAGATATTTTGGTAGGATCAATAAAAGCAGACCTGGAAAATTTTAAAAACCTTAGGCATCCTTTTGAGATCTTAATAGAATAGTTTAAAAATAGGGTATAACTTTTCTATATGGTTTTTATTTAATTTAAATAAGTTTCGAAATTTATGAAAAATTCATTTTTGTACCGATTACTAGTTTTCTTTTTGGTTTTACTTGTTTTAGGATGTAATGACAAATCAAATAAGCCTTTTGAAGAAACTGAAGCAATTGTAGAAGAATTAACCCCTGATCTTTTTTTTGGGATTGATCTTAATGAATTTGATGTAGAAACTAAAAAGATTAAACGAGGAGATACTTTTGGGAAAATTATAGAAGATAATGGGATTGATTACCCACTTGTTTATAGTATTCTTCAGGCGATTAAAGGAAAGGTTAGTGTCCGAAAACTAACAATCGGTAAATCGTATAGTCTCTTTTATTCTAAAGATAGTATTCCTATCCCCGAATTCTTTGTGTACCATCCTGGACCACAATCTTTTATTCGTATCCACTTGAGAGATAGTTTATATGGTGAACAAGTCAAAAAACCTGTGCGTTTAGTTGAGCTTGAAGCCTCTGGAATAATAAATAGTTCTCTATACGAAACAATGCAAAACAGTGGTATTAATGAATCGCTTACTTATTATCTCTCAGATGTATATGCTTGGACAGTAGACTTCTTCCGCTTACAAAAAGGAGATCGATTTAAGATTATCTACACAGAAAAATTTGTAGATGATTCAATATCAATTGGAATAGAGCGAATTAAAGCTGCCTATTTTGAACATAAAGGAAAACCACTTTATGCCTTTGAATATATTAGTAATCCAGAAAAAGGAATTGTAGACTATTTTGATGACCAAGCAAAAAGCCTAAGGCGTGCCTTTTTACAGGGTCCCTTAAAATTTAATCGGGTTTCCTCTCGCTATAATCTTAGACGAAGGATTGCACTTTATGGAAATCGTGTCCGGCCTCATAAGGGAACTGATTTTGCTGCATCTGTCGGTACACCCATATTAGCTACTGCAAATGGAACTATAGTTAAAGCAAGCTACACAAGAGGTAATGGAAATTATGTTACTATTAAACACAACGGGACCTATTCAACACAATACTTACATATGAAAAAGCGTAATGTTCGTGTCGGTCAATTTGTGGAACAAGGAGATGTTATTGGCTGGGTTGGTATGACTGGATATACATCAGGACCACATGTTTGTTATCGTTTCTGGAAAAATGGCAGACAAGTAGACCCCTTTAAACAAAAACTTCCAGAGGCAAAACCAATATCTAAAAATTTAAAAGCTAAATTTGCTCAACACATAGTTCCATACAAAACTAAATTAGATTGCATCGCTTTTGATGATGAACCTGAGGCTGAAATTGCCAATACTAATCCCTCTTCTTATGAAAAAAATCCTTCATGATAAACAATCATCAGATTTTCAGACATGGAAATTACTTGATGATCATCAAAAAAAAATTGCTGCTACAAGTATAAAAGGGCATTTCAGAAATGAAACTAATCGCCTTGAATATACCTGGTTAGAATGGGAAAACTTTATAGTAGATATTTCTAAGAATAGAATTGATCGTGAAGGGTTTGATCTTTTACTTGAACTGGCAAAAGAAGCTGGACTTAAGGATGCTATTGAAGCCCAATTTACAGGAGCTAAAATAAATTATACAGAAAAACGTGCTGTATTACATACTGCTTTAAGAAGCCCTGATAATTCCCCTATACTGGTAGACGGATCAAATATTGTTCCAGAACTTAGAGCTACTCAAGAAAAGATGTATGCCTTTTGCGATAAAGTTATATCAGGAGACTGGAAAGGGTACACCGGGAAATCTATTACACATGTAGTAAATATCGGTATCGGAGGTTCAGATCTGGGTCCAGCGGTGGTAGTAGAGGCTTTAGCACATTATGAAAATCATTTAAATATTCGATTTATTTCAAATGTTGAAGGAGATCATCATTCAGAGGCTCTGAAGGGATTAAATCCTGAAACAACTCTCTTTGTTATAGTTTCGAAAACATTCACCACACAAGAAACGATTAGTAATGCCAATAGTATACGTTCATGGTTTTTGAATCAAGCTCCTAAGGATGCTATTTCGAAGCATTTTGTCGCAGTGTCTACCAATACTAAAAAAACAATAGCTTTTGGAATCGCTATAGAAAATACTTTTTCAATGAAAGATTGGGTTGGAGGGCGCTTTTCATTATGGAGTACCGTTGGACTTACAATATGTTTAGCTGTTGGTCCCAAACATTTTAGAGACCTCCTAGAGGGTGCCGGAAAAATGGATTTGCATTTTCGAAAAACTCCTTTTGAAAAAAATATTCCATTAGTTCTGGCTTTATTAAGTATTTGGTACAATAACTTTTGGAATGCAGAAAGCGAAGCGATAATTCCATATACCCAATATCTAAGAAGTCTACCTGCTTACTTACAGCAAGGTATAATGGAGAGTAATGGAAAAAGTATTGGACGAAATGGAAAGTCATTAAACTATCAAACTGGAACAATTATTTGGGGTGCGCCGGGGACAAATGCACAACACGCCTTTTTTCAGTTGATACATCAGGGTACTAAACTCATTCCAGCAGATTTTATTGGCTTTAAAAAGTCTCTAAAAGGAAATTCCGAACATCAAAATAAGTTATTATCAAATTTTATTGCTCAGACTGAGGCTTTAATGAATGGAAAAACCAAAGATCAAGTCAAAATAGAACTTGACGCAAGTGGAATTGATTATAATGAGCAGGAAAAACTTACCCCTTTTAAAGTATTTGAGGGAAATAAGCCCACAAATACAATTCTTATAGATAAACTTACACCTAGCTCTTTGGGTAAATTGATTGCACTATATGAACATAAAATATTTGTTCAAGGTGTTATTTGGAATATCCATAGTTACGATCAGTGGGGAGTTGAATTAGGAAAACAATTAGCGAATAAGATATTGGATGAAATAGAAGGTAAAAATTCTTACCCTCACGATCCGTCCACTTTAAAATTACTTTCTAAAATTTAAGATTTTTGATTTTTAACTGAAGGTTTGTATTGCCATTATATTGGTTTTCTTCTAGAGTATAGAGAACTGAAAAAGGTTTTTTCTTTTTTACTTCAGAAATATAGTTGCCCAGACCAAAACCAATCCCTGAAAATCGATTTCCCATTGAATCAATTATATCTAAACGTAAATGAGTTTTGTCATTTCCAACTGAGCGGCTTCCACCAAAATCCCTACATTGGTGGGTAACAAAGACAGGTCGTATATTTTTTGGTCCAAAAGGAGACATTTGATTAATTATACGTAAAAGCTTAAAGTTTAAATCACTAAAACTTATATCTAAATCATAAGTTAAGGAAGGCTCTCTTTGTTCTGGAAGAATGTGATTTTTTGTATAAGTTTCAAAGGCAAGTTTGAATTCATCTAACTGATTGAGGTTCATAGTTAAACCAGCAGCATATTTATGCCCTCCAAACTGAATAATAGAATCTTTACATGCATCCAAAGCATTATATACATCAAAACCTGAAACAGATCGAACTGACCCTGAAATTACATCTTCTGATTTTGTCAAAACTACAGTTGGCCTATAATAGTGCTCTATTAGTCGTGAAGCAACAATTCCTATAACTCCTTTGTGCCAAGAAGGGTGAAAGACAACTGAACTATTGTTTTGAATCTCCTGATTTAATTTAATCTGCTGTAAGGCTTCCTTTGTAATCCGCTCTTCAGTTGTTTTACGTTCGGTATTGAAAAATTCAATTGATCGAGCTATTGGTAATGCCGATTCATTATTATTACTCATTAATAATTCTACTGCATTTAAGCCTTGATTCATTCTTCCTGCAGCGTTAATTCTCGGAGCAATAACAAAAATTAAATCTGTTACATTTAAGGAGTGCTTTAAATCTTTTAAAAATAACGTAAGTCCCGGACGGGGATGTTCTTTTAATTGTTTTAACCCCAAGAAGGTTAAGATTCTATTTTCATCAACCATAGGAACGATATCTGCAGCAATAGCTATAGCAACAAGATCTAAATAGGATTTTAATTCTGAATCAGGAAGCCCTAATTTATTTTGAATGGCCTGTATTAATTTGAAACCAATACCACAACCACACAATTCCTTAAATGGGTAAGAACAATCATTTCTTTTGGGATCTAAGACAGCAACTGCTTTTGGAATTTCAGTTCCTGGTAAATGATGATCACAGATAATAAAATCAATCCCTAATTCGTTTGCATATTTTACCTGTTCAATTGCTTTAATACCACAATCCAAAGCAATAATTAAGCTAATTCCGTCAGCTTGAGCTTCATCAATCCCTTTTTTAGAAATTCCATATCCTTCTGAATATCTATCAGGGACATAAGGTCGTAATTTTTCTATTTTATCCTTAAGGTAGGTGCTTACTAAGGCTACTGAAGTGGTTCCATCTACATCATAATCCCCAAATATCATAACTGCTTCACCGTCCTTTATCGCCTTTTGAATTCGCAGAACAGCAGCCTCCATATCTTGCATCAAAAGAGGATCGTATAAATGTGACCATTCAGGTCTAAAAAAGTGTTTTGCAGTATCAAAATCTTTAATCCCTCTTTGTAATAATAATGATGCAATAATTTTAGGGACAGCTAGAATTCTTGAAAGTTCTTCAACCTTTTCATTTAGTGGCTCTGAGATTTTTTTCCACCTCATCCATCTATTTTTTAACTCCTTCAATTACAATTACAAATTCTCCCTTTGGACTGTGATCTTGGAAAAAAGAAATTGCTTCCTCAATACTTCCCCTAAAAGTACTTTCATAAAGTTTGGAGATTTCCCGAACAACAGCAAGCTTCCTGTCCCTACCAAACAGAGGAATCATTTGGTCAAATAACTTAATTAGTTTGTGCGGTGACTCATAAAAAACTTGTGTTTTAGACTCTAAAGCCATTACCTTTAAGCGACTTATTCTCCCTTTCTTAGGAGGTAAAAAGCCTTCAAAATTAAAGCGATCACAAGGAATTCCACTTTGAACCAATGCCGGTATGAGAGCTGTTGCCCCAGGCAAGCACTGTATCTCAACGTTTGCTTCCAAAGCACTTCTAACCAATAAAAATCCAGGGTCTGAGACTCCTGGTGTTCCTGCATCAGAAATTACGGAAATGGTCATCCCTTTTGTTAATTGTTCAATAACTCGAGGTGTTTTTTTATGTTCATTGTACATATGAAAACTCTCCAAAGAAGTTGTGATCCCATAATGTTTTAATAGTTTAATACTAACGCGTGTGTCTTCTGCTAATATTAAGTCTGACTCTTTTAACAAACGTAGAGCTCTTAAAGTAATATCTTCTAGATTGCCAATAGGTGTAGGGATCAAATAGATCAAAGCTATAGTTTTAAGTTTTTTGCTAAACAGTTCTTAGCGGTCAAAATTCTTTTGCAAAATAGCTAAAAAGCGATCAGCAATTTCCTCGTTTTTGTTCCAGTTATCGTATTCGGTTTTAACTTGAATATCTATAAAATTAAAAACTTCCTCCCATGATTCAAAAGTGACTATCTGAGAAAGTACTTTTTCATATGAGGCTGTATCTCCCTCAAAAAGATTTTTAATAAAAGCAAGTCGATCATTGAGATCGATTCTTAAAGTTTTATTAAAGCGGTCATTAATATTTTTAATCTCTGGAATTGTTTCTACCTCTTGTTTGGATTGTTTTACTGAATTTTCTTTCTTTTTTGGTTCAAAAGAGGGTGTTTCTTCAAAGGTTTCAAAAAGCTTTTCATAAGCCTCAGGTTCAGGCATTTCAGTGACCATGTTTTTTATAGTTTCCATCATAGGTGCTACTTCAAATGCCTCACCTTTTACAATCTCCTTTTCTGGATCACCTGAAAATGACTTCAAGACCTCTGATAATCGTGATTGTTGCTTTTCCCAAAGGTTTTTGTCAAGCGATTCCTGATCTAAAAGCATTTTTTGAATAATTGATAGTTCGTATAGATTTTGAATTGCTTGATGAGTTTTTTCCTCATCCCAGTGACCTTGATGGTTTATGACTTTTTCAGCCCATTTAAGTAATGCACTTTTTATTTTTTCTGTCATCGTTTTTAATACCTTTGCTTTTAGGAATTAAGAAATTCTCTTAATGTTCAAGTTGAAAATTACAAAATGTTTTTAGAAAATTCATTAAACGCGAAAGAACAATTTGGATGGATTGAGGTCATTTGTGGTTCGATGTTTTCTGGCAAAACAGAGGAGTTGATTCGAAGGCTAAAACGTTCCCAATTCGCAAATCAAAAAATCGAAATTTTTAAACCTAGTATTGATTTGCGCTATGAAGACGAAATGATTATTTCACATGATCAGAATCAAATTCAATCTACATCCGTACCTGCAGCTGCAAATATTTCAATATTAGCTGATGGCTGCGATGTGGTTGGTATAGATGAAGCTCAGTTTTTTGATAATGAAATTATTCAAGTTTGTAATCATCTGGCCAACAGTGGGATACGTGTCATTGTTGCCGGCTTAGATATGGACTACCAGGGAAATCCATTTGGCCCAATGCCAGGATTAATGGCCACGGCAGAATATGTGACTAAAGTTCACGCAGTTTGTACCCGGAGTGGTAATTTGGCAAATTATAGTTATCGAATCTCAGCTGATAAATCTTTAGTTCATCTAGGCGAAAAAGAAAGTTATCAACCTTTATCAAGGGCTTCTTTCTTTAAGGCTTATAATAATAAAGCAAAAAAAAATAAAGATTCTTAATCATTGAATAAGCTTCACCTTCACCTTGCCAATCTGGATCATAATTTTGGTTTAATCAGAAAGCAATTGAGTTCAAATACAGCTATTTTCGGAGTGGTAAAAGCTTGGGCATATGGAAGCGATATGATCAAAATTGCTAAACGTTTAGAACAAATAGGTGTAGATTATCTTGCCGTAGCCTATGCAGAGGAAGGTAAAATACTTCGAGAGGGAGGAATAAATATCCCTATTCTTGTTTTTTATCCTCAAATAAAAGGTTTGCAAGCCATAATTGATTATAAATTAGAGCCAAGTTTATATAGCACTTTGCTTTTGGAAAAATTTCGTTGTCTTCTAAAACAAAAAAAGAGTAAACATTATCCTGTTCATATCAAATACAACACAGGCTTAAATCGTGTTGGTTTCAATCCGAATCAAGCTAATTGGGTTTTAGAGCAATTTAAAGAAGAAGAATTTGACTTAAAAACTGTTTATTCTCATCTTGCAACTTCAGAATCAAGTGAAAATAAAACAAACAACAGTAAACAAATTAAAACATTTTTAGCGTTAAAAAAACAACACGAAGACAACGCTAATTCAAATCCAAAATTTCATTTACTTAACAGCTCAGGAATTTTTAAAAATACTAAATATGAATTTGATGCAGTTCGCTGTGGAATTGCCCTTCATGGATTCTCCAACTACCCTCATTTAGACCAAAAACTCAAACCATTAGCTAGCCTACATACAATCATTAGTCAAATTCACATGGTAAAAAAGGGAGACAATGTTGGGTATGACCTTGGTTGGAAAGCTTCTAAAGATAGTATAATAGCAACCTTACCAATTGGACATGCTGACGGAATTGGTCGGCATTTTGGAAATGAAAAAGCTTGGGTATCAGTTAATGGAATATCAGCTCCCATAGTTGGGAACGTTTGTATGGATATGATAATGATTGATGTCAGTGGAATTTCTTGTAAAGAAGAAGATATTGTTGTTGTTTTTGGACCGGACCAAAATGCTTCTGAATTTGCTATTTCAGCAGGAACCATAAGCTATGAAGTTCTTAGTGGAATTGGCCCAAGAGTAAAACGTATTATTCATTCATAGGAGAGTCTTTTGTTTCAAAAATAACAAATTGTTATTTTTTGAATTATATTGATGATTGGTTTTGCTTGGAATTTATTAAGTTATAATTTTGAAAAAACTTTGTAATGAAAGTAGCTATTGTAGGTGCAACTGGTCTTGTTGGAAGTGTTATGTTAAAAGTTTTATCAGAGCGGAAGCTACCTGTTAAAGAAATTATTTTAGTTGCTTCATCACGATCGGTGGGAAAAGAGATTGAATTTGGAGGAAAAACTCAAACTGTTATTGGATTGGAAGAAGCTATTAATGCTCGTCCAAATATAGCCCTTTTCTCAGCTGGTGCAGTTACGTCTTTAGAATGGGCTCCAAAATTTGCAGCTGCAGGAACCACAGTGATCGATAATTCATCTGCATGGCGTATGGATACTAGTAAAAAACTTGTTGTTCCCGAAATCAATGCAAATGAATTAACTCAAGAGGACAAAATCATTGCAAATCCTAATTGCTCTACTATTCAAATGGTTGTGGCATTAGCTCCACTTCACAAGACTTACAATATCAAACGTATTGTAATCTCAACCTACCAATCAATAACAGGAACAGGAGTAAAAGCTGTTGAACAATTAAATAATGAAGCAGAAGGAAAGTCAGGAGATATGATTTACCCTCACCCTATTCATAAAAACGCACTCCCTCAATGTGACGTTTTCTTGGAAAATGATTATACAAAAGAAGAAATGAAACTTGTTAATGAGACTCATAAGATTTTCAACGATTCTTCTATTGGAATTACTGCTACTGCAATTCGAATTCCAGTAGTTGGCGGCCATAGCGAATCTGTGAACTTAGAATTTGAAAATTCATATAAAGTAGATGAAGTACGTTCAATTTTAAAACGAACTGAGGGAATAATAGTTCAAGACGATCCGAAGAATGGTTCTTATCCAATGCCAATAGAAGCTCAAGGAAAAGATTCTGTTTTTGTAGGTCGAATTCGTCGAGATTCTTCTATCCAAAATGGTTTAAATTTATGGATTGTATCTGATAACTTGAGAAAAGGAGCTGCTACAAATACTGTTCAAATTGCGGAATATCTGATAAAAAACAAATTGGTTTAAACAAAGCAGATATAACAAATACATTATAGCTTAAATTTTTAACTTGTTACTTCAAAAAATTTTATAAATTTGCCGCTCAATTGTCGAACAATGGAAGTGTTGAAGGAATTTACAATACCTTTTGTAGGACTAAAAGACGGTGAGCACGAGTTTTTATTTACAATTGACAATAAGTTCTTTAATAATTTTGAGTTTACTGATTTTAAAAAGGCATTGCTAGAAGGAAAAGTGGTTTTAAATAAAAAACCTAACTTTTTGGAGCTTGAATTTAATGTTTCAGGAAATGTCCTTCTTTGCTGCGATGTTTCTACTGAGTGGTTTGAACATAACCTTAGAGCTGAATTTAAATTAATAGTCAAATTTGGAACTCCATCTGAAAATAATTCAGATGAAATCCTAGTAATCCCTGAAGGAAGTTATCAAATTAATGTTGCACAAAATTTCTACGAAATAGTTGTGCTTTCACTTCCTTTAAAACGTGTTCATCCAGGCATAACAGATGGGACGTTAAAAAATGAAATCCTTACAAAGCTCAAAGCACTAGAACCTAAAGAAGAAAAATTAAACGGGAGAAAAGACCCCCGCTGGAATAAACTGAAAGATCTTTTATAGATTAATAAATAAAATATTATGGCACATCCTAAAAGGAAAATTTCTAAAACAAGAAGAGATAAAAGACGAACGCATTATAAAGCCTCCGATCAACAAATTTCTACTTGTTCCAAAACAGGAGAATCACACTTATATCATCGTGCTCACTGGCACGAAGGAAAACTTTACTATAGAGGTAAAGTCCTTGTGGATGCTGATCAAAATTCAGAAAATTAGTTAAATTATACCTGTAATTAAGTCCTCCTGTAAAGCAAGGGCATTTTTATTATAATAATTTTGTTTACATCAAAAAACTACTATCTTCACTTATAATTAAGCTTTTAAAGCTGGGATTTAAATGGACCTAGAGAAAAAAAACGTTCTCAAAGCGGCAATCACAGCTTTGGGGGGATATACACCAGAAACGATTTTATCTAACCATAAATTAGAGCAAATGGTTGACACTAGTGATGAATGGATTCAGAGCCGAACTGGTATTAAAGAGCGAAGAATACTAGCGGATAGTGACAAGGCTACTTCTTTTTTAGCAATCAAAGCTGCAGAAGATCTTATTAAAAAGACTAGCCTTGACCCGAAGACCATTGACCTTATAATAGTCGCAACAATAACTCCAGATATTCATGTCGCTGCGACAGCTGCTTATGTATCCTCTTCTATAGGCGCTATAAATGCATTTGCTTATGATTTAAATGCAGCATGTTCTGGCTTCCTTTATGGCATGAGCACTGCAGCTGCATATATAAGCTCTGGACGATACAAAAAAGTTTTATTGATTGGAGCTGATAAAATGTCTTCTATCGTAGATTATACAGATCGTACTACTTGTATTATTTTTGGTGACGCTGGAGGAGCAGTTCTTTTCGAGCCTAGTTCAAGCGGATACGGTTGGGAAGACGAATATTTTAGAAGTAATGGAACTGATCGAATGTCTCTTAGAGTAAAAGCTGGAGGTTCCTTATTCCCGACTACTCAAGAAACTTTGGACAAAGGCTGGCATTATATTTATCAAAATGGAAAAACAGTATTTAAATATGCTGTTTCTGAAATGTCAACAGTAGTAGAAGTGATGATGAAAAGGAATGGATTAGATGAAAATCATTTGGATTACTTCGTTCCTCACCAAGCTAATAAAAGAATTATTGATGCTACAACAAAACGTTTAGCCCTTAGCAAAGAAAAGGTGTTGATGAATATAGAACATTATGGAAATACTACAGCAGCCACCATACCATTGTTACTAAATGATTACGAAACTAAGTTTAATAAAGGAGATAAGCTCGTGTTTGCTGCTTTTGGCGGTGGATTTACTTGGGGTGCAGCGCACCTAACATGGGCGTACTGAATCAAAAATTAATTATTTATGAATATTAAAGAAATTCAAAATCTAATCAAATTTGTTGCTAAATCCGGTGCTCAAGAAGTCAAACTTGAGATGAAAGATGTAAAAATTACAATCAAAACTGGCTCAACTCCTGTTCATATTGAGTCGGGAGGATTAGTTCAACAAATTCAAGCCTTACCCACTCCTGCGATAAATTCAATTCCAGATTCTATAGCTCCTTCAGCTCAAGAGGAGGCGCATAAGAATGAGGAGAGAATTGCAGAAGAAGACAAATTAATTACTATTAAATCACCTATCATTGGAACCTTTTATCGTAAATCAGCGCCAGATAAGCCCTCATTTGTAGAAGTTGGAGATGTGATTAAAGAGGGGGGAGTATTGTGTGTTATTGAAGCAATGAAGCTCTTCAATGAAATTGAATCAGAGATTAATGGTACAATAGTCAAAATCTTAGTTGATGATGCATCACCAGTAGAGTTTGATCAACCTCTATTTGTGATTAACCCTTCATAACATCTCAATATGTTTAATAAAATATTAATTGCAAATCGCGGTGAAATTGCGATGCGTATTATACGAACCTGTAAAGAAATGGGTGTCAAAACCGTTGCTGTATATTCGAAAGCTGATGCGGACAGCTTACATGTTAGATTTGCTGATGAAGCTGTCTGTATTGGACCAGCGCCAAGTAACGAGTCTTATTTAAAAATGTCTAATATCATTGCAGCAGCTGAAATTACTAATGCAGATGCTATTCATCCTGGCTATGGATTTTTGTCTGAAAATTCAAAGTTCTCTAAAATATGTGACGAACACGAAATTAAATTTATTGGAGCCTCTGCCAAAATGATTGATCAGATGGGGGATAAAGCATCTGCTAAAGCGACTATGAAAGCAGCTGGTGTGCCTACAATTCCAGGTTCTGAGGGTCTTTTAGAGTCATTAATTGAAGCTAAAGAAATTGCTGAGAAATTTTCTTACCCTGTTATGTTAAAAGCAACTGCGGGTGGTGGTGGAAAAGGAATGCGCGCTGTATGGAAAGAAGATGAAATTGAAAAAGCATGGGAAAGTGCTCGACAAGAAGCAAAAGCAGCTTTTGGAAATGACGGTATGTACATGGAAAAACTCATAGAAGAGCCTCGCCATATTGAAATCCAAATTATAGGAGATTCTACTGGAAAAGCATGTCATTTATCAGAACGAGATTGCTCCATTCAAAGGCGTCATCAAAAACTTACAGAGGAAACTCCCTCACCTTTTATGACAGATTCTCTAAGAAAGAAAATGGGAGATGCCGCAGTAAAAGCTGCCGAATATATAAAATATGAAGGAGCTGGAACTATTGAATTTTTAGTTGACAAGCATCGTAACTTCTATTTTATGGAGATGAATACCCGTATTCAAGTAGAACACCCTATTACAGAACAGGTTATTGATTTTGACTTGATATGTGAGCAAATTAAAGTAGCTGCAGGAGAAAAAATTTCTGGTAAAAACTATTTGCCTAAGTTACATTCTATTGAATGTCGAATTAATGCTGAAGATCCAGAAAATGATTTTCGCCCCAGTCCTGGATTGATTTCAAATCTTCACCTACCTGGAGGACATGGTGTAAGAATTGATACTCATGTATATAGTGGTTATGTTATTCCGCCGCATTACGACTCTATGATAGCTAAGCTCATTACCACTGCTCAGACTCGAGAAGCAGCAATTAGCAAGATGAAGCGTGCATTAGAAGAGTTTATTGTTGAAGGGATTAAGACAACAATTCCTTTTCATCTAAAGTTAATGAGTGATAAAGCTTATTTGAGTGGAAAATACACAACCAAGTTTATGGAAACCTTTTCTATGGAAAATTAAATATTCTTAATCCGTCTTTTAAATTATTTAAATAAACTTACTATTACTAAAAAATTATCCTTTCGGTTTGGTTTTAATATTTTCTGGCAAAACTCTAAACCCCATATTATAAAAAGTAAATCCAAAAATATCAGAATATTGTTCAATTCTTTTTGAAACTGGAGTTCCAGAACCATGGCCGGCTTTAGTTTCTACACGAATCAATACAGGATTTTCCCCATTTTGTTTTTCTTGCAATTCAGCAGCAAACTTGAATGAATGTGCTGGTACTACACGATCGTCGTGATCTGCTGTTGTTATTAAAGTTGCCGGATAATTCGTCCCATTTGTTACGTTATGAACCGGAGAATATTCCTTGAGGTATTCAAACATTTCTTTAGAGTCTTCCGATGTTCCATAATCATAGGCCCAACCTGCGCCAGCAGTAAACTTATGATATCTTAACATATCCAATACTCCAACTGCAGGAAGAGCGACTTTCATTAATTCAGGCCTTTGAGTCATGGTTGCCCCAACTAGTAGGCCTCCATTAGACCCTCCCCTAATAGCTAAGTAGTCTGGGCTAGTGATGTTTTTTTCGATCAAATATTCAGCGGCTGCAATAAAATCATCAAAAACATTCTGCTTTTTTTGTTGAGTTCCTGCTTTATGCCATTCTTTTCCGTATTCGCCACCCCCTCTTAAATTTGGAACTGCATAAACTCCCCCTTGTTCCATCCAAACAGCATTAGCTACACTAAACGAAGGGAATAAACTGATATTGAAACCTCCATATCCATAAAGAATCGTTGGGTTTTTCCCATTGTATTCGACTCCTTTTTTTCGAGTGATTATCATTGGTATTGGTGTTCCATCTAAGGAGGTGAAGAATATTTGTTCAGAAATATAATTATCAGGATCAAAATTTATATCTGGTTTCCAAAATTGATCTGAATTTTTTGTCTTTGGATTATATGAGTAAATTACACCTGGGGTATGGTAATTAGTAAAACTATAATATAATGTTTCATCTTCCATTTTTCCATTCCAACCTCCAGCTGTTCCTATTCCTGGTAGTTTTATCTCTCCCATATTATTTCCTTTAAAGTCATATTGGATGACTTTTGTCATTACATTTACAATATAGCGGGCAAAGAAATAACCACCTCCGCTACTAGGCAAAAGAACATGTTCAGTTTCCGAAATAAAATCTTTCCAATTTTTTTCTTGTGGAGATCTAGCACTTACCTTAACAACCCTTTTATTGGGAGCATTGCTATTAGTGACAATGTAGAGATTATCCTTTATAGCGTCTAATAAATAACTATCTGTATTGTAGTCTTCATCAACCTTAAGCAAAGGGCTTTTTAAAATACTTAAGTCCTTTATAAAACTAATATTCCCCGAAGTTGTTTTAGAGGCAGTGATGAAAAGATATTTCCCGTCTCTAGTAACAGATCCTCCAACGTAACGATGCTTTTGCTCTGGGAGTCCACCAAATATTAAAACATCCTCTGATTGAGGCGTTCCTAACTTATGATAATACAACTTATGTTGGTCTGTCATTTGACTTAACTCGCTTCCTTCTGGTTTGTCATAACTAGAATAGAAAAAACCATCATCTAGCTTCCATTGAATTCCGCTAAATTTAATATCTACAAGTGTGTCTTCAATAATTTTTTTATCGATTGCATCCATTACAATTATTTTTTTCCAATCACTTCCACCCTCACTTATAGAGTAGGCTAAAAGCTTTCCACTTTTTGAAAAATTTAATCCCGCCAAAGAAGTTGTTCCGTCTTTTGCAAATGTATTTGGGTCCAAAAACACTTCTTCTTCATATCCATTCTTTTTACGATAGACAACATATTGATTTTGTAGACCACTGTTTTTATAAAAATAGGTGTAATATCCTTCTTTAAAGGGTGCAGATACTTTATCGTAATCCCATAATTGTTCTAGTCTATTTTTAATTTGATTCCTAAAGGGAATATTTTCTAAATATGAAAATGTGGTTTCGTTTTGTTTATCCACCCAGTTTTTTGTTTCCACAGCATTATCGTTCTCGAGCCAACGATAATTATCGATAACTTCAGTTCCAAAATATTTATCAACTTTAGTGACTTTTTTAGTTGATGGATAATTTATTTTGTTAGAATCCTTCTGACACGAAAAAACGAAAAGAAAGAAAAGAAATGAAAAAAAATTTGCTTTATTATACATTTTTTTTGAATGAAAAATTTATTTTTATTGAAGCTATTAAAATTTGATTAAATAATTTTATAAAAATTAAAAAAATGGTAACACAAGAACAAGTAGAAAAAATTCAAAATACCTGGGGAGACGGAGTTGTAAAAATTGGAGCATTAAAGCATGACAGAAAGGAATGTGAAAAATTCGCTAGTGAATTTCTTGACAATCTGTACGCATTTGACAAAGGGAAAGTACTATTTAAGCCTACTAAATGTGAAAAAGAACAATTTAGGCCTACGAAATCTGAAGCTCTCTCTTATTTTATTTCAGGGGATGACAGGGCCTGTGATGAGGACAAGGGCTTTGCCATACAACCCTGGACAAAAGTAAGATTTGAAAATACTGGTTTTATTTTAGAAATTGACAGAGCCATATCAATGGGGAACTATTTTTTTACTGATTTAGATGGAAATGAGGCAAAAGTAGAATATACATTTGGTTATAAATCGATAAACGGAAATTTGAAAATTGATTTACATCATTCTTCGTTTCCTTACTCAATTTAAAGTGTTTCAATCAAGAAGAATTTAGTTAAGATGGTAAGAGATTTTAAATAATTAATCTCATGTTAGGAAATTTGTTGCTTATTGCAGCTTAAACCTAGAAAATGACTCAGCGTGTTACACAAGCCTTCCCTTGGATTGTTTCTCTTTTTGCGATTGTTGGCTTAATTTATCCTCCTATAATTACTTGGTTTAATGGTTCCCTTATTACTCTGGGTTTAGGAGGTATAATGCTTGGGATGGGTCTTACCTTAAAAGTTTCTGATTTTATTCAAATATTACATCATCCAAAATGGGTGCTGGTTGGTCTTGGCTTACAGTTTTTAATAATGCCGATATTGGGTTGGGTTCTTGCTAAATTATTTCAATTACCTCCTCTGTTTGCAATAGGAATGATTTTAGTTTCTTGTTGCCCTGGGGGGACAGCTTCAAATGTAATTGCTTATTTGGCAAAAGCAGAAGTAGCTTTGTCGGTAAGTATGACAGCTTGTTCTACATTAGCTGCAATATTAATGACTCCTTTTTTGACTTTACAGCTTTCAGGAAGTTATTTAGATGTACCAACTAGAGGTTTGTTTTTTAGTACTTTGAAAGTTTTATTTATTCCCATATTGTTTGGAATACTTTTAAATCGATCCCTACCCAAAATTGTTTCTCAAATAGTTCCTTTTGCACCTCCTTTTGCAGTACTTCTAATCTCTTTAATTGTAGGAAGTATTGTCGGACAGGGTAAGGAAGTGATTTTAGATTCTGGTTTTCATTTATTTCTTGCACTAATCACTTTACATACCTTGGGGTTTTTAATAGGGTTTTTAATAAGCCTAGCTTTATTCAAAAACTGGAAAACAGCCAAAACTATTTCAATAGAAGTAGGAATGCAGAATTCAGGATTAGGAGTAGTAATAGCAAGAGAGAATTTTAGTAGCCCTCTAGTTGCAATTCCAGCAGCCCTTTCAAGTTTAATTCATTCCCTCTTAGGTAGTTTTTTTGTTATTCTTTTTAAAAATAAAAACTAGTTATTATTTCAGCTTTTTAAATTTTCTCCGTTTCAAAAAAATCGAGCGAGCTTGATTCATAGCATTATAAAAAGAGCTAGGATTTGCTTCTCCTTTTCCTGCAATACTCATTGCTGTCCCATGGTCGGGAGATGTTCGAATATAATTTAACCCAGCTGTAAAATTAACTCCTTCTCCAAATGAAAGTGTTTTAAAAGGAATCATTCCTTGATCGTGATACATTGCCAAGATAGCATCATATTCATGATAGGTTTTATTTCCAAAAAATCCATCAGCCGCGAAAGGGCCAAAAATCATTTTCCCCTCATTGATTTGTTTTTTTATTAATGGTCGAAGAAGTGTATCATCCTCCTGACCAATAACTCCATTGTCCCCTGTATGAGGATTGATTCCTAAAACTGCGATTTTTGGTTTTTTGATTCCAAAATCTTGTATCAAACTTTGTTCCAATAAAAATATTTTCTTTTCTATTGTCTCTGGAGTAAGATAAGTTGTTATTACACTAAGAGGAATATGATCACTTACCAAGGCAACTTTAAGTTTATCTGTGATCATAAACATTAGGCTTTCCCCTTCCAATTCTTGATTCAGATAATCGGTATGTCCAGGGAATTTAAAAGCTTCTGATTGAATATTTTTTTTATGAATTGGTGCTGTAACAAGAATATCTATAGCCCCATTTTTTAGAGCTTGGGTTGCAGACTTTAATGAACTTATTGCAAATGAACCTGCTTCAGAACATTCGTAGCCATATTTCACCGAAAAAGCTTCTTGCCAACAGGAGACGACATTCAATTGTCCTTCATTTGGTTTATTTAAGTCTTTAAGAGAACAAATATTGACTGAAATATCTAGATTTTTTTGTTCATCTATTAAATTCTGTGGATGGGCAAAAACAATTGGGATAAAAAAGTCATAAATTTGTTCATCTTGAAAGGTTTTTAATATAATTTCAAAACCAATACCATTGGGATCTCCTGCTGAAATTCCTACTCTAATTTTTGTCAATTCTAACACTTAAGTAACTTTTTGTCTTACTTTTGAAACAAATGTAATTAATTATAAACGCATGTTTACAGGAATTATAGAAGCATTTGCAAGAGTTAATACTTTAACTCAAGAAGGAGATAATTTAAATATCGAATTAGAAAGTGCATTGGCTAGAGAATTAAAAATTGATCAAAGTGTTGCCCATAACGGAGTTTGCTTAACAGTAGTTTCGTGTAATGATAAACTTTATACTGTTACAGCCATTCAGGAAACTTTAGAAAAAACTAATTTAGGTCTGCTCAAAGTTGGAGATTTAATCAATATTGAACGTGCAATGCGATTAGGAGATCGGCTTGACGGGCATATAGTTCAAGGTCATGTAGACCAAACAGCAAAGTGTATTGCGGCTGATACTTTGGATGGAAGTTGGACATATACTTTTGAATATGATAGTATTCCAGAAAATATAACCATAGAAAAAGGGTCCATCACAGTTAATGGAGTTAGTCTTACAGTGGTTAACTCTATTCATAATAGATTTTCTGTGGCTATTATTCCATATACTTATGAAAATACAAGCTTTAATGAACTTAAGGTCGGTAAAATAGTAAATTTAGAATTTGATTTAATTGGAAAATATATTTCAAAACTATATTTAAAACGTTAATTTTTTTAACTTCATAAAAACTATATAAATGAATTTTCTCGAGCTAGCCACCCTTTTATTACTTCTTGCATCATTATTTTCGATTATAAACCTCCGTTTATTAAAACTTCCCCAAACCATTGGATTAATGGTTTTGGCCATTTTCTTGTCTGCTGGAGTTTTAATTGCAGGTCAAATTTCACCTGGTTTTTTATCTTTTGCTACTTCATTAACAGAAGAATTTGACTTTAGTGTTTTATTAATTGACGTAATGCTTCCTTTCTTGCTTTTCGCAGGAGCAATAAGTGTAAATGTCCACGAACTTTTAAAAGATAAGCTAACGATTCTCTTATTGGCTAGTTTTGGAGTTATTTTTTCCACCTTTGCAGTTGGAACGGGTCTTTTTTGGTTAATAGAGCAGCCTCTTTTTGGTCTTTCTGAATTAGGATTAACCTATGTAGACTGTTTACTTTTTGGTTCACTCATTGCGCCTACGGATCCCATTGCTGTTCTCGCCATGGTAAAAAAAATGAATCTTTCATCTGTTACTGAAACACGGATTGCTGGGGAATCCCTGTTTAACGACGGAATCGGCGTAGTTGTTTTCCTTACCCTTTTAAATGTCAAAGCAGAAGGAATTGATAATACGACTATTCAAAGTGTTGGATCACTATTTGCTACTGAAGTTGTAGGTGGTATTGTCCTTGGAGCAGTTATGGGTTTTCTGGGTATGAAATTGGTAAAATACATTGAGAATGAACATGTGGAATTAGAGGTTTTGATAACCCTTTCTCTTGTGCTTTTGGTTCCAGTTATCTCTCATATTTTTCATTTCTCAGCTGTACTAGGTGTTGTTGTAATGGGACTATTTTTGAATCAAAATATTGATGGTGATGATAAACAAGAGGGGGTTCAAAAAGTGATGGGTGATTATGTCTACAAGTTTTGGCACTTACTTGATGAAACTTTAAATGCCATCCTTTTTATCTTGATTGGACTGGAAATTATTCCTATTCTACAAAACTTTGATATTTCCTATTTACTAATTGTAATCATTGTTATTTTCTTAGTAGTAGTTTCTAGAGGAATTGGGGTATTTCTACCAATAAAAATTTTATCTATAAAAAAGAGTTTTGAGAAAAACACAGCACTAATTATCACTTGGGGTGGACTTCGAGGGGGACTTAGTATTGCACTTGCACTAAATCTTCCCGATTCAATAGGTGACGGGAAAGACTTAATTTTAATCCTTACTTATGGAGTAGTTTTATTTACCATTTTAGTCCAAGGATTGACTCTTAAAAAAATTGTAAAATAATTTGAAAACTAATCAACTGGTAATTATATTTGAATAGGAGTAATTCAAGCTGTGACAACAGCAAAGTTTAACTAAATATGAAAGGAGGTGTCTATGTTTTATGATAATCATTTAAGGAATTCGAGACAGCAGATACCCACAAGTGGTGTGCTGTAGCTTTCCTTATCTATTTTTAAAGCGGATCGATGGATCCGCTTTTTTTTCAATATGCAACAAATTCCTAATGCCGATTTAAAAAAATTTCTCTCTGGAAATTCTAAAACAAAAGCAGCCTTTGCCAAAAAAATAGGAAGATCCTTTCAAGAGATTGGATTTTTAGCTTTAAGAGGTCACTTTTTAGAAGATAAACTACAAGATGACTTATACAAAGAAATCCATTCTTTCTTTAAACTTTCAAATAAAATTAAATCTTCTTATGAGATCAAAGGAGGTGGGGGACAAAGAGGCTATACTGGTTTTGGAAAAGAGCATGCTGCTGGAAGGTCCATTGGAGATTTAAAAGAATTTTGGCATTTTGGACAAGACTTAAACACTAAACCCTATCTGAAAAACAGGTACCCGGAAAATATAATCGTTAAAGAATTAGAGGGCTTTAATAAAATTGGAAATTTAGTGTTTCTCAAACTTGAAAAGACAGCAAAGATTATCCTACAGGCTTTGGCTCTTTATCTGAAATTAGACGAGTACTATTTTGATGAATTTATCGATGGAGGAAATTCTATCCTTAGAGCAATTCACTATCCAGCTATTACAGAACCTCCAAAGGAAGCAGAACGTGCAGCTGCTCACGGAGACATTAATCTAATAACCTTATTAATTGGAGCTCAAGGCGGCGGTTTACAGGTTCTAAATCGCCAAAACCAATGGATTGATGCGATTGCAAAGCCTGATGAATTGATGATTAACATTGGTGATATGCTTTCTCGCTTGACAAATAATAAACTTCCTTCTACTGTTCATAGAGTAGTTAACCCTCCAAAAGAAACATGGGGCAGCTCACGCTATTCTTTGCCCTTTTTTATGCATCCCAGCCCAGAAATGCCTCTTAATTGTATTCCACAAACTATTGGAAAAGATAATCCAAAAAAATATCAGGATATTCTTGCTGGAGAATTTTTACACCAACGTTTAGTTGATTTAGGACTTTTAGAAAAATAATTTTATTTCACTCTGATCTCCTCTAATACTGCCCTCCCTAATGCTCCTAAAAAAGGGATTCCAATCTGTTCAAATTCATAAATATCATCGTTGAAAATCATATTTTCATTTACCAAAATAGTTGCCGTTAAAAAAAATTCAATATTATTATTTTCATCCCTTATGTAAGCTACATCTGTTAAGGTGCCATATGCATATCCAACTTTATTATAAATTCTAATCTCTGGGATCATAGCCCCTTTTTGGTCTCCGTAAATTAAAAACTTCCCAAAGCTATCCCAATATTCTGCATTTTTATAGTTTGGATTATTACTTTCTAAAGTAGTTCTACTCATCCATTTTCTTAAAAACTTATAATCTTCATCTGTCAAATCAAATTGTTCCTGGTTAGAGAAAATATCAGGAAAAATAATTCGTTTAAGAATACCTTGAAGGTTACGTATTGAGATTCGGTTTTTTTTTTCAAAGTTCATAGGTTTACTAACTAAAACATCTAAACTATTATAGCCTTTCCCTTTTAAAACTCCTTTTAATTTATTGGGTTTTAATTCTAATTCTGCGTGAAGAGAAGATTGATGATAAAGTATATTCTGATCTTTATCCAAAAAAGTGTACTCCCAAGTATTTACGTTATCTGCACCAAAAAGAAATTTATGATAAACTTGTGTATGGTTTAAACCCCTTTTTGTTAATTCCTTATTTATATAATCGCGCCCTAAAAAGTCAAAAAGGTAATTATATGCATCGTTGTCACTCACTAAAAAGATCTTTTTTATTAAATGATGTAATGTCAACTTCCCTTTATTATGGGTTGTATCTCTCTGAATTATTGTATCTCCTTCTTTTGTAGAAATAAAAAAAGGAGTATCTCCAGTAATTATAACACCTTGAGATTTCAAAATATTTAATTTTTGTAGAACGAGAATGGCGATTGGGAGTTTTACTGTACTGGCAGGATAAAAATATCTTCTTTCATCGATTTGGTATTCTTCTTCCTCAAAAAAAATCTTTTCTGTTGGAGTTCTTTTAATTTTAGTTAAAAGAATTTGAATTTCGTGTTTTTCTTTATTCTTTAAAACTTCTTGTATTTCAGAATCAGGGTGCTTTAAAGCAAGATCTAAAATTGCTGTTTGAGGATAACATTTAATACAGAAAATAAAATAAAGAAGTAGATGATACTTTCTTAACATAGGGATCTTTTTTATAATACATCAAAACTACCTATATCATCAGCTGAAGTCAAATCCAAAATATGTTCTTTCATGCCAAAACACTTAATTTGATTGGGTTCTTTAATATTTAGTAATCTAATTGCTTCCGGTAATTCTTTTTCGTTACGTTCAGGATGAATAGGACAATTTTTTAAATAAGTATTAAGTTGTTTTCCGTTAAAGCTGAATATATTCATACTGACTCTTATTTCACCAGATGTGTCACGGTATTTTTCAACGGTTTTAGGATCAGGCTTCTCTATAATCTTTTTTAAATATCCTAAAGAATCAACCTCCATAACAGCAAATTTTTCAATCCGTTCATCTTTAAATCGTAATCCAGACCTCGCATAACTTATAAGAGCATTATTTACTTGACGAGGTTTTAACAAATTTTTAAAGGCTCCTTTAGAGTATAAATTATCACCATTGCATATTATAAATGTTTGTTCAATTAATTCAGGATATTGCACTAGAGTTTGTTCAACTGCGTCAGCCGTTCCTAAAGGCTTTATATAACCCTTTTTTAGATACTGGATGGCAAAATGTACTTTAGCACCTGCAAAAGAATTATTTATTTTTGAAGTGCCTACAAGTTTTTGAAAAGCCTCATTTTCAGAATTTGTAATTAAATATATATCTGTGACCCCTACAGAAACTGCGTTAGATATTAGATAAAAAAGTAAAGGTTTTTTTTCTTTACCCAGTGGAATCAAACTTTTATGAACTTTTCCCGCAAAATTCTTTTCATCTTGGCTAAGATTACTTTGTGATAAAGAACGTTTCATTCTAGAAGAAGCTCCTCCTGCCATAATAAGTAGACTTTTCATACGGCGGTAGTTAAAGAAATTTCATAAGCAGCCTTGGCTCCTTTATTTAAAAAGGCTTGAATAACTCTTTCTTTTGAGTTTTCAGTAACCATAGCGACCATACAACCACCACCTCCAGAGCCAATAATTTTAGTCCCTAAGGCTCCAGCATTACATGCAGCTTGCATTTGCTTTTGCATTATTTCGGGTGTATTTTGAATTCTCTGCTGTAATATTTTTTGATGAGCATTCATCCAATTTCCTAACTGTTCTATGTCTAAGGGTCCTGAAATAAGCATTTTTCTAGCTTTTTGAGTTAATAGATGGTTAAAAATTGCTGCGTACCAATGATCTCTATATACTTCGGGTACTAGAGGTAAATACTCTTCATATTCACTTTCGTTGGCCGAGTATATATCAAATTGTGGAACTTTATCAAGCACAGCGGCAATTGCTGATTGTGAATAAGATCTTGCCTTTTGTAATACACCTAAAGTTTGTTTGGCTAATCCAGATTCAGCTATGACTAAACTTCCAATATTAGGATTTAATCTCTCTGTATGAGTTGTTTGAGTATTGATATACAAAAGTCCTTTCTGAGCAATGGTATATTGGTCCATTATTCCACCGGGTTGATTAAAAAAACTAGATTCAGACTCATAAGCCCATTTTCCAATTTGTACATCATTAATTTCTTTCTTTTGATCTTGTATTTCTAACAAAAAACGTATCCATGCAACTACTAATGCAGAGGAGCTTGATACACCTGCATTAATAGGTATATCACCGGATATTTTAATCTTATAACCTTGATTAAATGAAAATCCAGCTTTTTTAAGCACCTCTAATACTGAAAGAAAGTAATCTTCATTATCAATTTTATTATATTTTTTATTAAGATCTATAATTTTAACTTGATCTATATCAATCAATTGAATAAAAAATAAATTTTCTTTTGATGGTTCTGCTTCTATTTGGATATATCGATTTATAGTTCCCGCAATTACTGGCAAATTCAAGTAATCTTGATGGTCTCCAAAAAAACAAATTCTCGCAGGTGCAGAAACTTTAATCATTTTTTATGAATCATGAAATTATTGACAAAGGGTTTGTCTTATTCCAAAACCCTCTTGTAAAATCAGGGAATTGTTGTGGCATTCCACCTTTAGCTACTGAGGCTTCACTTAGAGGTGATACAGCGCTCCAAAAACAGCCCTCATATAAATTTTGATCAAGAGGTTTTCCCTCTCTTAAACATTCTATAATTCGATACAGCATCATAAAATCCATTCCACCATGGCCTCCCATTTTTTTAGCTAAGACTCCCAATCTTTTATACATAGGGTGTTCGTATTGCTCATAAAGAGCTTCTAGTTTTTCTCCTTCTGCCCAGCTGTGATGATTTTCAGTTGCTCCAGGAACTCCACCTTCTAATGCTACTCTAGTTGGATAACCCGCCAAGATTCCTTTTGTCCCTTGAAGGAGATTGTGACGAGTGTATGGCCTGGGACTAGTTTCATCCCATTGAATCATAATTGTTCTTCCTAAATTGGTCTTAATGATTGATGTATTTAAATCTCCGCCTTGGTAATCCAAAGCATTCCACTTATGGTCTTTAGAATAATTTTTTTCGGCATACAATTTTCTCCCTTTGGCAGGCGAAGAGAAAGAAATAATAGAACTAAATTGATCTTCACTTCTTCCTAGATTCATATATTGAGCTACAGGACCTAGCCCGTGAGTTGGATATAAGTTCCCATTTCTCTTTGCATAATGATGTGTTCGCCAAGAACCAGTTCCTCGTTCTTGTTCTTCCATTTGAAATCGAAGCTCATGAATATAGGCTGCTTCTGCGTGAAGTAAATCTCCTATGACTCCTTTACGGCAGAGATTAAGATATAAAAGCTCTTCTCTACCGTAATTGACATTTTCCATCATCATACAATGCTTTTGAGTCTGCTCTGAAGTATTTACAATTTCCCACATTTCTTCTAGGGTAACTGCAATAGGGACCTCAACAAATGCATGTGCTCCTTGCTTCATAGATTCTATTGCCATTTTTGCATGATTATTCCAATTGGTCGCAATAATAACAGCATCCGGCTTTACCTCAATCAACATTTTTTCCCATTGATTTTCATCGCCATAATATCGTGAAATACTTTGATGCCTTCCCGTCCCAGACTCAGCACAAAGGGAAACTGATCTATCAACTAAATCTTCATAAAGATCCGATAAAGCAACAATCTCGGTCCCTTCAATGGCTGCAAGTTGTTTAGCATGCCCAGAACCACGTGCGCCTAAGCCAATTATAGCGATTCGAACAGTTTTAAGTTTCGGTGCAGCAAAATCTCCCATGTAAGATCCACCGGAGGTCGTCGTTTCATATTCTTCTGAACAAGCTAGGTTAGAAGCCATGTATAAAGACGCGGCCGAAAGTCCTGTTTTTTTTATAAAATTTCTTCTGTTAAAATTTTTCATGAGTTATGTGTTTAAAATTTATACATTTTCTAAAGAACAAATCCCTATATTTAAATTAAAAAAATTATGGGAGTAGGAGGAACTGTCTTAGGAAGTTTAGCAATTTGTTTATTAATAGGCTTGATCATTGAACTAAAAGAGCGTCATTTAAATTAAACTATGGGTTATTTTTTAAGAAATATTTTGGTCTATGGCGCTATAGCTTTAGTGTTGTGGATGCTTTACTCATCAATACGTGGATTTATAAATAAAAATAAGTCTGATTAATAAATAATTTAAAATATTGAGGGCATTTTCATTAATTTAAAAAACTGTAAATGAGTAAAAACTATTTATTTATGATGGCCCTAAAATAAAAGTTTTTTTAAGCTATTGGGGCTGAACACGGCTCCCTTCTACATCAAACATACCCATCATTGCGCCTGATATTTCGTCACCCTCAATTGATAATTCAAAATTAACATCATAACTAGCTATTATTGCATCTATAGAAATTATTTCATCTTCTATTTTAGTTTCTTCAACCTCCCATGTATAATCCCCACTCTCTGCAGCATCTCCCCTCATGTCTAACTGCGAAGAATAGCCTGTTTCATTTTTGATAATTGTTAATGTTAATGGCACATCCCCAATTTGGTCTACATCAAAAACTGTTATTTCATAAATTCCTGCATATAAATCTTTAGTAGCTTTTTTCTGCACACCACAGGAAAAAATAAATAGTGAAATTGTCAATAATGATAGTTTTTTCATTGTTAAATAATTTTAGTTATTCAGAAGTTACTTCTACAGAGACAACCCGATCCCAAACAGTAGTCGTACCGCTAGTCTGATCTCTCCAAGTCATTCTATTGTCGTTATTAGAAAATGAAATCGAATAATTTATGATATTATTACCTTGAGTAAATTGATAAAATCCTGTCTCAGGATCTATAAGCCATGTATATGCTGCTATTGCTGGACTTAAACACCCTCTTGAATTTACATCAACAAATGTATAGCGCGTAGTTACTAATTGTGCAGTTGCTGAGGCTGTAAAGTCAAGACAAGAGTATTCTGGAATTAGGTCTACTAATGAGGTTTTCAAATCATTCCAAATTATGACAGTTTGTTCATCATCTGTAATAGAATAAACGTTCCATTCACCAATCAACTTGTCTGGCGGAATTTCCTCAGTTCCACAACTTAAAAAAATTGACAGAAGAAAAACAAATAATAATTTAGTATATATTATTGATTTCATATTTAAATTTATTTGTGTATTAAAGTAATATAAACTGACTAGATACTCAAAAGATTTTCTCTCTTTTTTATAACATTCCTGTTCAATAAAAAAAGGTTTTTATATTTACAAAAATGAGAATACCCCTTTCCATAATGTTTTTTATATTGATAGTTGAAACCGCCTACACTCAGGATAAAATTATAGCCAAAGATTTAACCAAAAAGGAACTAAGATCCCTTAAACGAAAAAAAGCTTTTGAAAAACAAAAATTCCAATATGAAAAACGCGGATTAAATGCTTGGGGGATTAATGAAAATGCCCCTAATCTCGTAATGGCAATTCGAGAGCATTTAGGTTCTGCTAGAATTGATCCTCAAAAAGGATTGGTAATTATTAGGCAGTCAGAATCTTTTTCTAATGCTCAATATAAACCATTGTGGATAATTGATGGACAACAATTTAATTTTCCACCTGAAAGCCTTCCTCTTCAAAATATCCGTGAAGTAAAGGTATATGAGTCTCTTGCTGAAACAAATAAATGGGGACAACAAGGCAGAGCTGGAGTTATTGAAATTATAACATTAAACTTTTCAAATTGAAGTTAAGAAAATCAATAAAACCTAATTTTAACTATTGCATTTTTTTAATTGCATTCATAATATTTTCAAACATCTTACATAGTCAACAAAACACTCATAAAACTTATTTGAAGATTTTGGGAACAGTACAGGATGGAGGAGCGCCACACATTGCTTGCAAAAAAAAATGTTGTAAAAATTTAAGTCCACAGGAAAAAGCTAATCGAAAAATCACTTGTTTAGAAGTTTTTCAGCCTGAAAGCAAGCAAAGCATCCTTTTTGAAGCAACACCAGATATTGTTTCCCAATGGGCTTCTCTAAGTTTTCCATTAAAGGGCATATTCATTACCCATGCACATATTGGTCATTATTCGGGTTTACTTCATTTAGGTCGAGAAGCTCTCGGTTCAAAAGATATTCCTGTCTATGTAATGCCAAAAATGTATTCTTTTTTAGAAAATAATGCCCCTTGGAGTCAACTTGTCAATCTAAAAAACATTCAGCTTAACCCACTACAAAACAATAAATATGTTGAGCCTTTGAAAAATTTGAAAATTACTCCAATTTTAGTACCTCATCGCGATGAATTTTCAGAAACTGTAGGATATAAAATTAAAGGCCCTAATAAAACTATCTTATTTATTCCCGACATTGATAAATGGACCCTTTGGGAAGAGAATCTTATTACTCTTTTAAAAGAAGTTGATGTCGCTTTTATTGATGCGACTTTTTTTAGCCAAGAAGAGGTTAATTACAGGCCTTTATCTGAAATACCACATCCTTTGGTATTAGAAACAATAGCTTATCTAAAAAATGAAGACATTAGCTTAAAAAACAAAGTTTACTTTATCCATATGAATCATACTAATCCAATGCTTGATGAAAATAGTAAGGTGTCAAAATTGATTTTTAACGAAGGTTTTAATATTGCCCGATTGGGCTATCAATTTGAACTTTAGAATTTAGTGTCAATTTTATTTTTTATCTTTCATGTAATACATCTATTAACTGGAAATGAATTTTACCGTCTTAAGCGAAATGAGAGGAATAAATATTGGGCTTTTAATGGGTCTATTTTCTTTTCTTTCAGTTCAATGTAATCTTGATATTTCTCAAGAAGTTGAATATGAAATGGGAAGTCTTCCACAAGAAATAGATTTTAATTATCATGTCAAACCTATTTTATCCGACCGTTGCTACTCTTGTCATGGGCCTGATGAAAAAAGTCGAAAAGCAGGATTACGTTTAGATGTAGAGTCAATTGCTTTTTCAAAATTAGAGAGCAACAATCGTGCATTTGTTAAGGGAAGTATTTCAAGAAGTGAAGGGGTACATAGGATCTTAAGTAACGACCCTGAAAAACAGATGCCCCCTCCTGAATCAAATCTTTCTCTTTCGAATCGAGAAAAAGCAATCTTAATTAAATGGATTGATCAGGGAGCTGAGTGGAAAGACCATTGGGCTTTTATTCCTCCAACCAAAAAAATATTACCTAAGATTTCTTCTGAAGAATTAAAGCATGAGATAGATCAATTTATATACAATAAATTGATTGGAAAAAAATTAGCCTTTGAAGCTTCTGCAACTAAAGAAACCTTAATTAGAAGACTTAGTTTTGATTTGACTGGTCTTCCACCTTCAATAAAACAAATCGATCAATATTTAAAAGATTCTCTGCCGGGTAATTATGAACGGCTTGTAGATAGCCTTATGGAGTCAAATGCCTTTGCAGAAAGACTAACTCTTGACTGGTTAGATCTTTCTCGGTATGCAGACTCTCATGGTCTTCATGCTGATGGATTAAGAACCATGTGGCCTTGGCGTGATTGGGTTATAAAAGCTTTTGAAAACAATATGCCTTATGATCAATTCGTAACCTTACAACTTGCTGGAGATTTAATTCCAAATGCAACCCGTGAACAGAAGTTAGCTACAGCATTTAACAGAAACTCACCAATGACAGCAGAGGGGGGAGTAATTGACGAGGAGTGGAGGTTAAACTATGTTTTTGATAGAACTGAAACTTTCAGCACAGCTTTCTTAGGCTTAACAGTTGCATGTGCAAAATGTCACGACCATAAATTTGATCAAATATCTCAAAAAGATTATTATCAACTTAGTGGGTTTTTCAATAACATTAGAGAATTAGGCATGACTGGTGATGATGGTGATTACGGCCCCTTACTCTATTTACCCTCAAAAAATCAGGAAGAAAGCCTTGAAAAACTTGAAGGTAATATCAAAAAAACTCTCAAAAAAATTGCACTAACTGAAAAAGAACTTGCTGATTTATACCAATATATTGAAAAACTTCCTTCTGAAAAACAGATAAATAAAAGTCTTTTAGGGTATTATCCTTTTGAGAAAATAAACGCTGTCAAAACAAATAAAAAATCAACTTTTATAATCTCGAATAATACGATTAATACCCCTGATTATTTTATTGCTGATAACAAGCCAAATGTTAAATCAAGTCAAGCTCCAAAATTAGTGAAAGGAGTCAAAGGAAACGCTCTTGAATTTGAAAGTGACTTCGATCGAATCTCCATAAATAAAGAAATCCCAAACTTTGAGTGGACAGATGAATTTAGTATTTCTATTTGGGCTCAAACCAAACAGAAAAAAGAAAATGCTAGACAATTTCTTTTAGGTACAACCGGTGGTAAAAATAATTGGTGGAGAGGATGGGATTTCTATCTCGATGATGAAAATCATTTAAATGTTCGCTTAATAAACATGGCTCCTGGAAATATGATTCATATTCGTTCAAAAGAAAGTATTAATTTAAATAACTGGGCCCATTTAACTTTTACATACAATGGGACAGGCAAAGCCAATGGGTTAAATATCTACAAAAATGGTGTTTCTATTGATTTTGAAATTAAAATTAATAACCTTTCCAAATCTATTAAGCCAGTTACTGCAAGTGGGTTAAATCTGGAAAAAAAACCAGTTCTAATTGGCAAAACATATGAAACTTCAACTGGAGATAATGGCCTTTTTATGGGTAAGATGGATGAATTGAAAATATATAATAAAGCTATTACTCCTCTTGAGGTAAGTTTGTTATATAATAAAAATTCTCGCTCTCCAATTTCGGTCACTCCCCCTAAAATAAAAGATCATTGGATAAAAAATCATCCGAGATATACTTCGCTAAAAAAAGAATTACGCAATAATCTCAATACATGGAGAAAAGTCATGGAGCCTGTAATGGAGGTCATGGTTATGGAGGAATTAAATGAAGCACGTCAAACTTATTTATATAATCGGGGAAACTATAATGACCCTTCACAGGAGGTGGACTCCAATACACCTAGCGTACTTCCTAAAATGAATACTTCACTTCCAAAAAACAGGTTAGGTCTTGCCAGGTGGTTATTTCAAAAAGACAACCCTTTAACATCTAGGGTTGCTGTAAATAGATATTGGCAAATGCTTTTTGGAAATGGCTTAGTTTCAACACCATCTGATTTCGGTGTTCAAGGATCTTTACCATCACATCCTGAATTATTGGACTGGTTATCATTGTATTTCGTTGAAAATAATTGGAATATTCGATCTCTAATCAAAAAAATAGTTACCTCTAGAACATACAAGCAAAAGTCTCTTTTTGGAAATAAAAAAAATAGTCTTGATCCAAATAATATTCTTTTGGCTCGTGGAAGTAGTCACCGTCTTCCCGCCGAAATGATTCGAAATAATGCATTGGCTGTGAGCGGGCTATTATCTGAAAAAGTAGGAGGTCCAAGTGTTAAACCTTACCAGCCAAAAGGGTTGTGGAAAGAAAAAAACACTTTCTCTCTTCGTCTCTTAGAATACGAAGAATCTAAAGGTGAAGATCTTTATAGAAGAGGAATTTATACATTTATAAAAAGAGGCTCCCCTCCGCCCTCACTAATCACGTTTGACGCTACATCAAGAGAAATTTGCACCGTTAAAAGAGAAAAAACTTCCTCTCCTCTTCAATCTTTAGTTCTTTTAAATGATGTTCAATTTTTTGAAGCTTCAAGAGTATTTGCAGAGCGAATTATAGCTGAATCTGAGAAAGATTTGGATAGTCAAATTGAATATGGTTTTCGATTAGCAACTTCTCGATTTCCAAAGGAATCAGAATTGTCTCTAATGAAGGAATTATATGAATCCCAATTAAATTATTACAAGAGAAATAAAAATGCCGCATTTAAAGTTTTGACTGTTGGAGATTCAAAATACAATTCTTCTGGAGGACTAGACAAAACTGCTGCAATGACAATAGTGGCCAATACACTTTTAAATTTGAACGAGTCTTATTATAAATATTAGCCTATGAATTGTAATCACGCTCTTAATAATTCAAATTATTCTAGACGAGAATTTCTTACCAAAACCACTCTAGGTTTAGGAGGATTGAGTTTAGCGAGCATGTTAAATTCTGAAAATCTTTTTGCTTCAAATAAAATTAATTCATTCAATACTTTAAATCCAACGCTTCCTCATTTTACCCCTAAAGTTAAAAGAGTCATTTATCTCTTTCAAAGTGGAGCCCCTTCGCAATTGGATTTATTTGATCATAAGCCTTTACTTAATAAAATGAACGGGCAAGAACTTCCAGATAGTGTTTTTGGTGGTCAGAGACTTACGGGAATGACAGCTGGTCAAAACTCTTTCCCATTAGCAGGGAGTCAATTTAACTTTAACCAACATGGAAATAGTGGTGCTTGGATTAGTGATCTCATGCCTAACGTAAGTAAGATATCAGATGAATTATGTTTTATTAAATCAATGCATACAGAAGCAATAAATCATGACCCTGCAGTTACTTTTTTGCAAACAGGCTCTGAATTACCAGGAAGGCCATCAATTGGATCATGGTTAAGTTATGGCTTAGGTAATGACAACAAAAACCTTCCCGGCTTTGTAGTCCTTATTACAAAAGACAAGTATGGGCAGCCTCTCTATTCTCGATCTTGGGGAAATGGATTTTTACCTTCTCAGCATCAAGGAGTTCAATTTAGGTCTGGTAAAAATCCTGTTTTGTATTTGGATAATCCTCCAGGGGTAACAAAAAAACTAAGGGAGGAGCAACTAGAATATCTCTCGAAAATTCAAAAGGATAAGTATTCAGATATAGGTGATCCTGAAATTTTATCAAGAATTAGTCAATATGAAATGGCATTTAGAATGCAAACTTCTGTACCTGAAGTCATGGATCTCACAGAAGAACCTGATTATATTTTTGATATGTATGGAGAGGATTCAAAAAAACCTGGCACTTTCGCTGCAAATTGTCTATTGGCGCGACGACTAATTGAAAAAGATGTGAAATTTGTTCAATTATATCATCAAGGATGGGATCATCACGGTGATTTGCCCAAAAATATTAAAATACAATGTAAAGAAACTGATCAGCCAACAGCTGCACTAATAAATGATCTTAAACAACGTGGTCTTTTAGAAGATACTTTGGTCATTTGGGGAGGGGAATTTGGAAGAACAAATTATTCTCAAGGACAACTTACAGAGACTAATTATGCCAGAGACCACCATCCTGCTTGTTTTACTATTTTTATGGCAGGTGCAGGAATCAAAAAAGGAATGACTTATGGAAAAACAGATGAATTTGGATATAATATCATTGAAAATCCAGTGCATGTTCATGACTTCCAAGCAACTTTAATGCATTTAATGGGTATTGATCATGAGAAATTTACGTTTAAGTTTCAAGGAAGACGTTATCGATTAACTGATGTTCATGGAAAAGTTATTAATGAAATTCTTAGCTAATGATAAAAAATAATAGACGTCAATTTATAAAAAAAACATGTCTTGCTGCTGGTATTGCAATCACCCCTTTTGAAAACATTTACCCAATCACAAATAAAGCTATTGAAGAAAATTCTATTATTGGTCATGGAGATTTCCGATATCGTGTAGATAAAAAATGGGGAATTCAAGATCCAACCCAGTTTCCAGTTAATGATTGTCACGAAATGATTCTAGATAAAAAGAATCGCATTTTTATGACTACCACCCATCCTAAAAATAATATCCTTATCTATGATAGAGGTGGAAAAATATTGGGTTCATGGGGAACAGATTATCCTGGTGCCCATGGACTAACTATAAGTGAAGAAGGAGAAGAAGAATTTCTATTTATCACTGACCCTGAAACTCATAAAGTATGTAAAACCACCTTAAAGGGTAGAAAGCTGTTTGAAATCAATACTCCTAGGGAAATCTCAGATTATAAGAGTGAAGATCAATTTAAACCAACTGAGACTGCTATTGCGCCTAATGGAGATATTTATGTGGCTGATGGATACGGTTTAGATTTAATTATACAGTACGACAAAAGTGGAAATTATATTCGTCATTTTGGAGGTAAGGGAAATAAAGATGATCATTTTGACTGCTGCCATGGAATTGTCTTTGATTCAAGGGATAAAAACAACAGCTTGTTGATCACATCTCGTTCTGAAAATGTCTTCAAACGATTTACTCCAGATGGCAAACATATAGAAACCATCAATTTACCTTCTTGTTATATCTGTAGGCCAGTTATCAAAAATGGTATGCTATATTTTGCTGTTATCGTTACAAAAGACTGGGGGACCTATGATGGTATGTTAGCTGTGCTTGATGAAAATAATTCTGTAATTTCTTTCCCTGGAGGAAGTAAGCCTGTTTATAATAATAGTCAACTTATTGCATCCGTGTATGATCAAAGTACTTTTTTCAATCCCCACGATGTTTGTGTTGACAATGATGAAGATATATATGTCCCACAATGGAATTCAGGAAAAACCTATCCACTAAAATTAACACGGGTTTAAATTCATGATCTTTTTAGATACTTTAACTTTTTTTGGACGTTTACATCCTTTATTGGTGCATTTACCTATTGGTTTTTTAATAATAGCAGTACTTATAAGTGGAAAACAAGATGATAGAAGTATAAACTTTAATCGTTTTGTCAGCTTTGTTTGGTTTCTTTCTTTCATAAGCTCTGCTTTCACAGCAATAATGGGTTGGCTTTTAGCTCAAAACGGGCATTATATCAAAGACGCGATAGATCCTCATAAGTGGACAGGTATTGTTTTAGTGATATTAAGTGGTTTGGGGTGGGTATTTCATATTGGTAATTTCAAGGTGGATAAAATTATTTTAAAGGCAAATAATATATTAATAGTTTTTCTATTAATTATTGTTGGTCATCTTGGTGGAAGTCTAACTCATGGTGAAAATTATTTATATGAATATGCACCAGATATTATAAAAGATATTTTAATTAAGAAAAATAAAAAAATCACATTTGAAGATCAGCAGTTAGATTCTATCTGGATTTTTGAGGACGCTATTCATCCACTTTTTAGTTCAAAATGTGTAGCATGTCATAATAATGAAATTTCTCAAGGAGGTTTGAATATGTCAAATGCTGTAGGTCTTTTTTCAGGTGGGAATAGTGGAGCCGCAATAGTTTCAAAAGATTTAGAAAAAAGTTTAGTATTTAAACGAATTATTAAATCCCAATTTGATGAAAAATTTATGCCGCCATCTGGGGAGCCAATGACCTATGAAGAAATACAATTAATCGAATGGTGGATAAATGAGGGGGCACCAATAAACAAAACCTTTAATCAAATTAAAGTCAATCCAATAGTTCAGGGTTTATTATTTAAAAATTACGGTCTAGACACAAGAGAAAAACCTTGGTATGAAAAAGTCAAATTAAAGCCATTAACCGAAGAAGAGCTTCTAGAATTAGAGAAACATAATTTTACCTTTCGAACCCTTTCTGCTTCTAATTCTCTTCTTGATATTCGATATAGTGGTAGTAAGATAAATGACGATGACCTGTCGATTCTTGAACAATATGCTACTTATATAACTTGGTTAAATTTGAGTGACTGTCAGCTTGGTCTTGAGCAGCTTCAAATCATTTCAAAAATGAAAAATTTAACTCGCCTTTATCTCCAAAAAAATCCCATTAATTCCAAAGCATTAAAGCCCCTTTTAGAGTTAAAGCATTTAGAAATTTTAAATCTTCATAGTACTAATGTAGATAATGAGATTTTTGACTTGATCAGTTCTTTTGATAATTTAAAAAAAGTTTTTCTATGGAATACTCAATTGACTTCTAAAGATATTCTAAAAAAGGCTAATCAATCTGAAAATATAGAACTCATTGGAGGTCTAGAATAGTGAAGTCCTGATTTGGGATGGCGCCATAAACTGCCTTAAATAAATAGTTTTACCTAGTTGCTTTCGGTCCATTTTAATTTTACCAACAACCCCAGGTGGATATTGACTTTCATGACATAGTAAGGCTTGATATGCTTTATCATAATGATTTTCATTAAACGGAATTTGAACTGTCAAATAGCTTCGTAGTTGCCCACGAAGGGTCTTAGCTCTTTCATCAGAAATTAAGTCGCTTGGAATCCCAAAATAAAATAATTCAATAGGCTTTTCCCATTGTTGTGAAACAAAAATCTGAGTTACAGAAGCTCCAACCAATCGATGATCCATATGTGTAGTTGCGCCGTCTGGGCCCCAAGTAATTATTGCGTCAGGTTGTATTTTTTTAACAATCTTTTTAAGTTCAAAGATCAAGTCCTGAACGTGGGGTATGTGGCCATCAAATCCTTCTCCAGCTTTAAGTTGATCATGATAATCTAAATGAATAAGATTGACTCCTAATACCTCAGCTGCGCAAAGCATTTCCTGTTTTCGAATTTCAGCCAAACCATCACCTGCTTCATAGTCATTATATTCGTTTACTCCAAGTCGCCCGTCAGTAGCGATAACCAGTGTAACCTCAATTTCTTCTTCAACCAACTTGACCAATAATGGAGCAATAGTTTGTTCGTCATCAGGATGAGCAAAAATTGCTAGTAGTTTTTTTGGAATATCTTGAGAAAATAGATTAAAACCATTTAAAAAAATAAAAATAAGTCCCAAAGTGAATACGTTCAATTTCATTAGTTTCATTTTTACTATATTAATTAAAATTCAACAATCAATTTACTAAAATTATGCAAATTGCTTATTCATTTAAAAAAGCTAAGGTTTTCTTAGTTCTTATTCTTTTTAATATCCATTTTATATATTCAGGTCCAGTAAAACCAAAAGATCCTATTCTACGTCTAGCTGTAATTGGATTGGTTCACGATCATGTTAATTGGATTTTAAATCGGCAAAAAGAGGATGTAAAAATTGTAGGAATTGTCGAAACAAATAAAAAAGCAATCGCTCGATACCAAAAAAGGTACTCACTTTCAAATGATTTATTTTTCGACAGCTATGAAAGTATGTATAAAACTGTTAAGCCAGATGCAGTCTCTGCTTTTAATCCTTCAAAGGAACATTTAGATGTTGTGCGCTATTTCGCTCCAAAAAGAATTCCAATTATGGTTGAAAAACCCATGGCTACGACTTATAAGGAAGCACAAGAAATGGCAGAGCTTTCAAAAAAATTTAATGTGCCTTTGCTAGTGAATTTTGAGACCTCTTGGTATGAGAGTACCTATGAAGCAAAAAAACTTTTAGAAACTGACAGCTTTGGATCATTAACTAAAATGGTATTTAATACTGGTCATCCTGGCCCTCAAGAAATCGGATGTACGCCTGAATTTCTAGATTGGTTAACAGATCCTATTCTTAATGGAGGTGGTGCTTTAACAGATTTTGGATGCTATGGTGCTAATATTGCAACATGGCTATTAAATGGAGAAACACCATTACGAGTAAGTTGCATTGCAAAACAAAGCAAACCTGATCGTTATCCTAAAGTCGATGATGATACTACAATTATTTTGGATTATGAGAAAAAAAAGGTGGTTATTCAAGCTTCTTGGAACTGGTCTCATAATCGAAAAGATATGCAAATTTATGGATCTAAAGGATATGTAAATTGTAAAAATGCAAAGGATATGATCCTAATGAAAAATGAACAGGTAGGAGAAAAAAAGCATATTCCACAACCTATTTCAGAAGCTAAAAAAGATCCGTTTCGCTTATTATATGAAGTGGTATACAAGGACGTTATTCTCGAACCTTATTCTTTATATAGCATCGAAAATAATCTTATAGTTTCTAAAATCCTCAGTCTTGCATCTGAATCATCTAAGACTCAAAAAACTCAAAATTGGTAATGATTAAGTAATTAATTGCTTTTTTATTTCTTGTCTGTTTTCTTTGTCTTTTTTTACCTTTAGTCTGTGGGAAAAATAATTATTGTTATGGGTGTTAGTGGAAGCGGCAAAAGCACCTTAGGAATTGCTCTTGGTAAAACTTTATCAATCCCATTTTTAGAGGGAGATGATTTTCATCCTAAAGCAAATATTGATAAAATGAAAAGTAGAACTCCCCTAACCGATGAAGACCGAAAACCTTGGCTAGTAGCTCTTTCAAAAGAGTTATTAAAACACCAATCAAAGGGGGTGATTTTGGCTTGCTCTGCTTTAAAGGCTTCTTACAGAGAATTGCTTTCTAATTCATCATTAAAAGAATTACCTTTTTGGATCTATTTGGATTGTGATTCAGAAGAATTAAAAAAACGTTTAGTTGGCAGGGAACATTTTATGCCGCTTGACTTACTTGAAAGTCAACTAGAATTATTAGAGGAGCCAAAAAGAGCATTATATTTAAATAATTCTCAGTCCATTAATGAAATGATTGAGCAGATTAAAAGAGAACTAAATGAATAACAAAACCTATTGGGGAGTTATAGGAATGGGTGTGATGGGCACTAATCTTAGTAGAAATTTTGCTAAACAAGGAATCCAAATAGCCTTGTATAACAGATTCGTAAGAGGAAGTGAAGAAAATATCGCTCTTAAGAAATCAAAAAAATATCTTGAATTAAATTCAGCACTAACCTTTGAATCTTTGGATTTATTTGTTGCTGCTCTTCAAGGTCCACGAAAAATTTTAATAATGCTTCCAGCAGGACCTGTAGTAGATAAAATAATAAATGATTTGATCCCGCTCCTCTCTAAGAAAGATATTCTTATCGATGGAGGCAATTCACATTATAAAGACACTGAAAAAAGATCTATATCCTTGTCTGAGAAAGGGATTAAATTTTTGGGTATTGGAGTTTCTGGCGGTGAAGCTGGCGCTTTAAAGGGTCCGTCTTTAATGGTTGGAGGAGACTTAAAGGCTTATCAAATTATTTCTAAAGACCTAGTTAAAATAGCTGCAAAAGATGTCAATGGGCAATCTTGTTGTGAGTATTTGGGCTCTGGTGGAGCAGGCCATTATGTAAAAATGGTTCATAACGGAATTGAATATGCTGAAATGCAATTGATCGCAGAAATTTTTGAAATTTTTCTTTCAGATGCTGATACTGACTTTCATTCAATTCAAAATCTATTCAAGAGTTGGCAGAATAGTTCAAGTGAAAGCTATCTATTGGGGATAAGTGCAGAAATTTTATCATATAAAAAAGATAGTGTCCCTTATATCAATGGAATATTAGATCAAGCATCTAATAAAGGAACAGGTGCATGGGCTACAGCTAGTGGTGCATTAATTGGCTCGCCTAATAGCCTAATGGCATCAGCTTTACATGCACGATTAACATCTTCATCCAAGTCACTAAGAAAAAAATATTCAAAAGAATACCCCTGCATGACTTCTAATTCGGATACTTCATTACCTAATTTGAAAAAGACTTATGATATTTGTCGTTGGATTAATCATCATCAAGGTTTTGAAATGATTCGGCAAGCAGAAGATGCTTATAAATGGAATATAAATCTTGTAAAAGTTGCGCAAATATGGTCTGAAGGCTGTATTATCAAATCAAAACTGATAGATCAATTAAAACTGATGTTTCAAGATACTAATTCTATTATGGAGATGAATCCTCTTAAAACCTTGGTTTCTCAGGGCCAAAAAGAGTGGAATGATGTATTAATATACTGTATTGAAAAAGGGATTCCAACCCCTTGTATTTCAAGTGCATGGAATTATTTTAAAGCGATTACTCAAGCTAGAAGTAATGCATACTTAATACAGGCACAAAGAGATTTTTTCGGAGCTCATGGTTTTGAATTAGTTGATCAGAAAGGAGATAAAAAAATTCATGGTCCTTGGGCAGGAAAGAATTAATTTTCTATCCTTCCTACCGGTCTAACTTCTGATCCTTTAATTCCTGTCAAGCGATCGCCTAAAATCCCACGGATCGAATCAGCAATTTTAGAAATCTTCACTACTAATTTCGGGTATTCTTTTGCTATATTGTTCTGTTCTTCAGGATCAGTTTCTAAATTAAATAATGCAGGCTCCTCTATTTTATTCATTTCGTAAGGAATAGGATATCCGTCACTAGTTCCTACTCTGCCATTTAAAGAGCGATAAGTATGAGGTACATAAAACTTCCATTTTTTGTGACGGACAGCATGCAACTCATTTGTTCGATAATAAAAAAAGAGATTTTCATGGGGTGGATCAATAGTCTTCTGAGTTAGTAAAGGCACTAAAGATACTCCATCAATTTTCTTTTCAGGGAATTCACTTCCTGTAAAATCTGTAAGAGTTGGCAACCAATCTATTCCCATTGCAGGGGCATCTATACGGGTGTTTGCTGCAATTCTTTTTGGAAAAGAAACAATTGCAGGGACTCGATGACCACCCTCCCAATTCGTGCCTTTTCCTTCTCTGTAAATCCCTGAAGATCCCGAATGACCACCGTAAGATAACCAAGGACCATTATCTGAAGTAAAAATTACTATTGTATTATTTTCTAATTGGTGATCCCTTAAAGTTTTCAAAATTTGCCCTACTGAGGCATCAATTTCATTTATTACATCTCCATAAAGACCACGTTTCTGACTATTTCGATAAGTGCTATCTACAAATAAAGGTACGTGTGGTTGAGGGTGTGGTAAATACAGAAAAAAGGGATTATCCTTATTTCGATTTATAAAACTTACTGCTTTATCTGTAAGAGCTTGAGTTAGGAACGTCTGATCTTTCAAAACACGAATTGGTGTTTCATTTTCATATAATTCAATATCTGGAAAATCAAAAACCGTTCCTTGCTGTGGGTGTTGTGGCCACATATCATTAGAATATAATATCCCATAAAACTCATCAAATCCATGATTTCGTGGAAGGAATTTAGGAGCATCTCCAAGGTGCCATTTACCAAAAGCTGCAGTTGCATAACCTCTGGCTTTTAATAATTCAGCAATTGTAGTCTCATCAGGATTTAATCCTACTTTGGATCCCGGACTATATGCATTATGAATTCCAATTCTATCGGAATAAACACCAGTCATAATTGATGCGCGTGAAGCGGAACATACTGGTTGAGTTGAATAATAGGAAGTAAAATAAGCTCCACTTAGTGCCAATTCGTCTAAATAAGGAGTTTCTATGTCACTGGCACCATAAATCCCTAAATCTCCATAGCCCTGATCATCTGTGAGAATAAAAATGACATTTGGAGGTGTTTCTGAAACACAGCTAGAAAGTAAAATTAGTCCTAATAGAGAGGAAAAAAATTTCATGGCTACTAATAAGTGATTCTATTAAATTTTAAAATAAAAATTGTTATATAATTGCTAACATACAAGTTAAAATCACTTTTTTATAAAAAAATTGTTGCTTTTTTGAAAAAGGAAGTGCTAATAATTGATCATTTTGTTAAAAATGATTATAAAAATTAATTATATTCTTATTTTTTAATGCTAATTATTTAATACTCAAAAAAAATGGCATTTTTGATGTTTTCATAACATAATTTCTTTAAATATGACATTATCTTTGAATAATAAAAGATGAAAACTTTAAAACGTTGCATTTTTTATAAAATATATAATGCTCGCTTCATCATGAGCTTATTATTTATTCTTTGTTAATTTATTCATTTGTTTGACCGCTCCCAAAAGGAGCGGTTTTTTTATTTCTTTTTAATGTTTTTATTATCATCAACGGTAAGAAAGAATTCTAAAATGACAGATAAAAAATAAATTACTATAAAAGGAACGATGTATATGTAATAAAAATTAGGGTCAGATAAAATAATATTGAAATACTGATCTGTATTAGAATAATATTTGATTTTATCAGTTGACAAGTCATAAATTAAGCCGCCGTAAATCAAAAGAAAATACAAAATCAGTAAAACTCGAATAGGCCAGTAAAAAGCGGGTTTTAAAAAAGAAAAACCAAAATAATATTTTAATTTTTTCATAGTTAAAAATACATAATATGTCTTAAATCTGTGATTAGACTTTTATATTTTTAATCTGTTAATAGAATTGCCAATTTTTTTCCAACCTGACTTCCAATAGCTACCCCCATCCCTCCAAGCTTTACACCTAAAGCTATATTATTTTGATGTTTTTTTATTAAAGGTATTTTATCTTTTCCGAAGGCCATAATTCCCGACCATTCCATAGCTAGAGATACTTTTTGTTTAGGATGTATAAAGTTTTGTAAATCATCTATTAATTGAGATTTAATCTTTGGATTAATTCCAAAACTTGAAGTATTTTCTGTTTTAAAATCTACTGAACGTCCTCCTCCAAGTAAAATTCGGTTTTTTATATTTCTAAAGTAATAATACCCCTCTTGGTAATGAAAAGTACCATCTAATTTAAGATTTGAAATAGGTTCAGTTAAAATAATTAATCCTCTTCCAGGAGAAATATCTAGTGATGGAAATATTTGAGTTGCAAAAGCATTATTACAAATAGCCAGCTTTTCACATTTAAGATTTAAGTCTTGGTTTTTTAAAATAAGGGATAGGTGGTTTTTATTTTCATGAGTTTCGAAACCAGTCAAAGTTAGATTTGAAAAAAACGATATATCCATTTGATTGACTTTTGATCGAAGGGAACGAATCATCATTCCTGTATCGATTTGCCCTTCGAAAGGATTTTCTACAATATGTTTTACCCTGTCTTCTGCAAATCCATATTGCTTTATCTTTCTATTGTTGTAATGAAAAACTTTCTTTTTAAAAAGAGGTTTTAGTAAATCATTAAAATGATCAATTTGATTCAAAGCTTTTGGATCTTTTTCAAAGAAAAGTTCATACCCTCCTTTCCATTGTAGGTCAATGTTTTTATCACCAAGAGTTTCTCTAAGAAGAGATAGGCCTTCTATGCGCATTTGAACAATTTTACACAAGGATTTATTATCCATGTGTTTGGCGTCACTCATTAATTCTGTCAAAGAACCAAAACAAGCAAAACCTGCATTTTTAGTACTTGCCCCATTAGAAAAAAGTCCTCGCTCTAAGATTGCAATACTCGCTTTAGGATTTAATTTACGATATTCAAGGGCACAAAACATTCCACTGATTCCTCCTCCAAGAACAACTAAATCATAATTTAACAATTGTGTTTTTTCCCAAAAACTAATCACTTATTTCAGTATTTATTCCTAATTAATTTGAATTTGAAAAATACAAATTTATGCCATTCTAAATGTAGGGGATAAAACTGTTAATTAGTGGTGATTAAGACCACTCCACCAGAGCCCATCATTCCATATTGTGCAAAATCAGAAGGGTTTTTTAGCACCTCTATACGTTTAATTTCCTCAGGCCTTAATTGCGGAACACTACTAAAGTTTCCAACTTGGGCACCATTAACAATAAATAGAACCTCATTGGGGTTATTAATGCTAGAAATACCATTTAAGTAAACCTGAGTCCCACGAATTCTAAGTGATGTATATTTTCTTAGCTGATCAATAAGGGGAACATTTTCCATTCCCGAGGCTCTCTCTTTTTTGCTTGTCTCCTTTGATAATGTAGTAGTTGATGAGCAAGAAAACAAAATTGATCCTAGAAGTAGTGAAAGTAAAAAGTAATTTCTCATTTATGGTTATTTTAATTTAAATTAAATATACTACATAAATTTTTATTTTTTCTAAAGTTGGACAAGCTGAATTGTCAAAGTCTAATAATATTATTTGTCTAAATTTTTAAGCCTCAGTCCATGGCCATAGTCATAAAGTGGTTTTTCAAGATCAAATGCGAGGTCTTCTTTTTGGTTTAAAACACTTTTCATCGATGAGGGTAATTGAATTGGTAGATTTCCACTAGGATTAAAACCGCCCAAAATCAATTCAAAAATAATATCCTCTGAAACATCAAAATCTGCAACTATAGCTTTAGAGAATGGTTCTAATTGTGAAAGTACAGTGGGGCGTTTTAGGTTTGCTACTAAAATAGTTGGTTTCGTTTTTAATAGTGGTATTAATATATCCAGTTCTTCTTCAGGAAAATCAAGCCTTTCACCACTAAATAATAGTTCCATTACAGATCCAGCTTTTTCACCCCCCCACTGAGGAGTGTCAACTTTAGCTATAATCACATCCGCTTTTTCTAATGAAGTTACTTCAGCATTTTTTACTTTTTTAGTGTCAAATCCGTGCAGGTAAATCTTTGTTTGGGGTTTAAGCGGAAGAATAGATTTATCATTTTTTAAAAGTACTAATGCTTTTCTCTGGGCTTGTTTTCCTTTTTCAATTGAAATTTTATTCCCCAAAATATTTGTGCTTTCTTCTGATAAATAAGGGTTATCAAATAGCCCTAATTGAAATTTTTGCCTCATTATCCTTTTTAAGGACTGATCAATTCGTTTTTCTTCAATTTTTCCCTTTAGAATAAGTTCCACTAACTCTTCGCTAAGGCTTTCTCCACCTATCATGTCTACCCCAGCGTCAATAATCTTAATTATTCTTTCATCAGTATTTAAATGTTCAACTCCATGAGCTGATGCAGGTTTAAATAGGATTCCCATGACTTTTTTATCAGAAATTATGGCCCAATCGGTACATATAATTCCTTCAAATCCAAGTCTTTCTCTTAACATCCCAGTAATAATTTCTTTATTATACGATGCCCCAACCTCTTCCGTAGTAATACCCTTAGCAATACTATAAAATGGCATTACCGAAGCTGTCTTTGCGTCAAATGCAGCTATAAAAGGCTTTAAGTGCTCTTCGAAGTTTGCCTCTTCAAAAATTTGAATTCCAGGTGGAAAGTGAGTATCTTTTCCATTTTCCGGTGTTCCTCCTCCAGGAAAATGTTTAACCATGGCTGCCACGGAACCCACCCCAAGGCTATCTCCTTGAAGTCCTCTTATATAGGCCGATACAAGTCTTGAATTCACATCTGAATTTTCTCCAAAAGTTCCATCTATTCGAAACCAACGAGGTTCTGTACTCGTGTCCGCCATTGGCCCTAATGCCACTCGAATTCCAAGAGCTTTATATTCTTCTCGAACAATAGCTCCGAAATCTTGAACTAAAAGAGAATCATTAATAGCCCCCATTCCTAATGCAGATGGCCAAGAGGAAAAATATGGTGTATGAATTGATGCTCCCAATTGAGTTGGAACACCATGCCGAGGATCTGAGGCAATTGTTATTGGTATCCCAAGACGGCTTCGTTCTCCCATTTTTTGTATAGCATTTTGCCATTCTACCATCTTTTCTTTTGGGTGAGAGGCTCTAATATTAAAATGATTCATTTTTTTCTTGGCAATTTGCACAGAGGAAGTTTCCATTAAAAAAGAAAAAGGATCTGAAAATGAAGGGAATTCCATTGGAGTTCCATCGGCATTAACTCCAATCATATCAATAAAAATTGCTCCAGCTTTCTCATATGGATTCATCTGACTAATCAAATCTTCAACTCTATCTTCAATTTGAGCCTCTGGATTCTCATAAGTATCTAATTTCCCGTTTTTATTTAGATCTCTGTATACCTTGTTGTTGATTTTGAGTCTTGGAGCTTCCAACCCAAAAAGCGCATAGTCCCTTGAAGCTTCTAATCTCCATTTTATTGAAAAAAAGAGATAAATAAGGGCTATTGATAGAATGAATATTGCTAAGCCCTTGAGTGTTATTTTTATAAACTTTATCATCGTACTAAACTAAAAAATATAATTATATTACCTTTTGATTCTCAATAGAGACTTTTAAAACTAACATTCCCTTATAAAATATTACAAATGAAAAAGTTTATTGTTGTTCTATTATTCATCGCTTGTAAGTCTCCAAAAAATGAATGGGTTTCATTAATCAAAAATAATTCTCTTGACGGATGGCATTATTTTCAAGACAACGGATTAAAAAAAGGGTGGAGTGTTGAAGATGGGATTCTAATTTTCGACAAAATTTCAGGTTTAGAGTCTGGAGAAGATGATGCAAGTTTGCTTTCTAATAAAACATATGAAAGCTTTGAGATTTCTTTTGAGTGGAAAATTGAAAAAGGCGGTAATAGTGGGTTTATGTGGGGTGTAGATGAAGATATGGCTTACAAATTTCCATATCAAACCGGCCCTGAAATTCAAATCATTGATCCACAAGTGTATGCAAAACCCGAGGATGTTTTAGGCGGCGATATAGAACTCAATAACGTATTAGGCGATTTAGATCAAAAGAAAAAATACTTAGGAGCTGTGTATGATTTGTTTTCTCCTAAAGGTGAATTGAAACCAAACCCTGTAGGCGATTGGAATCAATACTATATTAAAATTGATCAGAAAGATAATCAAGGATTACTTAAATTAAATGGTGTAGTAATTAATGAATTCCCTCTGAGTGGCCCTGAATGGGATGACTCATTTTTAAAAAGTAAATTCAAAAAATCTGAAGATTATCCATATCTAGGAGAAAAACGCTGGTATGACTTTGCTAAATTTAAAAAAGGAGCTATTTGCCTGCAAGACCATCCTGGAAAAGCATATTTTAAAAACATTAAAATAAGAGAGCTTTACTAATTTAAAAGTGATCTTTATCCAAAAAGTTCCCTAGCTGTAATAAAAGCTTGTTGCTAATCTATAAGCTAGATAAATTCCTGTTATCGTCCAGACCCACCATCTGTTTTTCATATACCATTCCATAAGTCTTGATCTTTGTTGTTTATCTAATGTATTGAATAAAATTAAATTCTTATTTCCCAACACCATTTAATTCTGTTTTTGACTTAAAAATCTTTCCATCTTAAGTGGACCCTCTAAAACAATTATCACGACTGATAGTTATTCTTTTGCTTGTAATCCTATAATGTAAAATTAAATTATAGCTAAAAGTCTTAGGGGATACTTGACTTAAGAACATTATTGATTGCCGTTCCACTTCCTGTGAGTTGATTATAGCCTTGAATAACTCTAGTATTTGAACGAATAGTTAAAACACATTCATCACCTTTTTCAAGAATCTTTAAAAAGTCTTCTAATTCATACTTTTCTTTGCTAATTAGATCCTTAACCTCAAAAATTCTAAATCTATTTCTTTCATTAATTGAGCGTAAGACTTTAATTTTACGATCCGAAATCTCAAATAAAACATAGTATTTTTCTCCAGATTTGAAATATTTCCCTTGGATTGAAAAATCTAACCCTAGTTTTCTGGATTTTGATAAATTTAAGATAATCGTATCTTGAAATTGGGTGTTAAATTGTAGATCTCCAATCGCTTCTATAGTTTTTTCAGTGTTATTAACTTTATATTGCCACTGGGCATTAGCTTGGCTAAGTATTAGAAAAAAAAGAAATACAATTTTTTTCACGTTTTTATTTTTAATAAAATCTAATTCAAATATACCCATTCCTCATTTACTTATTCTGGATCCCATCCATTAAGTTAATCTATTGTCAAAAGTCAATTTTGATATAGTTATCTATTTAAAAGATTTTTAATTTTACATATTACTACAAATCAATTATTATGATACCTATAAAACATTTACTTCACATTAATTCTCCTGTTGGCGAAGTTTTTAAAGCAATTTCAGATGAAAAATCTATGTCAAATTGGTATACCACCATGGTCAGTGGAAAATTTGAGAAAGGTTCAAATATCACTTTCGAATTTGTTGATTTAGCCACCTTTAAATTCAAAATTATTAAAATTCAGAAAAATGAATTCATTCATTTTCAATGTGTTGAATCTGAATGGGATAATATTGGACATATTATGAAATATGATTTAGATGAAAATGGAGGAAAAACTAGGCTTCGATATACTTATGAAGGTTTTACAGAAATGGATGATTTGTATTCAAACATGAATTATAGCTCGGGGAAATATCTTGAAAGCTTAAGGCAGTATTGTCAAAATGGAAGAGGGGAAGCCTTTGGTTCTTCAAATTATCGCTCATAAATTTATTCTCAGCCAAAGAATATAATCCTTAAAAAAGAAATTTTTAGTTTTTTTATAAAGGTTTGCTATTCATTTTAGCAGCGCTATTAAAAGAAAGGGCTGTGTCTATTAATGCCAAATGAGAATAAGCTTGTGGAAAATTTCCTAAAAGTCGTTTAGATTCGAAATCAATATCTTCACTAAAAAGTCCTAAATGATTGCTGTAACTCAATAATTTATCGTAATACTCTTTTGCCTTTCTTACTTCACCTATTTTAATCAAACTATTAATAAACCAAAAAGTACATACTGTAAATGAAGAAGAGGGCAGGCCAAAATCATCTTTATTTTTATAACGATACAAAAGACCCTCATGAGCTAATTCTTTTTCGATTGCCTTAACCGTTTTCTTAAATCTAATTTCGCTAGCCGAAACAAATCCATAGTACTCTATTAATAATACGGAAGCGTCTAGATGTTTTGATCCGTAGGATTGAGTATAAGCTTGGATGTCAATATTCCAAGCTTTTTCTTCGATATCATTTTTTATTGCTTCCTTTAAAGGTTGCCACTTTAAAGCCTCTTCATCTTTTCCAACTAATTCAGCAATTTTGATAGCACGGTCTATAGCTACCCAACACAGAACTTTTGAAAAGGTAAAATGAAGATCTTCAGAGCGAAATTCCCAAATTCCCTTGTCGGCTTTTTGCCAATTTTCTCTTACCACCCAAACAATACCTTTTACTATTGACCATATTTCCTCTGTACGTTCAAAATCGGTTGGAAATTCCTTCATTTCGGCATGAATAGCGTCCATCAAAATACCATAAATATCATTTTGTTTTTGAGAAAAAGCAGCGTTACCAATTCTTACTGGTTTTGAATTTTCATAACCAGTAAGATGATCTAAAAATTCTTCTTTTAAAAATGTTTCTCCATTAATTCCATACATAATTTGAAGTCTTTGATCCTTTTCAGGAATCAGCTCTACGATGTAATTAATAAAGTTTTTTACAATCCTTTTATGTCCTAGTTTTGAAATGACCCTTATAACCATAGATGCATCACGAATCCAACAAAAACGATAATCCCAATTTCTTACTTCTCCAATAGTTTCTGGCAAGGAGGTTGTTACAGCAGCTAAAACAGCTCCAGTTTTGTCGTAAGACATAAGTTTTAATGTCATAGCGCTCCTTAGGATTTCATCATTGTAATATTTAAAAACAGGTGTTTTAGAGCACCAATTCATCCAATAGACCTTTGTTTTATCAAAGTCTAACATACATTTTGAAAGTGTTGGCATTTTTAATTTTTCATTGTATGAAATATTGAAAAACAGTGTTTCATTTAAATTATGATATTCTTGATTAATTAATTGGCCCTGAGGTAAGTTGGTATAAAGAAATAGGCTATCGTGCTTTGGATGATTTACCTCGCTGACAATCACGTTTTTTTTAATCTGATGAGATGTTTCCCCTTGCGCATATTCTAGCTTTGGGTCGTATTCAAATTTAATTCGTGTGTTACCTTTAATTGGTTTAACAAAACGAATGATTTCGGGTGGTGCAAAGTATTCTCCTTTTTCATTTTGAAAGCGAGGCATAAAATCAATGATCTCAAAGGAAGAGCTCTTGTTTTCAAATCTGGTAATTAGAATGCACGATTCATCAAGATAGTTCTGTTTTACTTTAAATTTCTCTTTTGGATATATGCCAAAACCTCCTCCTTTTTCCCTATCTAATATTTTGGCAAAAATAGAGGGTGAATCAAATCTTGGAAGGCAACACCAATCGATAGACCCATTTTTATCTATGAGCGCTGCAGATTTGCAATTTCCAATAATCCCATAATTCAAGTTTTGTGCATTACTCATAGACATCATTTTTTATATTTAAAATATAATTGAAAATTTAAATTCAAATATGCCAAAATTATAGTTCTTCATATCAAAGTGTGTAACCAAAAAAGGTTTAAAAATCAAATTTGAACTGAGAACATAAATATATTGCAGCATTCTCTTTTTTTTGATCTTTAAATTTTCAAATTCTAAAAATTGAGAGATTAAACCCTTTCATAATAGGCATTCTTATCTAATGGTTATATTTTTCTACTTTTTACAGATAAAATTCGAGAGAATGGCTAAAAATATAATCGTTTCAAACAGATTGCCAGTTCAAGCGAAAAAGGAGAAAGCTGACTGGTCTTTTACTCCTACAAGTGGAGGACTTGCAACTGGTATGAAATCTTTTCACCAAGAGGGGGAGTCCCTTTGGGTTGGTTGGCCTGGTGTAAGTTCTGACATTTTGGATGATTCTAGTAAGAAACAAATTCATGAAGATTTAGAAAAAACTCAATATTGGCCTGTTTTTTTGAATGAAGAAGAACTAGATCATTTTTATTTTGGCTTTTCAAATAAGTGTCTTTGGCCCCTATTCCACTATTTTATTGAGTTTCATCAGTTTGATACTCATCAATGGGAATATTATATCCAAGTAAATCAAAAATTTGCTGACGAAGTTTTAAATGTTATTGAAGATGGAGATAAAGTATGGATTCATGACTATCAATTAATGCTCTGTCCCCAAATGATAAAGGACATCATGCCTGATGTAACGGTTGGTTTCTTTTTACACATTCCCTTTCCTTCTTTTGAAATATTTAGAATTTTTCCTGAAAGAGAACGATTACTAAACGGTTTATTGGGTGCAGATCTTATTGGATTTCATACCTATGATTACGAAAGGCATTTTTTAAGTTCAGTAAAACGCATACTGAACTTAGAAGTTAACTTCAATATTATTCTTCACCAAGGACGTGAAATTGTAGTAAATACTTTTCCAATGGGAATTGATTACAAAAAATTTGAAATTTCGGCACTTGAGAGCGTTAAAAAGGATGACTCTAAAATTTCCGAACTAAAAAAACAAATCAATACTCATAAATTAGAAAACAAGGGTAAACTTATTTTGTCAATTGATCGCCTTGACTATACTAAAGGTGTGGTAAATAGATTATTAGCCTTTGAACGTTTTTTAGATACCTATCCCCAATATCGTGATAAGATTCGTTTGGTAATGTTAGCTGTTCCATCTCGCTCTAAAGTAGCTCAGTATAAAAAACTAAAACGTCAGACTGACGAGGTTGTAGGAAGAATTAATGGGAAATTTGCTTCAGTTAATTGGACTCCTGTTTGGTATTATTATCGTTCAATGGATTTTGAAAACCTCATAGATCTTTATGTGTCTTCTGATGTTGCAATGATTACTCCTCTTAGGGATGGAATGAACCTGGTCGCAAAAGAATATTTAGCTACGCGAATTAATAATGACGGTGTCTTGATTTTAAGTGAGCTAGCAGGATCTTCTAAAGAACTGCCTCAGGCGCTTTTAGTTAATCCTTTTGATATTGAACAATTATCTGAGTCTATCAAAATTGCTATAGAAATGCCATTAAAAGAACAAAAAGAACGCAATATTTTATTGAGGAAAAGAATTAGACGCTACGATATTAATAAGTGGTCTTCAAGCTTTATGAAAGCGCTTAATGATTCCTCCAATAAAGAATATAGCTCTCAAGTAAAGTTAATTGATAAATCCATAGCAAATAAAATTTCAAAAACTTATAAAGAATCGAGGAACAAACTTCTATTATTAGATTATGATGGAACTATGGTAGGGTTTCAAGAAAATCCTAATAAAGCAATTCCCCCAAAAGATCTCTTGGAACTCATTAAAAAACTGACCAAAAAAGAGGATACAGATCTGGTTATAATAAGTGGCCGCCCTTACGAGTTTTTAGAAAAATATTTTACACACTTAAATATAACTTTAGTCGCTGAACATGGAGTTTTTACAAAATTTAAACAAAATAAATGGGAGCATAAAAAAAGTATTAGTGAGGACTGGAAAGAACATCTAATCCCAATATTAGATACTTTTACTGACAATACACCTGGTACTTTTATTGAACAAAAAACTAGCTCTGTAGCATGGCATTATCGTAAAGCTGACCCTGAATTGGGTACAAAAAGATCTGTTGAATTAAAAACAGTTTTGACAAGTTTACTTCCTAACGGTTTAACGCTTCTAGATGGCAATAAAGTACTTGAATTAGTCCCAGCAAATATTAATAAAGGAGTGGTTGCTTTAGATTTATTAAATTCAAAAGATTATGATTTTATTTTAGTAGCTGGTGATGATGTGACTGATGAAAATATGTTTTTAAATATGCCTGAAAAAGCTTTTTCAATCAAAGTAGGAAAGAAAAAAACAGCTGCTAAATACTTTATCCGTAAATACACTCAACTATTAGCACTTTTAAATAACCTAAATTAATGTCATGTTCAGAAAAGCATTATTCCAATGGAATTTAAAAATGCCCTAAAACAATATTTCAAAGCCTTTATAGATAACAAATTTCATACTTCTTTAGAGGCTAGGATTACCTCTGCAGAACTAGTTAGGGGTTTATTTAATCTTAAAAAGTTTGACCTTAGAGGTACAGAAAATCTTCCTTCTGAGTCTGGAATTATTTTTATTTATAACCATATTTCTAATAATAAATCTTATATCCTTGATAATAACTTTGAAATTACCTTAGACAGTCATTTTATAAGTAGTGTCATCTCAAATAGTTATTATCAAACTCCAGGAATACGTGTAATTCGTCATAGTCTTCCTTATGAAAAAGCACATAATAACTACTATAACAAATTTGATTATATACGTGTATATTCAAAAGAATATATCCCCAAAGAACTTTCTGAAAAAAAACTAAAAGAAAGTAAAGAAGAGTTCTATAAAGCTTCAAAATTAGTCCTATCAAAAGGGGGTAATTTAATTGTAACACCTGAAGGAAGTTCATCAACTACTGCTAAATCGCCAACAGATTTTAAGGCAGGTGTATTTAAAATGATAATACACTCAAAATTAGATCCATTGATAGTTCCATTGGTGATGGTTAATTTTGATAAATATCATTCGCGAACTGTTTATCGTTGTGAAATAAAAAAACCTTTCCGATTATCTGAGGTAATCAAAAACTCTAGTAACCGAAATCAATTGAGTATTTTTCTTAATTCTTTAAATAAAAAATACCGTAAATGGGTAGGCGATTTAAGGAGTGTCACATCAGGATATCAAAACGAAATTAATAAGCTTGTCAAAAAAAAAGAAAGTGCTATTTATAAAAAAAATCTTGTTGTTTTTTATGGAAGTTCAACCTTTAGATTGTGGAAAAACTTAAATTCAGATTTCGCTCCTTATAATGTGTTAAATTTAGGATTTGGAGGGGCTTTTATAAAAGATTGTTTGACTTATTTTGATACCCTATTTTCAGAAATTAATCCTGCTGTAATTGTATTATATGTTGGTGGGAATGATCTCTCTTTAGGATATTCAGCAGAAGAAATAAATAATCTGTACAAAAAATTAATTCGTAAAATCAAGATTAAATTTCCCAATGCTAATATTCTTTGTGTTTCTATTAAACCAAGCCAACATAGAATTGGTGAAATAAAAAAAATAAAAAAATTAAATCACTTAATAAAAAATAATCTTAAAAAAACTGAAAAGGCTTTTTATATAAATATTTTTAAGCATTTTATTAATTCTAACGGGACTATTATAGATCAATATTTTTTAATTGATAAATTACATCTAAGTCAAGAGGGATATAATATTTGGAAAAATGAAATATATAGTGTAATTAAAAAAATATAATGTCTTGAAAAATTCCTTTATTCTATTATTTATAATAAAAAATCCACCTATTAAATAAAGAAATTATTAATTCAAATTTTGATTTTGTTTGTCAAAAAAGAAATTCAAAAATTTGTTATTATATTTATTTAAATAATAAAACTAATCTACTAAAAATTATGTCTCAAACAAGAAGATCATTTATAGCTGCGTTGGCACTAGGAACTACAACAAGCGCATTCCCATTACTCAAGGAAATTGAAACTCTAGATTTAAATCTAGATACAAATGATGATGAAATATTAGATGCAAAAGATTGGGTATCTAAAGTAAAAGGATCTAAAAAGATTGTCTACGATGGCACTTCATTCAATAAAGGCTTTCCTATTCACTGGAATTGGGCCTTTTATCAATCAAATATAGATATGAAGGTACCTGAGAATGATATAACTGCAATTACTGTTTTTAGATCCATGGGAATATCACCAGCATTTAAATCTGCTCTTTGGGAGAAGTATGCTTTAGGAAAGTTCTTTAGTGTAAGCGATCCAAAAACTGGAAAACCTTCAATTCGAAATTTTACTAATATTCCTCAAAAAGGAGATTTACCGGCTGGTGGAACAGTTGGTATTTCAGAAATGTTGAAAAAAGGATCCTTATTTTGTGTTTGTGGTACTGCAACAAAAATTATTAGCGGTATTATCGCTAAAAGGGAGAGTTTAGATCCTGATAAAGTATTCCAAGATTTCAAAGATCATATTATAGAAGGGATCCAAATTGTTCCAACTGGTGTATGGGCACTTGGTGAAGTTCAAGCTAAGGGATGTGGTTATATTTATGCAGGATGAAAATATATTTACACGATTAATTTTATGAAGTTCTCTATTTTTAGAGGGGTTTTTATATGGCCCTATTAAAGTCTTCATTCAATCATAATTAACCGAAACAGCTTTAATTGAATTTTTCATACATTGTAGTTATAAAATCAAAAAAATGAAAAATATTATTTTATTTATTAGCATTCTTGTTTTAACAAGTTCGTGCAATCAAACTGGAGAAAAAACCTCGACCAATTTGAATGAAAATTACTCTAAAAACCTTGCTACAGCTCAAAAGTTCTTTGATCTTTTTCTAACTGAAGATATTGAAGGACAAAAGCCTCTGATCTGTCCAGGAGTGACTCATTATCCACCATTCTATGGATCAGAACCAGGAAAATATGATTCCTTCATCGCAGCGGGTAAAGGATGGATGGATAATTTTGACGAGATTACCTATAATGCTAGGGTATGGCTTCCAGGAACAGATTCCTTAGGTGTATCAAATGGAAGTGTAAGAACTTATGGGGTTTGGACTGCTAAAAATCCGATGAATGGTAATGTCATCACAACAAATGCTTACCATAGTTTCGAGTTTAATGCTAAAGGTCAAATTCATGAAATGAGAGATTACTTTGATGCATCAGGAGCAATGGCAGCTGCAATGAAGGAGACTGCTTTAGAATAAACTGAGCATTTAAACTTTTAATCAAATTTGGTAAAGATTGCAGATATATTGTGATCAGAGACTACTTCTATAGTCAAAGGATTTTCATTTGAATTGATACCCATCCATTCTGAAAAAATATATCCTTGCTCTGGAGTGGCTCTTATTTTTATTTGAGTTCCAGCTTTGTAATAACCCCCACTCGTATTAACTATCCCCCCATCCGAGGAAGTAACTGATACGCTATAATACTCTAATTCAGTAGATAAGCTGTTTTTAATTGTATTAGGTGAGCAGCCACCTAGCGTTATGAAAGTTAATAAAAGGATTAAAAGCTTTTTGATTTCATCAATTTATGATATTAAATATAAAAAAAAGTCCTTGAACTCACTAAGAGGAACACTTGATGACTTTATTTTGTATAGTTTCTGAATAATTATTCCCCTATTAATATTTTTTTCATTGTGCTTTTATTCTGTTATTAACATCATCTACTTTAGAGTTAAACCTTCCAGCCTCCTTAATCTCTCCTTTATTTATTTTAACTTTTTTAAGGCTTTCAGAAGCTTTATTTAAATTTCCATTTAAAAAATATGCAGCAGATAAATTTATATATAAATGATCAATCATTTTATCTCCTATTCTAGTTCTTTTTTTCTTAGGTATATATTCTTTTATTGCATTCTCCAATATTTTTATACATTCTTCAGTTCTAGAAGATAATTCATTTGTCATTTCGTCACTAAAATTTCCATATCTAGGTGGGTTTGATCCTGAAAAAGCAATTTTTATAATTTCCTTAATTCTTTCAATATTTTCAAAAGATCTTGATAAATCTGAATAATCAAATTTTTTTCCTCTACCTCTTGCAAATGCGATATAGTAATAATATAGTGGATACCCAAATTTATCATTTACAGAATTATTAAATCTCCTTAACCCTTCATTGGCATTTTCATTAAATATTCTTATTGCAATTGATGACCTATTGTTGTTATGCTGCTTTACAGCAGAAGCGTAATCCTTAATTAAATCGGAGGTAAATTGATTTGAAATATTAATCCCCTCATTTGAAATTAATAGTTTATCGTTTTTTAAATCATTTACGTATTCACTGAAATTAATTGTTGCCTCAACCATATACTTTCCTCCCTCAGCATCAATATATGTACTATCATTAACTTTTTTCTTATATTTTGCTTTGAAGGGCTTGCTTGTAAAAGAGGCATTATTTATCACAAACTTTACTTCTAAATCTGCTTCTCCAATTGATGAGACTTTTTTATAACCTTTTAAATTTAGTTGAGAATTTGACGTTTGAAAAACAGTTGAATAATTTACTACTTTAGAAAAATAGGTTTCAATATTTTTATTTAACGGATTTATAGGAGATTGCAGATAGGGAACGGCTATTTTTTTTGTATTTGGCCTTTGACCGTAAATAAAATTTACGGATACAAGTAAATTCAAAATTAAAATAAGTTTTGAAATTTTCATTTTTTAAATCCCCAATTAAGTTTTAAGGTAGTAAAATTATACATAACATATTTGAAATCACTTAAATACTACTTGTCCCTAATCCTGTGACAAAAAAGAAATATTAATTAATTTTATTTTATGAAAAATATTTTAGAAATAATTGGAAATACTCCGATAGTTAAACTTCAAAAAATAGTTCCAAGAGGTTGTGGTGAAATTTATTTGAAATTAGAGGCATATAACCCAACTGGTTCAAAAAAAGATAGAATGGCGCTAGCCATGATTGAGGGAGCAGAAAAGAGGGGTGATTTAAAAAAAGGGATGACAGTTGTTGAATATTCTGGAGGTAGCACAGGAGCTGGATTAGCATTCGTATGTTCTTTAAAAGGATATCGATTTAGATTAATTACTGCAGATGTATTTGGAAAAGAGAAGATTAGTTTAATGAATTCACTTGGAGCTGATTTAGAGGTCATAAAGAGTAGAGATGGAAAGATTACCAAAGAATTAATAAATAAAATGATCAATAGAGCTAAAGAAATTTCAAAAGAACCAAATACTTTTTTCACCAATCAACTTGACAATGAAGACGTAATAAAAGGATTTGTTCCTTTAGGAGAAGAAATTCTTGATCAGATTAATGGAAGTATAGATGCTGTTTGTGATACAGTTGGGACTGCAGGGACGCTTATGGGAATCGCAAAGGCATTTAAAAACGCAAATTCTAATTCTAAAATTATTGCTGTAGAACCATCTAGTTCGCCAATATTATCAAAAGGTATTAAAGGCTCCCATAATGTTGAAGGAGTTGGGCTTGGATTTATACCTAAAATATATGACTCAAAACTTGTTTATGATGTTATAACCATAGAAGAATCAATTGCTAGACAAACATCTAGAGACCTTGCTCTAAAAGAAGGTGTTTTTTGTGGTACCTCAAGTGGAATGAATGTTGCTGCAGCTATACAAATATCCCAAAAACTAGGCCCAAAATCTCGAGTAGTTGCTATTGCATGTGATACGGGACTTAAGTACCTCTCTGAAGGACTTTTCGATAAGAAAAATTAATAATGTACCCTCCCCAAGAATCGAACTTGGATCTAAAGTTTAGGAAACTCTTGTTCTATCCGTTGAACTAGGAGGGCAAGTTTAGTCTAAAAAATTAAAGGGTTTTAAAGTGACCAATGATCGTCAGGGGACTATGTTTTATATGAGCTTATACAAAATAATCTACTGCCAGTTTTAGTAGGTGGTGTACCCTTCATATAAAGTATGACTCCTGTTTTTGGTGATACTATTTTTTTTATTGTTTTACCAAACTCATCAGTTATATATCCAATTATTTCATCTTTAACAACTTTACTTCCAGCCTTAAGTTTACTATAAAAAATACCTTTTGCGGGAGAGTCAATATAAATCTGTCTATCTAATCTTTGAAATTGCATCTGTCCCAATACTTCTTTGGAATTGTACATCTCAAGTTTATTGAAAATTCTATAAAAACCTCTTTTAATTCTTTTAACTGCTTCAGGTTGTAAATATCCAAGTTTACCACTTTCAAAGCTAAATGCAATTTTTCCAGCTTGACATGCCTGTTTAAATGCATATTGTGCTGGTTCATCTTCTTTAATTGTATAGGAATATGACACAACATTTTCAAATCCGCTATATTCACAAAGCTCTCTTGTAATCTTGGTTTGCTTCGAAAATTTTTTATTATCATAATAGCATACAAAAGGGAGAAGATCTTCAGAAGCATCACCACTATGAACATCAAGAAACACGTCACTTATTGGGATAATTTCTGAACTTATAAAATTGACAATTTTCTCAGAAACAGTTCCGTCTTTCTTACCTGGAAAAATTCTATTTATATTTTTATTATCCAAAGGGTTTATATAAGGTGTCTTCGTGTAAAAAGATCCAATATTTGTAATAGGTAATATAATTATTGTTCCTACTAGTTCATCAGGATTTAATTCTTTTATCAGCTCTTGAGTGGCAATTATTGGGGCATATTCTGCTCCATGAACTCCTGCTAGAATTGTGAATACCTTCCCTTTATTTTTACCTTTTATAATTAATAATGGTAGGGAGGTGTTATTCCCAAGTGTATCGGAAAATTCTAACTTTAATTTATGAGTTGTTAGTCTTTTTGGGTCTTTAAATAAACTATCAAATTTACTTTGTGCAAATGACAAATGACTGATGACTAAAAGACAGATTAGCTTGTATATATTAAATTTAATTTTGAAAAGCATAGGTTTAAAAATTCAAGGATTTTATTTAAAGTTATAGGAAGAAATCTTTTTTTAAAATACTTATATATCTTCTTTGTATATTGTTTTAAATTAACCATAAATAAACTAAAAATGAAAGAATTTGAAATTATTCAACTAGCAAATCTGAATTTTATAAATAATGCCATTTATCTTCTTTGTGTCATTATTATGACAATATTAGCATTTTATCTTATAAGAAGGTCTAGAGAGTTAAATATGCCAACCTATGCTAAAGCAGTTTTAACCTTATTTTGTACATGTATAATTTTCTTTGGGCTTCAAGTGTCATCCTTTTTGGTTCAGGCTCAAAAAGGCATGTCATACCAGCTTTCAGAATTAAAGCAATCTGGAGTTGAAATTTCATCAAGTGCAGACGCGGTTATTAATCAATTTGGTCATACTGTCGAAATGGGAACAGTTCCTTTAGCGCCTGATTTTCCGTCAATTGTGATATGGGCAACAATTGCTTTTATGTTTATAGGAGGTATATGGTTTAAATATCCTGACCAAAAATAAACATCAGTAAGTATTGGATGGATTTTTAAAATCTACCCCCAACGACCTCTAAATGATTATTTCCCTCGACCTGTTTTTCGAACTGCCGTAGTTCTTTTAACAGCTCTAGGGGTTACCGTTTTTTTATTTTTTTGTCCTTGAGGATCTTTAACTTTACTATTACCAAAAAATTTGCTACTCATAATATAGTTTTTATCAAAGATAGCATTTATGTTAAAAAAAAGCCCCTCTATTTATAAAGGGGCTTTGTAAATAAAAAAATAGAAAAACTTATTCTATTTTAACATTTATTGCGCTTGGGCCTTTTTCAGTTGACTCCACATCAAAACTCACTTTGTCTCCTTCAGTGATATTGTCAATTAAATTATTACTATGTACAAATACATCTTTATCACCTGATTCTGGCGTTATAAATCCAAACCCTTTGGCGTTATTAAAAAATTTTACTGTTCCTACACTCATTCTTTTTTTATTTTATATGAACAGCTAAAGTAAAGGTTTTACTTTTAAATTGGCGCTTTAAATAAATAAAACCCCTTTAAAATCAAAAAGGGGTTAAATCATTACAACTAAACAATCAAATAAAACTCATACTCTCAAACAAATCCTTCGATTTAAATGTAGTTATTGAATCTGATCTTTTTAAAAGTGCCTCGCTAATCATTTTTTTTGCTAAATATTCTACAGGTAAAGGTTTTTGTGAGTTAAGAATTCCAATTTTATTCAACCCCTTAAAAACTTTTATACCTACTTTTTCTCCTTCTCTCATTAATTCCGTGGGTCTTATCAGCATTGGGGGTTGAAAAATTTGGATTTTGTTGAACTTGAGTTTTTTTACTGACTCTTCGAGTGCTCCTTTAGTTTTAGGATAGAAAAAAAAAGATTTTTCCTTTGCGCCTGTCGATGAAACTAGTGAATAATTGGTAACTCCATTTTCTGAAGCCATTTTAGCAAATTCATACTGATATGTATAATCTACTAAATATTGTTGTTTTTTACTCCCAGATTCCTTTAGAGTAGTCCCTAGTGCTGAAAATAAAATATCTCCTTTAACTAAATTTTTATACTCTGTTAATTTTGAGAAATCAATTTTATTTTTAACTAGTTTTTTATGCTCAACATTAAATGTTTTTCTTGTAAAAATAGAAACTCTATCAAAATTAAGGTTACTTAGCAGTTGTCTCACTAGTTCTTGTCCCGTGGCACCCGTGGCACCCAAAACTAAAGCATGTAATTTTTTTTTCATAAAATAAATTTACAATAATCTTAAAAAAAATAATTATCGCTTTTATGCTTAATTTTAATCGAATGGTTTTTTGTAGTTTAGTTATGTTTCCAAATAATAACTGAATGGGAAAAGTATCCTTTTTAAAAAGGTTGAAAAATATTTAATTAAATGAAAAAAATATTAGTTATAATATTAACCCTTTGTGGATTATTCATAAATGCCCAAGAAAAAGTTAAAATAAAAGGACTTACAAGGAAAGAAATTAAAGCTATAAAAAAACAACAAAAAGAGCAAGATCGTATTGCTAAGTTTACCAATATGGGTCTTAATCAATGGGGTATTAATGAAAATGCTCAAACTTGGTATTTAGCTCTCAAATTTCACTTGCCTAGTTCTAGAAATGGTGATGGTCTTCCAATTCTTAGACAATATCAAACTTTTACTGAAGAATCATCTAGGATATATCCATTATGGATAATAGATGGGCAGCAGTTTAATTCCCCACCTGTTGATGTACTTGCACTGTCACCACTTATTAGAAAGGTTAGAATTCTGGTTAATGCAGCTGAAACAAATCGATGGGGAAAGCAAGCTAGAGCAGGAGTTATCGTATTAGAAACAGCACGTTAAATTTATTAATTCCCCCTTTTTAAAAGAATTTTATAATTCACTTAAAATCATATCTGCTGCTTTTTCTGCAATCATAAAAACCGGAGCATTCGTATTTCCCGAAACAATTTTTGGCATGATAGATGCATCAACAACTCGAAGACTTTTAATCCCGTGAACTTTTAAATTTGGATCAACAACTGCCATTAAATCGGTCCCCATCTTACAAGTTCCCACAGGGTGATAAACAGTTTCTAAAGTTTTTTTTATATGTTCAATAAGTATGTCGTCAGAGCTTCGATTATGAGGGAGCCCATTAACTTTTATATGATTTTTCATTGCTTTTTCTTCCATAATTTTAAAAACCAACTTACCTCCTTTAACTAGTTGATCTAGATCTTCTTTTTCTTTTAAGAAATTGGGTTGAATTATTGGAGGCTCAATTGGGTTTGAAGAGGAAAGACTAACAATCCCCCTACTTTTAGGGTGTAACAGTGTTGGTAATATTGTAAACCCATCTATTCTTGGATAGTCATAAAGATCATATGCATCATAACCATATTCATTTCCTATGGATATTGGAGAAAAATGTAGTTGAAAATTTACTTTTCCACCTTTTTGGTCAAGATCAAAAAAGGCCATTCCTTCAAGTGGGCTATTACAAAAAACTCCTTTTTTATTGACAAAATAATTCCAAGCAGCTCTAATTTGGTTAAAAGGAGAGATATAATGGTTAATTCCTTCTTGAGTTTTTGATTGAGCACATATTGGATAAAATAAGTGGTCCTGCAAATTTTTGCCAACTCCTTTTAATTCATGTATGCAATGAATCCCATGATTTTTTAGTTCCGACAATTCTCCGATTCCGGAAAGCATTAATAACTGGGGCGACTTAAAAGTTCCTGCTGAGAGAATAATTTCTTTTTGGCCATAGACTTGAATTGTTTTCCCGCCTTTTTTGTATTGAACTCCTACCGCATTTTTCCCCTCTAAGATAATCTTATCAACTCTTGCATTAGTAATAGCTGTCAAATTATGTCGCTTTAAGGCAGGTTTTAAAAAAGCAGTTGCACCGCTTTCACGTTTTCCTTTTTTAATAGTGCTTTGAACTAAGCTAGCTCCTTCTTGAATTTTACCGTTATAATCTAAATTTTTCGGAATGCCAATTGCTGCACAAGCTTCAATAAATCCATCTACAAATGGTGTTTGAAACCTATTTGGAATAGTAACCCCTAACTCTCCAGAGCTAGAGTGATAACCAGAATCCATTAAATCAATTTGTTCATGATTTTCAGAACGTTTGAAATAAGGAAGTAATTCATTGAAACTCCAGCCAAAGTTTCCTTGTTCAGCCCAACCATCAAAGTCTGCAGGGTTGCCTCTTACATAGGCCATCGCATTTGTTGAGCTACTCCCACCAAGAGTTTTACCTCTTGGTAAATATATTTTTCGATTCAAAACATTGGGTTGTTCCTCTGTCCAAAATCCCCAATCATCCTTACTTTTATGAACCTTTAAATATGCGCCAGGAATATGAATATTCATATTAGTATCTGGCCCTCCTGCCTCTAACAATAAAACAGATTTTTTTGGATCTTTTGATAGCCGATTAGCTAAGACACAACCCGCAGAACCTGCTCCAATGATAATATAATCGTATGATTGCCTCATATGTTAAATCTAACGAAAATTATAATAAATACTTAATAAATAACAACTGACACTGAAAAATAGCTTGTTTATTATTACTCTTTTAGTAATTTATGACCTTAAAATACAACTTAGTTTCTAGCATCAATAAATAATTATACTTTTAAATTATTCATTTTAGAATTTATGGTTAATGATTCGAAGATGTTATTACATATAGCTGAAACGTCATAAGTAAAACAACTAAAAAAATTTGTCCATATAAATAATATTTTTATATTTGTATATACAAGTATTGTATCTACAAATGAATTTTGATTTATGGAGTAGATAGTAGATATTTTATTGGTTTATGGTTAATTGTAGCCTTTGGAATCAACTTCCAAAGGCTTTTTTTTGTAACAATATATCAAATAGCTATAAAATTTTACTTAAATAACTATTTTTATAGCCTAATTTTATTTATCATGAAGTACTCTTTAACAATTACTTTGCTATTCTCTGTATTAATATCTTGTAGTCCAAAAATAGATTTAAATAATTATCTTCAAGGAGGGGTTTGGTGCGGTTATTCAGAATTATCAGGGGGAGAGCTCTGCATTGAATTTTTAGAAAATGAAGCTTATTTAAAAGTTAAAAGAGAGCGGTTTTTTAACCCTTTACCCTATGAAGTTCTTGAAATCAATGAAAAAAGTCAAAGTATCACTTGGGAATTTGTAGGAGAGGGAACTTTAAACGAATTCTTTATAATAAGTCGTGATACTATAAATTTTAAACAAAAAGGGGCAAAAGAATTCGCAAAGTTTATAAGAAAGAAGCATAATTATTAAACTGCTGTATTTATTGATAAACAATTTAAATATCTTTTAGTTTATTTTCTACTTCTTTTAATTAGTGGATGTTATTATGGTCATGCCCAGGGAGGAGACTTGTTAATACTTCAATATAACAAAGGTCCTGCTTTAGATGAGGCCTATTCTCGTTGGTCAATATATGCTGGAATAGATGTTAACCGAATTAATACATATCAGAAAAAAACAACTCCTAAACTCATCTTAGGAGGGTTTATTCAAATGGAATTTAGGATGTCAAGAACCATGGGCTTTGTTAGTGGGATAAACTACAGTCCCGTAAAATATTCTTATGAAGTGAAAAATTCATTAGTTCAAGACCGGATATCATACTTTAGTATTCCTCTTGGTATTAGATTACACCCAACCAAAAAAACTAGTATTGGGTTAGGAAGTAATTTTAACATTTTTAACAAAGCAGAGTTCATTAGAATAGAAGAGGACATTGAAAATTATGAAGCATATTCTAAGGGTGTTTTTAAAAACAGTTTTGGAGGCTTTATTCAATTGAGCTACCAATTCTATAGAAGATTTGTAATTTATGCAAATTTTAGATGGGCTTCAAGAAGTAGTCCTGCTGTTCAAATACAAACGAACAATACTTCTGGGGTTCAACTTGGTTTAACATATCCTATTTTTAGTTCGCAAATAAAGCTTTAAGTTTTTATCAATTCTCTAATTTGAAAATCTGTTTCTTAAGTTTAAAAACTTAAGAAGTGTATTCTTATTAGTCTGGTATATTTAGAATATCCGAGTTATTGCAATTTTTAAAAAAGGGTGCCGGCTGTATTTTTGAGTTTTAATATACCTAGAGGTATTGTTAAACAAAAAATTAACTTTCCAAGGAAGCTTAAAATATGTGAATCCCGCTTGATATTTATTTCGGAGTTTTTCAGCAATTAAATTAAATGGGCTTGATTGACTAAACAGACTCCCAGATAGAGAATAGTCATGAAAATTATATTCTAATTCCATCCCTAAAAAAAAGGAGAATCCATTTTCTAAAATTTCTAAGCGGTTTCCAAAAAATGGTAAGCCCTTTAATGAGCCGAATTGTAAACCATATCTTGAATTAATTGATGTTCTGAAAGATCCAAATTGGATTTTGTTACTAGTAATAAATTTAATTTTATCATTAAAAGGTTTTCCCCAGAAAAAAGATAAATTTGAGTTTAAGTGAAAAGCTTGAGGTATTGATGATGCCCAAGTTAATTGTTTTGCATTTAAAATATAAGTATGATAGGTGTTTTGGAAAACTTTAGCTAATGAAGCTTCTGCCCCTGTTGAACCAAATTGAATTTCCCAACCATAGCCTAAATTTGGTTTTTTAAAGAATTCCTTTTTGAACCCTAAAAATAACCAACCATTATATGGATAATCCATTTTTGATATATTTTCAGTATAGTGAAGCGCCGGTGTATTGATTTCCTGTCCTAAAACCCAATGTTTTGAAATATAACCAAATTTTAAAATGGAGTCAGAGGGGGTTTTTATTAATTTCCCAAATTCAAGAAAAATTCCACTGCTATAATATCGGTCACTCCCAAAATACAAGTCATTATCTACGTTTAGACCGATGTATTTTTGAGCATTAAGCCCAGTAGTTAAAATAAAAAATAAAAAAATACGGTATGACAAAATATATATTTTAATCTTTATTTTTTAAAACAAGCAAAGGAACTTTACAATAAAAATCTTTTTTATATATAATGTCAGGTTCCCAAAGCTTTTCAAAGAATCCACGTTCTCTTTTAAAAGTAACCAAAATATCGGGTTTAAAAACTTGGAAGTATTCAAGGACACCTTTATAAACAGTTTCATTTTCGGAATAAATCAAATTTTCTGAGCGCTTCATCAAAATGTCATCTAGGCTATGATTCCGATTTATAAATCCAGGGACTTTTACCAATAATAGCTTAAGTTTAGCTTTAAATTTGTCTTGAAATTCAATCATAGCATTTAAAGTTGACACATCTTTTACTTCACCGGTCTTAAAGGCTAATAACATCTTTTTTGGAGGCTTAAAGCCCTTGTTTAAGGGCGCAACTAAAACTGGAATATCTAAACGTTTAATTAAGCTTCCCGCTATAGGCCCTAAAAAGACTTCATTATTAATTTCGTTATTTAAAGATGCTGTTATAATAAGATCAATTCCGATATTTTGATCTAATTTTTTTATAGCTCCTATCAAATCCAATTCACTTTCTACAATTTTTATATTAGATGCTTTGGGTTTTACATGATTAATTAAAATCCGAATACGTTCGATTTTCTCTTTGGCTAAACGCAAACTGACATTTGATATAGAGGTTAAACTAGAGGTTGATGGATAGGCATCAATTACATAGATCGAACTTCCAAATGAGTTCGCTAGCTTAATTGCAAATTTTAAGTTGCTTTTAGCGTTCTTTGAAATTCCTATTGGCACTAAAATATTTTGCATTCATTTTTTTTTACAAAAGTACCACGTCTTAATTTAGTAGTTTGTCATTTGTGTTAAAATTTATTTTATAATGTACTTCTGTAAAAAGTTAAATTTAAGGATCGTTTTAAAAAGTTTTAGTTAGTCTTTACTTTGCTTACTTTTATAGCCTAATGAAAATTTACGTTAAACATTATCGAAAAGCCGCTGTGGGAATTCTTGAATTTGGAGATCCCTTTGGAAATTCTTTGCGACAAAATAGTCTTAAAGAGCTTCAAAAACAATTACTAGCCCTTGAAGCAAATGAAAAAGTAAGGGTTATTGTTCTTCAAAGTGCTGGTTCTAAGGCCTTTTGTGGTGGTGCATCTTTTATAGAAATGAAAGAACTTAAAGACATTGAACAAGCTACTTTATTCTTTATGGGTTTTGCAAACGTTATTAATACTTTGAGAAGTCTTTCAAAATTTGTAATTGCTCGAATTCAAGGTAAAGTTGTAGGTGGTGGAGTTGGCTTGGTTTCTGCTTGTGACTTTGCTATTGCCACAAAATGTGCATCTATAAAACTTTCTGAACTATCAATTGGTCTTGGCCCGTATGTGATTGAACCTGCTGTCTCTAGAAAAATAGGAGCTACTGCTTTTTCACAACTTTCATTAGATACAGAAAACTGGAAAGATCCAGAATGGTCTTTAAGTAGAGGCCTGTTTGCCGATGTTGTTAAAAATGAAGATGAATTGAATAAAAAGGTAAATGAAGTCGCTGAAAGAATATCAGCTTATTCTCCACAGGCAGTGAAAAGCTTGAAAAAACTTCACTGGAAAAATACTGATCATTGGGAGACCCTACTTCCAAAAAATGCTGAAATAACCGCTAGATTAGTCTTAGAAAAGACTACTCAAAAAATTCTTAAAACTTTATAAGATGTATGGCTGAATTAGTTAGAATAACTAAAGAGTTTAAGTTTGAAACAGGGCATGCACTTTTCGGACATGATGGTTTATGTAAAAATATTCATGGTCATGGCTATAAACTCTCCGTAAGCTTAATTGGTACTCCAATATTAGACCCAAGTAATGTAAAATCTGGAATGGTAATTGACTTTAGTGACTTAAAAAAAATTATTGATAAAACTATTGTCAAGCCTTTTGATCATGCTACTGTTTTAAATGTAAACTCTCCTCATATAGAATTAGCTGATTATCTGGAAAAAAAGGGTCACAAAATTAAAAGAGTTCAATACCAGCCAACTAGTGAGATGATGATAATAGATTTTGCTAAAAAAATTAAAGCTGAGCTTCCTAAAGGATTAAGTCTCCATCATTTAATCTTAAGGGAAACAGAAACGTGTTATGTTGAATGGTTTGCTTCAGATCAGAGTCCTTAGAAGCCAAGTGCCTCTAGATCCGTTTTAAGTTTAGGTTTTTCTTTAGACTCTAAACCTACCAATTCTTCGCAATCCACAGAAATACTTAGGTTTTTTGGAGCAATAAAATCCTCTTTGGATATTCCAAATTCAGGATTTTCATACAAAGTTCGCATATAATTCCCCCAGATAGGCAAAGCCATTGTTGCCCCTTGCCCATAGCCAATTGTCTCAAAATGAATGGCTCGATCTTCACCTCCAACCCAAACGCCAGTTGATAAATTAGGCACCATTCCCATAAACCAACCGTCACTTTGATTTTGTGTAGTTCCTGTTTTTCCTGCAATTGAGTTTTCAAAAATATATGGATATCCAGTTACAACTTTTTCATAAATATAATTAGTCTTCTCAAGGCCTGCATGTCGTAATCTAGCCCCTGAACCTTCAGTGGTAACCCCTTGCATTAAATTTACTGTAACATAAGCAGCTTCCTCGCTTAACACATCCTGAGTCTCAGCCATCACCTCATATAACGGACGCCCATTTTTGTCTTCGATACGTGTAATCATAATTGGTTTTACATAGATCCCTTGATTAACAAAAGTGCTGTAAGCCCCTACCATCTCAAATAAACTAATGTCTGGTGTCCCAAGCGCTATTGAAGGTACTGCTGGTAGATATGACGAAATCCCCATTTTTCGAGCTAGATTTATCACAGGAAGAGGTCCTACTAAGTCCATCAATCGCGCACTTACTGTGTTTACAGAATTTGCTAAAGCATTTTTAAGTGTTCTGGTTTTTCCATATTTATTCCCAGAATTTTTTGGGCACCAAGCATCAATATTCCCGTGTTTCATTGGCTCAATACAAAAAAGAGCGTCAGGAAGGGAATCACAGGGAGATAGTTTTAGTTGATCAATAGCCGTTGCATATAAAAAAGGCTTAAATGTTGATCCAATTTGTCTTCGCCCTTGCTTTACCTGATCATATTGAAAGTGTTTATAATTATACCCCCCAACCCATGCCTTCACATAACCTGTTTGGGGCTCCATAGACATTAAAGAGGCTCGAAGAAAATACTTATAATATCGAATTGAGTCCATAGGCGTCATAATTGTGTCTATTTCCCCTTTCCAACTAAAAACCCTCATGGGTACTTTCTTTTTGAATGAAGCTAAAATCTCTTCTTTTAAAAGGCCAGAAAGTTTCATTTTCCGCCAACGCTCGGAGCGATATGCAGCTCTCTCCAATAGAGTATCGATTTCACCTTCACGAAGATCTAAAAAAGGTGCTGTGGGATTTAATTCTTTTGTATTTTGGGAAAAAAATTCCTTTTGTAAGTTTTTCATGTGACCACTTACTGCGTCTTCTGCAAATTGTTGCATACGCGAGTCAATAGTGGTGAAAATTCGTAAACCGTCACGATATAGGTTGTGCTTTGTTCCGTCTGATTTTAAATTTTCATTAATCCAACCATCCATAAATTCTTTTAAATAAGCCCTAAAGTAAGTTGCTAGTCCTTCTCGATGAGACTCTGGAGTATAATTTACAATTAAAGGTATTTGATCTAAAGAATCTTTATCCTTTTTTGAAATTAGTTGATTACGAAGAAGCTGCTGAAAAACTATATTCCTGCGAGATTTTACTAGTTCTGGGCGTCTAATCGGATTAAAATAGGATGAATTTTTTAACATTCCCACCAAAGTTGCAGATTCCTCAATTTTTAATTCTCCTGGTGTTTTATTAAAAAATATTTTAGCTGCAGAACGAATACCGTCAGCTTGATAGCCAAAATCATATTTATTTAAATACATTGATAGGATTTCTTTTTTTGTATAGCGTTTTTCAAGTTGAACAGCTATGACATACTCTTGAGCCTTTTGAAGAATTGTTTTAATCAAGTTTCGCGAACGGACTCCAACAAAAATTTGACGTGCTAGCTGTTGGGAAATAGTACTGGCTCCGCCTCGCTTTCCTAAAAAAGCAAAAGCACGAAGTGTACCAAGCCAATCAATTCCTGAGTGTTCATAAAAACGTTCATCTTCAGTAGCTATGAGAGCCTCAATCATATTGACTGGGATTTCATCAAAACCAATTGGAGTTCTGTTTTCATCGAAATAGTATTTCCCTAAAATATTGCCATCAGAGGAAATAATTTGGGATGCTAAATTAGTTCTCGGGTTTTCTAGTTGTTGTAGATCTGGCATAGGACCATACAAACCAAAAGCTGCTCCTCCAAACAAAATGAATACGCCTGTTATGGATAGAAGAAATAATCCCCACAATATCCAAACGTGTTTTTTATAAGACACTTTATGTTTTTTGCCTTTATTCTTTACCATTTTTTTACTTATCTTCTATGCTAATCCCAATAGCCTCGATTCCTTTAAGACTTAAAATGCCTTTCGCTCTTCCATTATTTCGCACTGCCTGACTAATTGCAATAGAAATGGGTCTCATTTTTGGGAAAACAACCCCTTCTTTCCACCAAAGTTTACTCTCTTTTATTTCACTAAATCCTTTCCCTTTCCATGATCCGTCTGGATTTGCCATTGCATATTCAAGAGTATCCTGAGTTAATAAATCTTCTCCGGCTCGAAGACTTGCAATTAGAAATATGTTTGCATATGGATAACTATTGTCGTTTCGTAGACGAATAAATAAGTTTTTTACTCCACTATCTATTACTTTATCCGGGATATTAAAAACTACTGGACTCTTGGATAAACCATTCTTATTTAATGATCTGTAATTAGTATATCCGTTGTCTGACTTACAATTGATAAAGCAAATCAATATAAAGTAGATTATAGTTGTATTTTTTAACTTTATTTTCAAATTTATCCTTTTTGAATTTGATTTTTTCAGTTTAAACAATCATAAAATTATTTAAATTTTAGTGACTCAGATCTCCCCTTTTTAAAAACCTTATTGCTATTATGATTCCCTTTTCTATAAATTTTTTGTTCCTCGTCACTTAAGAGAGTAATTTCTTTACAGGCATTTGAACAACATTGATTCATTTTTTCTCCACAATTCTTACATTGAATAAATAATAAATGACAAGCTTCATTAATACAATTAATATGTGTGTCACATGGTTTTCCACATTGATGGCATTGTGCTATAATATCATCTGAAATCTGTTCTGAACGGCGCTCATCGAAAACAAAGTTTTTACCTGTGAATTTATTCTCCAAATCATTTTTTTTTACTTGACGAGCATATTCAATAATCCCTCCTTCCAATTGAAACACCTTTTTAAATCCTTTGTATTTAAAATAGGCTGAAGCTTTTTCACAGCGAATACCCCCTGTACAATACATCAATAAATTTTTATTCTCTTTATAGTTAGATAAATCCTTTTCTATAATTGGTAAAGATTCGCGAAAAGTGTCTACGTCTGGAGTTATAGCATTTTGAAAATGTCCAATCTCACTTTCGTAATGATTTCGCATATCAACACAAATAGTGTTTTTATCCTCTAGTAATTTATTGAATTTTATTGCGTTTACATGGACCCCTTTTTGAGTAACATCAAACTCATTATCTTCTAATCCGTCTGCTACAATTTTATTTCGAACCTTAATAGTCAGTTTTAAAAAAGATTTAAGATCTTGCTCAATAGCAATATTTAATCGAACATCTTTTAAAAAAGAGATACTATCCAAATGTCCTTTAAATTCTTCGAAATATGGAGCCGGAAGAGAAAGCTGAGCATTAACACCCTCGTGAGCGACATATATTCTTCCTAAAACTTCAATAGGTTCCCAAGATAAAAATAAATGGTCTCGAAAAAGTTGTGGATTACCAATGCGCACATACTGGTAAAAAGATAACGTCAAACGCTCAGTACCTGCAGTCTCTAATATTTCAGCCCGTTCTTGCGCACTTAGTTTATTATACAGTTGCATTCTATAAACATTTAAATGTTAATGTAAATGTACTAAAATCCTTACTTCTACACTCAATCTTATATATTCAAAACTATCTGTTTTAAGTTATGATTAGTTTCAAAGAATATAGCAGCTAAAAATTTATAAAAGAATCCTTGTAACTTTTTGTTATCATGTATTTTTCTCATTATCACAAGTTCATTCTATAAAGCTAAGGCTGTTAAAAATTAGATTGTTGTTATTCATTAAAAAAATATCCCCCTTCTTCATAAGTCTTAGAATGTTTGAGTTATTCTAAATACTTACTTTTCTGGCCGATCAAAATCAGATTTGTTTGGCGACCATTTACATAGCGAAATCCTGATGGGCCAAAAAATCCGGCCTCTTCAAGCATTATTCGAATATCTTTTTGCCATTGATCAATATAAACTTTAGCATTAAGTTCTATAGCATATGCTGTATTTTCGTAAAGCGGATGTTCCCCTGATCCAGGAACACCATGTTGGGCATCCCACATTCCAAATGTAGTCCCTGCTGAATGGCCGTAAAGGCCAAGCGGATGGGTATAAATCTGTGGACGTAAGCCTAATTTTTTACTTTCTTTAATGGCGATTTTTAAAGTTTCATTTCCAGTTCTTCCTTTTATAAAATTGTCTGTTAAAGCATCTTGGACAGTATTGCCTTGTTTTAATGCTTCTTTTAAAAATTGAGGAGCATCTGTTTCGCCGGGTTTTAAAACATATGCCAACTCTTGACAGTCAGTATTAAGAGTTAGGTATGAAATCCCAAAATCACAATGTACCAAGTCTCCGGGCATTATTACATCAAATTTTGGTTTGCCATCAAATCCGTATAAATCACTTTTTCCTGAACGCTGGATATCAACTGTTGGATGAAACCAAGTATTAAGATCTAGTTTCAACACTTTTTCGCGCATCCACCAGACAACATCTTCTGTAGTAGTAAATCCTGGTGTAATAACTTTAGTGGAAAATGCTTCTTGAATAATATTATGAGTAATTTCAGTTAGCTGACTAAGAAGTCTAACCTCGAGAGGAGTACGCGTCTCGATCCATCTAACAGCAAGAGTTTCAGCTGAAACAATTCGTTTTTGAAATTTGGAGGGTAGAGATTGGATTAGGGCGTCATAATCTGTTTTTGCTAGCCCATCAGCAATACCATAATATTTAGATGTATTAATTCCAATTTTTTGAGGGTTCTGGCTGACAATATAATTTGAAAGGGCTTCCCACTGGCTTGGTTGTTCTTCTTTGTTCCAAATAGAACGGATATTTTCTCCAAAATTATATCTGGTGATTGCTACAGGATCAATACCTATTTTAGTTTTTGAAAAAACTAAAATAGTCCTTCTCCTGGCGTTAAGCCATGTTGGAGGTAATAAGGTTTTTACTATTGGATCTTCATTATATTCTCTAGTAATCATAACCCAAACATCAATATCCTGTTCTTCCATCAATTTGGGTAAAAGTTTTTTGATGCGCTCTTTTTGAATTTGATCAATTAAATTAGCTCGATCACGAAGTGGTAAGATGTCTTGGGCAAAAAGAGGAGTTAAAGTAAGAGAAAGAAAAAAAATGAATTTTATCATAAAATGATTTTTATTAAACCTACAAAAAAATTGTTAATAATGCGGTCATATCGAACTTGGAAGCGGAGTTAAGAAGCTGTATTTTAGCTAAAAATGTGTTATGTCAGATCAAAATAGTGCGAAATTAAAAGCTCTTCAGTTAACGCTTGATAAGCTAGACAAAACCTATGGTAAAGGGGCGGTTATGAAATTAGGGGATGAAGTAATTGAAGAAGTTGAATCTATATCGTCTGGTTCCATTGGCCTCGATATTGCATTAGGTGTGGGAGGTTATCCCCGCGGTCGAGTGATTGAAATTTACGGTCCAGAATCCTCAGGTAAAACTACACTAACACTTCATGCAATAGCTGAATGTCAAAAGGCTGGTGGCATTGCAGCTTTTATAGATGCTGAGCACGCATTTGACCGTTTTTATGCAGAAAAACTTGGCGTTGATGTTGGAGAATTAATCATTTCTCAGCCTGATAATGGGGAGCAGGCACTTGAGATTGCAGATAATTTAATTCGTTCGGGGGCTATCGATGTAGTTGTGATAGATTCTGTTGCAGCACTTACTCCAAAAAGTGAAATTGAAGGGGAAATGGGAGACTCTAAAATGGGTCTTCATGCACGGCTTATGTCCCAAGCATTGAGAAAACTTACAGCCTCGATAAGCAAAACAAATTGCACTGTATTTTTTATAAATCAACTTCGTGAAAAAATTGGTGTTATGTTTGGAAATCCAGAAACAACTACAGGTGGAAATGCATTAAAATTTTATGCCTCTGTTCGATTAGACATCCGCCGTTCAACTCAAATTAAAAGTACAGAAGCAGAGGTGTTGGGGAATAAAACTCGAGTCAAAGTAGTTAAAAATAAGGTTGCTCCTCCTTTTAGGACTACCGAATTTGATATAATGTACGGTGAAGGGATATCTAAAATTGGTGAGATTATAGACCTTGGGGTAAACTATGAAATTATTAAAAAAAGTGGTTCTTGGTTTAGCTATGGAGATACTAAAATTGGTCAAGGACGAGATGCAGTTAAAAACTTATTAGAGGATAATCCAGAATTAATGGATGAGCTTGAACAAAAAATCATGGATACTCTAAAAAAAGTTAATCCTTGATCAAAGCTTAAATCTTTTCCACAGTTCAATTGCCTCTATTGCCGTTTTTTTAGGATCAACTAACAATTGGTTTTCTATTTTTTGATATACCTCTAAAGATAAAAGATTAATGTTTTTTTCACTCATCCCATTTGTGCTAACTAGCTTAAGTGCTTTTATTCGTAAAGAACCAAAATAGCCAAAGTTAGTGTGCCAAGGAAATTTTCTTTTACAGTCATAAAAAACGAGAGGAAAAACTGGAAGTTGATGCTCTATTGCCAATTTAAAGGCTCCTTTTTTAAAAGAATTTAACAATATCTTTTCGTCTAAATAATCTTTCTCTGGGAAAATACAGATGCTATAACCTTTTTCAATAACTTTATGAGCACTTTCATATACTTTTTGCCTACTCTCTACAGAGCCTCTGTCAACAGTAATCGCAGCTCTCTTGTATAAATATCCAAAAAAGGGGATTTTGACTAATTCTTTTTTACCTACAAAAACAAAAGGAGTTTTTCTCATGCGAAACATTAACATGATGTCCATATAGCTACTGTGGTTGGCAACTATCACCATACTTTTCCCTTCAGGCGGAAAAGTATTTAGTCTTTTAATCCAAAATCCCATGCCAAAAAGAACAAAAGGAGACCAAATGTTTCTGGCAATCCAATAAAGGTATTTATAACCATTAGGAATTGTTACAAAAAAGGCCAACGGAATAAAAAGTACCAGAACGGGAAGCGTGCAGAGAAGATAAAACCAAATTCGCCAAAGCATTAAGAGTAATTTTCTCATATATCAAAGATATTATTTAAAGTAGTTTCAATCTTATGATTTTAAGGGATATATATTTGATTTTAATTTTACGATATGTGTTTTTAGCAAAGGTAACTCTATTGCTATTCTTATGAATATTTATTTATTTGTAAAAATTTATATCCTATAGTTGGTCTCCTATTTGAGGAACCGTACATTTGTTTAAAATTTTGATATGGCAAGGATTTTAACAGGAGTTCAATCAACAGGGACACCTCACTTAGGAAATCTATTGGGGGCTGTTCTGCCTGCTATCGAAATGGCAAAAGCAACAAAAGATGATTCCTTTTTGTTTATAGCTGATTTACACTCGCTCACTCAAATCAAAAATGGTAAAAAACTTCGTGAAAATACTTTTTCGACTGCAGCAACTTGGATGGCCTGTGGACTAGATGTTGAAAAAACCCATTTCTATCGCCAAAGTGATGTAAGTGAAGTAACAGAACTTACATGGTATCTGAACTGTTACTTCCCATATCAACGTTTAACACTTGCACATTCTTTTAAGGATAAATCTGAAGATCTAACTGATGTAAATACCGGTTTGTTCTCCTATCCAATGCTTATGGCCGCTGATATTCTTCTCTATGACGCTGAAGTAGTCCCTGTGGGAAAAGATCAGCTTCAACATCTTGAAATCACACGTGATGTTGCTTCGCGATTTAACCATCAGATGGGTGAAACGTTTGTTATTCCTAGAGCTAAAATACAGGAAAGCACTCAAAATATTCCTGGCACAGACGGGCAAAAGATGAGTAAGTCAAAAAACAACACAATAAACATTTTTCTGTCTGAAAAAAAACTCAGAAAACAAATAATGAGTATTCAGACTGATAGCACTCCCATGGAAGCTCCTAAAGATCCAACTAAATGTAATGTATTTGCTATTTATTCCTTAGTAGCTCCTGATTCTTCTTCTGAAGAATTAAGAGCACAATATAAAGCTGGCGGAATGGGTTATGGCCAAGCTAAACTTCAACTTTTTGAATTTATTTTAGAGCATTTTGCTAAAGAAAGGAAGTTTTACGATTATTTACACCAAAACCCAGATGAGGTATATATTGCTTTGGCTAAAGGAGCAGAAAAAGCTCGTAAAGTTGCCCGCGAAGTAATACTTCGTGTTCGTGACAAGGCTGGTTATTAATGCCTTTGCTTCATTAAAAACATCTGAAATATTTTAATATAATTTTCTTACTTTTGATTTGATGCATTTAAGCCGATCTATAGAAAAATTACTTTACCAGTACGAGTGTGTTACCATTCCCCAATTTGGTGCATTTTTAACACGTTCTTTTGGAGCAAAAATAGATTATAAGGGTTTATTTCACCCCCCCAGGAAAGAGGTGAATTTCAATCAACTTTTATTAGCAAATGATGGTGTATTAGCTAATTTCATTGCTCAAAAAGAAAATATTTCATACGAATCTGCACTCCGAATTTTAGAAAAAGAAGTAAGAAATTGGAGAAAAAGATTACTGACTCAGACCCTACTATTTCCTGGTGTAGGAAAAATTCAACTAAATCAAGATAAAAAAATTCAATTTATCCCCTTGGATAAAGTCAATTTTGAATTGAAGTCCTTTGGTCTTCATACATATGAACGCTACCCCATTTTAAAAACTGTAAATAAATCAAACCCTAATGATATTATGGATGATACAAGTAATGACAATTTAATGTTTACTCCGGAGCAAAAAGAAAATGAAAAAAAGTCTACAATATTGCGTTATGCTGCAATTGGTATAATAGCAATAGCATTGGTGGGAGCCTCGTACTTTTTCGGTGATCGCTATGTAACTGAACAGCGTGTAGTCGAACAAGAAAAGGCCCAAAAGCAAATAGAAATTAATGTTCAAGAAGCCACTTTTGATATTGGCAGCTTAAATTCTGTAAATATTTCAGTTTCAACAAGTCAAGTGAAAGAAGTAGTTTTAGATCAAATATATTTTAGTGTAATAGCGGGATCTTTCCGCTCTATAAAGAATGCCGAAAATAAAGTTGCAATTTTAAAAGCTGAAGGATATCCTGCTGCACTAGCAGAGTTAAATCCAGAGGGGCTTTATAGAGTTGCATACGGAAGATATAATTCTAAAAAAGAAGCTATCAACATGTTGTATTTCTTAAAATATACTTTAGAGGAAGAAGCGTGGTATCTTGAAGAGCGTTAATTTACATCTGATAAACCCATTCTTTTGGATTAAGAGCATCAACATTATTGAAAATTCCAAACTGAAACTGTGTTTTCCCAGTTTGTTGGTTTGTAAAAACCTCCCCTATGGCTTGCTTAGCATTTACTTTCTCCCCTTTTGTAACATAAAGTTTTGCCAAGTTGGTATATAAGGTAATGAAATTTCCGTGACGTATTAATACTGAGGGATTACTACCTTTAATTACAATTACTGACATAACCTCTCCCTCAAAAACTGCACGAACTTGTGCTAAAGGCTCTGTTGCTAAAATTACTCCGTTACTTTGAATAGTAGTTGTTTTTACAACAGGGTGCCTTTGTCTACCAAAACTTTGAACTACTACCCCTTTTTCTAATGGCCAGGGTAGACGTCCCTTATTTGCCTTGAAATTATCTGCAATCAATTTTGCCTCAGGTGTCAACTGAAAAGTTTTCTTTCGTTTTTTGCCCAAAGCTTCATTTGATGCAGCAATTGCTTCTCGAATTAATCGATTTATCTCACGGTCAATTGCTTTTTGTTGTTTTTCTTTTTTTGAAATTTGAGAAGCTAATGAAGTTTGTTTTCGTTCTAAAGTTTTAATCAAAGATTTTTGATCCTGTGCATCTTTTTCTATTTGTTGTTGAACAAGTCGATTTTCCTCAATTAAAAGAATTTTTTCAGCTTTTTCATTATTTAATGTTTGGTTGAGTTCTTGGAGTAATTTTGTTTTATTTGCAATAGCTTTCCCCTGTTTTCTTCTGTAGCTGGCATATTGTTTTAAATATTGAACTCGTTTATATGCCTGAAGAAAACTTTCTGAGGAAAATAAAAACATTAATCGATTTTGCAAAGATTTACTTTCGTATGATTTTTGAATCAAATTAGCATATTCATCTTTGAGATTCCTTAATTCTAAACGATTTGTTGAAATATTTCTTTCATTTATACTAATCCTTGTTGTAAGAAGATTAGCTTGCTCATTAGTTACTTTTATAAGTTCTAAACGGACATTGAGTTTGACCTGAAGGTCTTCAACTTGAGTCAATGCACTTTTTCTTGTTTTTATATTATTAAAAAGAATACTATTAATTTGTTTTATCTCTTTTTTTAAGCGGAGTCTTTGAGCTTCTAATTCCTTTTGTTTTTTTGAGGTTTGCTGAGCTTGAATAATTACAAATCCCAAAACAAAAAATATTAGGAAATAAAAACTTTTCTTCATTTAAAGCTTAATTTTAGAATAACCTTGGGGGATTTCAAAGGGAAAAGTTAGTCCTTCCGTTAAATAAGTCCTTGTAAATTCAAGATCTAAAGATTGGGTTTCTTCACCATCAAAGAGAATAACTTTTATGAAACTAGGAATAGATTTACCTTCTAGTCTGATATGTCGTATATATTTTATTGAAATTGAATATTTACTCCCTGGGACAATAATCCGCTGTTCCTTCAATAAAAAACTTACAGGATCAAAAAATAAAGTAGGCTTTAGACCTAAACGTTTAACCTGAGGAATAAGAATGTAATACTGAGGATTCGATATTTGTTTCCACTTTCCAAGTCCTGGATCCAGTATAGGCTTTCCCAAAAATATATTTTCAATATCTGAATACCTAAAATTTGTTCCAAAGGGTCTATTTATTAGATCGAACCCTCCCTCAAAATAAGTTTTTTGGAATTTTTCATAAAAAGAAACCTTATCGGGAGTTATCATTAATTTAGCAATTGGAATCAACATAGTTGCGGTTAACCATAATTTTTTTTTGTTTTCCATTCTAAGTTGAACAATAACTTGTTGTTCACGCTTACCGTTGTCATATGTGGCTTTAATACGAGAACGAACTTTATCTACTCTAGGATAATTACTTTTTATCTTGGAAACTAGGGACTCTAAATTGACATTTTTAAGGGGTCTATTAGTCGGTAGAACAGCAACAGTTTTACAAGAAATTAGAAACAGTATTGAGGAGAATAAAATTAAACCACTATTAAAATACTTTTTCATAGACTATTGTAAATGTGAATAATCACCTATACTAACAAAAGTAGAGTTTCCTTTATAATGTACCTGATTCCCTATCATTGCCTTTTCAAGTGTTAGGTTTTCAAGATAACTATCGTTCTGTATTAAACAATTTTTAAGCTGGCAGTTATCAATTTGGGCTCTTTCACCAATGGATACACCAGGACCAATCGTGCTGTTTTTAATCTTTACATTTTCACCTATAAAACACGGAGGAATAATAATACTGTTATTTAACTCGGCTGAGGAATGTTGTAAATTCTCTCCTTCTGCTTTTTTTATTTCTAACATCTCTGAGTTGGTCCCAAGTGTCACTTCTGGATTTCCACAGTCCATCCAAATTTGAACCTCTCCAGTTTTAAAAACTGACCCTGATTTAATCATGGTATGAATTCCATGATTGATTTGGTATTCCTCTCCAGGTAATAAATCTTGAGCAACTACTTTTTTTAAAGCTTCTTTTAAGTCTTCTGAATTCTTAAAGTAATAAATACCTATCACAGCCAAATCGGATACGAATTCTTTTGGTTTTTCTACTAAATTTATAATTCTTCGTTTCTTATCTAATGCAACTACTCCAAAAGCTTCAGGACAAGACACCCTTTTTACCCAAATAACCGCATCTGCTTTTGGATCTAATTTTAACTTTGAGCGAATTAGGGTATCGGGATAGGCTATAATAGCCGGTCCACCAAGGAGTCTTTCTGCGCACATGATAGCATGGCCTGTTCCCAAAGGATGGTCTTGCCTAAAAATATGTGGTTTTGCACCTAGTTCTTTTGCTAGTTCCTTTAAATAAGTAACAACGTCAACCCCAAAAAAAGCTGGGTTGCCAATAATAAATCCTATATCAGTTATTGGATCATCAACAGCTTTTACAATTTCATAAATCAGTTGGCTCACAATAGGGGTTCCAGCAACTCTAATTAAAGGCTTTGGAGTTGTCAAAGTATGAGGTCTAAGACGGGATCCTCTTCCGGCCATAGGTACAATTATCTTCATTCTTTATGTTTTTCCAGTACTCCCAAACCCATTAGATCCTCGAGCTGTAGATGAAAGGTTTTTATCAATTTTCCATTGAATTTGTTCGTGCTTTGCTAGGACCAATTGTGCAATTCGTTCCCCTGGATTTATTGTAAAGGCGTCATTAGATAGATTAATTAGTATTACACCAACCTCTCCACGATAATCAGCATCAATTGTCCCAGGTGAATTTAACACAGAAATACCATGTTTAGCAGCGAGGCCACTTCTAGGACGAACTTGGGCCTCATACCCAATAGGTAAGGCTATTTTTAATCCAGTTCCAATTATTTTCCTTTCTAAAGGATTTAGGACCAATGGCCTGTCTAAAACAGCTTTCAAATCAACTCCTGCTGAACCGGTTGTTGCATAAGCAGGAAGCTCATAAGGACTATCATTTTGCACAGAAACTTCTATCATTTGACTTATTTTGTAATACTTAAATTTACAAAATCAACCGTTTTTTTATATGATATTAAAAAATTCTTTCACGTTTTTTGTTAACCAAACTTATTCTTTTGGATATCTCGTTTTTAGCTCTTTTTCAACTTCAAGAATCATTAAAACAGGCATTAAAACCGATATTATTATACCAAGCCAAAGAGACCACATTAACTCTATGTTTAAAAAACTCAAAAATGCACCTATAATAAAAATGTATAGTGAGATATATTTCATTTTTTTTGATGTGTAATTTTGCGCAAATTCCCATGATTCTTGACTTTTCATAGATGCTTTTGTACGATATCCATAGAAATAATTTATCTTTTTTGGTGGGAATTTAGAGAGTACTAGTGCTACTAAATAAAAGATTCCTCCTGAAAGAAAAAGTATAGAAGGTAACGGGTAATTGATAAAATATTTAAACTGATTAAAAAAATCTTAAGAAGCATACTGCTTAATTTAAGAGCAATCAAAATATCTTATACCCTCCCAATTCCTTTTAAAAAAATTGTTTTTATCTCTAATAAATTCTTCTAATGGAGTATTTGATGGAAGAACTGAAAGCCACATTACCGGATAGTCATCAGGTGCTGCAGTACACTCAGATGATTCACAGGGGTGCCGATATTTGTAACGCGCATGCCCCGCCTCGTGATAAAAGGTATAAAGCCTTTGTACAACAGAGTAATCCTCCCAAAAAGACTTAATTATTTCAAAGCTAACTGTCTCTTGATTACATATGTCATAGGCCCTCCCGGCATGATCTGATGTAACGCCTGAAGCAAAATCTGGCTCAGTACCAAAAAAAATATTAATGTTTCTTCCAGTTCCTGGGTCTGGTTTTCCAGAACGAATTGCATCTGCAACAAATAGATTCCAGTAATCTTCTAATGAACTGGCTTCATTTAGATCTGCATAAAAGGGGTCAATAATAGCTTTTACAATCTCTTCTTCAGGTAAAGATTCTTCTTGGACGATATCTTTTTCACAATCAGTTATAAGAGTAATTAAAAAAACAGATAAAATCAGTGATATTTTAGGAATCCTCTTCATGTTTCTTTTTCATTTTATAGCCTTCAAATATAATTTTTTTTTTTTCAATTGAAATCTAAGTTAATAAAACAGTAATTGAGATATAACTAAATAAATGTTTTGTTACTAAAATAATACTCTTTTGATGCCAAATAATTTTTAAGTATTTTTAATTATCAGCTTCTGTGTTTATTAAAGTTATCTAATTCACATGCGCATCCTAATAATTCCTGATTCATTTAAAGAGAGCTTGACAGCAAATGAAGTTAGTCAATCAATTCATAAGGGTATAATAGACGTTTTACCAAATGCAGAAGTAGTAAAAATTCCATTTTCAGATGGAGGAGAAGGTGCACTAGAAGTTTTAATGGAGCACTCAAACGGAGAACTTGTAAAATGTGTAACCAAAAATGCATTAGGAGAAAAATGTAATGGGAAATATTTTCTTTTTAAGGAAAAGAAAGCAGCTTGGATAGAATTATCACAAGCATCAGGCTTAGCGCAAATTAATCCTGAAAAGCGTGATATTTTAAGAGCTTCTACTTATGGAACAGGTTTGCTGATAAAAGATGCTCTCTCTAAAGGTTGTACAGAAATTATTCTAGGGGTCGGAGGAAGTGCAACTAATGATGGTGGAGCTGGAATTTTTGAGGCCTTAGGGGGTCAACTTTTAGATCATCAAGGAAATAAACTTGAAAGAGGGGGGGGCTTTTTGAATAAACTAGAATCTATTATTTCTTTTCGTATTTCTAAAAGTATAAAATGGAGGGTTGCTTGTGACGTTAAAAATAAATTGCTCGGAAATTATGGTTCTGCAGTTATTTATGGCCCACAGAAAGGGGCAAATTTAGCTGAAGTCAAATTATTAGAGAATAGTCTTACTCAATTTGCAAGAGTAGTAAAAAATCACTTTGGGCGGCCTATAACTAAAATTGAAGGTGGTGGCGCAGCGGGTGGAGTTGCAGCTGGCATGCATGGTTTTTTTAATGCTTCTTTGGAGTCTGGGTTTTCGCTTTTGGCAAGGATGATCAATCTTGAAGAGAAAATAAAAAAAGCTGATTTAATTTTTACTGCAGAAGGAAGAATCGACAAACAATCTACAAAAGGTAAGCTTACTGGAAGTGTGGCTAGACTGGCAAAAAAAAATAATATTCCAGTCATTGGTTTAGCAGGGTCTATAGAGGGTCCTTATTCCAATATGTATAAGGCTGGATTTTCAGGCATTTTTACGATACAAAACGGCCCTTTAGATATAGAATACTCAAAAAAAAATGCAGCTAATTTATTATGTGACGCTTCGGGAAGAGTTTTTAATCTTTATATTAAAAAAAAGCATTGAATTCTTTTTAACATTTAACTTTTTAACGCCTCAGCACCACCCACAATTTCAAGAATTTCATTTGTAATTGCTGCTTGACGTGCTTTATTATAAGTTAATTTTAACTGATCTCTTAAATCAGTTGCATTATCGGTTGCTTTGTGCATCGCAGTCATTCTTGCACCATGTTCACTAGCAAAAGAATCCCGAAGAGCTTTAAAAAGTTGCATCTTTAAAGATTTTGGTAAAAGTTCACTTATAATTTCTGATTTACTAGGCTCAAAGATATAATCAACATTTGAATTATTCTCGCTTTTTTTCTCTGCAACAATTGGTAGAAAAGATTCCACTTCTATTATCTGAGTCGCAGCATTTTTAAAACGATTATAAACTAAAACAACTTGATCAAATGTTTTTTTCTCGTAATGGTTCATCACTATTTCTGCAATATTACTCACATTATTATAAGTTAAGTTGTCAAAAACAGAATCATAGCTTGAAATTACTTTACCTGTTTTGTTTAAAATTTCTGAACCTTTTTTACCTATTGTTATCAAAGAAACTTTTTGATTCTTAAATTCTTTATCAAATAATTGTCTTGTTTTTTTTATGATATTGGCGTTAAAAGCACCACATAGCCCTCGATTTGATGTAATTGAAATAATTAAAACTGATTGTTTTGGTCGTACCTGAGTATATAGGTTTTGAGTGTCTCCGTCCATAGAACCACTTAGATTTTGAATTAACTCAGTCAAAGTATTGGCATAAGGACGCATACTAGTAATTGCGTCTTGGGCTTTTTTGAGCTTAGCTGCAGACACCATTTTCATTGCACTAGTTATTTGCATGGTTGATGATACCGAAGCAATCCTATTTCTTATTTCCTTGAGGTTCGCCATTATTTACTCGAATTGAGCTGAAGTTTCTTTTGCTACTGCATTAAGTGTATCTAATACTGCATCTGTAAGTTTTCCTGCTTTAAGTTCTTCCAGGGTTTTTTTGTGCTTATTACGCAATGTTTCCAAATAGTTTTGTTCAAACTCTTTGACGCTTTCAACTGGCACGGAACGTAATAAGTTTTTCGAGCCCGCATAAATAATTGCAGTTTGCTCTTCTACTGTAAAGGGATCGTTTTGTGCTTGTTTTAAAATCTCAACATTTCGTTTTCCTTTTTCAATGACATTTAGGGTTGCAGCATCTAAGTCAGAGCCAAACTTGGCAAAAGCCTCCAATTCACGAAATTGTGCTTGATCAAGCTTTAAGGTTCCTGATACTTTTTTCATTGATTTAATTTGTGCAGATCCCCCTACTCTTGAGACTGAAATTCCAACATTGATAGCAGGACGCACACCAGAATTAAAAAGGTCTGACTCCAAGAAAATCTGTCCATCAGTAATTGAAATTACATTAGTTGGTATATAGGCTGAAACATCACCTGCTTGTGTTTCAATAATCGGCAAAGCAGTAAGAGATCCTCCACCTTTTACCTTGTTTTTTAATGCTTCTGGAAGGTCATTCATCTCTTTAGCAATACTGTCATCGGCAATTACTTTTGCTGCACGCTCTAGTAAGCGAGAATGCAAATAGAACACATCTCCTGGATATGCCTCTCTTCCTGGTGGACGCCGAAGTAGTAAAGATACTTCACGATAAGCTACTGCCTGTTTTGATAAATCATCATAAATAATTAAAGCTGGTCTACCTGTATCTCTAAAATACTCCCCTATAGCTGCTCCAGAAAAAGGAGCATAAACTTGCATAGGCGCTGGATCAGACGCGTTTGCGGCAACAATTGTAGTGTAAGCCAACGCTCCTTTATCCTCTAGTGTTTTTGCAATCGCAGCAACTGTAGATGCTTTTTGACCAATAGCAACATAAACACAATATACTGGCTCCCCTGCATCATAAAATTCTTTTTGATTTAATATTGTATCGATACAAACTGTTGTTTTTCCCGTCTGACGATCACCAATTATTAACTCTCTTTGCCCACGACCGACCGGGATCATAGCGTCAATAGATTTAATTCCCGTTTGAAGAGGCTCGTTTACAGGTTGGCGAAAAACTACTCCTGGTGCTTTTCGCTCTAGTGGCATTTCGAAAACTTCGCCTTCAATTGGTCCCTTGCCGTCAATAGGTTGTCCAAGAGTATTCAAAACGCGTCCAACAACACCTTCACCTACCCTAATTGAAGCAATACGCTGGGTGCGCTTTACTGTATCCCCTTCTTTAACTCCTTTTGAAGGTCCAAGCAAAACAACACCTACGTGATCTTCTTCCAAATTTAATACCATTCCTTCTAGCCCTTCCTCAAAAGAAACTAATTCTCCATATTGAGCATTCGAGAGGCCAAAGACTCGAGCAATTCCATCGCCTACCTCAAGCACAGTTCCAATCTCATCCATTGCAGATGATGAATTGTAGCCTTCCAGTTGATTTTTAAGTATTGCTGACACTTCAGCTGGGTTTATATCTGCCATGATCGTTTATCTTTAGATCGTATTAGTTTTTGTTAATGTTGATTTGATTGCTTGTAATTGATTTGAAACACTACAGTCAAGTTGCATGTCACCAATTTTTAATATAAACCCTCCCATTAGGCTTGGGTCTATTTTGTTTTCGATATTTAATTTTTGTTTTGAATATCTTTTAGCCTTTTCAAGTATAGTTTTTTCTAATTCTATTGAAAGTGACACCGCAGAGGTAACAGTTGCATTTACTTCACCTTTATGATAAGAATATAATTCAAGGAATTTTTTCCCTGTTTCTGACAGTATGGCCAAACGGTTATTCTCTGCCAATAAGGAAAATAACTTTTTGCTAGGCTCTGAAGCTTCTGGAAATAATTCATTTAAAAGGCTAAGCTTTTTTTCAATTTCTATTAGCGGATTCTCGAGAGCTATTTGTAAAGCATCGCTTTGTTGAATTATTTCATTCATTTTTTGCATATCTTTAGCCACTACCTCAGATGAATTATTTTCTTGAGAAAAGGCTAGAATCGCTTTAGCATATCGAAGTGCTGCTCGTGCTCCTTTCATTTTACTTCATATCAGAATTTTGCAATAGTTTACTGACTAATTGCATTTGTTTATCCTTACTTTCTAACTCATTTTGAAGCACTTTTGTCGCAATATCAAGAGCTATTGAACTGACATGATCTTTTAACTCATTTACAGCGGTTCTTTTTTCATTTTGGATTGCTTCCTGGGCTTGACTCAAAATCTTATTAGCCTCACTTTGAGCTTCAACTTTGGCTGTGTTAATCATTTCTGATCTTATCGTACGCGCTTCCTTAAGCAGGGCCTCTTTTTGTGCTCGAGCCTCCTTGAGAATACGCTGATTATCAGATTGTAAACTTTCCATTTCAGATCGGGCCTCTTTAGCTGCTTCTAAAGCATCCTTAATAGAAGCTTCACGTTCATTTACAGCCGACAATATTGGCTTCCAAGCATATTTTTTTAATAAAAATATTAACCCGACGAAAATCAACGTTTGCCAAAAAAATAAACCTAATGAAAATTCACTAATTAATTTTTCCATCTTTTAAAAACTTAATTAAAAAAAGCCTCAAGGGCAAATAGATTAAACTGCAAATAAGGCTGCAAAACCAAATCCTTCAACCAAGGCAGCAGCAATTAACATTGCTGTTTGAATTTTTCCATAAGCATCTGGCTGACGCCCAATTGCTTCCATTGCAGAACCACCGATTCTACCAATTCCAATTCCTACGCCGATTACTGCTAATCCAGCTCCAACTATTACAGGGATTTCCATATTTTAAAAATTTAAATTAAACATTATATTAAGAACTTATTTCAATATTATTATATCTATTATTAATGACTTTCATGCTCTTGAGCTGCAAAACCAAAATAAAGTGCAGATAGCATTGTAAAAATATATGCCTGGAGAAAAGCTACTAACAATTCAATAATGGCAATTGCAAATGTAAGACCAAATGATAAAGAACTTCCTATCCAACTTTTAAAAATAAACATTAATCCTATTAAACTCATTATTACTATATGGCCGGCTTGCATATTTGCATACAAACGAATTAATAAAGAGAATGGTTTAATAAATATTCCTAATATTTCTATTGGAATTAAAATAATGTATAGAAAGATTTTAGAATACCATTTCATTGATCCTCCTAAAGGATCAAAAATATGTAACCAGTAATCTTTTGTTCCTGTTAGATTTGTTATAATAAAAGTCGTTATTGCCAAACCGAATGTTACTGCAATATTACCTGTAACATTTACTCCTAGTGGGGTTAATCCTAACATATTTAAAAACCAAATGAAGAAAAATACAGTTAACAAAAAACTCATATAAGATCTGTATTTTCTTTCTCCAATATTAGGCTTTGCAATTTCATCCCTTAGATAAATAATGATCGGTTCGAAAAACCTTCCTATACCAGTTGGAACGCCACCATTTTTCAAGTAAGACTTTGCTAGTCTGTTGAAAAGAAAAAACATTAAAAAAGCAATTAATAACATGCTAAAAACCCCTTTAGTTACAGAAAAGTCAAGAGGGGCTTCGTTAGTTACCTGTTTACCTGCATCTAAATTTATTACTCCTAAAGCGTTTGTTTTGAAAATTTTTCCGTGATCTAATTTATAAAAGTTAGAGCCAACTTGAGCTACGCCTTCTCCATGTTGAAGTTTTGATGAAGAAAAAATTTGAAGCCCATTATCCCAAAGTATAACAGGTAGTGGCATCCCAATATATTTATGATCACCATTGTCTTTAGTATAAGAAAAGAGGCTGAAATCATATGCGTCTTCCAAATGATGAAAGATATATTCTTTTATTTCAGTTTTTAAATCTCCCGAAGGTTTGCTGTCTTTTGCTTGAATTAAGAAGGGCATAAAAAGCAAAGCTATAGGAAGGGCAAAATGAGCTCTGATTTGGATCCTCATTGACAGCATAAGTGATTATAAAAATAGTAGTTTTAAAGCTGCAAATGTAAAGCTTTCGTGTAAATAAAGAAATATTTAAAAGGTTTTTTAAACTCCTTTCTTTTTTGGTGAATTTTATTGTGTTAATATAGAATGCTGACGCTTTAAAATAAGGCTTTTTAATTTATCTAAATCGTCTTGCTAAAAGAAAAATCTCCGCAATTAATCCTAATGAATAAGGAACAAAAAAAATGAAAAACTCCTTTTTTAAAATATTACCGTCTAATCTGAATTTGGGGTAGAAAAACAGAAAATATATTATTAGTTTTAAAGCAATCGTTAATAAATATATGCTAGCAAGATTTTTATTATTCTTATGGATCCCATAGTTTAACAAAAATAAAGCCAATAAAGCCATAAGTATGTTCACAATATAGCTTTGAATCAAAAAATGTTTAAATTCTGGTAAAAATTTTAAGTGTATTGCAAAAACGCTTATAAAGGTGAATAAAAGAAAAATAAAATAGAGAGTATATCTCATGACTGGTCCCAAAAACTTTTGCTTTGTTTATAAATCATAAAAACTATTGAAACCAATCCTAAAGTGCTTGAAATTAAAACATAAAGTTTTCCAGATGACTGAAGCGCGAAGTCTAAATATTGCCCTAAACGAATACTCGCCCACATTATTAATGCGATCTGAAAGGCTAGACTAGAGAATATTAGCCACTTTTTTGGCTTTTTTCTCTTCATTAATATTATTTAATTTCTTAACTCCATCTTGTTCTGAATGCATCGCACAATTCGCATTAAAAGTAGCCCCAGACTCAACTATAAGTTTTTGAATGTGAACCTTCCCTTCTACATTTGAACCCTTTTTTAAATTCAAAATTCCAGAAGCAGTAAGTTCTCCATTGAAAACACCTTCTATATCAGCATTTTCGCAAAACAGCTTACCTTTTACTTGTGCATCTTTTCCAATAATAACTTTTCCTGTTGTAATCAAATGACCATCTAAGGTCCCATCAATTCGTATATCTGTTTTCGCATTAATTGTACCTGTTAGAATAGTATTCTTATCAATCTTACTATACTGTCCATTACTATCTACTGCTCTCATTATAATTTAATTTTCCAAGTTTTATTTTTTAAATAATCTTGATATTGGGACGTTAAAGCTACAAAATTATGTTCTTTTAACAGATTAGATGACTTAAATTGCATTTTTGCCTTACACATTTCAATATTTTTTGGGTCACGAATTCCGTGTACTACAACGAATATATAATCTTTGTTATAAGTGTCTATGCTTAAAGTCCATCTTTTATTATGCTTAGCTAAAACTTCCTTCAATGAATTAAAGAATATTTCTGTTTTTTCTCTTTCTAATTCCTTAAAAGGAAAAATCCACTTGTAGTTCTTATAAACTAGCCCTGTGTCTTCCAAATTATTTAATTTTTCAATTTGATTAATAAGGCCTTTAGCATAAATACCTTCCTCAAATGCACTAAATGTTGTTGCAACTTCCATTAAAGATTCTTTCCAGGTCTGTATTCCATTTAAACGTCCTAAAGAATTAGCCTTTAGCAAACTTATTTTTGATTCCAATTGCTTGCCACTTGCCATTACTGTTAATAATTCTATCTCTTCCAAGGTCTCTATAAGCTTTTGCTCTTTATAGAGCTTAAGAGCATTTTCATATAGCTTTTCTGGTGTTACTGTTCCAGTAGAGTTATAGTTTTTTTGATTAGATAATATTCTCGCAAATGGTGTATCAGGATAGTTTTTAATTAGATCTATTTTATAGTTTTCTGCTACATCAGTTTTCTTTTTTTCTTCCATTCGATAAAGGTGATATAACGCTTGGACTCGAATCTCTTTGGGGGGATTAAGTGATAGAACTTTTTTTAAGCGCTCCGTAGCTAACGGAAAATCATTAAACTTCTCCTTATAAATTAGTCCTATTTGTAAGTAAGCTTTTTGATTGGTTAGAATTAAGCTATCCTTTTCTTTTTGGGTTTGAGGTAATGATGCAACAAAATTTTCTGGTTTTTCTTGAATAATTGCTTTAATTGAAATTGGCTGATTACTTTTCGACTCTATCGCAATTGAATTCAAAATTGAACTTGCATTTCTCCAGTTATCTGTATTTGGACGATTACCCCAATTCGCTAAGTAAGCCTGTCTTCCCTTAGATACCTGACTTGGATTGTAAAAATAAAAAGAGGTTTTAGATCTGTTTAAAAGTTGAAACCGTTTTTCATTAACCTCTTCTTTCAGCTTCAAAGCTTCTTTTTCTTGTTTTGAGTTGATCAGGTTTTCAAAATAAATAAGTTGTTCTTTTTTTGAAAGCGTCATTAAATATATAATACTATCGGTTTGTTTAATATTTTGTTCATAGAAAATAACTTCTGAAAGATTTTCCCTTTTTCTTTTAATTTTTTTAAAGGCTAAACTAGTTTCATCAAAAAGTGGTAATAGTTTGTCTAAATACTTTCCTGAAATAAAATAGTTTCCCTCCTTAAAGTGATAGTCTGCTAAGTCTTTATTATTTTCTATCTGAGTATATGGATCTAAATATGGTGAGTCTATTGATCGGTCAAAATAAACTAAAGCAAGACTGTCTTCTTTTTGCTTTAAATATAAATTTCCTATAGCACGATTTACGAAATGCTCAAAAGGCTGATTTTCATAGTTTTTTAAAATCTTTTGTAAAAAACTAACCCGGTCAGTTAAAGTATTTAAGGTGTCTAAAAGGGTTTTTTTTATTTTGGCCTGAAGCAAGAATTTTTTAGGAGCTTTCCGTTTTAAAGCAATTATCCCCTTAAAAGCCCATTCCGCTGAGTCTCTTTTCCCTAAAGATTCAAAAAGTTGTCCCGTAATAAAAAGATAGCGTGCCTTATTCTTTCTTTTTGGCGCTTCTAAAGCTGCTCTTTTTATGTAGAATGAAGCAGAGTCTAACTGTTTTAAATTCAAAAACGATTCAGCAAGAGTTGCGTTTGCAAGAGAGTAAAACTTATTACTAGGAAAAATCGAGCGAGCCAAAGGTCTTAGGTTCTCAATCGCCAATTCTTCATTTCTAAGTCGAATATTTGTTTTTTCTCTCCAAATTTTGCCTTCAACATAGCTGTTTCGATTTGTGGGGCTTTCCAACAAAAAATTAAAGGCTTCAAGTGCTGGGAAAAACCGCCTGTCAAAATAGCGCGCTTTGCCTAGCAATAAATAAGCATCGTCTATCTGACGGTTATATTGTATATCATTAATTTTAAGGGAATGCTTTTGTATTGCTTTGACGGCTTTTTCTTCTGCTCGATCAAAACCCGGAATTATAGTGGTTTCGTCAATATTTTCTCCTCTTAAATTTATCGGTTCTACGGGTAGTAATTCATAAAAATTTTCTTCAAACGCATCTGATAAAATTTCCTCCCCAATTGAAAAAGCCTCTTTTCCATTAAATAAAACATTGAATTTGGTTGTTAGAGTATGATACTCTTGATTTAATATCCCCTTTTTTGTTGTACTACAAGAGTTGAAAAAAAGAGTTACGATTAGGGGAAAATAAAATATTGAACGTTTTAAATTCATATGATTTAGTTACTTATTAATAACTGAAAATGATAAATTTTAGTATTTCATCATTATAAAAATAGATTTATTCGTATTCTAAAGTTTTTATTCTCATAAATTATTTGATTTATTAAGAGAAAGATTCGTTTACATTTTTAAATTTAATCCGTGTTCTATTAGAAAAAAATAATAGAATTAATTTATCTTTTTTAGCAATTATCCTTCTATCCTATAAGTAATCATTTTTTTACATTTGTTAAAAAAAGTTATGCCCCAATTCCACTCGATGCAAATCTCTACTATTGACCGGATTACTCCAGAAGCTGTTGTTCTTTCAATAAAGGTTCCTTCTAATTTAAAGACTTTATATGAATATAAAGCTGGGCAATACGTTAGTTTAGAATTAAATATTGATAAAAAAAATATTCGCCGATCCTATTCTATTTGTTGTGAACCACAAATTGGTTTACTTCAAGTGGGCGTTAAAGAAGTTCCCTTTGGAGCCTTTTCGACATATGTAAACAAGCTGCTGAAGGCTGGAGATGAAATTAAGGTTGGAGTTCCTGAAGGGCGCTTTGTATTAAATCACATAGATAAGCAATCCCCTATTATGGCAATTGCAGTAGGAAGCGGAATTACTCCAATTATGTCTATTTTAAAATCATATTTAATAAATGATTCAGGCTCATCATTTACATTAATTTATGGTAATAAAAGTCCAGAAAAAACTATGTTTTATAAGGAGTTGTGTTCTCTTGAAAAACTATATCCCAAACAATTAAATATTCACTGGATTTTTAGTGAAGCTAATATTGATGGTTCACGGTTTGGAAGAATTGACCCCGCTCTTATAAATTTCGCATTAAAAAATTGTGTTTCAAGCCAATTACGTTTTTACCTCTGTGGTCCTGAGAATATGATTAAAATTTCTCAAGAGCTTCTCATTGATCGTGGTATAGATCAGCAGAATATCTTTTTTGAACTATTCTCCGCAAGTAATGATAAATCGGGAGTTTTAGGAGCTGTGAATAAAGGAGTGCTAAAAATAACTTTTGATGAAATGACGCACACTTTAGATTTGGTGCCTGGAAAAACTTTACTAGAAATTGCGCTCAAGGCTAAATTAGATGTTCCTTATTCATGCCAAGGTGGAGTGTGCAGTAGTTGTATTGGAAAAATAACTAATGGTAAAGCGAGCATGGAAAAAAATCAGATTCTAACTGATGAAGAAGTAAATGAAGGGTTAGTTTTAAGTTGTCAAGCACAAGCACAATCCCAAGAAGTTTCCCTGGATTTTGATGAAATTTAAATCAACCCATTTTCATACAGATTTGAAATTACTCCTGTAAAAAGTAAACTATAAAATAATATTTCTCTATATCTCTCTTTTGTGAGTGTTTCAAATATATTGCCAATAAAAAAAGCAGTGGGAATATAACTTAAAAGCCACTTGCTTTCATCTTCATACAGGTCAAAAACTCTGAAAATTATACTTATTACTAGCCAAATTGACATAAAGTTTCCACTATTTCCAAGATCAAATAAACTTCTTTTTTGTAGTTTTTTTTGTTTCATGAAAAGGGAGGCTATAGAGGCAATTATAACTGTACTAATCCAAACAAATTCAGAATTATTATTTTCAAAAGGAGTAAAAATATGCGATCCTAAAAACTCAGATTGAGTATAAAAAATGTTTCCTGTGATGGCATGAGAAATTGTAATTAGGATTGATAATGCGGCTACAATTCCTAATAATATCGAGATTAACGCTTTTTGTTTACTAGGGATGTATGTAATGGTTAAAAGTATTGAGAAAAAAAACAAAGAAAGGTTAAGGTTAATATAGCTTAAAGAACTAAAAATAAAACCTAAAACGAAAAAGTCTTTTACAGGATTAATTTTATTAATCTCTTTTGATAAAATATTCGCCGCAAAAAGAAGTGAAAATGCAATGATTAATTTTTGTGGATTTACAAATTGCCCCTGAGCAAATAAGATAATGCAAAGTGGAAAAGATATTAAGTGAGTGGCACCAAATTTTAGATTAAATCTTCTGGCCTCAGAAATAGCAGCCAGAACGATAATCAACAAGATATTTAAACTAAATATAAATGATTCTATGAAAATTTGTTTGTATAAATTACCAGCTGCACGACAAAATAAGACAAAAAGATTAGCAGAGTAAGTAAGAAAAAAACCGGTTATGATAGCGCGAATAGTTAACCTTTTAAATATCTTTGTTATCATAATTGTAAAAAATAAAATACAATATAAACTATAGTTTTATTATGAAAAACTTTTTTGAAGGAATAGCTTGGTTGTTTGAAGAGGTTTTTTTTATTCCTTTTGCAATTTTACGTGATCTTGAATTGACCAGCTGGACAATAGCAAATTCTGTAAATTGGATTTTTCTTTTGGTTGGATTTTCCGCAATGGTCTATTGGGTTCTTCAATTAAATCTTTTCGATAAAAATGGTGAAGAAGACAAAGATCCTTCCGCACATTCTTTCCTATAAATCGAATCCAATATCTTTTCGGTAATTAATCCCTTCAAAACTAAGTTTTGAAAGAGTTGTGTAGGAATTCAGTAACGCTATTTTATGTTCCTCTGCCATTGAAGTAACAGCTAATACTCGGCCCCCTGAGGTTTGAACTTGTCCATCGATTATTTTAGTCCCTGCATGGAAAATCATTTCCCCTTTTGATAACCCTTTTATAGCCTTCCCTTTTTCATAAGCTTCTGGATATCCTTTTGAAACCGCCATTACGGTTGCTGCTACTTGAGATTCGATTTCGAGCTGAATTTTGTCTAAAGTTCCTTCTTGTACCGCCTGAAAAAGCTCTCCTAAATCATTTTTGATTCTAGGAATGACAACTTCAGTCTCCGGATCTCCTAGTCGAACGTTGTATTCAATAACCTTTGGATCGTCACCAACTTTAATTAATCCTATAAAAATAAAACCCTTGTAAGGTATTTTATCTTTTTTTAAACCTTCAATAGTGGGTTTAATAATTTGATTACAGATTTTTTGTTCAAACGAATTATCCAAAAAGGGGACCGGTGAAACAGCTCCCATTCCACCTGTATTAAGTCCAGTATCACCTTCACCAATCCGTTTATAGTCTTTTGCCATAGGGAGTGTTAAGTAATTTTCTCCATCGGTTAGAACAAAGCAAGAAAGTTCAATTCCTTTTAAGAACTCTTCAATAACAACTTTTCTTGAAGCTTTTCCAAACTTCTTTTGTAAAAGCATTTGTCTCAATTCTTTTTTGGCTTGCATTAGGTCGTCTAATATCAGCACGCCTTTTCCAGCTGCTAACCCATCTGCTTTCAAAACATAAGGAGGCTTGCTTTTTTCTAAAAAGGCTTCCCCTTCAGTAATATTTTCAGATGTAAATTCTGCATAATCAGCAGTTGGAATATTGTGCCTATTCATAAATGCTTTGGCGAAAGCTTTACTCCCTTCTAGTGTTGCAGCTTTTTTTTGAGGCCCTATAACTCCAACCCTTGATAAGGTTACATCATTTATAAAAAAATCGTGAATCCCTAATACTAATGGTTCTTCAGGGCCAACTACAACTAAATCAATCTGATAATATATGACTGCCTCCTTAATTTTTTTAAAATCTGAAACACCAATTGGTAGATTGGTTGCACACTCTGAAGTACCCGCATTTCCTGGGGCTGCAAAAAGTTTTTTGCAATGTTTGCTTTGCTTTAATTTCCAGCACAGAGTGTGTTCTCTTCCGCCGCCACCAATCACTAATATGTTCATTTAAAAAATTTTCATAAATATAACATGTAAAACCGCATCCTGTATTCTAATTAATCTATTCTTTTAAAAAGTCCTTAATTTGCTTTTCAATGTTCTTTACAAAAGGAAGGTGTGTTTTAAAAGGTGTTGGAAATTTAGTTGCCCATTCTCTAAGATCTTTTGAATTAATTATCGGAAAAAATTGCTCCATCCCATCTAATCTACTTTTTTGATTAGGATGTTCTAATCCATCAGATAAGAATAAAACTGGTGTTCCAAATGCAACAGCAGGGAGGGCTGTATGAATCCGAGATGTAATTACAAGCTTTGCGCTTGCAATATTCTTAAGTTGAAGTTTTGCTTTTTCTATTCGCGCTTTTTCATCATACTCTTTTGTATCTATAAGCTGACTACAGTAATATATTTTTTCTTTATGATTTTGTAAAAATCTCTCAAGTCTTTTTATTGCAGTTTCGAATTGCTTCTGTTTTATTGGTCTTTTTATCTGTTGGACTGCCTGCCCTAAAAACTCTTTAGGAATTAACTCATTTTTTGGATTGAGTCTTTCAAGTGGGCTTATAACAAAAATGCCTTCACGTTTTGAATTTTTAGAAATAAAATTATCTCGATTTAAACAAAGGGTTAAACATGCCGAATAATAAGCCTCGATTCCAAAACTTCTCAAAAGCTTTCGAGTATAGTGATCTCTACATCCAATTGGTTCATTTCTCTTAAGATAGCTAATTCCATTTTTATTTAACATTCCTTTTTTTGCAGTTGGGTTAAGGTGGAAAGAAATAAATAGTGGATCAATTTGCTCGGAAGGGGGCCAATTTTTTGGTTTTTCCATAAACCATCCATTCATTATTAATGCTGCCTTTTCGCCTTTATATGCATTTAATTTATCTCTGTCAATATCAAAAGTTTTTATTTTATTTAAAACCTGTTTAGCTGCCAAGCTTTGAATAAAATCTCCCAAGTTGTTAGAATTTGGATAGGATAATACAGCTGGTGATTTAGACATAAGTCCTGTTTTTAATAAAGCCGTTCTCAAAAGCATTTTTTCTTTTCTTGATAGGATAATTTTCTATAATCCTCTCTCTTGCCATTTGACCAAGTTTTTTGTTTTCTTTCTTTAAAAAAGCAGTTATTTTTTCCAGCCCTTCTTTTGAATCAAATAACAACCCTGTTCTTCCAATTACATCTGGAATTCCAAATACTTTACTCCCAATAGGTATGCATTTACAAAGCATAGCTTCACATAGTACATTGGGTAAACCCTCTATTTTTGATCCTTGAAAATAATAGCTGTGTGAACCGTAGAGATCTTTCAGCTGATCTCTGGTTTGTTTACTTAAAATCGTTAAATTTTTAGGAATTGAATCATAAACAGAAAGATTTTTTTTTATTCCTGCTAAAGTAAATTTGAAATCAGGAAGTAGTTTAGCTAATTCAATAAACATTGAAATACCTTTTCTATCAAAGGTTCTTTTATCATTAATATTAGCAACTGTTATTACTGTTTTTTTAGATTTAACATTATTTGATTTCCAAAAGTTAGAATTATAAGCTGTTGGAACTTCTAGTATGGGTGTTTTTAATTTAGGAATAAAATTTTTAATTCCTGATTGAGTTTGATATTCTTGTTTTGAATTTGGACATCCTTCTGACAAGCTTTTATGGACCACCCATATACTATTTGCTTTAATATAATTTGTCTTTGCTATAGATTGTCTAAAATTATTTCTTAAAAAAATCCCATAGTCTAAACTTTTATTTGCTATTGCATCATATCCTCCTACAATAATAGTTGATGATTTACCAAAGAGTCCTGCAAGTCTGATAGGAATTAAACTATGGTAATCATTAAACCAAGTAAATATGGCTTCTGATTGGGGTAAATAGTATATACCTAGAATCAATTCCCGTAATCTATTCCAAAGAAAACGAAATGGGTCTCTGTAAGCAGGAGAATAAATTAAAAAAACATGATACCCCATTTGCTCTAAAAGACTGATATCTTTTATTACAAATGTGTTCTTTTGATTACATACTAAGATTACTTTTTTAGACGACATAATTAATCTTTAATTAAGTAATCCTTTAAAACATTTGCAATCTTACGATTGTCAGAAGCTCTAGGAACTTTATTCTGTCCTCCAAGCTTTCCTATACTTTTCATGTATTTTTTAAATCCTTCTGTGACAACTTTTCTTAAAATCAAGGGGCGAAGAATTTTTCCAGTAATTAGATCGTTATAATAAATATTTTTTGCTCGCATTACATCATCTATTTTTTTAGCAAATACCTCTAAGTTTTTTGGAGGTGTCTCAAACTCAATAAACCATTCATGATATGGAAGTCCTAATTCTGGTTCAATTTGGGGAGCAACGCTAAATTCTCTAACCCTTACAATACTTGAATCTTGATCTATCGCTTCTTTCAATGAGTCCTCTATTTCGCTTACAATTACATGTTCACCAAAAGCAGAAATAAATTGTTTTATTCTTCCGCTTACTATAATTCGAAAAGGAGAAGTACTCGTAAATTTAATAGTGTCTCCTAAATTATAGCGCCATAGGCCAGCTGAAGAAGATATGATCATTACGTAGTTTTTCCCTATCTCTACTTCAGCTAAATTGAAAACCAAAGGAGTTTCATCAAGAAACGTACTTGCCAATATGAATTCATAATAAATTCCATGATCTAAAAGTAGTAGTAATCCTTTGTCATTCTGTCTATCCTGATAAGCAAAAAAGCCTTCAGATGCTGGGTAAAACTCAATACTATCCGGAGTTTTTCCTATAAGTTTTTCAAAAATCCCACGATAAGGCTCAAAATTTACTCCTCCATATACAAAAAGAGAAAAATTAGGAAATAGCTGACTAATGTTTTTGCCTGTTTTTGCATTTAATCTTTCAAAATACATTTGAACCCAAGAAGGAATTCCTCCAATAATAGTCATGTTTTCTTTTTGTGTTTCACTCACTATTGCTTCAACTTTGGCTTCCCAATCTTCTATACAATTGGCCTCCCAGCTTGGCATCCTGTTTTTCTGAAGATATGATGGCACATAGTGGGCGACGATTCCAGACAAACGTCCTAAAGCAACTCCCTTTTTGTTTTCTAAAACAGGACTTCCTTGAATGAAAATATGTTTCCCTTTAACTACTTCAGTGTTTCCTGTTAAATAAATATAATTTAAAAGGGCTTCTCTTGCCGCTCGAATATGTTGAGGCATTGACGCCTTTGTTATTGGAATAAATTTAGCTCCAGATGTCGTTCCACTTGACTTAGCATAATAAAGGGGTCTTCCTGGCCAAAGAATATCTTTCCTTCCATCCAGAATCATGTCGATATACGGCCGTAAGTCTTCGTAGTCTCGAATAGGTATTAATTCTCTAAAGGATCTTGAATCTTTAATTTCTTTAAAACTATGATCTTTTCCAAAACGGGTTGTTACTCCTTGCTTGATTAAATTTTTCAAAACTTTTTCTTGGGCTTCCAATGGATTTTTAATCCATTTACTGTTTTTTCTATCAGACCAAAATGCATATATTTTTGCCCCTATTGACTTTATCATTTTTTAGAAAAATTAAAAAAAATTTCAGGGTTCATGGGGTAGCCATCAATCCAAAGTTCAAAATGGAGATGGTATCCCGTAGATAGCTCCCCAGTATTTCCAGCACTAGCAATAACTTCTCCAGCCAAAACAACATCCCCTTGTTTCTTGCTTAAAGATTCATTGTGTTTGTATACAGAAAGAATTCCTAAACTATGCTCCATTATAATTACAAAACCTGTTTCTATAGTCCATTCAGAAAAAATAACAGTTCCATCTGCTATTGCTTTTATTGGAGTACCCTTTTTTAGAACAATGTCCACTGCATAATGGGATTCATTTGAATTAAAAGGCTGAGAAATAGCTCCTAATGCTGGAGGAAATAAAATTGTGTTTATTTTGGTTTCTTCATTAACCTTCGGATTGTATTTATCCTGTTGCGATACAAAAGCACGTAATAAAGAGTCCTCCAGGATTGGTTCAGTGAAGGGTTGTTGAGATTCTGTGTTTTTATCAGAATTTTCTGTGAAAATTTCTGAATCTTGAAATGAAATATCTTCTGTCAATGTTTGACGAACAGAATTTAAATAAAGAATGTTTCTATTGTAAAGGGTTATCAAAGAGTCAGTTAAAAATAAGTTTTTCACTGCTTTTTTTCGTAATTCTGAAGAATCATAACCCGGAATTAATGTTTTTATTGGTGTGTAAGCGATAATTGAAAAAATAAAAGTCGAAAATATCCCTAAAAATAGTAGGGTTAAAAAAATTACTTTTATCCTGGAAACACGAATTTGTCTTTGTTCCTCAAATGATTCCTCATCAATTATCATAACTAAATAAGAGTTGAGTAGTTTTCTAAGAATTCGTTTTCCTTTTTTTTCTTCTTGTGACATATTAGAAACAAAGATACGGAATCCTCAGGCCTATAAAATATGTGCTTATAATTTTCATGTTTATGAATCTAAATATTTCTGTACATTTGTTTAAACTATACATTAATGTTGGCTTTAAAAATTTTAGGTATGATAGGTGCTCCACAAATAATATTAATCATCGCGGTTGTGCTCTTGCTTTTTGGGGGGCGCAAAATTCCTGAACTTATGAAAGGTTTAGGGAGTGGGATTAAAGAATTTAAAAATGCTACAAAAGAGGACGAAGACAGTTCTAAGATAGAGAAAAAGAAAGAAAACTAGTTTTTCGATTTAAACGTGTTGAGAATTGTGTTTAACTCAAACATATACTCTCTCTTGCTTACTGATGGAGCAAATGCAAAACCCTCAAACACAATAATTCTTTTATTAATAGTGTCACTTATCATGTAGTTCACAAAAGGGCCAGCCATAAAGTCATTTTTAACTTCCCATGTTCCCTTAGTTAAATAGCCTTGTTTTCCATCTAAAAAGACCTTATAAAAATATGGTCTAAAAGCTCGCTCTGTTATTAAAAAACTACCGGGTAAACGTCCAGGCACAAAAATTTTACCAATTGAATCTCTTATGTTTAAAATCCTTTTATTAAATACTCCATTTAAAGCATTTAAGGGTAAAGCATACGCTATAATATTCAGATGCCCTTTTTGGATTGGCTTTTGAATCCAGACAAAATTGGTTGTATCCTTTACTGTTTTATACGCTGATGGATACTTAAGGTAGATTCCAAATCTGTCTGTCAAATTTTTTTCAGTTGAAAGCGATTTATTTATTCTTCTTAGTTTCTCTATTCTCTCGTTTTCTCCTAATGTCTGCATAAGCAATTCGATGTTTTCATTAAAAGTGAAGGCTTGGGCGTCAGTATCTTCACCTGTTACTAAAGCTAAAATTTGTGGTCTAGCAAACTGGTTTTTAGCTAATTGAAAGCGGGATATAGAGTCTTTTTGGAACCAAATGATATTCCTGTTTTGGCGTGCAAATCCAGTGAATGCAATTGGATTCATGTATCTCATCGAATATCTCGGTTCATCTAGAGGTAAGCCCTCATATATAGACCCCATAGAGGTTCTAATAGTTTCACCTAAACTGGAGTTCCAATCGGACTCTGGCATTACAACTGTCACATGGTTCAGGTTGCCACTAGACTCTGGAACAAATGCTTGAGATCTGTCTATCTTTGAATTACAGGAGGCCATAACACTGAGAAATAATAAAATGGCCCTTTTCTTCATTGCTTTTTTATGATAATGCTTCGATTCCTGGGAGAACTTTTCCCTCTAAACTTTCTAACATAGCTCCCCCTCCTGTACTAATGTAACTCATTTTGTTTTCCAGACCAAACTGTTTAACGGCTGCAACAGAGTCGCCGCCACCAACTAGTGAAAAAGCTCCTAAATTTGTCGCTTCAGCTATAGATTCTCCTGCAGCAATAGTTCCTTTTGAAAAATTTGAAAATTCGAAAACACCCATAGGTCCGTTCCAAAGGATCGTTTTACAATTCAATATTAAATTGTGAAATTTCTCTATGCTTTTTGGACCTGCATCCATAGCTTCCCAGCCTTCTGGAATATGCATGACTTTAAAAACCTTCTGTTTTGCATCATTAGAAAAGCTATCTCCAGCAACCACGTCTACTGGAAGATGAATTTTTATATTTTTTTGTTTTGCTTTATTCATGAGTTGTAAAGCATAATCGCAGTAATCCGGTTCACATATTGAATTTCCTACCATCCCCCCCATTGCTTTTGTGAATGTATATACCATGCCTCCTCCTATTATTAAATGATCAACCTTGTCCAATAAGCTTTCAATAATTGTGATTTTAGAGGAAACTTTTGCTCCTCCAATAATTGCTAAAATTGGAGAATCCCCTGTTTTCATTACCCTTTCAATTGATAATACTTCTTTCTCTAGTAGGCGGCCAAAACATTTCTTATCCTTGAAAAACTTAGCAATAATAGTCGTAGATGCATGTGCTCTGTGGGCTGTCCCAAAAGCATCATTTACATAAACGGTCCCCAACTTAGAAAGTTCTTCAGAAAAATTGATATCACCTTCAGTCTCTTCAGAATGATAACGAAGGTTCTCCATCATTAAAACTTCTCCTGGTTGAAGTGCGGCAACCTGAGCTTGAGCAGAAGGCCCTACACAGCTTTCTGAGAAATATACTGTTACACCTAGAATTTGAGAAACGGTTTCAATTATATTTGATAATGAGTATTTGGGCTCTTGTCCTTTTGGTCTACCTAGATGAGATATTAGAACACATTTACCTCCTTCAGATAATATATGGTCTATCGTTGGTTTTGCTGCTTCTATTCTGGTTGTGTCTGTGACTTCCATCTTATCATTCAGTGGAACATTAAAATCCACACGAATAATAGCGCATTCATTACTAAAGTTGAATTGATTTAAGGCTCGCATTATTTGAAATTTTTTCAAAAATACAATAATGCCAAAGTATGCCAACTTATTTTTAAAAAGATCTCAATAAGGGCACTTAGGAAAATGTATCTTTACTTATGAATTGGTCACATCTTATAGGTCAAGAGCTGATTAAAAAAAAGATGGAATATCTTTTATCGTCAAATCAAGTCCCTCACGCTCAGCTATTTAGTGGGTCTCCTGGATATGGAGTGCTTCCGCTAGCTATTGAATTTTCACTTATGCTTTTAAATCATAAAAGTGATTCTGGTTCTACTAACGGCTTAGGTAAAGTAAGTCAAAATCCAGATCTTCATTTTGTATTTCCTGTGGTTAAAAGAGGTAGTGAAAAAATAGTTTATTCTCATGACTATGCTAAAGAGTGGTCTACTTTTCTAAATGAAAGTCCATATGGTGATTATTCTAATTGGTTTGAGTTAATTTCTGTGGGGAATAAACAGGGTATTATAGGAATTGAGGAAATTAAAAATCTTCATAAAAAAATGTTTCTAAAAGCTTTTAGTGGCAAAAAAAAAGTGTGCATCTTGTGGGGGGTGGAGAAAATGAATTCTCAAGCTGCAAATAGCTTTTTGAAAATTTTAGAAGAACCGCCCAATAACACATACTTTTTCCTGATAGCTGAAAACACAGAATTAGTATTACCAACTCTCCTTTCTCGATGTCAACAAATTACTTTGGGACCTATAAATTCCGAAGCACTAAGAGCCATAATTCCTGATAAAAAATTAAATATTGATCAAATTATTCTTCAGGCAGAAGGAGACTATAATCTTCTAAAGGGTTTTCTGGAGGATAGTCGAAACGTAAAATATGAAGAGCTTTTGGTAAAAGGTTTACGCCTTGCATTTAAGGCAAAAGGAAACAAAAGCATTGTTGGTGACTTGATAAATTGGTCAGCTGAACTTTCGTTTCAAGGACGTGAGGAACAAAAGGCTTTTTTGGCTTATGGTATTCAGTTTTTAAGGGATGCTTTTTTGTTAAACTACAAATTAGAAAGTATTGTTTATTATCGCTCGAGCATTAATTTTGACCTTTCTAAACTAGCTCCTTACATCCACAATCAAAATGTTCTAGAGCTGATCAAACTATTTGAAAACACACATTATTATGTATTGAGAAATGCTAATACAAAAATAATCTTCTCAAATTTAGCTTTAAAACTTACAAAACTTCTCAATCTTCCAAAAAACTAGATTCTTTTTCAAAAACGTAGATCAATGATGAATACTCTCCTGAAAAAGAAGCCTTAATATTTGATATAAGACCAATAAAGGAGCCTCTTAATAACGGACAATTATTCCCTAAATATTTTTCTGATAAATACGCTATATAAATAGCATCAAACCATAACGGATACTTTTCACTCATGACAAAACCTGACTCCTTCATTAGGATTTGAATGCCAGGTGTTGTAAAATGCCAAAAATGCCTAGGAACGTCTAATGCTGCCCAGTGAGCTTGATAATATTGAGAATCAAAACTATTAAAATTAGGAACTGCAATTATCAGTTTCCCGTTTTTTTCTAGTCTTGATCGTAATTCCTCTAAAATTTTTTTTGGCCTTGATATATGTTCTAATACATGCCAGAGGGTTATAATGTTAAAGCTTTCTGTAGCTGGTATCTTTTTAAGACAGGAGACTACATTTATGCCTTTACTTATAGCAATATTCCTGGCTGTGGGGTTTGGCTCAATAGCAATCACTTTATATTTGTCCTTTGACATATACCTTGCAAAGTTTCCGATACCTGCGCCATAATCCAATAATTTTTTGCCCAAAGAATGACGCTTAATGAGAGTCATTTTAAAGTACAGCATTATTCTTTGAATAAAAATATAAATAAGATCCGCTAAAGACTTTTCCTTGTTTTTATGTGATGCATAGTCGTCTGATTTATAATATTTTGACATGTCAGTTCCCAATGGAATCTCCGTTTGGGCCCAATGTTTGTCATTGTTCCAAATAACCTTAAATCGATCTTTGGAAACTAGATGGTCTTTTGCTGTAAAAAGCTGTTGTGTTGTTTTCATTTGTTCCACGTGAAACAATTAAATTAACGTCCCATAGATACTAAGATTACACTGATATCGCTCGGATTTATTCCGCTAATCCTTGAAGCCTGGGCGAGTGTGTCTGGACGTAATTTGTTTAATTTTTCTTTAGCTTCATGTGATAGTGAGGCTAAAATATCAAAATCGAAATTTCTCGGTATTTTTATGTTCTCCAACCTTTTTAACTTCTCTGCATTTCTTTTTTCTTTTTCAATGTAGCCTGCATATTTGACTTCTATTTCTGCTTGTTCAAAAATTGAATCGTCCATTCCATTAAAATCTAAATAATCTTGTAAGGTTTTAAACTCTGAAAAATCTTTGCGTGTTATCTTCGGTCTGGCTAATAACTTGGCATACTTGTCTATTTGATTTACTCGGTTTTCTCCTTTTTGCTTAAGTAATCGATTTGCAGAATCTAAAGGATAGCTTTTCGTTTTTAAATAATTAAGTAATTCAGATCTTTTAGCCAATTTTTCATCAACCTTTCTGATACGCTCTTCAGATGCTAATCCTAAAGCATGGCCCTTAGGCGTGAGTCTTTCGTCTGCATTGTCCTGACGGAGTAGGGTTCTATACTCCGCTCTTGATGTAAACATTCTGTATGGCTCTTCAGCTCCTTTAAGAATAAGGTCATCAATAAGAACTCCTATATATGCCTCATCTCGGCCTAGCACAAAAGGTGTCTGATTTTTATGCTTTAAATGTGCATTTATTCCTGCAATAATTCCTTGTGCACCTGCTTCTTCGTAACCTGTTGTGCCATTAATTTGTCCCGCAAAAAAAAGGTTTTGAATTAGTTTAGTTTCAAGGCTATGGAAGAGTTGAGTGGGGGGGAAATAATCATACTCAATAGCATAGCCAGGTCTAAATAATTTAACATTTTCAAAGCCTCTTACTGCCTTAAGTGCTTTATACTGTATGTCCTCAGGTAAAGATGTTGAAAACCCATTAACATATACCTCAACTGTCTTCCATCCTTCTGGCTCAACAAATATTTGATGCTGAGGCTTTTCGCTAAAACGATTAATCTTGTCTTCAATAGACGGGCAGTAGCGGGGTCCTTTGCTTCGAATTGAACCATTGAACATGGGTGAACGATCAAAACCTTCTCTGAGAATATCATGAACATCCACATTTGTGTGGGTTATATGACAACTGCGTTGATTTATTAGTGGTTTGGTGATGTCGGAAAAAGAGAATTTTGATGGGTATGTATCGCCAGGCTGTTCCACCATTTTATCATAGTCTAATGAGCGCCCATCTACTCGTGGAGGTGTACCAGTTTTCATTCTACCAGAATCAAAACCAAGTGTTTCTAATTTTTCTGTGAGACCAGTTGAGGCCTTTTCGCCCGCTCTTCCTCCTCCATAATTTTTTTCTCCAATATGAATTAAGCCATTTAGAAAAGTTCCATTAGTTAAAATAATTGATCTCCCATAGATTTTAATTCCTAAGGATGTTATGATGCCAACAGCAACATCATTCTCTATAACAAGGTCAACAACCATTTCTTGATAAAAATCTAGCAAAGGGGTTTGCTCCAACAAAGTTCTCCATTCTAAAGAAAATAGACTTCTATCCGACTGGACCCTTGGGCTCCACATGGCGGGCCCTTTTGATTGATTTAACATCTTATACTGTATTGCAGAATGATCTGAAACGATTCCGCTGTAACCGCCTAAAGCATCAATTTCTCTAACAATTTGGCCTTTAGCAATTCCGCCCATTGCCGGGTTGCATGACATTTGAGCTACAGTTTGAAGGTTCATCGTCACTAACAAAGTTTTTGATCCAAGATTTGCTGCTGCCGCTGCTGCTTCACAACCGGCATGGCCAGCACCGACGACAATAACATCGTAGTTTGTATCAAACATTTGATTTGTGTTTCACGTGGAACAAATCTATAAATTCTTCTTCTTTTATTCTCATTTTAGTCCTCTCGGCATCATTCATGTCTTTTAATCCAATACAATGTAAAACACCATGTGAAATAACTCTAAGTGTTTCATTTACAATGCTTTGTGATTCTTCTTTGGCGGATAATCTTACGGCCCACATAGAAATAAAGAATTCTGCTTCAAGGATGTTCTTCTTCGAATAATCAAAGCTGATAATATCAGTGTGAGTGTCGTGATTTAAAAACTGTTTATTTATTTTCAATAATCTCTCTTTAGAAACAAAATTATAAGAAAGCTTTCCAACAGATATGCCGTGCTTAGAGACAAAATCGATTAGGGCTTTTTCTAGTGTCTCTGAATTTATAAACTCTGGTATGTTTGTAAACTGAATTATTTTAATTTTTTTACAAATATACAGGATTTGCTTATGACGGGGGTGTCAATAAACTAGAAGCGCTTATATTAGCATAAAAAAGATGACACGTGTTAGATTTGCTCCAAGTCCTACGGGGCCTCTTCACATAGGAGGATTAAGAACTGCTCTTTTTAACTATCTGGAAGCTAAAAAAAATAAAGGCGTTTTTATATTAAGAGTTGAAGATACGGATCAAAACCGATATGTTGAAGGAAGTGAAGATTACATCCAGGAAGCGCTTGAGTGGTGTGGAATGATTCCTGATGAGGGTCCGAAGAACGGAGGAGATTTTGGTCCATATAAACAAAGTCTAAGAAAATCTATTTATAAAGAACATATAGACAGGCTGATTCAGGAGGGATCCGCTTACTATGCTTTTGATCTTCCTGAAGAATTAAGCAAGGCGCGTTTAGATGCAGAAAAAACTGGAGAGACTTTTAAGTATGGAAGCGAAAACCGAATGAACTTTAAGAATAGTTTAACGCTTAATGAATCTGATAAAAATAAAGCATTAAGAGGGAACTATGTGATACGATTAAAGGTAATGCCAGGTTGTAAAGTAAGTGTTTATGATGAGATTCGTGGAAATATTACAGTGGAAACAGATTTATTAGATGACAAAATTCTAATGAAAAGTGATGGAATGCCAACTTATCATTTTGCTAATGTAGTAGACGATAAACTAATGGAAATCAGTACTGTGATCCGAGGAGAAGAGTGGTTGCCATCGCTACCAATGCATAAACTTATATACGATGCTTTTAATTGGAGTGTTCCAAAATTTATGCATCTACCTTTAATATTAAAGCCTAAAGGAAAAGGTAAATTATCCAAAAGAGACGGAGAAAAAGAGGGATTTCCAGTTTTTCCATTAAGGTGGAATAAAGAAATAATTGGGTTTAAAGAAATAGGTTTTTTGCCAGAAGCTTTGGTAAATTATCTAGCGTTATTGGGTTGGAATGATGGAAGTGAAAATGAGTTGTTTAATTTAAACGATTTAGAAAAAGTCTTCACTATTGACGGAATTCAAAAAGCTGGTGCTCGATTTAATTATGAAAAAGCTAGATGGGTAAATCATCAGTACATTGCAAAAACCAAAAACAGTATTCTTGCTAAAAACACATTGGTTAGTGATGAGCTTTTAGATTATCCTTCTGAAAAACATGAGAATATTGTTGGTTTGCTAAAAGAACGCCTTTATACGCTAATCGACTTCAAAAAAGAAGTTTCTTTTTTAAAGGAACCTGATAAATTTGATGAAAAAGCAGTTGCTAAACTAAAGGAAAAAAACCCAAAAACAGTGCTTTACAAAATTCTTTCTCTTGTTAATGAAAGCGAAGATGGATTCAAAATAAAAGAGCCGTTATTTCAATGGGCGAATAAAGAAAAAATTTCATTTGGTGTAGTAATGCAATCATTACGATTGAGTCTTATTGGTAATCTTACCGGACCGGACATATTTAGTGTTTGTTCTATCTTAGGAAAAGCAGTAACTTTAAAAAGAGTTTCGAATTTCATAAACCATATTAAGTAAAAAAACGAGTATGACAACATATATTATTATTGGTCTTATTGCGCTGATTTTATTGTCTGGGCTTTTTATTGTTAAACAACAAACCGCTGCAATTGTAGAACGATTTGGGCGGTTTGTTTCAATTCGCCAATCAGGATTACATTTTAAGATTCCTGTTATTGATCGTATAGCAGGAAGGATAAGCCTGCGTATACTTCAATTAGATGTCATCGTAGAAACAAAAACTAAAGATGATGTATTTGTAAAATTGAAAGTTTCGGTTCAATATAAGGTTGTGCAAGAAAATGTTTATGATGCATTTTATAAGTTAGACTTCCCTCAGGATCAAATTACTTCTTATGTTTTTGACGTTGTTCGAGCGGTGGTGCCCAAAATGAAACTGGATGATGTATTTGAAAAAAAAGATGAGATTGCAAACGCCGTTAAGGGTGAGTTAAATGTAGCAATGACAAACTATGGTTATGATATAATTAAGGCGTTAGTTACAGATATAGATCCAGATCAAGAGGTAAAAGTAGCCATGAATCGTATCAATGCCGCTGAGCGAAATAAAGTGGCTGCTCAATATGATGGAGATGCTGAACGAATTTTAATTGTAGAAAAAGCAAAAGCAGAGGCAGAAAGTAAGCGTCTTCAAGGTCAAGGTATCGCCGATCAGCGTAGGGAAATTGCTCGTGGACTTGAAGAATCTGTCGATGTTCTGAACAAGGTTGGTATTAATTCTCAGGAAGCTTCTGCTCTTATTGTTGTAACGCAGCATTACGATACCCTTCAGGCCATTGGTGGAGAAACCAACACCAATTTAATCCTTTTACCAAACTCTCCTCAAGCAGGAAGCGAAATGCTGAATGATATGGTTGCATCTTTTACTGCAAGTAACCAGATTGGTGAAGCAATGAAAAATCAATCAATCAAAAACCTAGACAAGGGTGACAAAAAGACTAAGTAAACGAAGAATTACTTTGACCATGTGTCTCTCAGACCCACTGTCTTGTTAAAGACTATATGAGATTTTGTGCTAGTTTTATCCAAAACAAAATATCCTAAGCGCTGAAATTGAAAATGATCACCTGGGCTTGCGGATAGAAGACTTGGTTCAACAAAAGCTTTTATTATTTTTAGAGAATCTGGATTAAGATAAGTTTTGAAATCCACCTCTTTATTTTGATCAGGTGCTGAAATATTAAAAAGGCGATCATATACGCGTACCTCTGCTGACAAAGACTCTTTCTGAGTAACCCAGTGTAAAGTTCCTTTAACTTTTCGTTTGCTTGCCTCGGTGCCGCTTCCGCTTTTACTTTCAGGGTCATAAGTACAAAGAATCTCAACAATATTTCCCTTAGTGTCCTTAATTACTGATTCTCCTTTAACGATATATGCATTTTTTAGGCGTACTTCTTTTTCAAGAGTCAAACGAAAAAACTTCCGGTTTGCTGTCTCCTTAAAGTCATCTCTTTCTATAAAAAGGTGTTTTGAAAATGGGAAACTTCTTTTTCCAAGTTCGGGTTGTTCAGGGTTAATTTCTCCTTCAAGTTGTTCTGTCTTGTCCTGAGGATAATTCATTATGGTAAGTTTTATTGGATCCATAACTCCCATGACGCGGGGAGCTGAGAAATTTAAATCCTCTCTAATAGAGTGTTCTAAAAGTGATATGTCTATTATATTTTCTCGTTTTGCGACTCCTGCTGAATCAACAAAATTACGAAGTGCCCTGGGCGTGTATCCTCTTCTTCTTAGGCCGGAGATAGTTGGAAGTCTCGGGTCATCCCAATCGTTCACTATTTTATTTTCGATAAGCTCTAAAAGTTTTCTTTTACTGGTTACGGTATAAGATAAATTCATACGTGCAAATTCACGCTGCTTGGGTCTTAAATTATTAAGTTTTAAAGAGTTTAAAAACCAGTTGTATAGGTCTCTATGTGGCTTGAATTCAAGTGTACATAATGAGTGAGATACTTCTTCAATATAGTCTGACTGGCCATGAGTCCAATCATACATTGGATATATACACCAGTCGTCTCCAGTACGATGATGAGTTTTGTAAAGTATACGATACATAACTGGGTCACGCATTAACATATTTGCTGAGGCCATATCAATTTTAGCTCGTAAAACATATTCTCCTGCCTTAAATTTTTTTTCTTTCATTTGAGAAAAGAGCAACATGTTTTCATCGATAGATCTGTCCCGATGGGGGCTATTTGTTCCTGGTTTTGTTGGTGTTCCCTTTTGTTTAGCAATTTCTTCCGAACTTTGTGAATCAACATAGGCTTTCCCTTCTAAAATTAAATGTTGTGCCCAAGAATACAATTGATCAAAATAGTCAGATGCGTAACATTCAAGATTCCATTTATATCCTAGCCACTTAATATTTTCTTTTATAGAGTCAACAAATTGCTGTTCCTCCTTAGCTGGATTAGTGTCATCGAATCTTAAATTTACGGGGGCCTTGTATCGCTCACCCAAATTAAAATTAATGCAGATGGCTTTTACGTGGCCGATATGAAGATAACCGTTTGGCTCAGGAGGAAAACGAAAGCGTAATTGGCTAAGTTCATAACCCTGGCCTAAATCTTCTTCAACAATGTGTTCAATAAAGTGCAAAGCACGGTCCATAAGTTTAATTTATATCAAGCAAAGATAATGAATGCTTTCTTTGAAAGAAAAGAAGAAAACAGTCTTTATCTTTGTTCGAATTATGGGAAAGATCTATTTGAATAATATTCGTTTATATTCTTATCATGGTTGTATGGATGAAGAAGAAAAAATTGGCAGTGACTATGTTGTAAACTTAAAAGTGAAAACTGATTTAAGTACTTCTTCAAAAAGTGACATCCTTGCAGATACTGTTGATTATGTAAGCTTACACACAATTGTAAAACAGGAAATGGCCCAAAGGTCAAAACTTTTAGAGACTGTTGCTGATCGTATCATAAATAGAGTTATAAAAGAACATCCAGCCGTTGTTAAAGTTTCTGTAAAAGTTGCAAAAAAAAATCCCCCCATAGGTGGTAATGTTGAAGAAGTTGCTGTTAAAAGAGAACTAAAAAGAACTCGTTTAGATTTGAATTAAATTACTACTTTTGACCAATGGCATCGTGGCCGAGTGGCTAGGCAGAGCTCTGCAAAAGCTTTCACAGCGGTTCGAATCCGCTCGATGCCTCTATTATTCTTCAAATACAACTTTTGCACCTAATGTTTTATGAATAGTCCTTTTTTTTGTGTTTCCTAGAATCCTAAGTGTTCCTCCATAAAGTTTTGCATCTACTAGCAAGTTGACAAAAAGATAAGCATATGCGCCCCCGATGCTCTTGATTTTAGATTGCTCTGATATTAATTTATCAGACTCACATATACCGCTAGAAGCAAACAAAAGATCATGATTTATTGTTTTTCCCTTCAGAAAGACTTTTCCTCCATAGGTTGCATTAGTGTCTAAACGATCGCAATAGACTTCAAGTTTTATAATGGCGTTGTTTTTTGATTCTAATTTAAGACTTGTCTGTCTAATTGGAAAAGAAGAGCTAATAATACTTCCTTGATAGGCGCCTAAAAACTCAATGGGCTCACTATGATATAGGTCAATTTTAATTGGCCCGGTTGTAAGAATTCTTCCCCCGGAAACACGAATTTTTAATATTTTATTCTTAGAAGAAAGAACTACAAAATCAGAATTTTCACCACTAATAATTGCTTTATTGACATCAGAAGAGATAAGGTTAACATCTATATTTGAATAAACCTTAAGCCCAATGAAGGGATTCATTGTCAGTTTTTTTGTTTCTTGTGACCAAAGGTTTGTGATGAAAAGAAGAAAAGAAAAGAGGAAGAATGATTTTTTCATATATCAAACAAGCTTTTTATTCTACAGGAATAAAGTCTAGAAACCTTCTTATTACGTTGACTTTACTTACTTTGATGCGGATGGGATCGCCCAAACGATAAGACTTTTTAGTTCGCTCGCCAACTATCGCATGATTTTGCATGTCAAAATTAAAATAGTCTTCTTTTAAATCTACTAATCGTATCATGCCCTCACATTTATTTTCAATTATTTCAACGTACATTCCACGATCAGTGACACCAGAAATTATACCATTAAACTCTAGCCCTACTTTGTCTTCCATAAAAATGATTTGCATATACTTTATAGAATCGCGTTCTGCTTTTGTTGCGAGCTGTTCTCTTTGGGATGAGTGCTTACACGCTTCTTCAAGGGCCTGCTGCTGCTGCTGCCGTTTCTTTTCGATAAAAGAATGTAATAATCTATGAACCAACACGTCTGGATATCTTCTTATTGGGGAGGTAAAATGAGTATAGTGTGAAAAAGCTAACCCATAATGTCCAATATTATTAGTTGTGTATTCCGCTTTTGACATAGTCCTTAGGGTTAGAGTATCAATCATGTTTTGCTCGCGTGATCCATTACAATCCTTTAATAGTTTGTTTATTTCCTTACTTACGTTTTTACCTTTTGGATTAAAGCTGTATCCAAAAGCTGATATCGTCTGTTTAAGATTATATAGTTTTTCTTCGTCCGGATCATCGTGAATCCTGTATACAAAGGGGTATGCCGGTTTCTGTTTACCTATGAATGCCGCAACTTTTTTATTTGCCAACAACATAAATTCCTCAATTAATTTATTAGAATCTTTGGATGACTTAAAGAAAACTTTTTCAGGTTTATTTCTATCATCTAGATTAAAGCCCACTTCAACCCTATCAAATGAAATAGCGCCGCTGTCCATTCTTTGTTTCCTTAGTTTTTTTGCTTGCCTATTTAGAGTACTAATTGCTTCATAAACCTTACTCGATACCTTGTATTCTTTTCCAGTTAGTGAAGTTTTGGTGTCTACTTTATTGGTTTTGTTTTCAATCATGAACTGAACTTCTTCATATGAAAAACGGTGGTCTGAATATATTACGCTTTTACCATACCACTCTTTTTTTACTCTTCCATTATTATCTAAAATGAAAACTGCTGAAAAAGTGTATTTTTCTTCTTTTGGTCTTAAAGAACAAAGCCCATTTGATATAACTTCTGGCAACATAGGAACTACTCGGTCCACAAGATAGACTGAGGTTGCTCGTTCATATGCTTCTTTATCAAGTAAACTGTTTGGTTGAACGTAATGGGATACATCTGCAATATGAATTCCTACTTCGTTTAAATTGTTATCAATTTTTCTAAATGATATAGCGTCGTCAAAATCCTTGGCTGTAATTGGATCTATTGTAAAAGTCAGTGTGTCTCTAAAATCTCTTCTTTTTTTTATCTCTTCAAATTCAATTTCTTTGCTTAAGCTTTTAGCTTCTTTTATTACTGGTTTCATAAAACTATATGGCAGTCCGTACTCATGTAATATAGAATGAATTTCTGTTTGAGTTTCTCCTGGATTACCTAAGCTTTTTATAATTGTTCCGTTAGGTGTATCGCGTCCATCATTCCATTCTTTAAATAAGGCTACTACTTTGTCTCCGTCATTATAATTTTTAAGCTCACTTTTAGGAATAAAGAGATCTGTATACATTTTACCCTTTTTACAAAGAACAAAACCAAAATCTTTCTGTCTCTCTAAGATGCCAACGTACTCCTTTTTATTTCTTTTTATTATCTTTTCTACATGTGCTTCGACAACATGTTTTTTCTTATGAAGACTAATTGATACTCTGTCACCGTCCAATGCTTTATTTAATTTTTTATTTGGGACGATAAACTCCTCAGTGTCTAACTTAACGATGCCTTTTCCGGACGGTAGTATCATAAGATCAACTTCTTTTATCTTTTTTTGTGATATATTAAATTGATATTTACCCCTAAATTTTGTTGAAATTATTTTATTCTTTTCTAACTTATTCAAAACAAATATTATATTATTCCTTCCCTTAGTATCTTTGATTTCTAAAAAAGAGGCTATTTGCTTATAATTGTAGACTTTTGATGAGTTAGATTTAAAAAAACTTAGTATTCTGCTTTCAAGCCTTTTCAAATTGTTTTTATTTTTGGACATGCACTGTTAATTCTTAATAAAGGTAAGATAATAGGTCTTCCATTCTTACTAACATTACTAACATTATTAAAAACCTTTTTTTATTTTATATTTTATAAATGATGTTGTATATAGTGTGTTAATAATAGTTATATGTTTTATTCCAGAACCAATCATGTTTCTAAAAAAGAAAATTGTTAACCGTTTATACCATCTTTTAATCTTAATTAACAAGTGATAATCAATTAATTATTGAGTTGTAAACAAGTGTCTTAAAACTAAAAATGCTTATAAAAAAAATAAAGAATGAGCCATTTTAATGTTTAAAAAAAGAAATTCTTTGGTGATTAAATTGAATAAAAAAGAAAAAATAATTTGTAAAAAAAAAGAATAATATGCAGGTATAAAGAAAAAATAAAAAAAGTTTCTTTTATTCTTTTTGTTGTCAACAAATTATTAATAAACAAATAAACACCCTATTAACATAAAAATAACATTCATTAACTTTAATAATAAAAAGAAAATGCAAATAAGTATAGGAAATGATCACGCAGGACCAGAATATAAAAAAGAGATAGTAGATTTTCTTATAGGCTCTGGTCATAGCGTAATTAATCATGGCACGAACGACATTAAAAGTGTTGATTATCCCGATCTAATACATCCTGTTGCTAAAGATGTTTCAAACGGAAAATCATCTTTGGGAGTAATTATTTGTGGAAGTGGTAATGGAGCTGCCATGACCGCTAACAAGCACGAAAAGGTAAGAGCTGCGCTTTGTTGGAACAAAGAAATTGTTCATTTAGCCAGGCTTCACAACAATGCTAATATTTTAAGTATCCCTGCGCGCTTTGTTACTATTCCAGAGGCTCTTTCAATGGTAAAAATCTTTATAGAAACCAAATTTGAAGGAGGCAGACACCAAGCGAGAATTGATAAAATACCATGTAATTAATGGTTTCATTTTATTTAAAAAAAACAAAAGAATTAAGCTCCTCTGAACTACATGACATTTTTGCATTACGTTCTGAGGTTTTTGTTGTTGAACAGGAATGTATTTATCAAGATATAGATGGTAAAGATATTGAAGCCTTACATGTTTATGGAAAAAATAAAAACGAAATTGTTGCATATGCAAGAATATTACAACCAGGAGTCTCTTATTCAGACTATATATCAATCGGAAGGCTTTTAGTAAAAAAAAAAGACAGGGGAAAAGGCCTCGGACATGAGCTTCTTTCTTTTTGTTTACACTCTATAGAAAGGAAAAACTTAAAGAGTTCAATAAAAATATCTGCTCAGTCTCATCTGGAAAATTTTTATAATATACATGGTTTTAAAAAATATGGAGAGGGTTATTTAGAGGATGGAATTCCACACATGGCAATGATAAAAAAAATATAATTAATCCCCCATTTTTTTAAACAACTCCTTCATCAGACTGGGAAGTGTATTAGATTTAGGAAGATTAATCCCAGTATATAAAACAAAACAAGCACCCGAAAAACAAAGATCCCCCTCAATTTTTTTCAAAGCAACACGCATTTGTCTCTTAATATAATTTCTATCTACAGCGCGGGTAAAGTTTTTTTTAGAAACAGCAACAGCAACAGCTAAAAAAGGCAATTTCTCTTCCTTTTTTAAACGAATTAAAATTTTTTTTGAACGAAACACTTTTCCATTTTCAAATAAATCTAGAATTTTAGTCCTCCCTTTTAATTGCTGTAGTTTTATTTCATTTTTCTTCAGGCACATAAAAGTTATTGCTTTTGTCTATGTCAGCCATTAACCCAGTTGGATCAATGATAATTGTCTGTATTTTACTTTTAGGATGATCTACTAAAAACGAGTATTCTATGTGAGCCCAAGCCCAATCTGGATGAACTAACCACTTTACTGGATACGGGTTTCCTTTTTCAGTTCGCATTAAAGATATTGGGATATAATGTATTTCAGATTCACCATTTTTTAAAACAACTAATATTTCCAGAGGCATAGGCATTAGTTCATTTCGTTTCAGATAAACCTTGCAATTATTCCCTTTATCTTTAACATTTGTTATTGCATAATCTATCTTATTTGTAGTTTGTGTCCAGTCTGTTAAATACCATTGCAGCTGCATTCCAGAAACCCGCTCAGCAATTCTTCTAAAGTCGTTTGGTAGAGGATGTTTAAATTTCCATTCTTCATAGTAAGCTTTGAGCGTACTAAATAAATTATCGTATCCAATTAAATACCCAAGCTGACCAAGGAAGACGGCTCCTTTGCTATACGCCGTGCGCTCATATGCGTAGTTATGGTAATAGCGATTTGCGTTAGTGCTTTGAGGCATTTCCCCTCCAAGCGAAGCCAGGGAGAAATACCCTCTGTATGATCCTTCTAATGGAAAATCAAGCCCCTTTTTTAAAATCTCGTTCTCAGCAAGAGCAGAAATAAAAGAAGTAAACCCTTCGTCCATCCATTCGTGTTTTGTTTCATTGGTTGCTAATACGTGCTGAAACCAGGAGTGTGCTAATTCGTGAGCAGTAACTCCAAAAAGACCTTCGTAATTCCGACCGCCGGTTATTAATGTGAGCATAGCATATTCCATACCCCCATCTCCACCCTGAACCACAGAATACTGATTGTATGGGTAGAGGCCTATTTTTTCGTTATAATATTTCATCATTTGAGCCGTGTGAGGCTGAAGTTTTTTCCAATTTTCTATAATGTCAGGATTGTTTTTATAGAAAAAATGGAGGTCAACACCATTTGGACCAGGATGTATATCATGTATATAGTCTGGATCAGCGGCCCAAGTAAAATCATGAACCTGGGGAGCAACAAAATGCCAAGTAATTTTCCCCTTTTTTGTTTTTGACCGCTTTTTATTAGAATAACCTTTCCCTATTTCATCTGCGTTTTGAAGATAACCGCTTGCTGCAACCATGAAATCTTTATCTAGAATGATTTTTACATCAAAATTACCCCAAACACCATGAAATTCTCTTCCGATATAAGGATCAGCATTCCACCCCTCAGAGTCATATTCTGACATTTTAGGATACCATTGTGCCATAGAAAAGGCAACACCTTCCTTTGAGTTTTTCCCAGCTCTCCGGATAACATCAGGAACATGACCGACGAAGTTAAGCTTAAAAGTTGAAGACCCTCCTGGCGGAATGGGTTTACTAAGAGCAACTTCAAGGATAGTTTCCGAATTTACTGGATTTAAAACAACACCATCCTGAGTCAAGTTTGAGACTCTTAAAAAACCTTGCTGTTCTTTAGTTAGGCTGTCAAGATCAACTTTAAACCGTGTATTACGATCAGGAGAATTTTTTAACTGAACAGCCATCTCGCTTCCTGGCTGAAAAGCGTTGAAATAAAGATGGTAAAACACTTTATGTAGCGTTTCAGGAGAATTGTTAGTGTAAACTAGTTTTTGGGTCCCAGAATAATTTGCTGTTTCATGATCTAAAGCAACGGACATTTCATAATCAACTGATTGTTGCCAATATTGAGACTGAACCAAATAAGAACAGAAGAAAAGAGTCAAGGAAAGATAAAAAAGCTTCATAAAAAGTTTTTTTTGCTACTAAGTTTTTAGCTAAAGTAAGCATCTAAATGAAAATTTTCATCCATTCGAATTCCTTTTTCTGTTTCTTTTAAAGAGACAAGCTCGTGGAAAGGATCGTGCTCCATGAAAAGCAAAGTGTTTTTTTGAACGGCGTCTTTAAGAAAAGTAGTTTTTTCAGATAACGTTTTCAAAGGACGAGTGTCATAACCCATAATATAATTAGTAGGGAGGTGACCAACAGTAGGAATTAAATCAGCTGCATAAATAATTCTATTTCCTCTATAATTAATTATAGGCAACATCTGTTTTTCAGTATGTCCGTCAACAAGATAGACAGAAAAAGGAAAAGGCAAATCATTAAGCAGAGGACCATTTCCTTCGATAAATTTTAACCGTCCACTTTGTTTAATGGGCATAATATTCTCAGACAAAAAAGAGGCTTTTTCTCTTACGTTTGGATTTACCGCCCAACGCCAATGATTTTTATGAACCCAATAAATAGCATTTTTAAAAGCTGGCTCAAGCAAACCCTCAACAGATCTATTAATGGCGCCGCCACAATGATCAAAGTGAAGATGTGTTAAAAAAACATCTGTAATTTCGTCCCTATGAAAGCCATTATCTGAAAGGGATTTATCGAGCGAGTGTGTACCCCATAAATTGTAATGACCAAAAAACTTTTCGCTTTGCTTATTTCCCATGCCTGTATCGATTAGAATTAAGTGATCATGATCTTCAACCAAGAGACAGCGTGTAGCCATTTCTATCTGATTATTCTTGTCAGCAGGATTAGTTCGCTCCCAAAGGACTTTTGGCACAACACCAAACATAGCACCACCGTCTAGTTTAAAATTTCCAGCCTCTATAGAATAAAGCCTCATTCAGTTTAATTTTACTCTAGCTAAAACGTCGGTAGAAGTAAGATAAAGATACTGTTCATCTTTATCAAAACTACAATTTGCCGTTTTTTTGCCTGGCATAATTGTCCCCAAATGCACACCCATAGAATCTAACAAAAGTACACCACCAGGACCAGTAGCGAAAATGATACCTGAAGAATGCATCTTAAGACCATCAAAAAGGCCCTCACGAGTTTGGCTTAATATGTTACCATCAAAAAAAATACGCCCATTTGAAAAACCATCCTCAAGGACATCAAAAGCCATAATAATATCATTAGCAGGGTCTGAATTTGCAACATACGCTGTTTTTTCATCTAGAGAAAGAGCAATACCATTTGGAAGAGACATGTTTTTTTCAACAAGCTTAACCTCTTCTCTATCGCTCCATTTAAAAACACCATTGAAATTAAGCTCTTTTAGATCGTCCTCGTCCCCATTTCTTAAACCATAAGGAGGATCAGTAAAATAAATGGAGCCTTGTTTATCAAAAACAAGATCATTAGGACTATTTAGCCACTTTCCATTAAAGCGGTCAACCAAGACGTCATATTTTGGTTCTTCAAAAAACCAACTATTTAAACGGGAAATAGATCGATCTCCGTGTTGACATAAAATCAAATTTCCATCAGAATCCAACCCTAAACCATTTGATCCAGCAGACTTGTTATTGGGCGCGTGATTAGTCATTCCGCTTGGATAGAGAAAAAGACTTAACCCCTTTTTTTCAGTCCACAAGTATGCTTTATTATTGGGAACATCTGAAAAAAGGATTCCATTTAATTCAGGAATCCAAACAGGACCCTCTGCCCATCCGAACCCTTCAGCTAGAATTTCAATTTTAGCATTCTTAGAAATAAGAATTTCCATCCTTGGGTCTAAAATCTCTAAAACCTGAGGGCCATCTTGTGCCCAGAGGGTATAAAAACAAAAACTAAAAAAAAGGAGGGTTAGATATTTCATTGTAAAAGAATCTTTAAAGACACAATTTACAAAAACAAAGATAATTTTAAATTACTAACAGGCCGGAGACCTATTTTATTAAAAACGCAGAAAGCTCTTCCGCAAAACTGAGCATTAATTTGATCTCTTGGATACTAGACAAGCGATCCTTTCCTTTAATCAACAGATCAGAACCGTTTGATTCTATATGGAAAACAGGGTGGCTTTCAAAAAAATAAATCAATTCAGGAGTAAATAAATTACGGATAGCAGAATTATCATTGCCACTTAAATAAAATCGTTTTGAAAAGTCAGGGTGCTTTTTAAAATTTATATCGCTAAAACCAGCCCAATGATAAAGAGTTGTTCGAATGTCTTCTTTGTCCAAAACGAAAACAGGAAGCTTTATCGGACTTTTAAAAAGTAGAAATGTAGCTTTTAAGTCTTCTTTTGTTATAAAAGCACCTTCGGAAAATGAAAGGTCAAAAACACTAAAATTATTTTTCTTATTAAGTAATTTATTTAAGCCGTAATTAATAACCTTAGATTCAAAAAATAAAAACTGGCTAAGCCCTTTTGGGTTGTTATCGATTTTAGAAACATATTCCCAATTTAATTGTTGACCAAGATCTTTTAAGTCATTCTGGCGGTTGGTTAACGAGTTACGAAGTCCAATTAAGGCATTTAGCGGAAGACTTTTTCGAACTGAAAAAGGATGATCAGTTTCTGAGGCGTGTATATCCAGACCTATTGTTTCAAAGATCCCTTGTTTTCTTTCAAAAGATCGATGATAATCATTTAATCCCTCCATTACAGTATGATCGACAAAATCACAAAGAGAAAAGTCAACAATAGCATGTTCGTTTTCAGGAATTTGATCTAACTTCTTTTTTAGACGATAGAAATTCAAAAAACTGCAAAAGTTCTTAACGCTTACATAATAGTTTCCTGTTTGATCTTCCTGATACATTAATACGTTCGGTTTAAAAATATTTAAAGTGAAAATCAAAAGGTTTTTACTTAAAAATAGATGTGTTAAGAAAGTAAATACGATCCCAACTATAATCCCAAAAATTAGATTTGTAAGAAGAGTACTTACAAGTGTAATGGTAAAAATAAACGCTTGTTCGGGCCCAATTTTATAAATACGCAAGAAATTATCAGGTGAAGCTAGCTTATATCCTGTATAAACTAAAATAGCAGCCAAAGAAGTCAAAGGAATCATTTGAATTTGTTTTCCCAAAAGCAAAACAAATAATACAAGAAAGGCAGAGTGAAAAAAGTTTGCAGAACGGTTTGTTGCACCATTATTTGTATTCACAGAGCTTCTTGCAATGACCGTAACAACATTTAGCCCCCCAAGAAAACCACTTACAATACTTGCAAGGCCTAGTGCACGAAGATCTTTATTTACGTTAGACCGCCTTTTTTTAGGGTCTAATTTATCAACAGCCTTTATGCTCAAAAGAGACTCAATAACAGCAATAAGGGTTATGGAAAAAACAACTCCAAGAAATTTCAAATCAAAACTTTTATCAAACTCAGGCCTTGGAAAATCTGTCAATAAATTACTAGGAATACTAATCATTAAATCTTTACTAATCGGAGGGGCTTGATTTAAAACCAAACTATAGTAATAACCAATCCCAACAGAAGCAACAACCACCCACATAGGTGCAGGAATCAAGTGGAACATGGGGTTGCGAATACGGCTATACAAAAACAAGAAAATTAAACTTAAAAGCCCTAAAACTCCAGCAAAAGGATGAACTTTTAGGAAAGTCAAAAAGGATTCTGGAATCGAAACGAGCTGTTCTATAGTGTCACCTTTTACTGAACGAATTCCAAGCATTAAGTGAAACTGTTTAGCTAAAATTCCAATTCCAATCGCTGCTAACATTCCCTGAAGTGCGGTAGCTGGAAAAAATTCGCTCATCGCACCCATCCTCAAAACACCAAAAATAAAAAGCAGTACTCCAGAAAAAATAATAGCAGCCAAAGTATAAAGATATCCTTGATATAAGTCACCTTCCCCCAATATTGTGATTGCACCGAGCAAGACAATGACTAGACCATTACCAGGGCCCGCTATAGTAACATGAGAACCACCAAAAATTGAAACAACTAGTCCACCTGCTATAGCGGCTATAATCCCAGATAAAGGAGGGGCCTCTGAGGCAATTGCAAGACCAAGGCCTAATGGTAATGCAATTAGAGAAACGACAAAACCAGCAAAAACATTTTGAGGTAATTCTTTTACAAAAGAAAGCACAACATTTTTTTTACCCATTTGATTCAGATTGAATTATAAGTACGTCGGTCGGAAGTTCTGCAAGTATATGCTCCAAATCTTTTGGGAAAAAGCGATTCAAAAAAGTAGATTCTTCTTGAGCATTCATTATCAAAAGATCAGCTCGAACAATACGAGCATAATGACCAATTGAATATCCTCTTCTTCCAAAAATACTTTGTGTTTCCCATTTGAGATTTCCTTTCTGCAGAGGAGGAATCTTTTTAACGATATCACCTACTCGTATTTTTTCTTCTCTGTTAATTTTTTCTTTTTTCAAAGTAGCTTTCCTTAAGCTTCTATCGTCATCAACAGTGACGTTAACACGAGATTCATCAATTTCTTCAACAAGAGTAATTTTTTGAGCCTCTATAGTATTACCAAAATAAAAAGACGCTTCGACGGTATCTTTTGTTTGAGGGCTGTCAAAACCGTTAACAACAATATGTTTACAGGGATTTCTTTCTACGGAGGGATTTAGCATCAATAAAACCGAGCAAGGAGCTTTTCGGGTCAGTTTACGCGCAATTGAACCAAGATAAAAAGCCACTACTTTCTCACGCTTTAGAGCCCCTAAGAGAAGCAGGTCAACACTAAAATCAAAACATGCTTTAACTAATATTTTGACTGGTTCTCCCTGGATCCAATGTATATCTAATCTTTCAGGCTTTAAAGGACACTCATCTAAAAGCTTTTTAAAAGAAATTTCTTTTTCTGATGTTTTTTCACCAACATGAATAAAAATCAAACTAGAATTAAAAAAAGAAGCCAGGCGAGTAACCTCAAAAATATTTGCCCTTAATGAGGGTGAAAAGGCAAAACCAAAAAGTAAGGTTTTAAAGGGTTTAAATGCCATGGTATAAAGCCGATTATTCTTAAACTGAATATAAGATTTTTTTTGGTTTCAAGCTTTAGTTCAATTCATGAATCCAATTGAAAAGTAATTGCGGCCAGTCTTCTAAAGACCCCTTTCCTCTTGCCAATGCATAACCATGTCCACCCTTGGGATATAAATGCATTTCTGCTGAAACACCATTTTTAATTAATGCATTATAAAACAATAAGCTATTTGCTATTGGAACTGCTTTATCATCAGCTGAATGAACTAAAAAAGCTGGAGGAGTATTTGGATTTACATTAAGGTCATTAGAAAATTCATCAACTAAATCAGCTGAGGCATTTGGACCAATTAAATTATTTTTTGATCCTCCATGGTAATGTTTTTTATCAAAAGTAATAACAGGATAAATAAGAGCCATAAAATCAGGACGGGCATTAAAATGATCTATAGAGTCTTTTGAGTGAACTAGTGTTTCTCTATCATAATGAGTTCCCAGTGTTGAGGCCAAATGTCCTCCAGCTGAAAACCCCATTATACCAACTTTATTAGGATCAACACTCCATTTTTTTGCATGGAATCTAACTAGACGTATCGCTCTTTGTGCATCTTGTAGAGGGGCCCATTTTGGATCAATTATCGATTCTGATGTTGGAAGGCGATACTTCAAAACGAAAGCTGCAATTCCACTCGCGTTAAGAGCCTTTGCAAAGTCTGTACCCTCCCAATCATATGCTAAAAAACGGTAGCCCCCACCAGGAAATATTACAACAGCTTTTCCTGTTCGAATACTTTTAGAGGGTAAATAAATTTCAATACTTGGATTTTGGACATTTTCAATTCTAACAATGTCTGTTTCAGTTATTCTTTCCTTTTCTTGACTAACCTTTTGATTGGGAACAAAACCCTCTTGCCAAAGCAATAATTTTTCCTGTCCTTGGGCTTTAACAGAAAAAAAAAGGAAAAAGGCAATTGAAATTAAGCGAAGCATATAGACTTATTTATTTAAAGATATAAATTATCCTTAGTCATTTAGTTTGAGAACAGCCATAAATGCTTGCTGAGGTATTTCCACATTACCTACCTGACGCATTTTCTTTTTACCCTTTTTTTGCTTTTCTAGTAATTTTCGTTTACGAGAGATATCTCCTCCATAGCACTTGGCAGTGACATCTTTTCTTAAAGCCTTTATAGTTTCTCTAGAAATGATTTTAGCTCCTATAGCTGCTTGAATTGGAATATCAAATTGTTGGCGAGGAATGAGCTCCCTCAATTTTTCACACATTTTTTTCCCAATATTGTAGGCATTATCTGCATGAATTAAAGCAGAAAGCGCATCAACTTGATTAGAATTCAAAAGAACATCAACTTTAACTAATTTTGAAGGACGCATTCCAATTGGACTATAATCAAAAGACGCATACCCTTTTGATACTGTTTTCAGACGATCATAAAAGTCAAAAACTATTTCAGCTAAAGGCATGTCAAACGTGAGCTCAACCCTTTCCGGTGTAAGATAATTTTGATTTGTTATTTCCCCACGCTTTTCTATACTTAGCGACATAACATTTCCTACAAATTCAGATTTTGTAATAATAGAAGCCTTAATGTATGGCTCTTCAACTCTATCGATAGCAGATGGATCTGGGAGGTCTGAAGGATTGTTGACCCATAAAACTTCATCTGGATTTTTTCTTGTAAAAGCCTGATAGGAAACATTAGGAACTGTTGTGATAACTGGCATATTGAACTCCCGCTCCAAACGTTCCTGAATTATTTCTAGGTGTAACATCCCAAGAAAACCACATCGAAATCCAAAGCCAAGAGCTGCGGAGCTTTCCGGAAAAAAAACCAGAGACGCATCATTTAACTGAAGCTTTTCCATGGAAGCCCTTAATTCTTCATAGTCTTCAGTATCTACGGGATAAATTCCAGCAAAGACCATAGGTTTTACTTCTTCAAAACCGTCAATGGCATTTTGAGTTGGATTTTCAGGACTTGTTATAGTGTCTCCAACCTTAACCTCTTTAGCTTCTTTTATCCCAGTAATAAGATAGCCAACGTCACCTGCAAAAATTTCTTTTTTTGGCTCTTGTGTTAGCTTTAAAGTACCTATCTCGTCAGCAGTGTAATTTTTTTCAGTCGCAATAAACTGAATTTTTTGTCCCTTTTTAATAGAGCCATTGATTACTCTAAAGTAAGTTTCTATACCCCGAAAAGGATTGTAAACTGAGTCGAAAATTAAAGCCTGTAAGGGTTGATCAAGGCTTCCCTTTGGAGCCGGAATCCGTTCAATGATTTCTGTTAAGATCTCCTTAATTCCTTGACCAGTTTTAGCAGAGGCAGGAATTACATCTTCAGCTTTACACCCAAGTAAATTAATTATATCATCCGTTACTTCATCCGGATTGGCAGAGGGTAAATCAATTTTATTAAGCACGGGGATGATTTCTAAGTCATTTTCAAGAGCTAAATAGAGGTTTGAAATAGTCTGAGCTTGAATGCTTTGAGCAGCATCAACAATTAATAATGCACCCTCACAGGCGGCAATTGAACGAGAAACTTCATAAGAAAAATCTACATGGCCAGGAGTATCTATTAGGTTAAGGATATAGTCTATTCCTCCAAACGTATATTCCATTTGAATTGCATGTGACTTAATTGTAATGCCTCGTTCTCGCTCCAAATCCATGTTGTCTAAAAGTTGGTCTTGTTTTTCACGATCTGTTACTGATCCTGTGAAATCGAGGAGTCGGTCTGCCAAGGTGCTTTTACCGTGGTCAATGTGGGCAATAATACAAAAGTTTCTGATATTCTTCATACAGCTCCATCCTTCATAGCAGTGCAAATATACAAGTTTGTATTTTGTGTCACCGCCCTTTAATAAAACTTTTAAACTTGAGAAATGAATTATAAAGGATGAGAGAAAGCATGTTAATGAAAGAAATTTATAAAGCGCATTCTTTTCATTACTTTTGAAAAAATTTTAGCAATTTGGTCAAAATCGGTGACATTAAATTAAATTCATTTCCATTACTTTTAGCCCCAATGGAGGACGTTAGCGATCCACCGTTTCGTGCTCTATGTAAGGAAGGAGGGGCTGATGTGGTCTACACTGAATTTATATCAAGTGAGGGGTTGATCCGTGACGCAGCTAAAAGTGTTCAAAAACTTGATATTTATGAGAAGGAGCGTCCAGTAGGTATTCAAATTTTTGGTGCGAATCTTGATTCGATGCTTCGCTCTGTAGAAATTGTAGAAGAAACGAATCCAGATATAATTGATATTAATTTTGGTTGTCCTGTAAAAAAAGTAGTTTGTAAAGGAGCCGGAGCAGGAATCCTCAAAGACATACCGAAGATGGTAAAATTAACTGAGGCCATGGTAAAGCACACGAATATTCCAGTTACTGTAAAAACTAGACTGGGGTGGGATCTTGATTCTATTAAAATTGTTGAGGTAGCAGAACGACTTCAAGATGCAGGTTGTGCAGCAATATCTATCCATGGGAGAACACGTGCCCAAATGTATAAGGGGAATGCTGATTGGAGCCTCATTGCTAAGGTTAAAAATAATTCTAGAATGCATATCCCTATATTCGGAAATGGAGATGTTAACACACCTGAACGAGCTATGGAAATGAGAGACCAATATGGTTTAGACGGCGCTATGATAGGTAGAGCAAGTATTGGGAATCCTTGGTTTTTCAACCAAGTAAAACATTTTATGGAGACGGGAGTTCATGCATCTTCACCCTCTATAGAAGAAAGAGTTGAAGTAGCACGAAGACATCTTGAAATGTCTGTTGCTTGGAAAGGAGAAGTATTAGGCGTGCTAGAAACACGTAGACATTACACAAATTACTTCAAGGGATATGATAATTTCAAGCCTTATCGAACAAGAATGGTTACATCTAATTGCTCAAGCGAAGTCTATAATGTCCTAAACGAAGTTCTTGAAAAATTCGCAACTCAAGAGGTGTCATAATCTTATTTTTTTACTTAACCCACGAGTTGCCCAAGCCGAACTTATACTTCCAAGAATCATTAAAGTTCCAAATACAATTATAATATTCTTGAAATCAAAAATAATAGGATATGCTAAGCTAGTTCCTGGGACATATATAAAAGGAAAATAGAATTGTATTAAAACCAATATAGACCCCAAAAACAAACCGATTAACCCCCCAAACCCACAAATTAAAAGACCAAGAGAAAAGAATATTTTATGAATTCCCCTTGGATCTGCTCCAAAAGTTAACAGGGTATTTAGTTGAGACTTTTTATCTAAAATCATCATTATAAGCGCACCAACTACATTAAATAAAGCTATAATCATCACAAGTGTAAAAATAAAATAGATAGCCAAATGTTCAATATTCAGCATACGATAAAGTGCCATATTTTGTTCTTCTCTTGAAACAATTCTGATAGGACTATTAAAAAAAGACCGGATACTATTTTCAAATGAAGACTTTTGAGTTCCAGGCATTGTTTTTAAAACAATAGAAGAATACTGGTTGGGTGCAAGCTCTAAAAGGTCTTGACCGAAAGATAGAGAAGAGAATATATACTTTTTATCTAAATCTTCACTAATTTGATATAACCCTGAAACTATTGCTGGAGAGGAAGTGAAAGGATTTTGATCAAGTAAGGTTTGTCTATTTTTTTTTGGCATTGTGACATTTAAATACGAATTGTAGTCATATACACTCAAACCCATGTTTCCAGCAATTCCAAATCCAACGACAACATCGGACCCTTTATGTGAAAGCCAGTCTCCAAGAGCAATCAAATTTTCCAAGGGAACTACTTGTGTGTATTTAGGAGATACAGCTTTAAGAAAAGCAACTTGACTTTTTTCTTTAAAGGACAAAAAGACTTTTTCTTCAATTAGTGGTGCAACAGCATGAATTACTGAGAGATTTTCAATTTGATTTAAGGTTTGATCATTTACACTAAAAAATGAACCACGCTCAGGAAGTATTTCAAAGTCAGGATCAAAATTATTACTAAAAGAAAGGCCAAAGTCTTTAAGGCCAGAAAACGCACTTAGCACAATAAAAAGGCTAGTGGTAGAGACAACAACCATAAAAAAAGCAAAAGTGTTGATTCGATTTATTACGGTTTGTTTACTTTTCGAAAAAAAGTAGCGCAAAGCGATTTTTAAAGAGTATGTCATTATTTATTTAATGCTTATTTTTTCTCTGTTTTCCGTCATTATAAGAAATTTTGATTGGGTTCTCTCCGTTGCTTAGATCTTTTTCTATAGTCTCTATATAATCTAAGGAATCGTCTAGATAAAATTTTAATTCAGGAATTCTTCGTAGCTGGTTTTTCATCCTCTGAGATAAGTCGTGGCGAATTTGAAAACTACTATTCTTAATGTTTTCAAAATAATTCAAAGCTGTATCGTTTGGAAAAACACTGAGATATATTTTAGCTATAGAAAGGTCAGCGGTTACGTGGACTTTGGTAATGGAAACCATTAGATTTGAGACACTACCTTTTCGAATCGCTTCTTGTAAAAGGGAAGCTATTTCTTGCTGTAGAACTGTATTAATTTTCTTTTGCCTAGGAGTTTCTTGTTTTTCCATAATTTAAAAATAAAGAGAAAATAGAGCTTAAATACGCTCCCATTTATATTCACCATTTAAACGAAAAGATCCCAAATACTTTTTTTTCCATTGATTAGGCTCTATAAGAGAGAGGAAGGTGTTTTTTTCTCCCTGGTAAAGGAAATATAATTCACCAACAACCGGTTCAAATTTAAAATCTGCAGAATATACTTTTTGGGTGTCTGCAGCTTCAGAAACAAAGGATTTAATTTTTTTTTGAAGGTCAGTAAGTTCAGCTTGAAATTGTTTGGAAACTTTGTCAATCCCCTTTTTTTTAAAAGAATCAACATTAGGTACTTCAATGATTGGCCCATTTGGGCTACTTGCATAGGGTAAGAGTTTTGCAAAATAAGTTTCGTGATTTTCATTCCATACTATTGAATCTGACTTTTTTTCTTTCAAAATAAATTTTTTAGTAAAGATAAGAAATGAGCAGTTAAAACTGGATTTCTAAAAAAAGCATTATATTAAAAGAAAAAATGAACTTTTTAGAAAAATATTATCCTGTTCTACTTGCTTTTTTAAGCTTTCTTTACTCCATATATCTCTGGTTTTCAGGAAATCAGATGGAGGGAATTTATGTTGGCCTATGGCCAGTAACTATATTAGCATTTGCTATTGCAATCCGTCAAAGACGAAACGAGGATAAAAACCCTGAAGGATGAATAATCAAATAATGTTTGTTATCGGCTGTGTGATATTCGTCGTATATGTTTATTTTTTACTAAGCATAATAAGAAGACAGCACAAAATTCAAAATAAGGAGCACATGAACATTCATGATTCAAATGATCTAGATGGCATGGGAAATCAAGGCCGAATTCCTGACAAAAAACCTCGAAACCGTGCAATGTAATTTAGCTTAAATTGTTTGCTAAGCACCATTTCTATTAATTCTAGGTCTCCATCTAAGAAAGTTATAAATGAATTGCATAAGAAATCCATTTTAAAGTATCATTTTAACTTCCGCTAAAAGTGAAAAAGACTTTCATATTAATACTTCTTTCATCATTACTCATTTCTTGTAAGTCAAAGACCGATTCAAAATTACAGCCAAACGTAATTCTGTTTCTAACAGACGATCAAGGGTGGGGGGATCTAAGTTATAATGGAAATAAAGATCTACTCACTCCTAACATAGATAAAATTGCTTTAAGTGGAGTAAAATTTGATCGTTTTTTTGTTAGTCCGGTTTGCTCCCCAACTAGGGCCGAAATTTTAACCGGTAGACATCATGTTAGAACAGGTGTATATGATGTTTCACTTGGTGGAGAAAGAATAAATTCTGACGAGCAAACAATAGCAGATATTTTTAAAGCTTCAGGGTATAGAACAGCAGCCTTCGGAAAATGGCATAATGGAATGCAAGCACCTTATCACCCTAATACAAGGGGATTTGATGAATTTTATGGATTTTGTTCAGGGCACTGGGGGAATTACTTTAACCCTGTTTTAGAAAACAATGGGGAATTAGTCAGAGGCAATGGTTTTATTACTGATGATTTAACAACTCATGGAATAGAATTCATTAATAAAAATAAAGACAACCCATTTTTGCTCTACATGCCATTTAATACTCCTCACAGTCCAATGCAAGTTCCAGACAAATATTGGGATAAATTCAAGAATAAAGATTTAACCCAAAAAGGTACATTATCAGATCTTCCTGAGGATAAATACTCAGGCACTAATATTAAAGGAGAAAATCACTCAAGGGCTGCACTAGCAATGTGTGAAAATATTGATTGGAATGTTGGAAGAATAATAAAAACTTTAAAAGCACTTAAAATTTATGAAAACACAATAATTATTTATCTTTCAGATAATGGACCCAATGGTCACAGATGGAATGATGGAATGAAAGGGATAAAGGGATCAACGGATGAAGGCGGAACTAGATCACCCATGATTATTAGTTGGAAGGGAAATATGCCTGAAGGGAAAAACGTAAAGAAGATAGCATCAGGAATTGATTTATTACCAACTTTAATCGACCTAACCGGAATAAAGGCCAAATTAGATAAGAATTTAGACGGAATTAATTTAAGAAAGTTAATCTATCAGGAAGATAAAGATTGGCCTGACAGGTATATATACAACTATTGGAGAGGGAGATTGAGTTTAAGAAGTCAAAACTTCAGACTTGACAATAAGAATAATTTATATAATATGAATGAAGATCCAAATCAACTGCAAAATGTTTCTTCAAGGTATAATGAAACTTTTGAGCTTATGAAAAAAGCCAAAACGAAATGGGAGAATGAATTTTTAACCAACATAAAACCAAAAGTCAAAAGAGCTTTTGTGATAGGGCATCCTAAATTAAAAAACACTCAAATACCAGCTCGAGATGCAAAAGCAAACGGATTAATTAAACGATCTAATTATTATCCAAATTGTAGCTATATGACTAATTGGGTCAATATAGAAGATACTATAACATGGGATGCTGAAGTTGCTGAGGATGGAAAGTTTGAAGTGGTTATCTATTACACTTGTGCAATGGATGCAGTAGGATCAGAAATTGAATTGAGTTTTTCAGATTCAAGTATTTCCAAGATTATAACTGAATTTTATGATCCAAAAGAGCATGGAGATGAAAACGACAGGGCCCCTAGAATTGAATCCTATGTAAAAGATTTTATTTCCTTAAAAATGGGGGTTATTGATTTAAAAAAAGGGAAAGGAACTCTTTTACTAAAGGGATTAAAAATGACTGGTAAAGAGCTTATAGATTTTAGATTGATAATGCTTAAAAGAATTTAATATAAACCAGATTCATATTATTGGTACATTTAGAAATGAAATATAAAAAAAGCATTCTTTTAATCGGGTTCTGGTTTTTTCTTTTTGTAAGTTCTTGCCGAACATACCTTACAAGCCCAGAATCAGTTGGTTTATCCAAAGACTCCCTAAAAGCCGCAACTAAAAAATTACATAAATATGTAGACGAGGGAAATCTAGCAGGAACCTTTGTCAGAGTTATTAAGAACGGCAAGGTTGTTTATGATGACAGATATGGTCTAATTGATATTGAAAGGGAAAAGCCGGTAGAAGAAAATTCATTATTTCGTATTTTTTCAATGACGAAGCCTATTACGGCAGTAGCTATAATGACTCTTTATGATAAGGGGAAATTAAATTTGGACGACAAGGTGTCCGATTATATCCCTGTTTTTGCAAAAACCAAAGTCTATAAAAAGCTCAACGGCGAACACACTACAGAACCACAAAAAACGCCAATGACAATAAGGCATTTGTTAACTCACACATCAGGGATACCCTACGGATGGGAATGGAGTTACGTCGACTCTATTTATAATGCAAGACAGCATATGAGACAAGATTGGACAGTGGAAGAAATGACAAAAGACATAGCTTCCATTCCTTTGAAATTCCAACCCGGAACAAAATATAGCTATGGTCTTGGGATTGATGTGGCAGGATATATAGTTGAGCTCGTGTCGGGAATGAAATTAGATTCTTACTTAAAAAAAGTCATTTTTGATCCCTTGAAGATGAAAGACACAAGGTTTTATGTGCCAAAAGGGAAAAGTAATTTGTTATCAGAGTTATATACTTACGATGAAAACTTAAAGTTAAAAATAATGGAGGATTCTGATATAAAAACTAAGGTAGGAGCGGATAATCCACCAAAACTTTTACTGGGTGGAGCAGGATTGATTTCAACAATGCAGGACTATGAAAATTTCTGTAGAATGCTTCTCAACAAAGGAATATATAAAGGTAAAAGGGTATTGTCAGAAAGCGCTACGGGAATACTAATGACAAATCAATTACCAAAAAAAGTTAGTAAAAAATTAAATTTTGGCCATGGTCTTTCAGGAACTGTTAATCTTTACAATGGTGAGTACAATTGGGGTGGCGCTGCATCAACTTCTTTTTGGATTAATCCAACGATAAATCAAATTGTTATTTGCTATACCCAATTATTTGGGGTATCAACAGAATATGCTAATGAATTCAAATCTGGTATTGATAGAGCATTAATAGATCCAAACTGAAATTCGTTATAGAGGAAACGAATGTTAAGGATAATCAACTTTTATTTTTGGAAACCGAGACCAAATCACTTCTAAAAGATAATAGTCGATAATAGGGTGTAAGTGTTTACATTTTAGCGTAAAACTATTTATATTTGCCTTTCGGTCATTGTAATCTTAAATAGTATGTTTTTCTTTCATTTTGAGTTTCATATTGATCTTAATAATAAAAAAGAAAAATTATCTTTTAATTAATAAAAACAGTGAAACCGGTCCTATAGCTCAGTTGGTTAGAGTAGCTGACTCATAATCAGTTGGTCCCTGGTTCGAGCCCAGGTGGGACCACCAACAAATAAAGGCGTTAACAGTTATTTTATTGTTTTCGCCTTTTTTATTTGTCCCTATATGTGTCCCCAATATTTCTGTTTACCTAAAAAACTGTATTCATTTTTGATTTAGCTTTGATGTCAGTAAAATCAAGAGATAGAGGCGTTTTATACTAAAATTTATGTGGATGCCTTAATCCCTGCTATTATATAAACCAAAGCACTATGAAAATACATAATGAATACGCAAGATTTATCCAGAACTTTGATTGGAACTACTTTATAACATGTAGAACCCCATATAAGATACACACCAAAACGGTAAGAGATTGGGTTGACAAACTATTTAGTAGATCATATAAGGTTGACAAAGTATTCTTTGTTTCTGAAAGAGATAAAGGAGATTGGAATAATCTACATGTACATATGTTGCTTGATACTAATACTGATATGACTTATAAAGAAGTTAGATATGGATTAGGTAATATATCAGTAGGAGACTATCAACCTGTATACAACAACGAAGAGGTTTGTAAATATGTAACTAAGCACATTGGTAAAGATGTGGACTATGACATTGTACTTAAAAGCTAAAACTTTTCATCCCTTTCTTATTTTCTTAAAGAGGGGTGGGTTTCAGAGATTCGTTTTCTTATTTAGAGTTAGTTCTGTGATATAGATATACCCTATCACCTCAGTATTTCTAACATCCCCACATTAAACCCTTGTTGATTATCATATGTAGCTGAATAACATGTATCTACATATAACGCAATACCAGGGTTTCCCTAAAGTATATTTGGACATAAAGTAGTGTTATATTATCTTTGAGTAAGTATCAAGAACGCTTATGCGTACCAACCGATCCTCTCGAGACACGGTGGTTTAGAATACGAGACGCTCGTCTAAAATAATCGAGAAATCATATTCATCTTGGTCATAATTAATGTCTAACTAAAACTATTATTATGGCAGTATTTTCAGGAGAAGTAACAATTAGAGTAAAGTTTAATAAGATCCAGATCCCAGTTGGATTTGGCATGACCTCAGCAATTATAAAGCATAGATGCGTAGAACAAGCTTATGCCATCTCCCCATGGTCTCAAATAAAGGATTCCAGAGATAAAAGGTTTGAGGTTACAGTGGAGAAAGAGGACATTATATAGGGTTTTTCTTTTACACCAATGCCTCCAATCCAAATCCTTCCTAATCTATTGATATCATTGCCTTAAGGTAGGAATCCTTTATAGTGGTTTTAGGGGGGAGTTGTTTGGAGGAGGTTTGTAATGTGGTGGGGATTACTCTTGACCCTCTGGTCCTTGTTCAGTTGATTGATCACCTTCTCCTAGATTGATTCTTAACACGATCTCATGGGTCTTTAAGTTAAGCTGTGAGAGTGAACTCACTGTTGGTGTTTCATAAGCGTATCCAATATCAAATCCTCCAAGAGAGACCAAAGCAAGTAGTCCAAAAGCACTACTTGTTCGGTAGGAGATCCCAACATCAAATTGATTTTGCCAGCTTAGCATCCCTGTAAAGTCTGTTGTAACAGGCAGTCCTTTTACTTTTCTCATCATTACTGACGGCTTTATTAATAAGCCAGACCCTATTGGAAGATCTACTCCACCACCTAGATATGAGTGCACTCTGTCTTTAGCAGTTACTGCCAGGTTATCGTTTTCTCTTTTAACATTAAAGAGTCTAGGGATAGAAAAAGAAGCCCAAAAAATTTCTCCCTTTAAAAAGGCTCCAGCTCCTACATTTGGATTAAAACTTGATAATTCTTGTTGAGCTGGATCAGTAGGTGAATATGTGCTTAGTGCTCTTGGATCAGCACTATAAAAATTCCCTCCAGCTTTAAGCCCTAAATATAGCTGTGTGGATTCCATATCTAACTTGTATGAAAAATCTACATAAGCAAAGGTCTGCTGTTCTATAAATACTTTGTCTGAGACAACAGAGAGTCCTAATCCTACATTATTTTCTCTTTCTGAAGAATAGGAAAAGGCAAGTGTAGAGGGTGCATCTTGCATAGAAGACCATTGTCTTCTTGAAGTGAAGGCAAAGACATTCTTTCCTAAAGCTCCAGCGTAGGCAGGGTTAATAACATTCATATTATAGCGATACAAAGTATAGTAGCTTTCCTGCTGACTAAAAACTATCAGTGGAATAAAAGCTAAACCAATAAAGAATAATAGTCTTTTCATCATCATCTTGTTAAATAAAGCCATCCTTCAAAATCTACTGTACTGTTACCATCAAGATCAATACGATAGTAATAACTACCCTCAGGTAGTGGATTACCGTTTTGAGTACCTGACCAGTCGTTTCTATAGTTCTGAGTATTAAACACCTCATAGCCTGTTCGAGTAAAGATCCATACCTGATTATTTGGATAACGATCAATTTCTTTTACTTGCCAAGTATCGTTTACTCCATCACTATTAGGTGAGAAGAAACTTACAATATCGACAGAGGCTCTAAGAGCAGGATTATCAAAGCCTTGAGGAAAGCTATTCGGATCTAAAGGATTGGTCCCAGCAAGTTTTTCATCAAGGTTTGGATAACCATCTCCATCTTGATCGTTATAAGGGTCGTCATCTACTGAATCAAACTGATCTACTACTCCATCATCATCCTGATCTAATAATGAAGATTCTAGATAATTAGCTTTACCGTCACTATCCGTATCATCATCTCTTGGATCACCATTACCATTAACGTCTTCTAATAGAGTATTTAACCCATCACCGTCATCATCAATATCTAAAGGATCAATTACACCGTCTCCATCAGTATCTAGTGGTTGACCTAAATCATTTAATTCATTTATAGTATCAACACCATCGTTCTCATCATCTAAATCATGATAATCTGGAGTGCCGTCAACATCAGTATCTTTTAACCCTTCAACTATGGTTGTTAATCCGTCATTATCATCATCTGTGTCTAAATAGTCTGGTATACCATCTCCGTCAAAATCAAGTGCGTCAGAAGAATTACCGTCACCGTCTTGATCTGGCAATTCATTAAAAGTGTCTATCCCATCATTATCGTCGTCCTGATCCAAATAATCTGGAGTACCGTCACCATCAGAATCAACGGCATCATCAGGTGCTCCATTACCATCAGGGTCACTGTATTCGTGTTGAGTAAATATCCCATCATTATCATCATCAGGGTCTTGAAAGTCAACATATTCGTCTCCATCGGTATCGAGAAGAACATCTTCCTCACTCAAAAGCACACCACCTTTTTCAAATAATGACAGTATACCATCACCATCATCATCACTATCAAGAGAATTATTGATTAAATCCCCATCTAAATCTGATGTAATCTCAAAGCTCGCTGCTTCTTCTAGTGGAATTGGATTTGACTTTAACTCAATAACTTTTAATTCAAAGCCATTTGCTTTAATTTCACCTTTGTTTTCTGGTTCTGGAACCCTCTCATCACCACCAATGGTATTGATGTAAGAAACCTCTACCTCATAAATATTGTCTCTGTTATGATCCGTTGGATTATTTATATCAGGAGGATTTATAAATACTAAATAACCTTCAGATTCCTCTGCTTTTTGCTGAGCAGTCTCTTTTCGAGAGGCAGGTTCACCTCCTTTGATTTTAAATTTATCCCTATCGGCTCCTCCAGAAATTCTCTTTCTAATCTTCCATTTTCCAACGTTTTTTCTCTCAATTGGAATTTTAGGTAAGGGAACAAAATTAGACTTATTACTACCTTGAATCTCAACTTTATAGTTTTGTCTAATCGTTATAAATTCATCTTCTGCAACATCCATTATACCATCTCCATCATCATCGGTATCAGCGTTGTTTCCTATACCATCTAAATCAGTATCTTCATGTTCTGTCCCATCAAGGGGAAAGACATCCTCATCGTCATCATACCCATCTCCATCATCATCAGGATCGATTAAATTAGGGATACCGTTGTTATCTGTGTCTGTGTTATATCTACTGTCTAAAGGAAAATCATCCTGATCATCTAGAATACCATCATCATCATCGTCAGGATCATCAGTATCTGAAATTCCGTCTCCATCATTGTCTAGAGATCGAGTTGGATCTAAAGGAAATTGGTCTATATTATCAAACAAGCCATCACCATCACTGTCTTCTAGTGCATCGGGTATGCCATTACCATTAAAATCAGATGGAGTGCTATTAACATCTAAAGGATCTGTTTCAAGCATTTTTTCATACACATCGCTAATACCATCTCCATCGTCATCAAAGTCAGTATTGTTTCCTATACCATCATTATCTGTATCCAACCATTCAGAAGAATCATTAGGGAAGGCATCCTGATAATCAAAAAACCCATCTCCGTCAGAATCGATCTCATCATCGATATTAGTAAGGGTAACATTATCAATTACAAGCCCATTATAGGTAACATCGTCAGAGACTGAATTGGTAGTAATAAGTTGATAGATCACATCACCATCAGCAAGACCATCATCCACACCTGTTATCGTTATTATTTGAGTAACATTCCAACTCTCAGGAGTAAATGTAAGTTGAGTCGTTGAAAGGCTCCCTTCAGTAGTATCTGAGAGACTTAGTCCAATTGTTACATTAGCTGTAGGCTGAGTTATTAATACAAACCCAATAGTTGCTGTTTCTGCCGATTCAGTGGTTTGAACATCTGTTTGTAGTGCTTGTACTCCAAAAGTGTCGTTAAGATCATTGATTTGAATAGTGACCGTTTGGGTTACCGTGAGTCCCACCTGGTCAATGGCTTTTACGATAATTTCATAGGTATTATCTGCTCCAGCATCTACAGGAACTTCAAAATCAGGAGCGGAGTTAAACGTTAGGTTACCTAATTGCTGATTAATAGAAATTAAAGCTTGATCAGCTCCTCCAATTATAGAAAAAACGACACCTTCACTTGCTGTTATAGTAGGTCCAGTGGTTGAATTTTCATCAGAAGCTAAATTGGCATTGCTTGTAATTGTAGGCGCGGTTCTGTTAATCACAATTCTATCTAGAAAAATATCATTATCAACTATACCAGTAGGGTTTCCAACAGGTACACCGGTTGATGTTACTTGATCTGTAGCACTAAATTCAAATAAGACATCTCCTTCAGGAAATGTATTTGAAACAGTAAATGAAAATTCATGCTTATATTGACCTCCACCAAGAGCTGTATTTAAAACAGTGGTTAATGTGGGGGTAAATCCAGTAAAGGTCACTGTGAGACTACTTGCCAATAATTCTTTATCCGATTCAAAACTAAAAGTTGCTACATCACCATCATTAACTGCGGAGGTTGCAATTGGTGCTAAATTATTATTATCAGAAAGAGCGTAATTTGATAGAGTAGGATTTTTAGCGTCTAAAACAATATCTTTACTATCGGCAAGATTTGTAGTATTGGAAGTGACATAAGCAAGAGTTAAACTGGCTGTACTGGAAGAAGAATCAACTATCGTTCCTCCATTAAGTTCCAAAGCTGTAATATTTAAATCACTTGAACTAACCTCTTGCTCAACTATGCCATTAAATGTCAAAGTAGTTGTACCAGATCCATCAAAATAATATACATAAGAATCAGGAGTAGTGTTTAATAAGAGTCTTGGAGTATCTGTTACAATTACAGATTCAGAAAAAGTTACAGTTAAAGTTACCGTATCTGATTGAGCATTATTCCCATCATAATCCGTATAAGTTCCATTAGTCATTGGGCTTCTAATGTTAACTATAGTAGGTGTTATTGTATCTACATTAAGGGAAATTGTAGTAGAAGCAGCATTTCCAGCAACGTCAATCATTTCAACGGTAAAAGTGACTACTCCGCTATAACTAGGTGGAGAGTAGGAATAGGTCCAACTACCACCAGAAGAAGTCATGCCGAAATCATTACTTCCTCCAGAAGTAATTATAGTTAGGGTTGGGGTACCCGAAATGGTTTCATCGACACCTGCTGTTAGCAATACCGTCTCACCAACAGTTAAAACATTATCTGCATCATTTTCTACTAGAGTAATGGTAGGTGCTGTATTATCAATGGTGAAAGTGATACTAGTGGTTCCTGCGTAGGCTTTGCCTGAGACATCCGTTCCTGCTACGGTAGCTGAGACAATGCCACTAGTGGTGGTCGAGACCGTCCAAGGATAGGTCCATACATCAGCAGTAGTTGATGCGGTCATCGCAACATTGGATACCTCCCCTGTTATGTTAATCGTTGGAGCTGAAGCCATCGCCTCACTAAAAGTAG